>NZ_JBEYSX010000003.1:517705-542616 GCF_040642815.1 Nocardia sp. NPDC047648 | reverse complement strand
ATATTCGGCCACTCGCCGTCAATCGACATCCAGAATCGCGACGCGACATCGGCGAGCATTTGTGCGGTGTCGTAGTAGACCGGCACCGACACGTCGAGCACGGTCACTGCGCGGCCCCGACGCCACCGCTGCCACCCCGGCCGAGTATGGCGAGGTTGGCCGCTACGGCATCTTCGTATTCCTTACGTGCGGACGCGGCAGCGGCTTTCATCTTTGCCAGCCCGTCACGAATTTTCGCGGCGGCAGCGGTCCACTCTGCGTGAGCCGTCGCGTGTGCGTCGGCCGCCTCGCCGCTCCAATTGCCCTGGACGGCCGCTACACGCTCATCGATCTCGCGCAACGAGTCCTCGACGAACCCGTTCAGCCCCTCCATGCGGGCGGTCACGGCTTCCAGGTGGGCCAGGTCTACTCGGTAATCGGTCAAAAGTCTTTGCCTTCAGTGGATTTGGGTCGGTTGTCAGATCGGCGGCAGGCTCAATGAGCTGTATCGGTCGGCGGCGGCGGTGTCGGCGGCCGCACTGCGATCCACCACCACGCCCAGTAAGTCGGCCATGTCGGCCAGTGCTTCGAACACACCGAGTGCGGCGGTGTGTGTCTCGTCCCAGGCGACCGCGTAGGCGGTAGCCGCCGCGCCGCGCCAGCTCGACATGAGTCCGTCGACTTCGGCGCCGGCCGAATGCAATCCGCTGATCAGTGCTTGTGCGGTCTGCTGCACATAGCGCCCGGTATCGGAGACGTGTTCAGGCACCACGGTGAAGGTGGTTGTGGCGGATGGATTGTGCGTCAACTTCTCTGCCCTCTCATCCCCCCACAGGATGGTTTCGAATAGTTGGACGTACCGGGTAGTCGTTCGGTTCCATCCGAATTGCAATCTCTCACATCGAGTCTGGATCTGCTGAACTACGTCCTGGCTGGGCCTTCGTGGTGTCCTGGGGCGGCACCGCGTTCGCGATCGTCGGCGTGACCGGGATGCTCATTCTGGCCGCGGTGAAGCGCTGGTACATGTGGTACTGGCCGGTGCTTGCGATCGTGCTGATCGTCGCCTCGTTCGGCGGCGGCCTCGCCCTGGCGTCCCGGGTCTACCCGGGAAACTGAACCGCCGAGATGCCGGGTGGCGGTGCGCCGGTCATGCTGAAGGCATGGCGTGGCATTTCCGGCGGCGAACGACCGATGCGCTGCGCGTGGCGCTGGGTTCGGTGATCGTGCTCGGATTCGGCTGGCTGATGGCGTCTTTCGTCCCGCTCTACGATGTGCTCGCGCGCGACGGCGACGCCGGGAGTGGAGCGGGGTATCTCCCGTGGGCGCAAGTTATCGCCTGGACCGGCATCGTGGCATCGGTGCTCGCGGCGGTGTTCTCGGCGCTGGAGAGAGTGCGCGACGGCAGGCCGATCGCGTGGACCCCGCTCATCGCGATCCCGCTGATTCTCGAATCCTGGTTGGTCGGTTTCCTGATCGCGGCAGTACTCGTTTCGTACTGATCGGCCGCGGCCGAACGCCCGCCACCGGGGTGCGTGTTCGCGCGACGAACACGCACCGCCGGGGGCGCGGCTGATCACAACCTTTCGACGATGGTGGCGTTGGCCAAACCGCCCGCCTCACACATGGTTTGCAGGCCGAAGCGGGCGCCGCGGTCCTGCATGGCGTGCACCAGCGTGGTCATCAGGCGCGCGCCGGACGCGCCGAGCGGGTGGCCGATGGCGATCGCGCCGCCGTTGACGTTGACCTTCGCCAGGTCCGCGCCGGTGTCGTGCGCCCAGGCCAGCACCACCGGCGAGAACGCCTCGTTGATCTCGACCAGATCGATGTCCGACAGCCGCAAACCGGCGCGCTGCAACACTTTCCGGGTCGCCGGGATCACCGCGGTGAGCATCAGCAGCGGGTCGTCACCGGCCACCGCGAAGCTGTGCAGCCGGGCGAGCGGTTTCAACCCGAGTTCTTTCGCGCGCTCGCTGGTCATGATGAGCACCGCCGCGCTGCCGTCGCTGACCTGGCTCGCGGACGCCGCCGTGATTGCCCAGCCGATCTGCGGGAAGCGGGCGGCCATGGCCGGGTCGTAGTAGGCGGGCCGGAGTGCGCCCAGCGTCTCCAACGTGCTGCCGACCCGGATGCCCTCGTCGGTGGTGAGCCCGTTGATCGGCGCCAGTTCCCGGGCGAACAGGCCGTTCTTCGTGGCGAGCGCGGCCTTGTCGTGACTGGCGAGCGCGAACTCGTCCAGCTGCGTGCGGGTGAGTCCCCACTTCGCCGCGATCAGCTCGGCGCTGATGCCCTGCGACACCAGGCCGTCGGGGTAGCGCTCGGCGAAGCCGGCGCCGGAGATATCGTCCGAACCGACCAGATTGGCGCCCATGGGGATTCGTCCCATCGACTCCACGCCCGCGGCGACCACGATGTCGTAGGCACCCGCGATCACGCCTTGCGCGGCGAAGTGGATCGCCTGCTGGCTGCTGCCGCACTGCCGGTCGACAGTGGTCGCGGGGACGGATTCGGGATATCCGGCGGCCAGCGCGGCGCGCCTGGTCATGTTCGCGCCCTGCTCGCCGAACTGGGTGACGACGCCGCCGATCACGTCGTCGACGAGTGCGGGATCGATGCCGCTGCGGTCCACCACCTCGCGCAGGCTGTGGGCCAGCAGGTCCACCGCGTTGACATTGTGCAGTGCGCCGTTCGGCTTGCCTTTGCCGATCGGGGTGCGTACCGCTTCGACAATCACCGCGTCTCTCATGGTGCTTCCTTCCGGACCGAGAGCCGGGCCGCCATGCCTGGCTCTATTAACACATAGTCAGAGTACCTCTGGCAATAGTTGAAGCAAGTCAGCTTCGGTATGATGTTCGTCATGGCAGCAGTGATGGAAGGACCGTTGGCCGATCTCAGCGCGTGGAAGGCCGACGAATGCTCGATCGCGAAGGCGATGGACCTCATCGGCACCCGCTCGGCGGTGCTCATCCTGCGCGAGGCGTACTACGGGACGCGGCGGTTCGACGGGTTCGCCAGCCGGGTCGGCATCACCGACGCGGCGGCCGCCGCCCAGTTGCGCAAACTCACCGAGGCGGGCTTGCTGGCGAAACGGCCGTATCGAGAGGAAGGCAAGCGCACCCGGCACGAATACGTGCTCACCCGGATGGGCCGGGATCTGCTGCCCGCCGTGCTGGCGCTCATGCAGTGGGGGGACGCCTACTTACAACCGGGACCGGCCCCGCTGCTGTTGGTCGAGGAGGCCACCGGCGACCCGGTGCGGGTGCAGGTGCGCAGCGAATCCGGCCGCGAGATCGAACTCGAGGAACTGGGCGTGCGGCTCAACGACGAATACGCACGGCGGCGGCGCGAACGCCGTCGATCGGACGCGGCGGACTGACCGCGCCGGGCTCGCTCCGGGCGACCGTGTTCCGGGGCTGGCCTGGATCGCTGCCCAGCTGACGCGGGGCTGCTGCCGGTCCGCTCGTCCGGCTGGGCGAGCGGACCCCCTGGACGCAGCGCTCAGTCGGACCCCTGGACGCAGCGCTCAGTCGGACCCCTGGACGCAGCGCTCAGTCGGACCCCCGGGCGCAGTGCTCAGTCGGACCCCCGGGCGCAGTGCTCAGTCGGACCCCTGGACGCAGTGCTCAGTCGGACCCCTGGACGCAGTGCTCAGTCGGACCCCCTGGACGCAGTGCTCAGTTGAGCCTGCGCCCGTCGATGTCGAAGAAGTAGATGTGCTCGGCATCGGTGGCCAGCCGCAGGCGGGTGCCCTTCGCGGGCGGGTTGCGCCAATCCGCGCGCGCCACAATGGTTTCCCCGGCGCCGTCGGTCGCGCCCTCGGCGCTGGTGCGGCCGTAGATGTAGGCGTCGGAGCCGAGCTCCTCCACCACGTCCACTTCCATCTCGATGCCGGAGCCGTCGCCCAGCTCGAAGTGCTCCGGCCGGATGCCGACGGTCACGGTGGCCCCGGCGGGGTCCGCCACCGAGCGCGGCAACGCGAGCGTGTGCCCGCCCAATTGGACCCGGCCGTCGGCGACCGGAAGCGTGAACAGGTTCATGGCCGGTGAGCCCATGAATCCCGCGACGAACACGTTGGCCGGATCGCGGTAGAGGTCGCGCGGCGTGGCGCACTGTTGCAGCAGGCCGTCCTTCAGCACGGCGACCCGGTCGCCCATGGTCATCGCCTCGACCTGGTCGTGCGTGACGTACACCGTGGTGGTGGCGAGCCTGCGCTGCAACTGCGCGATCTGGGTGCGGGTCTGCACCCGCAGCTTCGCGTCCAGGTTGGACAGCGGCTCGTCCATCAGGAAAACCTGCGGCTGGCGCACGATCGCGCGGCCCATCGCGACCCGCTGGCGCTGGCCGCCGGACAGCGCTTTCGGCTTGCGATCCAGGAAGGGCTCCAGGTCCAGCAGCTTGGCCGCCTCCAGCACCCGCTTCTGCTTCTCCGCCTTGGCGACCTTGGCCAGTTTCAGCGCGAAGCCCATGTTCTCGGCAACGGTCATGTGCGGGTAGAGCGCGTAGTTCTGGAACACCATGGCGATATCGCGTTCCTTCGGCTCGGCGTGCGTCACGTCGTTGTCGCCGATCAGGATGCGGCCGCCGTCGACGTCCTCCAGCCCGGCGAGCATGCGCAGCGAGGTCGACTTACCGCAGCCGGAGGGGCCCACCAGGACCAAGAACTCACCGTCCTCGATCTCCAGATTCAGCCGATCCACCGCTGGTGTGGTGGACCCGGGGTAGAGCCGCGTCGCGTTGTCGAAGGTTACCGTGGCCATGACGAATTCACATCCCATCCCGGCAGGAACGTGCCGGACGATCCGAGTAAGGGTGCGGCGATCCTATCGGGCCGGTCGGCGATGAGCTATGTCAGCGTGTGCGAGCCTCGAAGAACGCGCGCGGAACGTCCACCAGCATCGCGCCGATCTGCTCCTTGGTGACGCCGCGATCGAGCACGTAGGGGAAGACGTCTTCGAACAGGTGGGTGTAGTGCCACTGCGGCAGGGCGGCCATGGCGGCCGGCTCGATCCAGTCGATATAACAGTTGGCGTCCTGGGACAGCACCATTTGGTCGGTGTAGCCGCGGCGCACCATTTCGATCAGCGTGTCCGCGCGGGCTTCGAAGGTGGTGTCGAGATTGATGCCGAAGCGGTCCATGCCGAGGACGAAACCGGAGTCGGCCAGGTAGGCGAGGTGATCGCAGTCGGTGGTGTCGCCGCTGTGGCCGAGCACGATGCGGCGGGGGTCGACGCCTTCTTCGTCGCACATCACGCGCTTCACGTCCAGCCCGCTGCGTGACTCGGGATGGGTGTGCACCGTGATCGGGACGCCGGTCGCGAGATGGGCCCGGGCGACCGCGCGCATCACCCGCTCCACGCCCGGGGTGAGACCTTGCCGGTCGATCGCGCACTTGAGCATGCCCGCCTTCACGCCGGTGCCCGCGATGCCGTCGCGGATGTCGCCGATGAACATGTCGACCATCGGGTCGGGGACCTGCGCGCCGACGATGTCGTTCAACGCGGGCCCGCGGTAGTGGAAGAAGAACGGGAGATCGCCGTAGGTGTAGATACCGGTGGCGACCACCAGGTTCAGCGGCACTTGCTCGGCGATCCGCTGGATGCGCGGGATGTAGCGACCCAGTCCGACCACCGTGGGATCGACGATCGTGCGCACACCGGCGTCGTAGGCGACTCGCAGCCTGCGCACCGCGTCGGCGATGCGTTCGTCCTCGGAGCCCCATTCGGCCGGATAGTTCTGCTGCATGTCCCCGGTGAGCACGAAGACGTGCTCGTGCATCAATGTCACTCCGATATCGGCGGTATCGATCGTCCCGCGCACCGTTTCCAGCGTTGACATGGCGGTTTCTCCTCAGCTCAGCTGCACATTCGGGGGAATGCTACGAACCGGGATGTGAGGTGGACCATATTCGCCGACACCGAAACTTCGTACAACTTTCGTGCGTTGCGCACAGAGCGGTCGGCTCAGAGCGCCGGGTTCGGTCGCAGTACCGCCGGTCCGAGCCAGCGCGCGGCCTGCAACGCCAGGTGCAGGTGCAGCGTGCCGTCGCGATCGTCGAAGACGTGGCCGATCAGCTCGACGGCCTGCCCCACCCGGTACTGGACGGTGTTGCGATGGACCGCCAACTCCTGCGCGGCCGCGGCGTAACTGCGGTTATTGGCGAGGAAGACACGCAGCGTTTCGCGCAGCCAGAGATTGCGCTGGCTGTCGGTGGCGAGTTCACCGAGGCAGTCGGCCACGTATCGGCGTAGTTCCTCGATGTCACCACTCAGTAGGGCGATGGCCGCCACCTGCTCGTGCGACACCGCCCGGGGCGCGCCGTCTCCGGCGAGCAGCACGAGTTCGCGTACCCGGTCGGCTCGGCGCAGGCTGCGACGGAATCCCTCGACACCGCCGCCGCACCCCCCGATCGCCACCCGCACCGGCAACGACAAGGCCGACAGCGCGCGCTGGATGGCGTCGACATCGATCGTCAGGTCGCGGGAGACGGAGAACCACATCCGGATCTCGCGTTCGTCGGTCGGCACCAGCAAGGCCCGGCGCGGGTTGCCCAACAGCGGCACCAGCGCCGCGCGAACGGCATCGAGGACGTCCATCGCGGCCCGCGCCGAGAGCTGCGGCTCGGTCCAGGCGTTCACCGCGACGTGGTGGCCGGTCAGGGGATAGCGCAGCACTTGCTCGGCTCGGCCGATGTCGTCCGCCGAGCCGTCCAGTACCCGGGCCACCCACTCCTGGCGCAGGCCGCCGCGGCTGCCCACCCACCGGTCGCGTTCCTGTTCGTAGGCGACGCCGACGTGCTCGCACACCCGGTCGATGTACACGGCGGTGCGATTGACGATCCGGATGATGGCCGCCGCGCTGTCCGGACCGCCCAGTTCCACGGCGTAGCGCATCGCGACATCGAGAAACCCGGCATGTCCCACCCGGTAGGCGCGGATCAGGGCGGACAGCGGGACGTCGCGCTGGGCGAGCGTGCGCGCGTACACCAGCGCCCGCGCCGGGGCGTGCACCTCGTGCTCGGCGGCGTCGTTCTGCACGAAGTCCAGCACCGACATCAGGTTGTCGGTGGTGCCCGCTTCGAACAGGCCGCGCAGCCTGGTGTCCGAGTCGAGCGCCGCGACCTGCGCGCGCATGGACGCCGACAGCTCGGCGAGCAGCCGGTCACGATCACGCAGGATCGTCGAGACGACCGAGCGGACCACATCGTCGTCGCCGTCGGTCACACCCGGCACCTCCCTCCGCCCGCTCGGCATCGCGTCCCCAACCTAGCTCGCGCCGGGCGTGTCGGCGCGCGCCGTGGACCGGTGGGCTGCCTGCGGGACGGCGACCGCGCCGGTAGCCTCGGGCGGGGGCGGGCCGAGCGACGAGGAGAGTGCCATGAGTCGTCCAGTTCGTATCGGAGTGCAGCTACAGCCGCAGCACGCGCCGGAGTACCGTCTCATCCGCGACGCCGTGCTGCGCTGCGAGGACGCGGGTGTCGACATCGTGTTCAACTGGGACCACTTCTATCCCCTCACCGGCGATCCCGACGGCGCGCACTTCGAGTGCTGGACGATGCTGGGCGCGTTCGCCGAGCAGACCGAACGGGTGGAGATCGGCGCGCTGGTCACCGGCGGCGGCTACCGCAATCCGGACCTGCTGGCCGATATGGCGCGCACCGTCGATCACATCAGCGGTGGCAGGCTCATCCTCGGCCTCGGCGCGGGCTGGTTCCAGAAGGACTACGACGAGTACGGCTACGAGTTCGGCACCCCGGGCAGCAGGCTGGAGCTGCTGAAGGAGACCCTGGCCCGGATCAGCGCCCGGCTGCCGAAACTGAATCCGCGCCCGACCCGCGACCTGCCGATCCTGATCGGCGGCGGTGGCGAGAAGAAGACGTTGCGGCTGGTCGCGCAGTACGCCGACATGTGGCACACCTTCGCCGACCTGGACGTGCTCGCGCACAAGAACAAGGTGCTCGCCGAGCATTGCGCCGCCGCCGGCACCGACCAGGCGCGCATCGAACGCTCGGTGCAGTGGCCGGGGCTGGAGAAGGCGGCCGCCTTCGTCGACGCGGGCGTGACGACCTTCACCATCGGGGTCAGCGGCCCGGACTACGATCTGGGCGCGGTCGCCGCCGCCGTCCGATGGCGTGACGAGGTCAATCCGGAACCGGTCAGCGGCCTGGCCTGAGGACGGATTGCCTGCCGGCTGTCGTGTCGCCGCGTGGCGTTCGGATCAGCGTGATCGAAATCTCGGCGGCTACCCCGGCATCGGTTTCCCATGCCTGCGACCCTGGGGTAGCTGTGGAATAGCAGATTTTCGCGGCTAGGGTTGTCCGTCATGGCTGTTGTGCCCGCTGTGCGGTCTCGTGCGTTGATCGCCGTGTTATTGCTTGCCGTCGGTCTCAGCGCGACGGCGTGCGGTTCCGGCTCCGACGACGCGGCCACGGAGCGCAATCTCTGCGCGCCGCCCGGCGTGGCCGCGGCCTCCGCCGCGCCGACCAACCTGGCCTCGGCGGCCGCCGCGGGCAGCGACCGCTACACCACCGCGACCACCGTGCCGCTGAACTCCATCGACGTCTCGAAGCTCGGTTTGATCACGCCCGGCAAGCTCAGCGTCGGCACGCTCTCGGACGCGCCGCCGAGCATCTGCGTCGACCGGCAGGGCACGTTCACCGGCTTCGACAACGAACTGCTGAAGGCGATCGGCGCCAAGCTCGGCCTCCAGGTGGAGTTCTCCGGCACCGAGTTCGCCGGGTTGCTCGCCCAGGTGTCCGGCGGCCGTTTCGACGTGGGCTCGTCCAACATCACCACCACCGACGCGCGCCGCCAGCTGGTCGGCTTCACCAACGGCTACGACTTCGGCTACTTCTCCCTGGTGGCGCCGAACGGCAGCGCCATCAAAGGGTTTTCCGACCTGAACCGGAGCACCCGGATCGCCGTGGTGCAGGGCACCGTGCAGGACGAGTTCGTGGTGAACCAGCTGCATCTGGACCCGGTGAAGTTCCCCGACTACAACACCGCCTACGCCAACCTGAAATCCGGCCAGGTGGACGCGTGGGTCGCTCCGTCCGCGCAAGCGGAGGGCGCGATCGCGCCGGGTGACGGAATATCGGTCTCGCAGAACACTTTCAGCTTGGACAACTTCGTCGGGTACGCGGTCGCCAAGAACAACCAGCCGCTGATCGACGCGCTCAACAGCGGCTTGGACGCCGTGATCGCGGACGGCACCTACGCCGAGCTCTACACCGACTGGGTGCCCAGGCAGCTGCCCCCCGGTTGGAAGCCCGGCTCCAAAGCCGCGCCCGCGCCGCAGCTGCCGGACTTCGCCGCGTTGGCCGCGGGCAAGCAAACGAATGAGACGCAGCAGAACGCGCCGAAATCCACCGTGCAGCAGTTGAAGGACACATTCTTCGACTGGTCGCTGTACCGCAAGGCCTTCCCCGACCTGTTCAAGACGGGTCTGCCCAATACCCTGATCCTCGCGGTGGTCTCGGGTGCGCTCGGCACCGTCCTCGGCATGCTGCTCGCGGTCGCCGGGATCTCGCGGACCCGCTGGCTGCGCTGGCCCGCCCGGGTGTACACCGACATCTTCCGTGGTCTGCCCGCCGTGGTGATCATCCTGCTGATCGGTCTCGGCGTCGGCCCGGTGGTGCGCAACCTCACCGGCAACAACCCGTACTGGCTCGGCGCCGTCGCGCTGGCGTTGCTCGCCTCGGCCTACATCGGCGAGATCTTCCGCTCCGGTATCCAATCGGTCGAGGCCGGGCAGCTGGAGGCGGCCCGCGCGATCGGGTTCGGCTACCGCCAAGCGATGACGCTGGTGGTGATCCCGCAAGGCGTGCGCCGGGTGCTGCCCGCGCTGATGAACCAGTTCATCGCCCTGATCAAGGACTCGTCGCTGATCTACTTCCTCGGCCTGCTCGCCACTCAGCGCGAGTTGTTCGCCGTCGGTCGCGACCTCAACGCGCAGACCGGGAACCTCTCGCCGCTGGTGGCCGCGGGCCTGGTCTATCTGATCCTCACCATCCCGCTCACCCACCTGGTCAACTACATCGACCGCCGGATGCGGACCGGCAGGCCCGACCGGCCGATCGACCAAGTCGAGGCGGCCACGATCACGGAAGGGCGCGGATAGATGAGTGCCTCCCTCACCGGTACCGGACTGCACCTGACGCTCGGGCACAACCATGTGCTGCGCGGGATCGACATCCACGTGGACGCGGGTAAGACCGCCACCGTCATCGGGCCGTCCGGGTCGGGCAAGTCGACCCTGCTGCGGGTGCTGAACCGGCTCTACGAGCCGGATCAGGGCGACGTGCTGCTGGACGGCAAGTCCGTGCTCACGGAGAACCCCGATCGCTTGCGCCAGCGCATCGGCATGGTGTTCCAGCAGTTCAACCTCTTCCCGCACAAGACCGTCGCGGAGAACGTCGCGCTCGGGCCACGCAAGCTGCGCGGCTTGTCCAAGGACCAGGCGCGGGCGCTGGCCATCGAACAGTTGGAGATCGTCGGCCTCGCCGACAAGGCCGATACCCGCCCCGCCAACCTGTCCGGCGGGCAACAGCAGCGCGTCGCCATCGCGCGGGCGCTGGCGATGCGACCGGAACTCATGTTCTTCGACGAGGCCACCTCGGCGCTGGACCCGGAACTGGTGAAGGGCGTGCTCGCCCTGATGGCCGACCTCGCTTCCGGCGGCATGTCGATGGTCGTGGTGACCCACGAGATGGGCTTCGCCCGCAGCGTGTCCGACACCGTGGTGTTCATGGACCAGGGGCAGGTCGTGGAGACCGGCACGCCCGACGCCTTGTTCGACGACGCGCAGACGCCCCGATTGCAGCGATTCCTCGCGCAGGTGCTCTGAGTCGGCACGCCGTGCCAGCACACACAAGGCAATCTCTATTGATGCGCACCTGCTAATGTATTTGTCATCACGATTCCAGCTATCCGTGCCAGGAAAGAGGGAAATTCGATGACCACAGCACACGCGCAGCACACCGGCCACGACCATGTGCACGGCCCGGACTGCGGGCACACCGCGTTCCAGCACGGCGATCACATCGACTACGCCCACGATGGTCATCTGCATCGCGAACACCAGGGGCACTACGACGAATGCGAGCGGTCGGGGCACACCGAGTGTGGCGATCATCCGCATCAGCACGGTCCCAACTGCGGCCACGAGGCCGTCCAGCACGGGGATCACGTCGACTACGTGCACGACGGCCACCGCCACGCCGTCCACGACGGTCACTTCGACGAGCACTGACCGCGTCGGTACCCGGTTCTAGAGTCGGGCAGGTGATCGAAGAACTCGAGATTCGCACCGGAGCGGGAACCTTCGACGTACTGGCCGCCGGCTCTCCCGGCGACCGGGAGGTGCTGCTGCTGCACGGATTTCCGCAGGGCGCGCGCGAGTGGGAGTTCCAGCTCGGGGTGCTGGGCGGAGGCGGGTGCCACGCCGTGGCACCCGACCAGCGCGGATATTCGCCGGGTGTGCGGCCGGAGCGAGCCGCCGAATACCGGCTCGAGGAGTTGGTCGGCGACGTGGTGGCCATCGCCGACGCGCTGGGCTGGGAGCGTTTCGACCTGATCGGGCACGACTGCGGCGCGCTGGTCGGGTGGGCGGTGGCGGCGGAGCTGCCGCAGCGGGTTCGCACGTTCGGCGCGGTATCGCAGCCGCATCCCGCCGCGCTCCAGCAGGCGATGGCCGAGGACGAGGACCAAGCGCAGCGATCCCACCACCTGATCACGCTGCGACAGCCGCGCACCGCGGAGCGGACCTTGCTCGCCGACGACTGCGCCGCACTGCGCCGGATCTTCGAGTGGAAGATCCCGGAGGAACGTGTCGAGGAGTACGTGCGCAGGCTGGCGCAACCCGGCGCGCTCACCGCGGCGCTGAATTGGTATCGCGCCATGGATTCGGCGGGTCCGATCGGCCCGGCGAGCGTGCCCACCCTGTACGTGTGGGGCACCGAGGATGCCACCATCGGGTCCACGGCGGCGCTGGCCACCCGGAAATACGTTTCCGGCCCGTACCGATTCGAGATGCTCGAGGATGTCTCGCACTGGATTCCGGAGGAGGCGCCCGAGGCGCTGACCCGGCTGCTGATCCAGCACCTGCTCGCCCATCGCGCCTGAATGCGTTGGGGACGCGGCCGATCCCGGCGTTTCCCGGACAGGGCATGCGACCGGACGGAAGGCTGAGCTCGTCGACCACAATCAAGGGAGGTGAACCGTGGACGTCAAGGAAATCAATCGGCGAACCATCGCCGCGTTCCGAGCGGGCGGCGAGATCGACGGCATGCAGCGCGACCGTCTGATCTTGCTGACCACCACCGGCCGCAAGACCGGCGCCCCGTACACCACCCCGTTGATGTACCACCGCGACGGTGACCGCCTGCTGATCGTCGCGTCCAATGTCGGTGCGCCGAAGCACCCCGACTGGTATTCCAATCTGCGGAAGGACCCGCACGTCACCGTCGAGGTGGGCCAGGAGAGCTATCCTGCGCTGGCCACCCCGCTGACCGGTGACGACCGCGCGCGCACCTGGGCGATGCTGAAGAACACCTATCCGTTCTTCGCCGAACACGAAATGGGCACGTCACGGGTCATCCCCGTGGTCGCACTCACGCGGATGTGACGACGCGGCGGACTGTGCTGCTCAGCGATGGGCAGGCGCGTCGGCGTGGGAAGACGTCGCATCGGCTCGATGGGCGGCGACCAGGTCGAGCAGAGCGGTCAGGTTGTCCGGGTCGGCGGGATCGACGACGCCCTCCGGTAGGGCCAGTTCGGTGAGCCGTTGTCCCCGATGGAAGGCGGCGGGGCGCAGCGGCGGTGCGTCGTCGGGTTGTCCGAGGATGGTGGCGATGTTCCCGTCGTTGTCGTAGACGGCGTAGTAGCGCATTGATGGGCTCCTCAGAGGCCGGTCGAGGCGGTCATCCGACTGGTGTTGCGACTTCTCCTGATCAGGAATCGTGATGGCTGACGGCGTTGAAGCTTATCCACACGTTCGATGCTGAGTGTCGGTTTGCGCAGGAGTAGCGTTACCCGTTTTCGTTCGAATCTCACGGCATCGCCGCACGTAGACCGGTATATGGAGACCGGTGGGCATGGTTTGCCCGAATCAGGCGCAGACGGTAGCGAAGGCCGCCCAGAGCACCGGGGAATGCTCGATCCGGCCGGTGTCGCGCCAAGCGGTCGAGCGGTCGCGCTGCCATGCGGCGAGGGCGGTCACCGGGTCGGGTTGCTCGTGCGCCTCGTCGATGGCGCAGATGGCCTCCTGGAGCGGCAGGGCTTGCGCTGGTGCACCCGCGACGCGTTGGAAGGCGAAATCGGTGGGCAGCGGCCACCGGCTCGCGGTGACCAGTTCCGCGCCGCCGGTGATCATCGCGGCGGTCAAGCCGAGCGCCTCGCTGAACCGCAGGTCGCCGCCGCTCTCACAGGCGATCAGCGCGACCCGGCTCGGCATCGGCCACAGCTGCGGTCCGGCAACGGGATCCGGATGGATGGTGTGCGTGCCGAGCAGCAGGTCCTTGGCCGAGAGCGGCCGGTGCGTGCGCGATGGTTCGGCGAAGCCGACGGCGTCGGCGGTGCAGGCCAGGTGCAATTCGGCGTCCTCGCTGCGGCCGGATTCGGGCGCGGCGGCGGTGACATGCCCGACGTAGATCAAGCGGCTCGCGCCGGTGCGCAGGGCGGCGCCGAGCCAGTCGCGATCGACATCGGTGCGCCGGAAAGCGTCCAGCGGGCCTGCGACCTCGGGCCGCAATCGGTCCTCCGTGAGGTAACGCGCCATCCGCCGCGCGAGCGGAGCTTCGGGGGTCATCCGGCCCAGCACCGAACCGAGCGTCGAATCGGCGCGGAAACCGGGGATGCGCGGGTCCAGCACCGCGACGATCGGATGCGCGGCGGTCTCGGTCCAGGCGCGTGCGATCCGCCCTGGCGCCTGCACGACGCTCGCCGGGGCGAGCAGGCTGACGTCGGCGATATCGATCAGCCGGACGTCGCGGTCCGGCGCGATGAGCTCCCACGGCACCTGGGCGACCCGCGGTGCGGGTTGCAGCCGGATATGCGGGCGCACGCCGCGCTGCCACAGCTCGTAGAGCTGCGCGGCCAGGCCGTAGGGCAGCAGTGCTCGCGAGAGCGCCTGTGCCACCGCGTATTCCCGGTCGTAGTCGGCGAACGCGCCGGTGGTGAGGGCCTGCTCGAGACCGCCGGGTTCGGCGGGCCGGGGGAGCGCGTCGGCCAGCAGTCCGACCGCCCGCATCGCCGCGTCCTCCGGAAGCACCGCCGCGCCGCGGGGTGCGCTGTCGTCGACCCACCGCCACGACACGTAGATGTCTCCCGCGTCCGCCATCCGGACGAGCACCGTCGGTCGCGTCATACCGTGAGCACCCGATCGTCGCGGATCACCCGGCCATAGCGCTGCTCGGCGGCGGCGATGAACGGCGCGAGTGCGATCCTTCCCTCGGCGGCCAGTGCCAGGCGTGGCGGCGGCGCGACCGGCAGTCCTGCTCCGGCCGCGACTTCGGCCAGGGCGGCGCCCAGTTGCAGGGCGGCGCTGCCGGGATGATCGGTGAATTCCTCCGGCGGATCGAGCAATTCGAGCGGAAGCCTGGTGGGAGCTTCCCGCTCGGCCCGATCGAGTGCCAACGTCGTCCCCGCGCACTGCGTTTCGACCAGGTCGGCGACGAGGACGCCACTGCCGGAAAGGTAGGCGAAGCGGAACGCCAACCGCATCGCCGGGTCGGCGATCTGCCGGTTCCATTGCTCGCGCTGCGTGCCGTTCGGCAAGGTGTGGCGCACGGCGTCGATGGCCAGTGCGGCGGGAACGGCGATTCCGACGGCACGCGCGAGCATCTCCGCCTGCGGCGATTCGGTCGCGCCGATCGCGCCTTCCAGGAGCGTCGCGTGCCAGAAATCGAGCTGTGCGCAGTGCAGGCCGAGGCCGCGCTCGGCATAGATCGCGAACGCCGTGGCGAGCAGCTCCTCGCACTCGCCGACCCGCCCGGACCGGAATGCCACGGTGGCCGAGCGAATACGCACGTCCGCGGCGTCGAGCACGGCTTCGGACGCGACGAAGTACGCCAGGCTGCGCTCGTAGAACTCCCGCGCGCTCGCCAGATCACCGCGGCCCTCGGCGAGAAAACCCATGGTCTTGAGGCCGATCCCGGCTCGGTGCCCGAGCCCGGCCTGCTCGAAATACTCCTGGCTGGAGCGCAGCGGCGCCTCCGCCTCGTCGTACCGCTCGACGCGGACGAGCATGGTGGCGAGGTTCTGTTCGGTCTCGGCGACGGCGTTGCGATCACCCGCCGACTCGAACGCGGCGAGCGCCTGCCGCGCGAAATCGACGGCCAAGTCGCGGCGGCCGGTCTCGAAGTAGGTGGCGGCGAGATTCATCAGCGGGTGGCCGGCCAGCTGCGGCGCGAAACGCCGGGCGACTTCCAGCGATTCGGTGGCCAGTTCGGCGGCGTAGGCCCAGTTCTGCCGGTGCAGAGCGACGGCGGTCAGGGAGAGCAGGCAGGCCACGCGCAGCACACCCAGGTCGGTGTCGGTGTTGTCGGCGAGCAAGGCCCGCGCCTGCTCGAGCGCCGCCTGCGCCGCGTCCAGCTCGCCGAGATGCTGGAGCGCCTGCGACATGTTGACCAGGGCATTCGGGCGCAATCGCGGTGCGTGCTCAGGCATCTCGGCCAGCGCCGAGCGGTACAGGGCGAGCGAGGCGGCGTGGTCGCCGAGTTCGTCGGCCATGCTCGCGGCGTTGATGATCGCGCCGAGCCGGATGTCGCCGGTGGTTCGTTCGGCGGCGTCCTCGAAGAGGCGCTTGGCCTCGGCCGGGTCCCCTCGGGTGTACGCCGCCGCGCCCGCGGCGAGCAGTTCGCGGCCGTCGTCGGGAGTCGGCTCGGCCATGTCAGAAGTCCGAATCCGATGCGGCGGCCGCGATTTCCGCCAGTAAGAGGGCATCGACGGGATTGCCGGACGCGTCGTCCGCGCGGTGCAGCCGCGCCGTGACCAGCTCGCGAATCCGCGCTCGCCGGGTCGCCGCGTCCGGCTCCTGTTCGTCCACGCCGACGCCGGGAACGTAGACCTGCACGGTCACGCCCGCTTCCGCACCGGCCGGGGCCGTAATCTCGGCCCGCCACAGGTCGCCCTCGCGCAGCAGCGGCACATCGGCGGCGTCGGTCGCCGTGCGAATCCCGGCGCGGGGATGCAGGTGCGCGGGCACGTCCGCGGGCGAGAGCGGGGCGGCGACGGCGCTCACTCGCACGATCGTGGTCCCGGCCTCGCGCACCACTTCCCAGGACACGGCGCGTTCGGAAGCGTCGAGCAGGCCCGGTGGGCAGCGCTGCCAGTCCCAGCCCGCGGTGCCCCTGGCCAGGACGAGCGCGCCGGGCGCGACGGTCGCGGCCGGTCCGGCGGCCAGCGCGTAGTCCTCCGCGCGGCCGAGCGCCACGGTTGCCGTGCGCTGTTCGGTGGCCGCGTCGGCTCCGTCGACGATCAGGTCGCATTCCTCACTCAGAGCGGTTATCTCGTCCTCGAGCAGGCCCTCGTCCAGGGGGGCGATGCCATCCAGGATCGAGGCGGGCCACCAGCGTGCCGCCCAGCGCGCGTAGCCGAGCCGCCAGGCGCGCGCGGCGAGGTCCGGGAGCGCGGGCTCGGCAGGGTATTCCCCTCCGCCGCCGGTCTCCGCCAGGGCGAGGGACACCTCCGGGCCGTACACCGCCCAGATCCACTCCTGCGCGAGGTCGAGGTCGTCGAGGACCGCCGCCGGGGTCACCTGCCCGCTGAGCAGGCTCCAGGTCAGGTGTCCGCCCGCCACCTCGAGCACGAGCACGTCCACCCCGGCCCGGTCGTCCACGACGGTCGGGGCGTCGTCCGGCGCGATGATCCACAGGTCGTCGCGGCGGCGGATGCGTATGGTCGCGCTCATCAGCTCGCCTTCGATTCCGCCGCGTCCGGCTCACCCGCGTTCACCCGCACACTCAGCGCCCGCTTGACCCGCGTGCGATGGTCCAGGATTACCGAACGCGCCACACCGTCGAGCAGATCCCACAGCTCGTCCGGTTCGTGGATCGGGAACTTCCGAACATCCCTGCCGTGCAGGCGGACCCACAATCGCCGCAGGTAAGGCTGCCACGGCGTGATCAGTTCGGCGGCGATGGCGGCCAACGGGCCGGTGGGCGGCTCGGCGGAAACCACCAGCCGCCGGGCCTGCAACACATACGCTTCGCGCTGCCAGCGGCTGTTGACCACCTGATGCGCCGTGGATCGCGTTGTGTCCGGCGCGGTTTCGGCCAGACGCAGACGCGGTCGGCCCGCCGACGGTTCGCGGCGGTGCTCGATGGGCGCCAATCCGGTCGCCAGCGTGGTTCCCGCCGTCGCCGCCACGCGAAGCGACTCGTCCAGCAGCGCCCACGGCGCGCAACTCCGGGCGATCTCGGCGTCGACCAGCTCGGGGATCGGCGGCAGCTCCGCGCGTTCGGTGGACGCTTGCAACACGGTGAACACCCGCTCGTAGACGGTGCGATCGAATGGACGCCCCAGGGTCGATTTCGAGGCCGAAGCGCCGATCGCGGGGCGCAGCGGCACCGGATGCGCGGTCAGTCCCAGTTCCTGAGCGGACGCGTCCTGCCACAGCCGGATTCCGGTGTGCGTACCGGCATGGGCCGCGACCAGCCGGTCCAGGGTCCGCTGCCCGTCGGCGTCTTCGCCGAGCCGTGCCGCCGCACAGGCTTCCAGCAGCTCATCCACCTCCGCGTCGTGCTCACCGCCCGCCGGGCTGGCGAGCGGACGCCGCCGCCAGGCCAGCTCGAGCAGCCCCGCCAGCTCCCGTTCCCGGGTGTGGTCGGTGAGGTACTCCTTCAGCGCCTGAGTGGTGCGTCCCGCGGTGTACTCGTGGATCTCGCGCAGCGCGTCCTCCGCGACCGCCCGAGCCCGTGCCGGATCCGGCATGCCCGCGGTGGTCGCCAGCTCGAAACAGCGCTGGAAGTACAGATCCTGCGGGTGCCCCTCGGTGATCCGCAGCGTCCGCCGCACCTGCTTGAGCACCGTGAACCACGCCGCCGTCGCGCGCAACACATCGGCCGCCGCCTGAATGCGTGCCTCCAGCAGCACCGCTCCGTCGGCCGTCAGGATCGGCCCCGCGCACAACGGATGCTGCACGGGCCGGATCACCAACGGGTCGAGCACGAGCTTCACCGTCCGGCGCAGCGGACCCCCATGCGGACCGCTCAGCGGCTCGACCCCATCGAGCCTGCGCCACACCTCGTCGAGCACCATGGCGCGCGGTCGTCGCATGCGAGCAGTGTATTTGCCGCGACCTCGCACCGGCGTGTTCACGGCCGGCGCCCGGAAACCGGAGCGCACATACTTCGAACTGTGTGGCGTACCACACACCGTTCGATTCGACGCCTAAGGTCTGACTCGGTCCGCCCATCAGGGGCAGCTGAGTGGAGGGATTCGAAGATGAAGTTCGAGAAGATCACCGCTGCCGTTTTCCTGGCCGTCTCGGCCTTGGGCATCACCGCGGCGACCGCCCATGCGGAACCGGCCGTCACCGAGCGGCCGACCGCGGAGGTCACGGCCTCCGGTGTCGATCACGGGATCGACTACCAGATCACCGTTTCGCCACTCGACGGAGTGGTTACCGCCACCGTCGAGAACGGCAAGTTCGCGGTCACGCAGAACGGTGCGGTGGTGCTCGAGTTCGGGGACGGAGCGGTGATGACCGAAGTGCCGCAACGGTTCGCGGTCGACGGCCGTGCGATCGCGGCTGCCCAGCACATCGGTGCGGACGGACGCACCTTGACGCTGACCCCGACGGCGGAAGATATCGCGCAACTGGAGGACATCAGCTCCTACGACCGGCTCAAGGAGCAGATCAACAAGAACCTGCCCGGCGTCGTCACCGGGGCCATCGTGGGCGGTCTCCTCGGGGCATGCGTGATCCTGATCTGGGGCGTCAGCATCCCCGTGGGTGCGCTGATCGGTGCGACCGTCGGCGGCTACGCCATGGGCGGCCCGGAGTTCCTCGACGCCGTACAGGCGTTCGTCGCCAACCAGGGCCGGTGAAGGCGGCTGATTCGACGCGGCAGGTCGCTCGCGGCCCTGCCGCACGCTACGAGCCATCCCGCTGTGCACCACGGAACGGCTGTGGCAACCTGCCGGCGGCGGAAACAGATATGGCGTGAAGCCTGGTGATGAAGATGGGTTCGTGGTAGCGCGGGAGGCGAGGGATTCGCGATGTTACAAGGCACCGGACGCGGAGGAGGATTGCGACCCACGACACCCCAACTCGGGAGGCTGGTCACGATCGTGTCACCAGGTACATGAACCTGTACGACCCTCCGTGCCCACAAGCCTCATGAATAAGGACGGGCGCGAAAGACACTGCTTTGTAACAAATTTGGACATTTGACCGATAGGCCGACTCGGGTGCGGTGAGCGCGCTCATTTCGCGTTGGAGGTCAACTATGTCGCAGTGGAGGAGAAGTCCGCGCACCGTTCGGCAGTCGGTCCTGCTGGCCGCAGTCGCCGGGACGGTGGCGCTTGCTCCGGCCGCGCTTGTCATACCGGCATTCGCAAGCCCTGATCAAAGCCCGGTTACTACCGCACCCGTCACCACCGCGCCCGTGACGACGGTGCCGCCGGTGACCACTGTGCCGCCGGTGACCACTGTTCCGCCGGTGACCACTGTTCCGCCGGTGACCACTGTGCCGCCGGTGACCACCACTCCGCCGGTCACCACTGTTCCGCCGGTAACGACCGAACCGCCCGTAACGACGCCGTCATTTCCGAAACCTGCTGAGCCTGAGGACCCCTACGGCCCCGACGGCTTCGATGTCTGGGGCTACGACCGTTGGGGCTACGACCGTTGGGGTTATGACCATTACGGTTATGACCGTTGGGGTTATGACCGACAGGGCTACACCTCGCAGGGCTGCGCCCGCTCCGGCGAGGACCGGCCCGACGCCGACCGGCTGGCCTGCGAACTGCGCAGAGCGCGACCATCCACCGGCAGCGCGGGCATCTGAACCCCGCATACTTCTGCTGAACACTCCCACATCGACTCGTAGCGCAGAGAACCGCGCCGCGAGTCGATGTGGGTAGCCGGTCTGCACATCCATCCGCACCCGCAGTCGCCCAGGCCGATCCGGGGTCAGGGGCAGCGCCGCCAGGCCTCGGGCGGCGCGATGCGACTTGACCCTCACGTAGCGTGAGGCTGGAGGGTGGGGTGCATGAGTGACTACTACAACGCGTTCGAGATCAGCCCTGTGCCCACTCCCGGCCCGGATGCGGTCGCGCCGGAGCTGTTTCGTGGCATCTATGGAATGCCCGCGTTCGCGACGATCCCCACGAGCGATCTGGCGGCGTCGGTGGATTTCTGGACTCGTGGGCTCGGGTTCTTCGAGCTGTTCGGTATTCCCGGCAGGGTTGTGCATCTGCGCAGGTGGGCTTTCCAGGATGTACTGCTCGTCCCTGCGGAGAGCATTCCGGAGCAGCAGCCGACGGTGAGCTTCAGTTTCGCGTGCGTGCTCAACCAGGTCGATTCTCTTGTCGAGGCATGTCGTGCGTTGCGTCCGAACTCGGTCGACGGTCCGCGGGATACTCCCTGGAACACCCGTGACGTGGCGGTGACCACTCCCGAGAACGCACGGATCGTTTTCACCGCGGCGAAGCCTTTCGATCCGGCCAGTGCGGAGGCGCGGAACCTCGCGGCCGTCGGGATCACCCCGCCGGGCGTCCGTGGCGACAATGATGAGCATGCCTGATGCCCCTGACGCCGATGGCCTGACCGTCGGTCAGGTCTCGAAGCGTCTGGGCGTGACAGTCCGCGCGCTGCACCACTGGGATGAGATCGGGCTGGCGCGACCGTCGCTGCGCACGGTCGCCGGATACCGGCTCTACACCGCTGGTGATCTGGAACGCCTGAACCGCATCGTCGTCTACCGGGAGCTCGGACTCGGCCTGGACGATATCCGGGCCATCTTGGACGGCTCGGCCGCAGACGTGCCCGGCGCACTGCGCGCGCAGCGCACCCAGGTCGCCCAACGGATCGACCGCCTCCAGCGACTCACCGCCGGACTGGACCGGATGATCGACGCCCACGAGCGCGGCCTGCTGCTGACCGCCGAGCAGCAGGCCGCGATCTTCGGCCCCCGGTGGAACCCGGACTGGCCCGCCCAAGCCCGTCAGCGCTACGGAGACACGACGCAATGGCAGCAGTACGCCGAACGCGCGGCCTCTCGCGGTCCGGAGGAATGGCAGACCATCGCCGACGCCATCGCCGACCTCGACCGCGCCTTCAAGGACGCGATGGACGCCGGCATCACACCCGGTAGCGCAGAAGCGAATCGACTCGTCGAGCGGCACCGCGAAATCTTCGCTTCTTCGTACTTTCCTCTCACCAGGCAGATGCAGGTCTGTCTCGGCCGGATGTACGAGACCGACCCGGGATTCGCCGCCCACTACGACGGCATCCGCCCCGGCCTCGCCACGTGGTTGCGTCGAATCATCGATGCCAGCGCGCGCGCCCACAACATCGACCCCGACACCGCGACTTGGCAGTAGAGCGGGGTGAGGAAGCTCGCACATCCTGGACACCACGCTGCCGCTGTTCGAAGCGGGCCGGAGGCTGATCGGAAAAACAACGTAGTCGTTGTATAACGCTGAGGCTATAATCGATGCGTGTGGACTGTGATCCTGACGGACGAGGTCGAGGAGTGGTTCGTCACCTTGGCCCGCACCGATGCCGAGCAGGCCGCTCGGGTCGAGGCTGCCATCGACACCCTCGCCGACGAGGGGCCGCTGCTCGGTCGCCCGCTGGCGGACCGGATCAAGGGTTCGGAACTGCACCACCTAAAAGAGCTTCGGCCATTGACGACCCACATACGCATTCTGTTTGCCTTCGACCCCGACCGTCAGGCGATCCTGCTGGTCGCAGGAGACAAGGCCGGGCAGTGGAAACAGTGGTACATAGACAATATCCCGGTAGCCGAAAAGCGCTATCAACGGTGGCTCGACACGAAGGACAGTGAGGACGATGGCACGTAGTTGGAAGGACGTGAAGACTGACGTGCATGCGCAGGGACTCATCGATCCGGCGCATGTCGCCGAGGCAAAGCTGGAGATCGAAGGAGCGCAGCGGGCTTATCGGCTGGCGCAGGTCCGTAAGGCTCAGGCGCGCACACAGAGTGAGATCGCCCAGGCGATGGGTGTGACGCAGGCGCGGGTGTCCAATATCGAGCGCGGCGACATGTCACACACCGAGCTCGGCACACTGGCGGCCTACGTTCGCGCGCTCGGAGGAAAACTGCGTGTGGTGGCTGAATTCGGCAATGGCGACACTTTGGCTTTGCAATAACCGCAGCACGAAGAAAGGCCTCTCGATCGGTGAATCCCGGCGAGGATCAGCCGTTGCCACCCACCTACGACGGATGGCGCAGGCCAGGCGGTTCGATGCCGTACGGGCAGGTCAAGGGCGGTGAAGTATCTCGATCCGTCGCTGGCGAGTCTCGCTGATCATCCCCCGGTTGCGCCCTGTCGCGAACGTGTCGAAGCCCCGGAGCTGACCGGCCGAGTTCACGGCCCGTCGTACAGGCGCTCGTTCGGCAAGCGCCGTAGGCCCGTGGTGTCGCCCGGGACTACCTCTACGGAGTCGACGAAGGGGCGCTGGTGCTGCTCTTGGAGGAACCATAGTGCGGATGTGAGGCAGGCGGCGAAGTTCAGCCGGTGTCCGTCGATCACCACCGCCAGACGCACGTCCGGTTGTTCCGGGTGCGGTGACACCTGCTCTCGGGTGCGGTCGATCGGTTGGTGCGTACGCCGCATGATGCGGGCTGCCTGCATGACCACTCCCTGACGGTGTACCTCGGAAGGACCGGCTGGCGCGTCACCGGCGGTCTCCGATTTCCTGATTCTGTACAGCGCCGCTATGTAGGTGGCGCAGGTCATCGGTGGGCAATCTTGGTGGTGGTGGTAGGCCGTGCGCGCTGCCTCGTAGCTCTGCATCGGCCAGTGCGGGTTGTTGTGGTCCAACCACGAAAGGGTCCGGGCGAGGACGTTCGTGTCGTAGCACGGCCCGCTCGACTCGGCTTCGGCATCGCCGTTGGCGACCATTTGTTCGAACACCTCCCACGAAAAGGGCGGCGCGCAGCCGCGACAGCACTTCGGAGTTATGGGTGTATTGCCGCCACGCGTCACGCAGAGCGGTATCGAGTTACGCCGGAACCGGTTCCGCGCGCACCCACGGATCGCGACGCGGTTCGGTGAGGTCACACAGACGCTCGATATCCGCGTCGGAGGGGAGTGATCGGCTCGCGGCAGCCTCCGGATAGTGCTTTTCGGCACGGCTGACGCGGTACTCGAGGATCGCCGTGCTCGCGAAGAAGCAGATCGCGAGCCATGAGACGACCCCGAAAGCGATGAGCACGGGCACCATCTCGTTACCGGCCATAGCGCGGAGCCGTATCAGTCCGCGGCGGAACTTCGGACCATGCCCGTACGGCATCGACGACCGCGAGGCCGGACGGAAGGAAGGCGTTCCGAGCCGGGCTAATCCATTGCCGGATGGAGCCGTTCGGGCTCGGGGAGGGCAATGCGATGACTGCTCCCTCGCGCGCGATGCTCACGTCCTTGCGGAACATCTCAGCGAACAGCTTGACGTCGTCGTCCTCGATGTCGGGACGGACCAGAAATGTCCACCGATCCGAACGCGGATGTCCGACAACAGGTCCGAGTGCGATGCCTCTGCACTGCATGTGCGCTTTCACGGCCTGACCCAACCTGCTGGGCATCGTCACCGCCCACACCGATCCGGCACGCATCACGATCCGGCCGAGTTCCGGCGGGTCGATCACGGCGTTGAAGCCGCAATTCCTGCGATAGAACATGCAGCGGGACCTCGGGGTGTCCCCGAACGCTCCTTCGTCCATCGGTGAACCTCAACTCCCATCGAAGGCGGGTAGGGTGCGCCCGGCCCCGGCCACCCATGCTGGGAGGTGACCGGCGTCGGGAACGTGAGCGGAAGATCGCCGTCACCTGCTCACGCCGCCGGGCGCACGATCAAGGAGACACCCAAAAGCCGGTGCGGAGAGCCGATTTCAACGCAAACGTTCGCAAAAATATGGTGCTGTTTTAGTTGTTGCTGCATCCTTGTTCGAGTTGCAACGCACTCCGAAAGGTCGAGATGGCAACAGATTCCACAATCGCGCGCCGCATCCTGGGCATGCAGCTGGAGACGCTGCGCGAGCGCGCCGATATCACGAGAGAGGCCGCAGCTACCGCGATCGCCTCGGCTCGATCAACGATCTGGAAGATGGAGACCGGTCAACCGGTCCGCTTCAACCCGGTCCTCATCGAGCGCCTGTGTCAGCTCTACAACGCCACCGAGAAGGAAACTCAGGTCGTCCTCGAACTGGTCAAGGAAACCAAGGGTGCCAAGGGGTGGTGGCAGGCATTCACCGATGACACGATCCCGAAAGACTTCAACCTGTTCGTTGGCCTGGAAGATGCCGCCAACCGGATCACGTCCTACCAGACGGCTGTCTTGCCGGGCCTGCTTCAAACCGAGGACTACCGCCGAGCGCTGATTTGGGCAGAGTTCCCTAACAAGCCCGCCGAAGATATCGAACGCATGTTGCAGGTCGGCATGAAACGCCGAAAGCGCCTTACTGCCGAGAGGAACCCACTCGCCGCGGATATGTTCGTTGACGAGTCCGCCCTCTGGCGCAGGGCCGGAAGCGCCTCGGTCATGAATACGCAGCTTCAGCACCTCGCCGAGGTCGGCCAACTGCCGAACATCTCGTTACGTGTCGTGCCAGCATCGGCTGGCATCCATCGCGCGCTCTTGGTCGGCCCATTCTTTTTGCTGGAGTTCCCGCGTCACTCCACCGCAGATCTGACCATGCCTCCGGTGGTCTACATCCAGGGCTTCCTCGGCGACCTGTACCTTGAGAAACC
>NZ_JBEYSX010000003.1:0-517608 GCF_040642815.1 Nocardia sp. NPDC047648 | reverse complement strand
GTTTTGCTGGAGTTCCCGCGTCACTCCACCGCAGATCTGACCATGCCTCCGGTGGTCTACATCCAGGGCTTCCTCGGCGACCTGTACCTTGAGAAACCAGATGAGGTGCGGCAGTACCGTCAAGCCTCCGCCGAGCTGGACCGCCTGGCACTGGACAAGGCCGCTAGCCAGAACCTCGTCCTTCAGGTTGCAAAGGAGTATGAACAGTGAGCGTTGATCTTTCCGGCGCGGTGTGGTTCAAGAGCACCCGTAGCGGCTCAAAGGATTGTGTCGAGGTGGCGCACCTCGAAGGCGGCATGGTCGGCGTCCGCGACTCGAAGAATTCGACCGGCCCCGCACTGGTGTTCACTCCCGGTGAGTGGGATGCGTTCACCGCTGGTGTGAACGACGGCGAGTTCAACCGCCCGTAGCAGTAAGCGACCACTGCGGCCCGGTCCGCTGTCCTCGAAGGGACAGGGACCGGGCCGTTTTCGTTGTGTCTGTCGAGTGAACTGCGGTCGGCCGGTGTAAGCGGACCGGTCTTCTGCATTCCGATGCGGCCTGCGAACGGCAGGTGTCGTTGCGTTCGAGAACCGCAGCCGGTCCCGATCGCGTTGAGGCGCACGTCTTCTACCTGCGCAAATGCGGAAAACCTGGGATCGGTAGGGCGCGAATCGTTCCTACCTTTTACTCAACGGCCCCACAGGGGGCCGGAGAACAGGACCAGGGGCCCCGGCCCTCGAACGACAAGGATACAGACCATGAACGCCACTTCGCTCCGCATCGCCGCCGCCGCTTTCGCCGCCACCGCCGCCGTCGCGGTTCTCACCGGATGCGGTGACAGCAAGGGCAGCTCCCCGGCCGCGCCCGCGCCGTCCTCGGCCCAGCCCGCCCCGGCGGGTAAGTCGGTCGCCTCGGTCGACGGCAAGGCCTTCGACGCCAAGTTCACCACCACCTGCGCGAAGCAGGGCGGCACCCTGGCGCTGGCGCTGACCGACACGGAGAACTCCGCTTACGGCAACCTCTCGGTGAGCGCGACCATCACCGACGCGAACACCGTGCAGGCGGTCGGGATCGCGGGCAGCAAGGGCGGCGACAACGGCCTGCCCTACGCGGTGGGCTTCGGCAACGGCATGCCGGGCGGCTCCGCCACGGTCGTGAAGGACGGCAACACCTACAAGGTCACCGGCGAGGGCGTCGGCGCCCCCGACCTGACCAACCCGCTGGCCGGGCCGAAGACCTCGAAGTTCGACATCACCTTCGCCTGCTCGTCCATCGTCGGCGCCTGATCGCCGCATGTCCCCGATCCGCCCCCGTCATCCCGGCCGACCCGCCGGGATGAC
Source organism: Nocardia sp. NPDC047648 (assembly GCF_040642815.1). Lineage (NCBI taxonomy): Bacteria > Bacillati > Actinomycetota > Actinomycetes > Mycobacteriales > Nocardiaceae > Nocardia > Nocardia sp. NPDC047648. Next base: position 516,286 of record NZ_JBEYSX010000003.1, on the reverse strand, counting down.
GGGGCGCGGCGAACCCCGAAACCTCGCACACGCAAAGGAAATGTCATGAAGAAGATCCGTCTGATCGCCCTCGCCCTCGCCGCCGCCGCGATCGGCTACTACGTCTACCACGCCGTCACCTACGTCCCCACCAGCGAATGGGAGCCCTCCGGAATGGGCTGGCTCGGCTTCGAGATGGCGCTGCCGATCATCGCGCTCACCCTGGTCCCCATGGTCTTCGCGTTCACCGGCGAAGGCATCATGAGCGCGCTGACCGGCCGCAACAGCGCGGAGTTCCGCGACGGGCTCACCGGCCTCGGCACCGTCCGTTCGGTGCGGCAGACCGGCGTCACCGTCAACGACCAACCGCAGGTCCACGTCGAGTTCAGCGTCGAAGGCGCGGACGGCAAGACCTTCCATTCCTCCGCGAAGATGATCGTGCCGTTCACCGAGCTGGCGCTGCTGCGCGCCGGTGTGGTGCTGCCGGTGCGCTACCTGCCCGGCCGGACCGACAAGGTCGAGGTGGACCTGTCCGGCGACGCGTCCGCCGCGCAGCGGGCCATGAACGAATCCCTGATCCGCAAGGGCGTCACCACGCGGCACAAGCTCGACATCGCCGAGCGTGGCATCGCCACCCAGGCGGTGGTGCAGTCGCTGTCGGTCACCGGCGCGATCCGCGACGGTCACTCCGAGGTCGAGCTCGGCCTGGTGGTCACCCGGCCGGACGGGTCGAGCTTCACCACCCGGGTGACGAAGTTCCTCGCACCCGCCAGCGTCGCCCACGTGCAGGTGGGGCGCATCCTGCGGGCGCACTACCTGCCCGAGAACGAGAGCGAGGTCGTCATCGCCCTGCCGGTCAACGCCTGATGGGCGAGCCGGACGAACTTCGCGCCGGGCCGGACGGGAACGAGGCAACCGCTCGCGGACACGAATGCCGCGTCGATTCGAGATCATCGAGTCGGCGCGGCATTCGTTGTTCCCAGGTCTGGCGGTCGCGCAATCTCAGGGATACCTAATTGGGCGGCTGTTCACTTTGTCGTCCCTTCCGGATTGTCCGCATGGTCTACCGTGCGGCCATCGGCCCAACCCAGGAGTCACCGTGAGTCTTCAGCCACTCGCCCTTTTCGTTCAGCACGACGGCCAATCGTCGCGCGCCGCCGTGACCTGTGCATACAAGTGCGCGAACGCGTGCTTCCACGAGGCGCCGAACACCTCCGCGGGCGCCTACTTCGGTGACATCGTCAGCTCGCTGAACCGGCGCGGGCTGATCAAGGGCGGTGCGGCCGCCGTGCTCGCGGTCGGCGCGGGCAGCGTCCTCGCGGCCTGCGGTGACGACAGCGAGCCCGCATCAGTGGCGTCGACCTCGCCCGCGGGCCCGCCGGGTACCGGTGTCGACTTCACCGCCGTGGCGCCGAACAAGGAAGACGCCGTGGTGATCCCGGACGGCTACGAGCAGTCCGTCGTGATCCGCTGGGGCGATCCGCTGTTCCCCGACGCGCCCGCCTTCGACTTCGACAAGCAGACCGCCGCCGCGCAGGCCGAGCAGTTCGGCTACAACAACGACTTCGCCGCTCTGCTGCCGATCGAGGGCCAGGCCAACGGCTACCTGCTCGTGGTCAACCACGAGTACACCACCAGCCCGCACATGTTCCGTGGCTACAACAAGGACGCGCCGACCGACGAGCAGATCGCGGTCACCATGGCCGCCCACGGACTGACCGTGGTCGAGGTGCGCGGCGAATCCGGTTCGGGCAAGCTGGTTCCCGCCTTCGGCAGATACAACCGCAGGATCACCGCGACCACCGAGTTCAAGCTGACCGGTCCCGCCGCGGGCAGCGACTTCGTGAAGACTTCGGCCGATCCGACCGGCACCAAGGTGTTCGGCACGTTCGCCAACTGCTCCGGCGGCCTGACCCCGTGGGGCACCGTGCTGTCGGGCGAGGAGAACTTCCACGGCTACTTCGCCAACGCGGACAAGGTGACCGAGCCCGCCGCCGCCGCGCGGCTGAAGCGCTACGGTTTCGCCGCGGGCAAGACCGCCAATCTGTGGGAGCGCGCGGACAAGCGCTTCGATCTGGCGCAGGAACCCAACGAGGCCAACCGATTCGGGTACGTCGTCGAGGTCGACCCATGGGATCCGAACTCGACGCCGATCAAGCACACCGCGATGGGCCGGGTGAAGCACGAGGCCGCCACCATCTACGTCACGAAGAACGGCGACGTCGTCTCCTACACCGGTGACGACGAGAAGTTCGAGTACATGTACAAGTTCGTGTCCTCGCGCAAGATCCAGCCGGGCACCGGTGCGGCCAGCATGCGGCACAACGTGACCATTCTGGACGCGGGCACGCTGTACGTCGCAAAGCTCACCGGTGACCACCCGGACAAGATCGACGGCACCGGCGCCGAGCCGTCGGACAAGGGCTTCACCGGCACCGGCAAGTGGATCCCGCTGCTGGAAACCGGCGCGGACGGCAAGGGCAAGTCGCTGGTCGATGGCATGAGCGCGGAAGAGGTGGCGGTGTTCACCCGCCTGGCCGCCGACAAGGTGGGCGCCACCAAGATGGACCGCCCGGAGGACTTCGAGGCCAACCCGTACACCGGCAAGGTGTACGTGGCGCTGACCAACAACGACAACCGCGGTGCGGAGGGCAAGCAGGGGCCGGACGAGGCGAACCCGCGCAAGCTCAACAAGAACGGCCAGATCCTGGAGATCGACGACAACCACACCGGCACCGATTTCACCTGGTCGCTGCTGCTGGTCTGCGGCGATCCCACGGCGGCGGACACCTACTTCGCCGGTTACGACAAGTCGAAGGTCAGTCCGATCTCCTGCCCGGACAACCTGGCGTTCGACCCGTACGGCAACCTGTGGGTCGCCACCGACGGCAACGCCATGAAGTCGAACGACGGCTTGTTCGCCGTGGTGCTCGACGGGCCGAATCGCGGTCAGACCAAACAGTTCCTGACCGTCCCGCGCGGCGCGGAAACCTGCGGCCCGGTGGTCGGCGAGGCGCGGGTGATGGTGTGCGTGCAGCACCCCGGCGAGTCCGATGACGCCACGCCCGACAACCCGTTGTCGCATTGGCCCGACGGCGGAACCTCCCAGCCTCGCCCCTCGGTCGTGGCGGTCTGGAAGAAGGCAGGCGGCCGCATCGGCGCCTGAGACCACAGCCGCGGCCACCGGCCCCCTGCGACCACGGCCGACCACCATCCGCGGCTCTCCCCACGGGTGGAGCCGCTACCCGACTGGGCGGGTAGCGGCTCCGCTCTCAGCTACTGCCGGTGCCGCTGATGTTGGCGTAGCCGGCGAAATCACCCTGGGCTCCGCTGTAGACGTTGAGGTCGACGCGGCCCGCGATGCCGGGGATGGCGCCGCTGTCGGTGGTCTGCCAAAACGTCCAGGTGGACCAGCCGCCGGGCACCTCGGGTTGGGCGTTGCCGCGATAGTCGGCGATCCACAGCGGGTAGTCGGCGAACTCGGCGGTGTCGGCCATCGCGGTACGCCAGAAGTTGGGATAGGTGTAGACGATGGGGACGCGGCCGGTGAGCGTTTCCACGGTGTTCAGGTAGCGGCGGGTCCAATCGATCAAAGCCGCCGGGCCGAGACCGCCGGAGTCCTCCAAGTCCAGCACGGGCGGCAGGTCGAGCGGCCCGTTCTGTCCGAGCACCACCGCCGCGTACAGCGCGGCCTGCGGTTCGGGCGGCAGGTTGGGGCGGGCGTAGTGGTAGGTGCCCCGAGCCATTCCGGCCGCGCGCATCAGCAGACTGTCGGGCACGAAGTACGGGTTGATGTAGCTGAGCCCCTCGGTGGCCTTGACCATGGCGAAGTTGTGGCCGGCGCGTCTGACCGCGAACCAGTCGATCGGGCTACCGCCGGTGTGCTGCCACGAGGAGACATCCGGGCCGGTCGGCGCCGCGGTCGCGGGGAGCGTGGCGACGAGGATGCCGGACAGTGCGAGCAGCGACAGCGCCGTGCCGCGGCGAGTGGTCGACCTCCAGATACCCATGTCGCACGACGATAGCCATTCGCTCTGACTGTTACCAGTGTGACGAATGGGGTGTCAGAACAGTTCTGTGGCCTTCACCCCAGCCAATCCAGGACCGACGCCGCCGTCCACGACTGCTGCATGCTGCCGAGCGGTTCCCCGGTGAACGGTTCGTAGTACTCGGCGAAGCTGCCGTCGCTGGCCTGCCGCAAGCCCTCGGCGCGCAACATTAACGAGCGCTCGGCCCAGCCGCGCCTGGCGAAGACCCAGGAGAACAGCCAGCTCATCACCGGCCACACCGGGCCGCGCCAATACTCGCGGGAACGGAAATCCTTGGACACCGGCGAGGTCGATGGCGGCAGCGCGTAGCGCAGATCCGGGTGGCCGCAGAAGCGCGGACCCTCGAACACGCGCAGCAAGCTGCGCTCGGTATCGCGGGGGAGGCCGCCACACAGCAGCGGCGCGAACATCGAGAGCGTCTCGGTGTTGATCCACCGCTGCAATCGCACGTCGAAATCGCGGGCCGCGCCGGTGCGGGCATCGGCTGTCGCGACGACGCCCGCGCGGAAACGGTCGGCCCAGGCGTAGAGATCGCGGACGTCGGCGTGCGGCTGCTTGTACTCCTCGCCGATATTGGCCAGCACCTCGCAGGCCAGCGCGAAGATCCCGGTGACGAAAACGTCCTCGACCGCGAAGCTCATGGTCGAGGCGAGCTGGTAGTCGTCGTAGCCCGCGCGGCGCATCTGCTCCACCAGCCACAGGTAGCGGTCGTACTCGCGGTCGGTGGGCCGCTGGGTCGGATCGGACACCACCAGCACGTCCTCGCGGCGGTAGGGCGGCAGGTCGCCGGGGACCACGTGCTCGTAGGCGCGATCCCAGCGCGGCGAGTTGTCCATCCCGGACTCCCAGCCGTGATACAGGGTGATGCGGCCGGTCTCCTTGGGATCGCGGGCGTGCGCCAGCCAGCGGTGCCAGCGCACCAGATCGGGCCAGCGCCGGTTGAGGAACTCCTCGGCCACCGACCTGGTACTGCGGCCGTGCCTGCGCGAATGATCCAGGATCCGCTGCACCGCGATGGCGTGCACGGGCGGTTGGGTGATCCCGGAGGTGTCCAGGTCGTCCGGCGCGTTGGCCGCCAGTTTGCGGCACTCCCAGCGGGCCGGGCCGGGAAAATAGCCGTCCACGCCGTTGGCGAAGACGATGTGCGGGATCATGCCGTTCTTCCACTGCGCCGAGAGCAGGGTGTCCAGCTCGATCACCGCCCGCTCCACGCTCAGCGGCGCGAGGCCGACCGCGACGAATGCCGCGTCCCAGCTCCACATGTGCGGGTACAGGCGTGGCGCCGCGCTGGTCATCGTGCCCAGATCGTTGCCGCGCAGCAGGTAGGCAGCGCGGGCCGCGAGCTGGGTGGGGGTGAAGCCCGGATGTGCCATCCCCCTATTCTGCGATGTCACCCGCAGATATGCCCGCTCAGCGGTGTCCGTTTCGTCCCCGGCCCCTGGGCCCGTGGCCGGTTCGTGTTCGGCGGTTCTCACTTTCGCATGCCCCGTCCGTGATTCGCTGCTCGAGATTGTCGCCTCGATTCAGTGTGCAGCGCTAGTCGTTCGTCCAGTGCTACGCGTTTCTACGCCTTCTTCCCCTGGCCGGTTACGGTGGGGCCCATGACTTCCGCCGCGCCCGCGAAACCGACCGCGTTGATCACCGGCGCCAGCCGCGGCCTGGGCGCCGCGATCGCCCGCGAACTCGCACCCACGCACGACCTGCTGCTGGGCGCCCGGTCGGCGGATTCGCTGCGCGGCATCCTGGCGGAGCTGCCCGCCGCGCAGGGCTGGCCGGTCGAGCTGACCGACTACGCCGCCCTCGCCGACGCGGTCGCGCCCATCCGGAGCCTGAACGTACTGGTGCACAACGCGGGCATCGCCGATCTCGGCACGATCGCCGGGTCCACCGTCGAACAGTGGCGAAACACGTTGGAGGCCAACCTCATCGCCGTCGCCGAGCTCACCCGGCTGCTGCTGCCCGTGCTGCGGGCGGGCAAGGGGCACGTGGTGCTGATCAACTCGGGTGCGGGGCTGCGCGCCAACCCGGGCTGGGCCTCCTACGCGGCGAGCAAGTTCGGCCTGCGCGCGTTCGGTGACGCGTTGCGGCAGGAGGAGCCGGAACTGCGGGTGACCTCGATCCACCCGGGGCGCATCGACACCGACATGCAGCGAGAGATCATCGCGGGCGAGGGGCGCGAGTACCGGGCCGAAGATTTCCTCACCCCCGAGACGGTGGCGTACACGGTGCGTTCCGCCATCGACACTCCGCGCGACGCGCACCCGACCGAGGTCGTGCTCCGGCCCTACTGATCGACGGCGCCTCGGCGGCGTCCCGGCAGCAGCGGCCGGCGTATATCCAGCCGCAGACGATCGTCATCGGGCACGCCGCCGCGCAACCGCGGGGCGGCACCAAGTCGTCGGGCAGCAGGACGGCGATGACGTCCTCGTCGTCGTCGAGGCCTGCTCGGGCACGCCGTGGCCCAAGCTCGCCCGCCGTCCCGCCGTCCCGCCGTGCTACGGGCAGCGGGCAGCGGGTAGACGTCGTCATCGAGCGCGACCTTTCTTTGGTCACGCTCGACGGCGTGCTGCTCCGGCCGCGCTGACCACCGTCAGGCGACGATGTTCACCAAGCGTCCGGGCACCACGATCAGCTTGCGCGGCGCCGCGCCGTCGAGCAGCTGGGCGATCTTCTCGTCGGCCAGCGCGGCCGCCTCGATCGCCGCGTTGTCCGCGTCGGCCGCCACCTGAATCCGGCTGCGCACCTTGCCGTTCACCTGAATCGGGTACTCCACCGACTCCTCGACCAGCAGGGCGGGATCGGCGACCGGGAAGGGACCGTGCGCCAGGGACGTGGTGTGGCCCAAGCGCTCCCACAGCTCCTCGGCGACGTGCGGGGCCAGCGGCGCCAGCATCAGCACCAGCGGCTCCACCACCGAGCGCGGCGCGCCGGCCGGGTAACTCTTGGTCAGGTGGTTGGTCAGCTCGATCAGCTTGGCGCCCGCCGTGTTGTCGCGCAGCGCGGCGAAATCCTCGTCCACGCCCGCGATCGTCTTGTGCAGCAGGCGCAGCGTCTCGCCGGTCGGCTCGGCGTCGGTGACCCGCAGCGCGCCGGACTCCTCGTTCACCACCAGGCGCCAGGCCCGTTGCAGGAACCGGTGCGCGCCGACGACGTCTTTGGTGGCCCACGGCCGCGAGGTGTCCAGCGGACCCATGGCCATCTCGTAGAAGCGGAAGGTGTCGGCGCCGTACAGATCGCACATCTCGTCCGGGGAGATGGCGTTCTTCAGCGACTTGCCGATCTTGCCGTACTCCTGGAACACCCTGATCTCGGTGCCGGTGGCGTCGGTCCAGAAGAACCGGCCGTCGCGTTCGACCACCTCGGCGGCGGGCACGTACGCGCCGCGCTCGTCGGTGTAGGCGTGCGCCTGGATGTAGCCCTGGTTGAACAGTCGCCGGTAGGGCTCCGAGCTGCTGACATCGCCCAGGTCGAACAGCACCTTCTGCCAGAACCGCGCGTACAGCAGGTGCAGCACCGCGTGCTCGACGCCGCCGACGTACAGGTCCACGCCGCCCGGATCGGCAGGCCCGCCGACCTCGGCGCGGGGGCCGAGCCAGTACGCCTCGTTCTCCCGGGCGCAGAACGCCTCGGTGTTCGTCGGATCGGCGTAGCGCAGCTGGTACCACGAGCTGCCCGCCCAGTTCGGCATGACGTTGGTGTCACGCCGGTATTTCCTGGGCCCATCGCCCAAGTCCAGTTCGACATGCACCCAGTCGGTGGCCTTCGCCAGCGGCGGCGACGGTTCGGACGTCGCGTCATCCGGGTCGAAAGTCACCGGCGCGAAGTCGTCGAGCTCCGGCAGCCGCACCGGCAGCATGGATTCCGGCAGCGCGTGCGGTGCGCCTTGCTCGTCGTAGACGATCGGGAACGGCTCGCCCCAGTAGCGCTGCCGGGCGAACAGCCAGTCGCGCAACTTGTACTGGATGGTGCCGGTGCCGTGGCCGTCGGACTCCAGCCGGGCGATCACCGTGGCCTTGGCGTCTTCGACCGACAGCCCGTCCAGGTAGCCGGAATTCACCAGCTCGCCCTCACCGGAGTGGGCCGAGACGGTGATGTCGCCGCCGGAGATGACCTCTTTGATCGGCAACCCGAGCGCGGTGGCGAAATCCCAGTCGCGCTGATCGTGCCCCGGTACCGCCATGATCGCGCCGGTGCCGTATCCGCTGAGCACGTAGTCGGCGATGAAGATCGGCACGGGTGCGCCGTTGACCGGGTTGACGGCGTAGTTGCCCAGGAAGACGCCGGTCTTCTCCTTGTTCTCCTGACGCTCCAGATCCGATTTGGCCGCGATCGACTCGCGGTAGGCCGCGACGGCGTCCGCCGGGGACGCGGCGCCGCCGTTGGTCCAGCGGGAATCGACGTCGGCGGGCCACGCGGCCGCGGTCAGCTTGTCCACCAGCTCGTGTTCGGGCGCCAGCACGACGTACGTCGCGCCGAACAGGGTGTCGGGCCGGGTGGTGAAAACCTCGATCTGCTCGCCGTCGGCGTCGAACCTCACCTGCGCGCCGCGCGAACGCCCGATCCAGTTGCGCTGCATGGCCTTGACGTTCTCCGGCCAGTCCAGCCGGTCGAGGTCGTCGACCAGCCGGTCGGCGTAGGCGGTGATGCGCATCATCCACTGCCACAGCCGCTTCCGGAACACCGGGAAGTTCCCGCGCTCACTGCGGCCTTCGGCGGTGACCTCTTCGTTGGACAGCACGGTGCCCAGACCCGGGCACCAGTTGACCATCGAATCCGTCTGGTAGACCAAGCGGTAGGAGTCCAGCAGCGTGCCGCGTTCCGCGGGACTCAGCGCGGCCCAGTCCTTCCCGTCCGGGACCGCCCGCGCACCGGAGGCGAACTGGGCCTCCAGTTCAGCGATCGGGCGGGCGCGATCGGCCTCCTGGTCGTACCACGCGTTGTAGATGCGCAGGAAGATCCACTGGGTCCAGCGGTAGTACTCCGGGTCGGTGGTCGCGAAGGAGCGGCGGCGGTCGTGGCCGAGTCCCAGCCGGTCCAGCTGGCGCTGCATCGTGGCGATGTTCGACTCGGTGGTGTCGCGCGGGTGCGCGCCGGTCTGCACCGCGTACTGCTCGGCGGGCAGGCCGAAGGCGTCGTAGCCGAGGGCGTGCAGCACGTTGCGGCCGTGCATGCGGTGGTAGCGGGCGAAGACATCGGTGGCGATATAACCCAGCGGATGTCCGACGTGCAGACCCGCGCCCGAGGGGTAGGGGAACATGTCCTGCACGAACAGCTTGTCCTGCGGCGTCGGGCCCGCCAGCGGCCCCACCGGGTTCGGCGCATGGAAGGTTCCGCGTTCGTCCCACGTCCGCTGCCACCGGCGTTCGATGCGGCCGGCAAGCTCCGCGTTGTACCGATGCTCTGGTACATCGCTTTCGGTTGCGCGTGTGTCTTGCACGGTCCTGCCTTCTTGTGGTCGCCGATCCCCGACAAACTTCGTCTATCAGGGTAGAACGTCACCTCCGCTGGACCGAAAATCGGGCTGGCCTGGACTTTGCGACGTGTTCCCGGTCGCACCGCCCGTCATCGGCGGGGCGGCACCGATGCGCTAGCCTGCATGGGTGTTCGTCGTCGCTCTCGTCCTGTTCGCGCTGGCTGTCGTAGCCGTCACCACCGGCGCACTCGGGCTGACCGGCCGGTTGCCCCGCAATCGTTTCTTCGGGGTGCACACCGAGGCCGCGTTGTCCACCGGCGAGACGTTCCGCGTCGCCAACCGGGTCGCCGCACCCACCTCGATCGCGGCCGGGGCGCTGCTGTTCGCCGGCGGTCTCGTCGCGCTGGTCGCCGGCGGATTCGTGGCGCTGGTGATCGCGGCCTGCACCGCCGTGGTCGCGCTGTTCACCCTCGGCGCGGGCGCGAATGCCGCCGCACAGGCCGCCGACGCCATCGCTCCGCCCCCCGAGACCAGCGGTTGCGGCAGCTCCTGCGGCGCGTGTTCACTCCGCGACGCCTGCCAGCCCGCGAACTGAGGGCAGCCGCGCTCAGGCACGCGCCCGATTCGCCGTCGGGCGGATCGTCATCCTGACGACCGCAGGGCCTGGCCCGAAGGCGCCCGCTCGACGCGGTGACGGGCCCGAGGCCGCTTACTCCGCACACTCCGGCGGCGCCACGCTGCGCGACAGCGGGCTTCCGACCGGAGTGATGTACAGCACGCACAGCAGCACCGGCTCGGTCCCGATATTGCGGGCGACGTGCGGGTAGCGCGGCCCGCTCGGTTCGCGGAAGACTCGCCACCGCCGATAGGTGACCGGCGCGCAGTCCGCGCCCGGGTGATCGAGCGTCCCCCGCGCCACGAGGACGAACAGCGTCCCGTCGTGATAATGCCACCCGCTGGAGCCGCCGGGTTCGATGATCGTCTGGCGCAGGATGAACGCCCGTCGTCCCACGGCGAACCGGAACAGGACCCGGCTGGCGGTCCCGTGCGCAGGCGCCGCGTTGGCCTCGAATGCGCGCCACATCCCTCGATCGAATCACTTCCGCTCGACTACTCCAAGGGCGCCCGCCCGGACATCGTCTGTACCGGCTGGGTAGCTCGTCGACGTCTGTTCTGGGGTGGCGGGTGTAGCGGTTGGCGGAAGCCGACGGCGGCGGTTAGTTTCGAGCCATGTCGGCTGTTGCGCCTGAGGTCGAGGTATTCGAGAACTGCCGGCCGCGACTGGAGGCGATCGCGTATCGCCTGCTGGGTTCGGCGAGCGATGCCGAGGACGCGGTGCAGGATACGTTCATGCGCTGGCACGCCGCCGACCGCGCGTTCGTCGAGACGCCCGAGGCGTGGCTGACCAAGGTGCTCACCAATATCTGCCTCAACCAGCTCGCTTCGGCACGGGTACGGCGAGAGGCATATGTAGGCCAGTGGCTGCCCGAGCCGATCTTTGCCGGGGACCGCATGCTCGGCCCGGCCGAGACCGTCGAGCAGCGCGAATCGGTGTCGATCGCGATGCTCACCCTGATGGAACGGCTGTCGGCCAATGAACGCGTGGTGTATGTGCTCCGCGAGGCATTCGGCTACGCGCACAACGAGATCGCCGAAATCCTCGATATCACCGAGTCCAACTGCTATCAGATCTACCGGCGCGCCAAACAGCGCGTGACCAGCGACCGGAGCCGCGTGGAAGCCGATGAGGCCGTCGCCCGCAAGGTCGTCGAGGAATTCCTGGCCGCGGCGCTCAGCGGCAACACCGACTCGCTGGTGCGGATGCTGGCCGACGACGCGATCAGCGCGGGCGACGGTGGTGGCGTGGTGACGTCTCTGCCGCGTCCGATCACCGGCGCGCTGCGGGTGGCGCGGTTCCTGCGCCGCCTGTTCGAGCCCACCGAGGAGAAGTGGGCGACGATCGGCGGTCGTGCCGACCTGTTCGCCGCGGTGGTCAATGGCGTACCCGCACTGGTGGTCGTGGTCGGCGATCGGGTCGTCATCGTCATCACCCTGGAGGTGACGACCGACGGCATCGTGGCCGTTCACACCCAAGCCAACCCGGAGAAGCTCGAACGGGCCACGCGGCACTGGGCCGCGTCCGAGCACGCGGACCCCCTCCTCGCGGGGTGGTGACCTAGATCACAGTTCACGTCTGTCAGGTTTCGCGTCGCTGTCCGGTTCAGGAAGCGAACACCACCCAGACAGGAGTGAGACCATGAAGCATCGCATCGTCGTCCTCGGCGCGGGATACGCCGGAGCCAACGCCGCTGGTCGCCTGGCCAAGCGGCTGCATCCCGCCGATGTCGAGATCGATCTCGTCAACGCCGATCCGGAGTTCGTCGAGCGGGTCCGCATGCACCAGCTCGCCGCAGGTCAGGAGTTGAAGACTCGCGCGCTGGCCGATGTCTTCGCCGACACGGGCGTGCGGGTCGTGCCCGCGCGGGTGACCGCGATCGATGTCGACCGAAAGGTGGTCGACATCGATGCCGCTGATGGCCGGCGTGAGATCACCTACGACACGCTCGTTTACGCCCTCGGCAGCGCCGCTTCCGACTGCGGTGTGCCCGGTGTGGCCGAGCACGCCTACGACATCGCGGGCAAGCAGTCCGCGCTGCGGGTGCGCGAGCGTCTGGCAGGCTTGGGCGCGGGTGCGACCGTGCTGGTCGTCGGCGCCGGTCTCACCGGCATCGAAGCCGTCACCGAAATCGCCGAGGCTCGACCGGATCTCGAGGTCGCCCTCGTCGCTCGCGGCGGCCTCGGCGACTGGCTGAGCGCGAAGGCCCAACAGTATCTGCGCAAGGCGTTCGACCGGCTCGGCATCACCGTGCACGAGCACACCGACATCGCCCGCGTCGAGCCGACCGGCGCCGTCACCGTCGACGGCCGCACGATCCCGGCCCGAATGACGCTGTGGACAGCCGGTTTCGCCGTGCACCCGATCGCCGCGGCCACCACCCTGCGGGTGTCGGCGACGGGGCAGATCGTCGTCGACGACACGATGCGGTCGGTCTCGCACCCCGACGTCTACGCCGTCGGCGACGCCGCGCTCGCCCCTGGGGCGAACGGCGAGCCGCTGCGCATGTCCTGCGCTTCGGGTGTCCCTTCGGCCTATCAGGCCGCCGACGCTATCGCCGCGCGTCTGACCGGCCGAAAGATCCCTGGCAATTCGATCGGCTACACCGGCCAGTGCATCAGCCTCGGCCGCCGCGATGCCCTCATCCAGTGGGTCACCCCCGACGATCAGCCCAAGCCCTCCGCCCTCACCGGCCGGGCGGCCGCGCGAGTCAAGGAGTTCATCTGCAAGAGCGCGGCGTGGAGCATCTCGCACCCGACATCGATGCTCCCGTCTCGCCGTCGTCACATCACCGCCGCCGAGCCGCAGCGCGCCCTCACCGCGTGACGGCGCGCTGTACGGCCCGTGTCGGACGGACGATCCGGCACGGGCCGACCTCTTTCCGTCTCAACGGTCACGAAGTATGCGGCAGAAGCGCTTCCAGAACCGCGTGATCGGCGGCGGGGTCGCCGACGGCGATCCGAGCGCTGCCGTCCGGATAAGGCTTCGCGGCGATCCCCGCGCGACGGAGGGCGGTGACGGTGCCGGGACCGGGGACGAACAGGAAGTTGGCGCGGCTTTCCGGTATCGCGAATCCGCGAGCCAGCAGTGCGGCACGGAGTGCGTCTCGTTCCTCGGTGATGCGGAGGGTTCGTGCGGCGAGTTCGGGTTCGGCGGCGTAGGAGGCGGCGACCGCGGCCACCGCCGCCGCGCTCAGCCCGAAGGGCAGTTGCAACTTGCCCACCCGCGCGATCAGTTCGGTGTTGCCGAAGGCGTATCCGATTCGCAGCCCGGCCAATCCGTACGCCTTCGAGAAAGTCCGCAGGACGAGCAGGTTGGGGTGCTTAGCGAGCAGTGCCAGCGGGTCGACGTACTCGGCCGCGCCGAGGAATTCGACGTACGCCTCGTCGAGAATCACCGGAACCCGGGCGGGCACGTCGGACAGGAACGCCTTCAGCTCGTCCGCCGGGATCACCGTGCCGGTGGGATTGTGCGGACGGCACACCACGACCAGTGCGGTGCGCCGGCCGATGGCGCGGCGCATCGCGCGCAGATCCTGGTTCCCCGTCGCGTCCAGCGGCACCGGCACGGCGTCGAGGCCGGTCATCTCGGCCATGATCGGATACCCGTCGAACGTCGGCGCGCTGTAGACGATCTCCGTGCCCGGCGTGGTCAGCGCCTGCAGGATCTGTAGGGCCACCCCGGTCGCCCCCGAGCCGACCACCACCTGATCCGCCCGCACGTGCACATGCCGGGCGATCAGCGACGGCAGCCGATGCGGCAGGAACTCCGGGTATCGGTTGGCCTGTGCCAGTGTCATGTGCACCGCCCGCAGCACCGAAGGCAGCGGCGGGAACGGGTTCTCGCTCAGGGTGAGGTCGAAACGGGGCGGCACCCGGGGCGCGGGGTGCCTGCGGGAGGGCCGGGTGCCGTCGACGACGCGCACGCTCATCGCGCGGCTCCCCAGCGGACGGCGGCCGCGCCCGCGAAGTCGCCCGCGTGCGCGAACCCCGCCAGCAGGACCAGCGAGCCGTTGGCCAGCCGTCCCGCCCGGTTCTCCACGTCCAGGGTCACCGGGATACCGGCGGCGAACAGATTTCCGCAGGAGTCGAAGGTGTCGGGATGCCGCTGCGCCGGAAGTTCCAGCGCGTCGTGCCAGTTGCGCAGGAACAGCCGGTTCGGCTGATTGGTGACGAAGGTGTCGACGTCGCGTCCGCGCACGCCGAGCCGATCGCACACCGCGAGGGCGACTTCCGGAACCAGCCGGTTGCCCCTGGCGAACACCTTGGTGACCTTGGACTCGGTGAAGCTGACGCACCCCTGTCCCTCGCCCGGCTCCCAGTACTTGCGCTCGCCGTTGGTGGAGAACTCCATGTCTCCCGCGAATTCGGGATAGGTGCGGCATTCGACGTCGAGGATCGGAGCGCTGTCGTCCTTGCGCAGCAGCCCCACCCCGCAGCCGTCGCCGGGCACCGGAGCCTGGGCCAGCTTACGGATCTCGGTCTGGGTGAACACCGGTCCCGCGCAGTTCTGGCTCGCCGCGATCAGCGCCGTGCGCGCGGAGGTGGTTTGCAGGATCATGCGGGCCATCGCCATCATGTGCACGAACGCCGCGCACCCGCCGTTGTGCAGGTCGTAGACGTACGAGGGACGGATGCCGAGCCGCCGGGCCACCTCGGGGCCGCTGCCGAGCACCGGATTGTCCGGCAGCTGGGTGTGCGTGAGCAGGACGTCGACCTCGGCGATCGCGTCGGCGCCGTTGCGTTCGATCAGCGGTGCGACGGCGCGCTCGACCATGTCCACCGCGGTCTCGTCGCGCGCTATGTGGTGGCGGCCCTTCGGCGCGCGGAACATGACGTTCTTGGCCATCCGGTCCGAGCGGGCGAACTGGGTGAAGTATTCGGTGCCGACCGGCTCGCCGGGTAGATACGAGGACACGTCGACGAGGCTGACCGGGGGGAGGCCGGAGGTGTTCTGGTGCATAGCGCGTCTCACTTCATCCAGTCGGGCTTGATGGGCAGGCCGTGGGTGGCCCGGTACTCGCAGATGGCCTTGAGGTTGTCCATCTCCAGCTGATGACCCGCCGAGAACAGATCCCAGAAATCGCCGACCCACACCTCCCGCTTCGGCGGTGCGGTCTCCGGGTAGGGGTTCTCGTCGTAGAAGGGGTGCTTGCAATTGACCCACAGGACAACCGAACCCGGCTTGTCGAACACCACTCGGGCGTCGATCACGCGCAGCAGGTAGATCATCCACAGGTGCCGTGACTGGTCCCAGGCGCAGTGGTAGTCGACGGTCATGGCGTCGGGGTTCGCGACGGTGCGGGTGAAGATCTTGGTGTCGGCGCCCAGCCGGTCATAGGCCAGCCACAGTCCGGGTTCGTCGGTCTCGGTGAACCCGCGCATGCTGTAGGTCCACTCCTCCAGCGACCTGGTGTCGGCGAGGTATTCGTACACCTCTCGCGGCGGTGCGGCGATATAGCCCTGCACCGGACAGTATTCGCCGTAGATCTGGTCGTGTGGGTACACCGATCGCAGCATGTCCATGATGAGCGGAGTGGCGGCGTCCTTGTCGAAGTTCTCGACGCGGACCACATTCGGCAGACCCTCCTCCGGGATGTCGCTGAGGGCGGGCAGGGAAGTCGCGGTCACGGGGTGCTCCTCTCGGCGGGCGCAGGCACGGTGCCCGCACGGGTTGGGCGGGTGTGGGTCATCGGGCCTTCCCGGATTGCTCGACGGTGGTCAGGAAGGGCAGGAACGGGGGGATCTCATCGGGGTCGCATTCGATCGAAAGGAATGACGGACCCTCGGTTTCCAGGCAGCGTCGCAGCGCCGCGGCGAGATCGCCGACGGTGTGCACCGAGAACGCGGGCAGCTCGGGGAACATCGCGGCGACGCCCGCGCCCAGGTAGGCCGGACGAAATCGGTTGAAGCTGTAGCGATCCCGGTAGTACAGCTGCTCCCTGGTCACGCACATGGCGTGCGCGTTGTTGTTCAGCACGACGAAGGTAACCGGCAGCGCGTGCTCGATCGCGGTGTGCAGCTCCATACCGTGCATGTAGAACGAGCCGTCACCGGCGATGACCACCGTCCGCCGCACGCCATCCGCTCGCGCGTGCCGCGCGAACGCGGACCCGATGCCCGCGCCGAACGCGTAACCCATCCCGCCCATGCCGAGGGCGACCACGAACCGGCCGCCCCGTGGGACCCGCAGATGGTGCACGACGGCCGCCCCCGTGTTCCCCGCGTCGGCGAACACGTCGGTGCCTTCGGGCAAGACCGCGTCGATCGTCTCGACCACATCCCGGTAGCGCAGACCGGGACCAGAGGAGGCGGGCACGCGCAGGGAAGTCAGCGGTTGCGCCGCGAGCACGCGTTCGGATCCGGTACTGCCGTCGTCCAGTTCGTCGGCGAGTTCGGCGAGCGTTCGCGCGAGATCGGTACTGGTCGCGTGGATGGCGGGCAAGTACGGCGGCGCCACGCCGATGCTCGCGACCGCGCGTTCGGCGAGCGCGGTCTCCGAGCCGGCGCGGGCGGGCACCGGCAACCGGGTGCCGACCAGCAGGCACAGGGCCGAGGAGCGAATGGCCGCCGTCAGCTCGGGGTGACCCATGCTGCCCGCCACACCGCGGAAGGCGGGATCGGTGTTGTCGAAGGTGTCCTTCGCGTCCGGCGCGACGCCCACCGCGGCCTCCAGCGCGGTGGCCAAGCGGGCCAACTCGGCGCGCGCGTCGTCGCGCGCGACCTGATCACCCGCGATGATCACAATCTTGCCGGTGTGCCGGGCCGTGGTGAGCGCGGCGCGCACGCGAGCGATTCCGGCGTGGTCGGCCCGGTGCGTCCGCGGGCTCGGCCGAAACGGGGCGACGTTGCCCAGCTCGGCCTGCTGCACGTCTTTGGGCAGCAGCAGTACCGCAGGACCACCGTGCCGGGCGGCTCGCATCGCCCGGTCCAACTGGTCCGGCACATCCGCGGCCGATTCCACCCGTGCGCAATAGGTGCTGACCGCGCCGAAGAGGCGGACCGCATCGATGGTCCCGGCGCGTCCGCTGGTGTCCTGGAACGCGCCGTTGCCCTCCAGGGCGGTCGGCGGCTGGCCGACCAGTGCGAGTACCGGCACCCGCGACGCGAACGATTCGGCGAGTCCGGCGACGAGGTTCATCGCGCCGCCGCCGGAGGTCGCCGCGACAACCCCGAATCCGCTCGTGCTGCGGGCGTATCCGTCGGCCATGGTGGCCGCGGAGAACTCGTGTTTGGCGACCACCCCCGTGACGTACTCCGGCGCGTCGAAGATCGCGTCGTACAGGTCCTCGATATTGGCGCCGTCCACCCCGAAGATGTGCCGAACACCCAACGCCGACACCGCTCGCACCAGATGGTCCACGACCCGAGTCCGCATCGGCGCTCCTTTCCGCTGACGATGAATCGACTGCGTACAGGAGTGATACGGGCCGGACCGTCGAACGGTTCAACGCTGCTTCAGGCGAAGGTGAGTCACACCTTGCGTGTACGTATACATCTACGTATAGTCGGAGTATGCCCAACAAGACGATCTATGTGGCCGACGACGACCTTCCGCTGTTCCAGCGTGCGCAAGAGTTGGTCGGCGGCAACCTCTCGGGTGCGGTGGTCACGGCGTTGCGCCGGTTCATCGAACTCGAGGAGGGTCGGCTGGAGGGCTACGACGAGATCGTGGTCAAGGTCGGCCGCGACGGTGTGCGCCAAGTCCGCTTCTCCGGCACTCTGCTGGGGGAGTGGCACGAGGTCAACGATACGCGGATCGAGCACATCCAGGTGTATCGCAGCCGCAAGGGCAAGTACGTGATGCACGCCCAATACTCGAACTGGGACGAATATCCCGTCGACGCGGGCGCGAACTGGCTCAAGGACTGGCGGGACCCGAAGAGCTGGCGCCGCCTGCTCGGCGTCGGGCAACAGGACTGGGGCGATTTCGTCTTCGTCGTGGTGGATTCCCTGGACGAGTTGAAGGGGCAGCTGCCCGACAAGCTCTACCGGCGGGTCGCGGACGTGGCCGGGGGGCCGAAGATCGAGGACCTGGACATCTAGCCGCGATCCCCCGCGGGGCAGTACCCCGCAGGGGATCGTCCGAATCGATCAGACCGTGCCGGTGAGCAGCACTCTCCCGGTGTTCGCCGCGCGGATCTCCACCGAGCGGACCTGATCGGGTGCGCCCTCGATGGTCCGGTCGATGGTCAGCTCGGTGCCGGGGCCCGCGGGCCACTCGTCGAGTTTCTGCTGCTGGCCGCTGGTGCTGGTGACGTAGAGCGCGAGATTCGCGCTGTAGCGCAGCTGCTCGCCCGGTGGATAGCTGCAGGACATCACCACGCGTGTCCGGTCACCCGCCGGGACGAGCTTGAAGTTCGCCGAGACCGGTGTCGGCTCCAGCGGAGTCATCTGGCGTTCGACGAACGCCTGTTCGCTGGTGCCCGGCTCCTGCGAGTCGTTCGATCCCGACACCGAGATCGCGATCGGGACGGCGATCGCCACCGCGGCCGCGGCGGAGGCCACCGCGATGCCGACCGACGTCCACCCGCTGCGGCGACGGCGCCGCTCGGCCGCGTCGGCGAGCCGGGGTGGCGGTGGGAGTGTCGGCATGGGCGGGGGAGGTGGCACCGCAGCGGACTCGTCGGTTCGCGCGGGCGGCTCGATCATCGCGAGCGCGATATCGGTCTCCACGAGGGCGAGCATGCCCGGTAGGCCCGCGAGTTCGGCCACGGCGCCCCGGCAGCCGGGGCAGGCGGCGAGGTGGCTCTCGTACTGCAGGCGCTCTTCGCGGGTGAGGGAGCCGAGCACATACGGGGCGTCCCACGTGCTGAAGTCGTCGGTGATGTCCGTCATTGATTCGTCACCCCCATCTCCTGTAGTGCCAGGCGCAATGCGCGCATACCGTAGTGCATCCGGGACTTCACCGTGCCCGGCGGAACGTCGAGTTCCTCGGCGATCTGATGTGTGGACAGTCCCCGGTAGTAGGCCCGCACGATCACCTCGCGGTGGTCGGCGCTGAGCTTGCCGAGGGCATCGGCGACCAGCCAGCCGTCCAGCGCACGATCGGAGTGGTCGGGGGCCGCCCGTTCGGGTGGGTTGTCGGTGCGGAACTCGCGCCTGCTGCGGGCGCTGCGGTGCTCATCCACGGCGAGATTGCGCGCCACGGTGAACAGCCACGCCCGCGCCGACGTGGTCGATTGATCCAAGACATTCGGCCGTTGCCAGGCCCGCAGCAATGTTTCCTGCACGATGTCCTCTGCCCGTCCACGGTCCCGAACCAAGCCGAGCGTGTACCGCCACAGCGGGGCGGCGTGTTCCTGGTAGAGAGCCCGCATCAATTCGGACTGGTCGTCTGGCGGGCCCGTCTCGCCGCGTACCTTGCGCACAACTGGATACCTCTCCGCTCGAATTGCGGGTCCGGTCGGTGGGCGCACCCGATGCGTCACCCATGCTCTCGCCGGTTCAGTTGTCGTGTCTCATGTCGTGTCTCCTTCGGTCCCTTCGAGGAGTACACGGTCTCAGTTGCGTTCGAGTTCAATCGGGTGTGTCGCGAGCAAGGACAGCGGCAGCGGCTGACGGCGCAGTACGTGCGCCCACAGGTCCGCGCGGCCCGTGCTGATCGGGTCGGACGGCAGGGCCGAGACCACGATCCAGTCGTCGTTCTCCAGTTCGCCCTCGAGCTGCCCGAAGGTCCAGCCCGCGTAGCCCGCGAAGATCCGGATGCCCTCGACGAGCGGGGCCACCCGCTCGGGATCGGCGTCCAGGTCGACGAGGACGACCCGTCCATCGATACGCCGCAGCCCGGGGACGCCCTCGATGCGCGCGCCCACCCGTACGGTGCCCAGGCACAGCGCGGCGTCCCGTTTCACCGGGCCGCCGATGAACAGCGTGCGTGGCGCCGCGACCGCGTCCGTCCAGCGCGGCAGCACGTCGTGCACGGCCGTGTCGCTCGGGCGGTTGAGCACGACGCCGAGGCTGCCCGCCTCGTTGTGCTCGATGATGTAGACGACGGTGCGCCGGAACGTGGGTTCGACCAGTTCGGTGGACGACACCAGCAGCGTCCCGGCACGAACCACCTGCTCGCCGTGCCGGAACTCGCGTCGCCTGCGGTCACCGTGCCCGCCGCGGGTCTTCCGATCGTCCGGGTCTTCTGCGCGTGCCACTCCGACATCATCGCAGCTGTTCGCCCACAATGCGCCTTCTGCGGCCGACTTCTGTGTTCCGGATTCGCCGCACGGGTGGCGGCCCGACGGCGGACGCCCCGTCACGCCACCGGCGCCACATCGTAGAGTCCAGCTCATGGAACCGCCCGAGGTGCGCCTCGAGAACAGCGACACCGTGTACGACTACTACCGCGATCATCGCCAGAACCGCCTGAAGGCATGGGGGGCCTACGCCGTTCTCGGCCGCCGCTACCACCCGCGCGTCACCTACGCGGAGGGCGCGCGCGCCGCGCTCCGCTCGGTGATCAGGCAGAACAGGCCGCTGCTGATCGCGATCAACCATCTCTCCGAGAGCGACCCCTACACCGTGGCCGCGGCCGCGTGGCGCAGCGGGCTACGACGGGTGATCGGCCGGGTGCGCGTGCTGGCCAAGGACGAACTGTTCGTCGATCCCGATCAGCGGCGCAAGATCGACATGATGGGCGGCATCCCGGTGTTCCGCGGCAAGGACCACGGCATCCGCGCGGTGAACGCCGCGGGCCAGCGCATGATGGACGTCTGCGCGGAGCGGATGGCCCGCGGCGACGGCATCGCGGTCTTCCCCGAGGGCACCTGCAACGACGTGGACCCGGCCCGCGTGCAAGCGGTGGGCAGCGGCATCGGGCACATCGCCTTCCGGGCGATGAAGCTCGGCGTCGAGCCCGTGCTGGTGTCGATGGCACTGAGCTACGGTCCGCGCCGGGACCCGGCGGTGCGGCCGACGAAGGAGGACGCCAAGGGGGCCAGCTTCCACTTCGGGGTCCCCATCCTCGAGTTGCCGCCCCGGCCCGGTGACATCGCCCGGTTGGTGCGTACCGATCTGCAGAAGGCGCTCGACGCCGCCGTCGCGGCCTACTGAGGGCCTACTGCGGCAGGTTCAGCCGGTCGCGCGCCCAGTGCGGCACCATCGTGAGGTATTCGGGGCGGGTCTCGATGAAGTGGTGGACCGTCCGGCACATGGGCAGCGCGCCGAGCTTGTCGTCGCGGGTGCTGTTCAGCGCGGTCTCGACCAACAGCCGCGCATAGCCCTGGCCCTCGTAGGACGAGTAGATCTCGGTGTGCACGAACGCGCGCTCGGAAGCCGTGTCCTGGTATTCGGCGTAGCCGGCGATCGCACCGTCGACGTAGATCTCGAAGCGTTCCAGTGCGGTGTTGTTGCTGACCTCGGTCGACATGGCTCGACGCTACTCTGTGCGCCGGTGTCCGGATAAATCACACGCCCGACCGGGCGGAATCCCGCCACCGACTTGTCTGTCCCGGCGGGCCTGCGCAGAATGCTCTTGGTCGGGTCCGTCGTCGCGCGCGAGCGGGCAGGCTCGGGGAGGTACGAAAATGATGAGGACACCGCGGGTTTCGCGGGTCGCGGCCACCGTGGTCGCCGCGGGCCTGCTCGGGGGATCGATCGTCACCGGCGTCGCGGACGCCGCGCCGGGAATCGCCTTCGGCCGGTGTCCGGAGGGTGCGGTGCCCGCCGATCGGGGTGTGCGGTGCGCCGTCGTCAGCGTGCCGATGAACTACGCCGACCCGGATGGGCCCATGATCGAGCTGACCGTCAGCCGGATCGCCGCCACGGGCGAGCGGGAAGGTGTCCTGTTCGCCAACCCCGGCGGTCCCGGCGCGGACGCGCTGGACTACTGGGCGCGCCGGGTGGAGGTATTCCCCGCCGGGCTCGCCGAGCACTACGACCGGATCGCCGTTCAGCCGCGCGGTCTGCGCTGGGCCACGCCGCTGGAATGCGGCACGGGCACCAAGAACGAGCAGGGCAGGCAGGTCTCGCTCGGCGGCGGCAATCGCGACGAGATCAAGAAGGCCTGTGACGCGGCGCAGCCCGGTTACCTGGACGCCATCACCACCGAGAACACCGCCCGCGACATCGACGCCGTGCGCGCCGCGCTCGGGCTGGAGCGGATCGGTTACCTGGGCACGTCCTACGGCACGTACCTCGGCGCGGTGTACGCGGCGCTGTTCGGCGACCGGGTGGACCGGATGGTCCTGGACTCCAACGTCAACCCGGATTGGGTGTGGACCGAGGAGTTCGCCCAGCAGCAGGTCGCGGGCAAACAGCGCCTGGACGACTTGTTCGCCTGGATCGCCGAACACGACGACGAATACCACCTCGGCGACACCGCATTGCAGGTCTATCGCAACTGGGTCCGGTTGGCGGCGGCCCAGGGCGGCGGCTGGTACGCCAACCTCACCCCGCCGCCCGCGAGCATCGGCGACCTGCCCGGCGCGCTGCCCGAGCCGCTGGCCGAGATCGCGAGGGACGGCTACACCGGCAGCGTCGAGCAGCTCGGCAAACTGCAGAACCTGTTGCGCACCTTGGTCAGCGGCGGCGTCTCCGCGCAGGTGCCGTTGCTCGGCGCGACCACCGTGGCCACCTATACCCGCACCTTCTGGCCGGTCTTCGCCCGCGCGATGGCCGACGCCGCGGCCGATCCGGCGAACGTGCAGCGCCTGCGGGCCATCGAGGGCGCGACCTCGACCGACCCCACCGGGCGGTTCGTGTTCAGCGCGATCACCTGCAACGAGAACTCCGTGCCCGGCAGGCCGGAACTGCTCGGCGCCGCGGCAGGCACCATAGCCTCCGGCGGCAACGCCATGGACGCGCGCGCCGACCTGGTGCGCTCGGGAATGGCCTGCGGTTCCTGGAAACCCGTGACGAAGCCGGTGCCGATCACCGGTGCGGGGCTGCGCACCCCGCCGCTGGTGTTGCAGAGCCGTCACGACGCGCTGACCAAATACGAGGGCGGCCCGGCCATGGCCGCGGCGCTGGGCGGCACGCTGGTCGTCGTGGACGGCGGCGACCACGGCACGTTCGGTCGCGGCAATCCGGCGGTGGACGAGGCCGTGCTCACCTACCTGCGCACCGGGAAGGTCGACATCACCCGGGCCGACCAAGCCCCGCTGCCCGCAAGCTGAACCTCGCCGCAGAGCGCGTTCGCCGACTCGCACCATCCCTCCTCGAAATCGCAGCACGAACTCGAGGTCGGCCGGGTGACGCGCACTTGGAGGGCGAATTCCTCCGCGATCCGCGCTGTGGATCAGTGGTATGCGGCGTTCTTGTGCGGATGCTCATGAGCGCACCGGGCTTCGTAGGCGGAAGTGTCGTGGTGCGTCCGATCCCGTGGCGTCCGAGAATGTGGGGATGACATCCGCTGCGCGAGTGATCCTCGCTCCGGACAAGTTCAAGGGGTCGCTGCCCGCGCCGGAGGTGGCGGCCGCCCTTGCGGCGGGATTGCGCCGGAGCGCGCCGGATGCCGAGATCCGGCAGGTGCCGGTCGCCGACGGGGGTGACGGCACGGTGGAGGCGTTCGTCGCGGCAGGTTGGACGCGGGTGGAGTTGACGGCGCCGGGACCGACCGGGGTGCCGCGCCGGACGGCCTATGCCCGGCACGGCCGGACCGCTGTGGTCGAACTGGCCGCCGTGGTCGGTCTGGCGGCCTTGCCAGGGGGACGACCGGACCCGTTGGGTGCGAGCACGTATGGGCTCGGCGTGGTCCTGGCGCATGCCATGGAGCACGGCGCGACCGAGATCGTGCTCGGCCTCGGCGGCAGTGCCTCCACCGACGGCGGCGCGGGCATGTTGCAGGCCCTCGGCGTCCACATCCTGGATACCGGCGGACGGGAATTGCCGCGCAGCGGAGCGTCTTTGGGCCACGCCGCACGGCTGGACCGCTCCGGCCTGCATCCCGGTGTCGTCGGTGCGACCTTCACGCTGGCCTGCGACGTCGACAATCCGCTGCTCGGGCCGACGGGCGCGACCGCGGTCTACGGGCCACAGAAGGGTGCCGGGCCGGCCGAACTCGACGTCCTCGAATCGGCGCTCACCACCTGGGCCGAACTCGTGGGCCCCGAGTTCACGCGGCTTCCCGGCGCGGGCGCGGCGGGCGGTACCGGTTTCGGCGCACTCGCCGTGCTGGACGCGCGGGTGCGCAGCGGCATCGAGGTCGTGCTCGAGTTGCTGGATTTTCCCGCCCTGCTCGCCGCCGCCACGCTCGTGGTCACCGGTGAGGGATCGCTCGATCGGCAGAGCTTGCACGGCAAGGCGCCGGTCGGCGTGTGCGCGGCCGCTCGTAAGGCGGACGTCCCGGTGGTCGCCGTGGCGGGCCGCACGCTGCTCGCATCCGACGAGATCCGGGCCGCGGGCTTCGCGGGCTGCTACGCGCTAGCCGATCTGGAACCCGACCCGGACCGCTCGATGGCGGAGGCGGCGGCACTGCTCGAACGCGTCGGCGGGCGGATCGCCGCCGAGTGGCTGGATTAGCTCGCCGATGCCGGAACGCCGCTGCTTACCTCGGTCGGATCAGCTCGCCGACGCCAGGAGATTCGCGGACAGCTCGTGCCGGTGCCGGTCGCCCCACTCCTCGAGCGGACGCAGCGCGACGGCCAGCTCCTCGCCGAGCGGCGTCAGCGAGTACTCGACCCGCGGCGGGACCTCCGGATAGACCTCCCGGTGCACGACACCACTGGACTCCAGGTGCCGCAGGTTCTCGGCGAGAACCTTCTCGCTGACCCCGTCGAGCAGCCTGCGGATCTGGCCGAAGCGCTGCGGACCGGTGCCGAGCACCCACATCAGGTGCATCTTCCACTTGCCGCCGACGACATCGATCGCGACCGTCATGCCACACACTTCGTGATCCGCGTCACTGCTCATGCCCATCGCGCTCCTCTGACCTCGTTTCGGACCTCGAGGTAAGCAACCGCACCTCGACGTTCGGTCTTCCCGACTCTACCTGCGGGAACGACCATGAATCCCGGCGCCGAAGCAAGTAACCGACGAGAACCGAAGGGACACATCATGTCCGAGCAGACCACCGCCCACGCAGTCTCCGTCGTCGGCCTCGGGCCGATGGGGCAGGCGATGGTCCGGGCCTTCCTGGACGCGGGCGTCGAGGTGACGGTGTGGAACCGCAGCCCCGAAAAGGTCGACGCCATGGTCGAACTCGGCGCGAAGCGCGCCGCGACCGTCGCCGACGCGCTCGACGCGAACGAGGTCACCGTGCTCAGCCTCACCCACTACGCGGCCATGTACGACGTGCTGGGCCAGGCGACCGGCCACCTGAAAGGCAAGGTGATCGCGAACCTGTCCTCCGATTCGCCGGAGAAGGCGCGCGAGGGCGCGCAGTGGGTTCGCTCGCACGGCGCCCGATTCATCTCCGGCGGCGTCATGTCGGCGGGGGACAACATCACGCACCCGGCGTCCTACATCTTCTACAGCGGCCCGCGTGAGGTGTTCGACGCGCACGCCGAGTTGCTGCGCCCGTTGAGCCCGCAGGAATACCTCGGCGCGGACGACGGCCTCGCGCAGGTCTTCTACCAGGGACTCCTGACCATCTTCCATCCCTGGCTGCTGGCCTTCGACCAGGCCACCGCGATGATCGATCGCTCCGGCCACGACATCGCCGCGTTCGTCCCGTTCGCGATCCGCTCGGCCGCCGCGTTCCCGTACTTCATGGAGGAGTTCTCGGTCGCCAACCAGAACGGCGGCTGGGCCTCGCTGGCCAGTCTGAAGATGATGGTCGCGGGCGCACAGCACATCATCGACGCGAGCGAGGAAGTCGGCGTCGACGCCGTCCTCTCGCACACCGCCCAGGGCCTCTGGCGCAAGGCCGTAGCCGCGAGCGAGCAGGCGGGCAACCCGATCTCCACCTACGCCCTCCTCCGCGGCGACGCCTGACCTCGTACACCCCGCCTCGCAGAGACGTTTCCCGCACGCCCAGACATGCGGAGTGGGTGGGCGGGAAGCCATGGAGAGCAGTGCTCTTGACTTTGCGGCGTACTCCGTGGAACACTTCTCTCTATAGAGAGCAGTGCTCACAACAAGGAGTAGTCATGGACCTCAGCACCCGCTACCTCGGCCCCGCCGGATTCGACCCGATCTTCAACCGGTTCGCCAACCTGCTGCCCAAGCTCGGCATCAGTGTGATGGGGTCGCGACTGCTCGCGGTGCGCGGACGCAAGAGTGGGGAATGGCGCACCACGATGGTCAACCTGATGGTGCGGGAGGACGGTGAGCGCTTCCTCGTCGCGCCGCGCGGGCACACGCAGTGGGTGCGCAACCTGCGTGTGGCGGGTGGGGGCGAGTTGCGGCTCGGCCGCAAGGTGGAGACGTTCACCGCCACCGAGGTGGCCGATGCCGACAAGGTGCCGCTGCTGCGCCTCTACCTGCGGAAGTGGGGCTGGGAGGTCGGCAGGTTCTTCGAGGGCGTGACCAAGGACGCCACCGACGAGGAACTCGCCGCCATCGCGCCGGGGTTTCCGGTTTTCCAGCTGCGGTGAGTTCAGGCCGAACGGGCCAGGAATTCGATGGCGGCGGCGTAACCCTGGATGCCCATCCCCGCGACCACCGCGGTCGCGATGGGAGAGATATAGGAGTGGTGCCGGAACTCCTCACGCGCGTGCACATTGCTGATGTGCACCTCGACGATGGGGAGTTCCGGAATCACCAGCGCGTCCCGTAGCGCCACCGAGGTGTGGGTGAGTCCACCGGGATTGATCACGATGCCCGACTCGGCGCCGCGCGCCTGGTGGATGCGATCGATGAGGGCGCCTTCGGAGTTGGACTGGAAGGCGACGATCTCCCGGTCGAATCTCGCCGCGGTCCGCCCGCACAACTCCACGACGTCCGCGAGCGTGGCCGACCCGTACACCTCGGGTTGCCTGGTGCCGAGCATGTTGAGGTTCGGGCCGTTCAGAACCAGGATCGGGCCCGGCGTCGCGGTCACAGCCATGCACGGCAAGATACCGCGCCGGACCACGCCGTTCGGACCGGACCCGACCGGCTACAACCCCTGCGGACCTTCCGAGCGCAGGTCGTCGACCTTGCGCATGGCTTCGCGCAGTTCCTCCAGCCACGCCTCCGCGTGCTGGCCCGCCAGCTTCACCGTCCAGGCCAGCGCGTCGGCGCGGGAACGGGCGACACCCGCGTCGACCAGCGTGTCGAGTACCTTGCGCTCCGGCTGGCGCAGCCGGGTCATGACGGGCACGGCCAGATGGGTGAACATGATCCGTTCCCCGTCCACCGACACGCCCCAGGCCACATTGCGCCGGTAGCGGTGCTGCGCCTCGTTCGCGATCTGCATGCGGGCGGGGCGGGTCGACTCGCGGAACCGGGCGACCGCGCCCTCTTTGGTCGCGCGCGGCACTTCTTCGGCCGGGGTGTCGGCGTCGTCGGTCTCCGGTGCCTTCTCCGGCTGCGGGATCGCCAGCTCGCCGATGACGACGATCTCGTCCCGATCGACCTCGATCACCGGTGGGCCGGTGAACCACTCACTCGGCAATCTTCCGGCGAACCAATCGGGCACGTCCGACGGGTCCGGCAGGTCGGCCTGCTGCCAGCCGCCCGTTCGCCCGAAACCCCGGCCGCGGTGTGCGTTTCTCATGACGAGTCACCTACTTACTTTTTTGCGGTGCTTTCATTGATTACAAGATTACGTCGCAATCGTCCG
Source organism: Nocardia sp. NPDC047648 (assembly GCF_040642815.1). Taxonomy (NCBI): domain Bacteria; kingdom Bacillati; phylum Actinomycetota; class Actinomycetes; order Mycobacteriales; family Nocardiaceae; genus Nocardia; species Nocardia sp. NPDC047648. The sequence continues at coordinate 488,592 of NZ_JBEYSX010000003.1, read as the reverse complement.
ATCGGCGTTCCGCTGTACGCGAACGAGGGTCCGATTGCTTCGTTCCGCACCTTTCGGGGTATTTATTGATTCGAAACGTCGACCGCGGGGGTAACCGCGCGACTTTTCGGGAAGGCCGGTACGGTAGCGGCGCCGGTTGCCGCCGAGCGGCCGGGCGATGATCATGAAAGGCCCCCCGAGATGCAAGATCCCGGGGCACAATTGGGATGCTGAGCATGGGTAACGTCCTCGCTACGGAGGCATCGCGGTCTGGTCTTTTTCGGGTACGGTGGTCTTGTTACTGGAGTGACAAGAGTGAAGAGTGGGCGACATGGACGTGTGGGGATCCCGCCGCTTTCGTGTTCGCGGCGCAATGGCACTCATGGGGGTGGCGGCGCTCGCGCTCGGGATCGGGTCGTGCGGGATACACGAGAAGCAGAACGAAGCCGAAGCGGTCGTGGAGCGCTTCACCGATCTGCTCGACGATCAGGACTACACCAAGGCGGCAGACCTGACGTCGTACCCCACCGCGGCTACAGCAACCCTCAAGCAAATGTTTACCGGGTTGCAGGGCGCGAAGGTCGACTACCGAAAGACCCAGTTCATCGGTCTGGACGCGCAGTCCGCGATCTTCAGCATGGACGTCGAGTGGAACTTCGGCGAGCGCAAGACCTGGAACTACAGCCTCGAGGGCAATGTGCGCAAGCTGGCCATCGGCTGGCGGATCTCCTGGGAGCCCGCGGTCGTGATGCCGCAGCTCGCGCACAACCGAACGGTGCAGCTGGTGCGCACCTACCCGACGCCCCCGCCGAAGGTCAACGACATCGCGGGCGCGCCGCTGATGACCGAGCAGACCATCAACGTGGTCAAGCTCGATCCCGGCAAGATGCCCGACCCGGTCGCGTCGACCGACGCGCTCGCCAAGGCCATCGAGCCGGTCGCCCCGCTGATCACCGGTCCGTCGCTGATGCAGCAGCTGGCCACCTCGCAGGGCAAGCCGATCGTCGCGGTGAACCTGCGCGAGGGTGACTTCGAGATCCTGGAACCGCGGATGGCGCCGATTCCCGGCGTGGTGCTGGAGAAGCAGCCGCGGCTGATCTCCGCCGATCGCCGGGTCTGGTCGCCGATGCTCGACGCGCTGCGCAAGGTGCAGCAGGAAAGCCAGGAGGCGCATTCCGGCTGGGGTGTCCAGCTGTTCGAACAGGACGGACGGTTCATCACCCAGCTCGCCGGGCAGCAGGGTCCGCCGGGACCGGACATCGCGGGCACCATGGACCAGCGTTTGCAGCGTGCCGCCGAGGACGCGGTGGTCAGCGTGGCCACCCAGGCCTCGATCGTGGCGATCCAGCCGTCCACCGGGGCGGTGGTGGCGGCCGCGCAGAACAGCCAGGCCAGTGAGCACGGCTCGGTGGCATTCACCGGGTTGTATCCGGTGGGCGGCAATATGGAGTTGTTCCGGGCCGTCGCGGCCTCGGCGAAGGGGAAGGCGCCACAGGACGTCTCGGTACAGGACGCGGCAGAGGCGGCGACCGCGCTCGGCGTCGGCATCGACTTCAAGGTGCCCGGCCTCGACGAGGTGACCGGCCGTCTGGCCGTCGCGGGACGCAGCGCCGAGCAGGTACTGCAAGGCGGCGGTTCGGACGCCGTGCTGGCCAGCCCGTTCGGCATGGCCATCGCCGCGGCCGCGATCGTGCGCGGAGCGGTGCCGCCGCCGATGATCGAGGCAGGCCGCCCGAGCACCACCGATGCCCCGCTCGACCCGCTGCCGCCGCAGACCGCCGACCGGCTGCGCGCCATGCTGCGCGACGCCACCAACGCGCCGGAGCTGGCCGGCGTGCGCCGCTACCGAGACGTCGACGCGTTCGCCGCGACCGCGGGTCCGGACGGGTGGCTGATCGGGGCGATGGGCGATCTGGTCTTCGCCGTCCATATCAACGATGTGGACAGCAAGGACGCCACCGCTCGGATGGCGGCCAGGATGTTGCAGGCACTGGCGACGCCGGAGCCGTGATCAGCGCACGGCTTTGTACACCGCGCGCCAGCCGAGCAGGAACACCGCGAGCACCACGCCGGCCACCAGCACGAAGCTGACCGCCGTGCCCTGACCACCGACCACGCGCAGCAGCATGCCCCCGATCAGGGTGCAAGCCCAGATCACGACACCGGCCGGCCACAGGGCGGTGATGTCGCCCGCGGCGGCGCGCCACCTGAGCGCCACGACGACGAGCCAGCCCGCGATCAGACCCGTCGCGAACGGCCATACGGTGCGCAGCAGGCCGGTGAGCACCGCCTCGTCGTGGCTGCGCCTGCCGATGGCGCAGAAGACGACGACGAGCAGCGCATCGACCACGAAGGGCAGCAGTTTCCTCACGCGGGCCAGCGTAACGGGGCTTCCGAAGACCAGCGCGCGGGCTGATCCGTCACAGCCGCCGCTGCTCGAATTCCTTCTCGAACTCGTCGTCGTCGGCCTCCCTGGTGCGGAACAGGAACCCGAACACGATCCAGCCGACGATCGCGACCAGGACGAAACTCACCATCCGATAGACGAACGCCGCGGCGACCGCCTGCGCGGCGGGCAGGCCCGCGGCGGCGGTGAGACCGTAGATCAGCGTCGCGTCGACGTAGACGATGCCGCCCGGCGCGAACGGGATGGACCCCACGGCCTTGCCCACGGCGAAGGCGAGCAACAGACCGGCGATGCGCGGATCGGCGCCCACCGCGTAACAGGCCGCACCGAGGCAGGCCACGTCGGCGAAGCGGTGCATCAGCGCCCAGAGCGCTACCAAGAGGCCGTCGCGCTTGCCGAGGTCAACCGATTCCAGTTGGCCGAGCACGTCCGCGATCTTGTCCGCCCCCTGCCCCGGTGGCCGTTTGCGCACCCGGTTGACCAGTGCGAGCAGTCTGCGTGCCAGCGCCTCGAGCGAACCGGGATCGCGCGATATGTGATTGCCCGCCCACACCAGCGCGACGACGGCGGCCAGCGAGAGGATCAGGTTGAGCGGACCCACTCGCCCGCCGGACAGCAGCGTGCCGCCGACCCCGAGCAGCGCCAGGCCCACTGCCGCGACCACGCCGGAGAACACCAGCTGCCACGAGGCGACGATCGGACTGGCGCCCCACCGCCTGGTCTGCCGGTAGGTGAACGCGGTGGAGAACACCTGGCCCGCGGGCAAGGTCACCGACATCGCCGTCGCACCGTAGACCACCGCGACGGATTTCCGCTGACTCACCGCGACGCCGCCCGCGTTGAGCAGCTGCTTCTGCACCCGGGCGAAGCCGCTCATGGACACGGCCTGAAGCCAGATCGAGGCGGCCAGCCAACCCCAGTGGATCTCGGTGAGCTTGCGCCAGGACTCGTGCAGGCGCGGCCAGAGGTACACGCCCTCGGCGATCAGGAGGGCCAGCAGGGCGGCGCCGAGCACCCACTTCAGCCAGCGGAATCTGCCACGGCGGGAGCCCGCCGTGGGCGGCGGCGCAGGATCCCCTGCCAGTTCCCCGTCGGCCGTCACGCGGTCAGCCTAACGAACGCGCCGTTTCGGCATCGGTAGCGTCGGGCGCGTCGGCCTGTTCTCGGGGCCAGGCCAGCAGCGTTTTCCTGCGTCTGCCGCGCAGCTGCACCTCGTCGCCGGTTTCCCACTGGTCCTGCTCGCTTTCCTCGGCGAAATACAGCGCGCTACCCGAGGCCAGCGTTCGGCCGGGACGTTCTTTGGCCAGCTCGGTGAGCCGGGATGCCTCGTTGACCGGATCTCCGATCACCGTGTACTCGAAGCGGTTGGCCGCGCCGATGTTCCCCGCGACGGCCAGGCCGGCCGAGACACCGATACCGATGTCGAGGCCGGGGACTTCCCGGAGGGTTTCGCGCAGTTCGCGTGCGGCGGCGAGCGCGGCGGTCGGCGCGTCCGGGCGGTCCAGCGGCGCGCCGAAGATGGCCAGCGCCGCGTCGCCGACGAATTTGTTCACGAAGCCGTGATGGCGGTGGATCACGTCGACCACGATGCGGAAGAACTCGTTGAGCAGGCTCACCACCTCGGTGGGCGGCCGCTCGGCGGCGGCGGCGGTGGAGCCGACCATGTCGACGAACAGCACCGCGACGAAGCGGGTCTCGCCGCCGAGTTCGGTGCCGTAGTCCAGCGCCCGCTGCGCCACCTCCTCGCCGACGTGCTGACCGAACAGCTCCTGGAGCTGGCGACGCTTGGCGGCCTCCTCCATCATCCGGTTGAAGCCCACCTGTAGCAGCCCGATCTCACTGCCGTCGAAGACCTCGACCTGCACGTCGCGCGCCCCGGCCTGCACCCGGTCGATGGCCTGGCTGAGCTGGCGCACCGGGTCGGAGATGCTCGAGCCGGTGAGCATGGACAGCGCGAGCGCCTGCATGATCACCACGCCGCACAGCAGCAGGATGGAGATGGCGAGCGACTGCGCGGAGAACTTCACCTCCGAGGAGATCTGGGTGACGCACAGCAGCACGATCGCGATGGTGGGCGCGAAGGTGCCCATGCCCCAGGTCATCGCCATCCTGGTGCCGACGCCCGGGGTCAGGGTGTGGTCGAAGGTGCCCTCGGTCAGCGCCTGGGCCGCGACCGGGCGCAGAATGCGTTCGCCCAGCATGTAGGTGAAACCGAACACGATGGTCGCGGCCATGCACTCGGTGATGATGACCGCGCCCGCCAGCGCGGGAGTGTCCTTGATGATCAGCGTGGCCAGCACCGCGCCGCCGATCAGCCATAGCGCCAGATGCAGGATCGCCTGGCGCAGCGGTGCGTGCAGCGCGGCCATCTGCTCTTGGCGGCTCGGCGGCCCGCCGCGCATCTGCCAGCGCATCACCGGGCGCAGCATCAACGCGGAGGCGGCCATGCTGAGCAGGCCGCCCGCCACGAAGACCACACCGGGGATCAGCAGGCCGGTGCGCCTGGCGCCGGAGGGCTCGCCCTCGGGGACGGGTAGCCCGTACTGGATGAACGCCCACACCAGAACCGCGCCGAAAGCGTTCGCCAGCAGCATCGATGTCAGGTACAGCGGCCAGCGCGTTCGCATGGTCTGTTTGACCGCTTCCAGAGGCGCCGACACGGGGTCCAATCTAGCGTTTCGATCATGTCGGCATGTCCGCGGCGCTGCGCGGCGGTCGCGGCGGCGGTGATCGCGGACAGGGTGTGGCCGGGCCGGTTAGGCGTACCTCCGCCTTCGCTCCGGCCATGCGCCGGCTCGAGACGGACTACGTCCGGCAGCAGACATTAGGCTCACGGAGGTGACCGACCCGAAGCCAAGTCCAGAGCGGAAAATCACGCTGTCACGGAACGCCGCGGAGACGGTGCACCCGATCGTCCGGGTGTCGGCGGAGTGGGGCTGGCGGCTGCTGGTGCTGTTCGCGCTGGCGATCGCGGCGGCGGCGATCGTGCAGAAACTGGCGACCGTGGTGATTCCGCTCGCCATCGGACTGCTGGCGGCGGCGCTGCTCGCACCGCTGGTGGACTGGATGCAGCGCTTGGGCGTGCCGCGCGCGGTGGGCGTCTTCGTGGCGCTGGTCGGGTCGATCGGTGTGGTCGCGGGCATCATGACCTTCGTCGTCGAACAGTTCGTCGCCGGTGTGCCGGAGCTGTCGAACAAGTTCACCGACAGCATCCACCAGATCCAGGACTGGCTGATCAACGGCAGGCTGCACCTGAGCAACGAGCAGATCCGCAACGTGGGCGACGCCGCCGTCAAGGCGATCCAGTCCAATCAGGACAGCCTGACCAGCGGTGCGCTCACCACCGCCACCGTGATCGGCGAGTTGCTGACCGGTACCTTCCTGACGCTGTTCATCCTCATCTTCTTCCTCTACGGCGGCGATCAGATCTGGGAATTCGTCACCAGGATCGTGCCGACCGACCACCGCGAGCGGGTCCGCACCGCCGGGCGGCTCGGGTTCGGCACGCTGGTCGGATTCGTCCGCGCGACCGTCGTGGTCGCCGCGGTGGACGCCATCGGCATCGGCGCCGGACTGGCCATTCTCGGGGTGCCCTTGGCGCTCCCGCTGGCCTCGCTGGTGTTCATCGGCGCGTTCATCCCGATCATCGGCGCTTTCCTGGCCGGGTTCATCGCCGTGTTCATCGCGTTGGTGACCAAAGGTCTGGTTACCGCGCTGATCGTGCTCGGCATCATCATCGCGGTGATGCAGCTCGAGGGTCACGTGCTGCAACCGCTGCTGCTCGGACGGGCGGTGAGCATCCATCCGCTGGCCGTGGTGCTGGCGATCACGGCGGGCGTGGTGATCGGCGGGATCGCGGGCGGTTTGCTCGCGGTGCCGTTCGTCGCGGTGATGAACACCGCGATCCGGTCGTTGCTCGAAGGACCGGAGGAGTTGTACGAGGAACTTCAGACCGGCGACGACCATCGCGGGCTGTATCAAGCCGAACCCGATCACCCCGATCCCGACCGGTTCGACGTGGCCGCGACGCTGATGGAGGCGACCCGGAAGCGGGCGGAGGCGATGAAGGCGGCGCAGCAAAAGGTGGAATCCGATGACGGCGCGCAAGCCGGCGACGGCCCGGCGCAGGCCTGAGCTGCGCTCGGCCGACGTGGCGACCACACCGCTGTGGCGGGCCGCGCAGGCGCTGCGGCTGGTCACGCTGCTCTACGCGGTCGGACAGCAGATCGCCTCGGTGCCGTACTACACGAATCAGCGGTTGAGCTGGGTGCTCGTCGCCCTGATGGCGGTGTGGTCGGGTGCTTCGGCGATCATGTTGTCGCAGTGGCATTTTCCCGAGGTGGCCAGGCTGCGTATCTGGGTGGTGATCGGCGACCACGTTGTCGTGATCGGGTTGATGGCCGCCACTCGCCTGGTCGCCGATTACGGCTGGTATCACGGACATCAGACGCTGCCGACCACGCTGTGGGCGACCAACGCCGTGATCGGGGCGGCGATCCTGCGCGGCCCGTTCGCCGGTGTGCTGTCCGGAGCGCTGATCGCCGCGGTGGCACTGACGGTGCGCGACCAGTGGGGTGAGGACGTGTGGACGGACGCGACGGTGCCGGTGCTCGTCTCGGTGGGTCTGGCGCTCGGTTTGGCCGCCAACACCGCCCGCCGCGCCCAGGACCAGCTGGAACAAGCGGTGCGGCTGACCGCGGCGGCCGAGGAGCGCGAACGGCTCTCCCGCGAGGTGCACGACGGGGTGTTGCAAGTACTCAGTTACATCAAGCGCCGCGGCAGCGAGATCGGCGGGCCCACGGAGGAATTGGCGTTGCGAGCCGGTGAGCAGGAGGTGGCGCTGCGCGTGCTGATCACCGAGCAGGCCGATCACCGGGACGCGGGGGGCGCCGAGGTCGACCTGCGGCCCCTGCTGACCGCGCAATCCACCCCCGCGGTGTCGGTGTCCACGCCCGGCGAGCCGGTGCGGGTCGGCCGCTGGATGGCGAACGAGATCGCCTCGGCCGTGGCCACGGCGCTGTCCAATGTGGAGCTGCACGCGGGGCCGGATGCGAGAGCATATGTCCTACTGGAGGACACCGGCGACGAACTGGTGATCAGTGTGCGCGACGATGGCGTCGGCATCCCGCCGGGCCGGCTGGCCGAGGCGGAAGCCGAAGGGCGCATGGGGGTCTCCCGATCGATCGTCGGCCGGATCGCGGCACTCGGCGGCAGCGCGGACCTGCTCACCGAGATCGACGGCGGGGTCGGGTTCGGCACCGAATGGGAATTCCGGGTGCCCAGATGAGCGACGACGGGAGGCGCGGATGACGGACCAGGCGGCCGAGTCCATTTCGGTGATGGTGGTGGACGACCACCCGATGTGGCGCGACGGCGTCTCCCGTGATCTCACCGAGGCGGGCTTCCAGGTGACGGCCACGGCCGACGGTGTCGCCGCCGCTGGCAGGCGCGCCGCCGCGGTGCGCCCGGACGTGGTGCTGATGGACATGCAGCTGCCCGACGGCAACGGGGCGCAGGCCACCGCCGAGGTGCTACGGGTGTCCCCGCAGAGCCGGGTGCTGGTGCTCTCGGCCTCGGCCGAGCGCGACGACGTACTCGACGCGATCAAGGCGGGCGCCTCGGGCTACCTGGTCAAAAGCGCGTCGGCGGCCGAGCTCGTCGACGCGGTGCGCGCCACCGCGGCCGGTCAAGCGGTGTTCACTCCCGGGCTGGCCGGGCTGGTGCTCGGCGAATACCGGCGGATGGCGACCGCGCCGGCGCAACCGGACGAGCCACACCGGCCCGCGCTCACCGAGCGAGAGACCGAGGTGCTGCGGATGGTGGCGAAGGGGTTGTCCGCCAAGCAGATAGCGACGCGGCTGGGACTGAGCCATCGCACCGTGGAGAACCACGTGCAGGCGACGCTGCGCAAATTGCAGTTGGCGAACCGGGTCGAGTTGACCCGCTACGCCATCGAACAGGGGCTCGAGTAGGCCAACGGCGCCCTCCGAATCAGGGATCGCCCTGATGCGGAGGTGGTCGCGCGCTCGGTAACCTCGATCCCATGGGTGGGCCCGAATCGGTATCGAAGGCGGTCGGCTCCGGCGGCGCGGTGGGCGACCGGGAACTGCGCGTGTCGGACGCCGAGCGGGAACACGTCGGTCAACTGTTGCAGCGCGCCGTCGGCCTCGGCATGCTCTCGCTCGGCGAGTTCACCGAACGGATGGACACGGCTCTGGCCGCCAGGACGCGCGGCGAGTTGAACGCCGTCCTCATCGATCTGCCGGGTGTGCGCCTGGTCGGGCAGCCCGCCGCGGCGCCGTCGACGTTCGTGAACACCTCGCCCCCGTTCGCCAGGCAGGCCCCCGGCTCGAATGCCACGGGCAACGTGATCCGTTCGCGATTGTCCGGGGTGAACCGCCGCGGCTCGTGGCAGGTGCCGCCCACGCTGCATCTGAACAACTGGCTGTCCGGGGTCACCTTGGACTTCACCGCGGCGATCATGTCGACCCAAGTGGTCGAACTGCGTGTCGACGACTTCTTCGGCTCGATCAACCTGATCGTGCCCGCGGAGGCCACCGTCGACCTGAACGGTCTGGAGCTGATCGGTTCCAGCGTGAACAACAAGGTCCGCACCGGCCCGCCGATCGGCCCGCTGCATCTGGTGGTGCACGGCAAACTGCGATTCGGATCGGTCACCGCGAAGCATCCGTTCATCGCGCAGTGGCGGCGGTTGATGGGTCGCTGAGCGGCCGGGTCAGTGGGTCGCGGGCGCCATGGCCAGCGCCGGGTAGTCGGTGTAGCCCTCCGCGCCGCCCACGTACATGAGGTGCGCGTCGCGGACCGGGTTCAGCGGCGCTCCCGCGCGGAATCGCTCGACCAGGTCGGGGTTGGCCAGGAAGGAACGGCCCAGGGAGATCAGGTCGGCGCCGCCGGCGAGCAGGCGCCGCGCGGCTTGCCCGCCGCCGTCCTCGGGCAGGGGAACGCCCCAGCCCAGGTTCGGGTTGGCGATCAAGGTGCCCGGCCACAGCGACCGAATCCGCTGGAACAGTGGCTGATCGGGGTCGGCGAAGACGTAATGCAAATAGGCGAGGCCGCTTTCCGCCAGTGCCGAGACCAACGCGGGATAGATATCGTCGGTGTCGCCCTCGTCGATGCCGTTGACCGAGACTCCGGGAGAGATTCGCACACCGACGCGCTCGGCACCGATCGCGTCCGCGACCGCTTCGACCACTGCACGGGTGAAACGGATGCGGTTGGCCACGGACCCGCCGTAGGAGTCGGTGCGCTGATTGGTGTTCTGTGCCAGGAATTGGTGCAGCAGATACCCGTTCGCGCTGTGAATCTCCACACCCGCGAATCCGGCCGCGATGGCGTTGCGGGCAGCGGACACGAAATCGGCGATGGTGGTCTCGATGTCGGCGGTGGACATCTCCAGCGGGACAACGGCATCTTGCGCGCCGCTGGGTGTGTGAATCGGTTCGGGCAGCGCGATCGGCGAGGGCGCGATCGGCGACAGCCCGCTGTTGTCCGGATGACCGACGCGGCCGCCGTGCTGGAGTTGCAGGAACATGCGCCCGCCCGCGGCCGCGACAGCGCCGGTCACCGCGCGCCAGCCCGCGATGTGTCGCTCGGTATAGATCCCGGGGATGTCGGCGTAGGTCTGCCCGACCCGGTTCGGCGTGGTCGCCTCGGCGATGATCAGGCCCGCGCTCGCGCGCTGTGTGTAGTAGGTCGCCATGAGCGGGGACGGCGTGCCGTCGGACGCGGCGCGGTTGCGGGTCATCGGTGCCATCACGAGGCGGTTCGGCAGTGCGAGGGAGCCGATGGCCGCGGGCTGGAAGAGAGCGGGTGCCGCTGTGTTCGTCATGGTAGTACGGTAAAACTTGACACTGATGTGAGATTCAAGCCGGAACGGAAAAAGGCAGGTGGCGGATGCGAATCGGGGAACTCGCGGAGCGGACCGGCGTGAGTGAGCGGTCGCTGCGCTACTACGAGCAGCAAGGCATGCTGGCCTCCGATCGCACACCCGGCGGTCATCGCGACTATCCGGAGCGGGCGGTGGACCGGGTCATCCACATTCAGGAGCTGCTCGCGGCGGGACTCACCAGCAAGAAGATCTCGCGGATCCTGCCCTGCATGCGCGACGCGGACGGCGGCCCCAACGAGTACGCCACGCCCGCGCTGGTCGACGAGCTGCGGACGGAGCGGGAGCGGATCACCCGCACCATCAACGATCTCGTGCGCTCGCGCGAGGTGCTGGACGAGGTGATCGAACGGGCCGGTGAACGGGCGACGACCTAGGTGTTGACCCCGACCCGGCGGGCGAACGCGCGCAGCGGCACCTTCCGGTCGTGGTCGAGCAGTTCGGACACGATATGACGCGGCAGGGTCTGGTATTTCAGCCAGTCCGCGCCGCCCACCCGTTCCGCGGTGAGCAAGGCGTCCAGCGCGCGCCGGTGCTGCCCGGTGCGCGTCAGCGCGACCGCCGTGTCGGCGAGGTGCCTGGCCCGCGACGCCTGCGGGAGGCTGCCGTTGACGGGCATGTTCTTGGCCGCGGCCAGCGCCTCCGGGTAGCGCTCGGAGGAGACGTTGACATCGACCGTCTGCATGACGACCTGTGAGGGGCCGAAATAGGTCTCGTAGTCCTGCCGGTCCACGCCGATCCGCATGGCGACTTCGCTCGCGGCCTCGACCAGGGACAACGCGTCCTGCACGTCCTGCGCCCGGCCCGCGGCGGTCGCGCCCTGCAACACCAGCGAGCCGTAGGCGGACAGATGCGCTGGCGTGACGTCGCCGGAGGGCTCGAGGGTCGCGGCCGCGTTGAGCGCGACGCCGCGCGATTCGTCGTAGCGGCCCTGCACCAGCAACTGCCAGGCCACCGAACCGCGGATGGTGGCCAGCAGCAGGGGATCGTTGCCGAGCTCGGCGGCGGTGAGCGCCTGCCGGATCGCCAGGAACGCCGGATCGGTCTGGCCGAGATGTACCAGCGTGCAGCCGGTTACCCAGTACATGCGGGCCAGCAACTCGTTGGCAGGCGCGACCGAACCGTTGCGCGCGGCGTGCACGGTGGCGCGGAGCTGGGTCAACCCGGGCGGGAGGATCGAGGTCAGCAGTTCGTAGCGGCCCGACCAGTAGGCGCCCCAGGCGTAGTCGACCGCCCGGCGGCCGTCGTCGAGGCTGACCGCCGCCTCCTCCTTGGTCTCGCCGAGCAGGTCGTCGACCGGTGTCAAGGCGCGGCGGATCGCCACGATGCCCGCGTCCGGATCGGTAGACGGCACACCTTGGCGCTTGCCGATCAGATCGGCGATATCCACGTCCAGGGCGCGCGCTATCTTCTGCAAGCTGGCGATGGAGGCGGTCTGACGGCCGCCCTGCTCGAGCTTGCGCACCAGATCCACGCTGACTCCCGCCTGGTCGGCGAGTTGGCGCTGGGTGAGCGCCTTGCCGCGGAACTGGCGGATCCGAACTCCGATCGACGATTCGTCCATACCCAAGTCCTTTGTTAAATCTGGGTTTCAGAGTACGACGCTATGTTATCTGGGACTACCGAAGTGGGACATTGCGTACGACTCGTTCGCTGCTGGTTGGAATACCGTTGCCTTTCTGCAACTTTGACTGCAAAGGGCGGCGGCGATGAAAACCATGCCGAATACCACCGTGCAGGCCGGGCGCGCCGATCGCGCGCCGCGGCCTGGTGCACAGACCACCCGGCCGGTGCGCAGCGCTCTTCCCGCGAATCCCCGCACAGGGATGCGCGACCAGCGCGGGTTGCTATCTCGAAAGTCCGCCGTTATGACCGAATTCGGCTTCTGTGATGCGGAGTAGGGCGATGTTCGAGAGCTGTCACACTCCGCACGAGGTCGCGCATCTGCTGCGGCATACCTACGGGCTGCCGGTCCAGCTTCTGGCCGGACGCCCGACCATCACCACCGGATCCATCATCGGGGCGATCGTCATGCCGCCGGAACTGGGCCGGAAAGTGCTGGCCCAGCTGGACCGCAACCACACCGCGCCCGTGATCGCCGACCCCGGCGAACGCACCTGGACCTTCCTCGTCACGCCCCCGAGCCCTGCTCGGCCGGTCGAGGTCCCGGTTCGCCGCTGCCTCGCAGGCCACGGCGTCACCGTCGTCCCCGGCGGTCGCATCATCCTGCTGCCCAGCTCCGACACGGCCCTCGGCTGGCACTGGGCCGGCGAACCGGCGCCGGGTGTCCTGCGCATGCCCCCGCGCGCCGCGGTAATCGATGCCGTGCACGAGGTCATCGGCTCGCGCGCCTACTGACCACCTGGCGTGACCGGTCCGTATCCGACAGCCCCGGGTGCGGGCCGGTCGGGTAGAACCCGGCTGTCTACCAGGGGTAACTACTCATGCCCGCGCGCCTCGCGGAAATCAGCATGAGAGTCATGACTACCTCCATCGATCCGGCGCTGCTCGCGCGGCTGTCCGGCGAGTTCACCACGTTGGGGACGCAGCTGGGCGTGCTCGGACAGGATCTGCGGCTGCTGCACGAGCAGGTCGCCGCGGATACGTGCGGCGGGCGGGGGGACACCGGCCGATCCGGTACGGCGGGCGGTCTCGTCGCGGGGGAGGCTCGCGGGTCTACGGCTGACACGTCGGGTACCTCGGTGACTGGAGACGCTCGCGGGTGGACGGTCGGTACGCGGGGCGGGTCCGTTGCCGGGGGGAGGCGCGGGTGGACTGCTGACGCGCCGGGTGGTGCCATGGCCGGCGAGGCAGCGGCGAACCGGGACTTCGACCGGCGGAGCGGGGCTCGGGGGCGTGACGAGGAAGGTCCAGGTGCGTTCGCCGGAGTCGGCGATCACGGGCGCGGTGTGGGTGACGTGCGGGGTGGTGCCGTGAGCGGAGATGCCGGTGGGTCGGTGGGGGATTCGCCGGGTGGGCCTGTGGGCGGGTGGACTGCTGACGCGCCGGGTGGTGCCGTGGCCGGAGATGCCGGTGGGTCGGTGGGGGACGCGCCGGGAATGCCAGTGGGCGGGTTGTCGGCTGATCCCGGGGGTGTGCCAGTGGACGGGATGTCGGCTGACTCGCGGGGTGTGCGCGAGACCGGAGACGCTCGCAAGTGGACGGCTGACGCGCCCGGTGGATTCGCGGCGGGGGGAACGCGCGGGCGGACGGCCGACGACGCGAGTGTTCCGGTTCCGAGAAGTTCCGTACCGGGCGGGACGGGGGACCAGGCGTCCGGCGTGGCTGGTCGGACGGCAGCCGATGCGGGCCCGTCGTCCGGTACGGCTCATGCGTCTGCCGGTGGTGGGTTCGCGGAACCGGAGCGTGCTCCGTCCGGCGCGATGCCATTCGGGACGCCGCCGTGGCCGGGCCATTCGCCGACGACCGGTATGCCGGTTCCCCCTCCGCAGCCCCCTTACGCTCCGCGTTTCACCCCGCCGCCCGGTGGCGCGTGGGGTGCTGCTCCGTGGCCGCCGAACGCACACGGTCCGATGCCGCCTCGACCGCCTGTCCCACCGCGCGCGAAGCCACCGGTGCCGCACACCCCGTGGTGGCAGCGCGACGGGGTGATCAGCCGGATACTCGCGCTGGCCGGTGTCGCGGTGACGCTGATCGGCGTCGCGATGCTGCTGGTATTGGCCGCGCAGGCGGGGTTCTTCGGGCCGGTGCCGAGGGTTGTCGCCGGAGCGGCTTTCTCGGCTGCGCTGGTGGGTGCCGGCGTGCGCGTCTTCGGGCGGTCCGGCGGGCGGGTCGGCGGTATCGCGTTGGCGGCCACCGGTATCGCGGGTGCTTACCTCGATGTCGTCGCGCTGACCGCCGTCTACCACTGGCTGCATCCGGTGCTCGGGCTCGCCGTCGCCTTCGGTGTCGCCGCCGGGGGCGTCGGGCTGGCGATGCGGTGGCGTTCGCAGCCTTTCGCGGTGCTGGTGGTGCTCGCCGCGGCGGCGCTGTCTCCGGTGCTGACCACGCGGCTGGTCCTGCTCGCGTTCTTGATCGTGTTGCAACTGGCCTGCGTGCCGGTGCAATTGACGCGGAACTGGCCGTATCTGCACGTGGCACGGACTTTGCCGGCTGTATTGGCGACGTTCGCGTTCGTCGCGGGGGCGATCCTCGGTACGCCCGCGGCCGAGGAGCGGACCTGGGTGCTCGTGGCCGCGGTGGCGGTCGCGCTGGTCGGGGTCGCCGGGGCACTCGTCGTCGTCCGGCATCGAGCCGCCGATGTCACTGCCTCGCTGACGATGGCGGCGGCTCTCGCACCGATCCTGGTGGCGCCGGGGATGTTCGAGGAGCGGTTCGTCACGGTATCGGTGGCCTCGATCGCCGCCGCGGTGCTTTTGCTCGTCGCGGCGGCGACCCTGGTGCCGAAACTGAACGCCTACCTGCGGATTCCGGGACACACCGCGCTCGTGGCCGCCGTCGCGGGCTCGATCGCCTTGCTCGAGGCGTGCGTCGGCGCGACCGGGCCGCGAACGCTCCCCACGGCGCTGCTCCTGGTGGCGCTGACATTCCTGGGTGTAGCGGGCCAGCGGAGATCACGTCCGGCGGCGGGTCTCGGCACGGCGTTCGCGGTGCTCGGCGGCTTCGCACTGCTGAATGTCGCGAGCCCGGAAATCCTCGCCGCACAGCATCGCTCGGAAGCGGAGCTGGGCATGGCGACCGTGCTCGGCGCGGTACTCGCCCTTGGCGTGGTCGCGGTGGCCCTGTGGTGCGCGCGGCGGGTGCCCGGCCCGGCCGCGGGCAACGAGTGGCAATGGATCACCGCCAGCGTCGCCGGGCTGTACGCCGTCACCGCGACGACGGTCTCCGTCGGCGTCGCCACCGGCACGCCGAACGGCTTCCTCGTCGGCCACAGCGCCGCCACCATCCTCTGGATGGCAGCCGCGACCGCTGCCCTCCTGTTCGGTTTGCGCAGACTCGCCACCGCACCCGCCGTGGCCAAACTCGCCTTGGGCTCAGGACTCTTGGTCACGGCAGCCGCACTGGCCAAACTCTTCCTCTTCGACCTGGCGACCTTGGACGGCTTGGTCCGCGTCGCCGCCTTCCTCATCGTCGGCATCCTGCTGCTCCTGGCCGGAACGCGCTACGCCCGCGCATTCGCCGACGCGAAAACCGGCAACACCGAGGAAACGCCCGTCGACTGAGCCGCCTCCGGTGCGCAGCCCTGCTGCCGCGAATCGCAGTGATCAATAAACGCGCAATGGTCTACACCGGATGCGAACCGTATATTCCGGACGCCAAGCCGGGATGGTGGTACTACACAGCGCGTCCGTAAACACTGATCGGTAAGGCCGCTGCGTTCTTTCCGGGCGAACTACCCGGACAGGGCGCGGCGGCATTTCCATTGCGCCGCCTGCACGCTCACTCGCGGTCGCGGCGGCGCAGGAGTTCGTTCACGCTCACCGTGCGGCCGTCGCCGCCGTGATGGCGGCCCTCCTCGGGCCTGCCGACGTGGCGGCGGGAAGAGCGGAGTTCGGCCATCCAGCTCTCGATACTGCTGCGGTTGGTGGTGTCCGGTCCGTTGTACGGCTCCGCGGGCGCTTCGGGCTCGGGCTCGGGCTCGGGTGCGCGGTGCGCGGGACCGTCGAAAGCGCCAGGAGCGTCGGGCGGCAGGTGCCGCGCCGCACGAGGGGCGCCGGGCTGCTGGGCGAGGTCGAGGGTCGGGTCCTGCGAGATGCCGGACAGCGGAAGGGGTTCCGGTGCGGCGGTCGGGCGCGGCGCGGGCGGCGTGACCGAGGAGACGACGGGTCGCGGGCTGTGCTCGGGGAAAACGACCGACGGCACACCGGCGTGCGGCGCGTTCTGGTCCTGCGGCAGGCCCGTGGGCGGGATCGGGCGGGGCGCTGCGAGGCCTTGCGGGTTCGCGGGCGGCGACGGTGGCCGCTGCTCCGTCCGGTCCGGCGTCGAGCGCGGAGGGTTCGGCGCCTGCGAGATCCGCCGCGGGCGAATCGGCTCACCCTGCGGAGGGGTGGCATTGCGCGGCGGTTCCGGCCGCTGCCTGCTCGGATCGAGCGGCGGAGGCACGGGCGTCGCCTGCGGCGCCGGCGACGGCGGAACCCGGTCCAGCCGCCTGGTGGGCGCTTCGGCCTCGATCTCGGCGACCGTACGCGGCTTACGCCTGCGCGGCACCTTGTTGGCGTCCGCGACCGCGGGAATCTGCATGGTCACCGGGTCGGTGATCGGCGTGGTCTTGACCAGGTCGACGAGATCATCGCCGCCGACTCGCTCGTCGTCGAGGATCGGCTCACCGAGCCCGACCTTCTCCTGCACCTTCTTCATCCAGGCAGGCGCCCACCAGCAGTCGTCGCCGAGGAGCTTCATGGTCGCCGGGACGAGCAGCATGCGCAGCACGGTCGCGTCGATGAACAGCGCGGCGATCATGCCGTAGGCGATGTACTGCATCATCACCAGATCGGAGAAGGCGAACGCGCCGGTGACGACGAGCAGGATCAGCGCGGCGGCGGTGATGATCCGGCCGGTCTGCGCGGTGCCGATCCGGACGGCCTCGGTCGTGCTCGCGCCCTGGGCACGCGCCTCGACCATGCGCGACATGAGGAAGACTTCGTAGTCGGTCGACAGACCGTAGATGATCGCGATGATCAGCACCAGCACCGGCGACATGATCGGCTGCGGAGTGAAGTTCAGCAGGCCCGCGCCGTGGCCGTCGATGAAGATCCAGGTGAGGATGCCGAGCGTGGACCCGAGACCGAGGGCGCTCATCAGCGCGGCCTTGATCGGCAGCACCAGCGACCCGAAGGTCAGGAACATCAGCAGCGTCGTCACGAACAGGACCAGTGCGATCATCAGCGGCATCCGGCCCAGCAGGGCGTCGATGCTGTCCTTCTGGATCGTCGGCTGACCGCCGACGAGCAGGGTGACACCGTCGGGCAATTCCAGCGAGCGCAGGTACTCGATGGTCGGATCGGCGTCTTCCGAATTGGTCAACGTGACGGACGTGTTGTAAATGGTCTTGTCGTTGGGAGCCGTGCTCGGCGGGTAAGCGAATTCACCGGCCAACCCGGGCGCTTTGCTCGCCTCCTTCACCACCTTGCCCACCTGGGGAGCGAGGCTGGGATCGTCGACGACGAAGACCAGTTCGATCGGATCCGACTTGCGCAGCGGGAAAATCTTGTCGAACTGCTTCTGCGCCAGCCGGGTCGAATTGTCCGGCGGCAGATACCGCTCGTTGATGCCGCCGAAAGTCAGGTTCTTGACCGGAATGATCAGCAGCAGCAAGACGATGCAGAGTGGAATCGCGATCTTGAGCGGATGCTTCATCACCCAGCGGGTCGACTGCCCCCAGAAGCCGCCCTCCACCTCGTCGGCGGTCTTCGTCTTGCGGAACCGCTTGAGCCCCAGCATGTCGACGCGCTTGCCGAGCACCGCCAGCATCGCGGGCAATACGGTGATCGAGGTCAGCGCCGCCAAGGTGACCGTCGCGATGGCGCCGTAGGCGACCGATTTCAGGAAGCCCTGGGGGAACAGCAGCATGCCGCCGAGGCTGGCGACGATCATGGTGGCGGAGAACACCACGGTGCGGCCGGCGGTCATCACCGATCTGCGGACAGCTGCCTTGGTGCTGTAACCCTCGGCGAGTTCCTCGCGGAATCGGCTCACGATGAACAGGCCGTAGTCGATGGCGAGACCGAGGCCGATCATCGAGACAACCGGCGAGACGAACGAATTCACCTCGGTGAACTCGGTGATGAACCGGACGATCCCCCAGGCGCCGACCACGGTGAGGCCACCGACGACCAGCGGCAGCGCGGCGGCGACGATTCCGCCGAAGATGAAGAAGAGCAGCAGGGCCACGGCCGGAATGGCGAGGATCTCCATGCGCTTCTGATCGTCGGCCATGGTGTCGTTCAACGTGCCCGCGACGGCCTGCAACCCGGTCACCTGGACGTCGACGCCGGGGATGAAGAAGACGTTCTTCACCTTGCGGTAGTTGCGCACCATATCGGTGTCGTTATCGCCCCTGATGGCGATGGAGGCGAAGGCGTACTTCTTGTCCTTCGACCCGAAAATGCTGGCCTGAGTCGGAATGTTCGCGTCGTTCCGCCAGTACATCCCGTTGATCTTGGTGATCTCGTCCGGATGCTCGCGGGGCAGAGCGGCGAGATTCTCGATGATCTTGCCGCTGAACTCCGGATCGTCGATGGTCTTGCCATCCGGCGCGGTGTACAACACGATGACGTCGGAGTCGTGATTCCGCGCGAAGGCCCCGTCTTTGATCCGCGCCGCGCGCGCCGACTCCGAGGTCGGATCATCCCACCCGCTGGAGCTGAGGTGGTCCTCCAACCCGAGGCCGTAGCCACCGAGAGCCAGAAGACCGGCCACGACGACGCCGATGACGGCGAAACGCAGCCGGTATACCAGATCGCCCCAGCGTGTGAACACTAAGCGACTCCTTGGGCGGGGCGAGAGGTGAGCAGTGCCGACAGCGGCCGGAACGGCTGCAGCCAGGCACCCTCGTCGGGCAGCGAGTCGAGGCTCACCCGGGGCAGCGGTTCACGGAACACGCCCGGAATGTCCTCGAGGTCGATGAATTCGAGAGTATCGGATGTGACGGCCCAACTCGCGTGCTCGCGGAAGCCGAGCACCTGGACCGGCACTCCCTTGGCGGCGAGTTCCTCCAGCGGTTCGCGGAACGCCTGGCCGTCGGCCGAGGCGACCATGATGCCCGCCAGACCGGCGCCGCGACTGCGTAGGGCGATGTGCGCCAGCATGTCGGCGTCGACGTCGGAGTCGTCGTCGATCTTGGGTTTGGCGAAGACCGCGTAGCCGACATTGCGCAGCGCCTCCACCCAGGGGCGCACGACATCGGCCGTGCCCGGCGCGATGTTGGTGAAGACGGTGGCCTCGGGTTCCACGCGGTGCACCGCGCCCACCGACAGTTCGGCGGTCCTGGCCAGCAGCCAGCGGCCGAGCGCGTCGAACCGCGGGCGGTAGGCGGCGGTCGGGCGACCGCCGAGAATGGCGCCGAGGCCCATGTCGAGATTCGGGGCGTCCCAGACCAACAGGACGCGGCGCACGTCCGGCGTCGAGCCGCCCAGACCTTCCGCTCCGCCCCCGTGCACCTCCCCGGCAACATCGACCACTTCGTGGGCCATTTCACTGACGCTCATCGGTCGATCTTCCCCCATACGAGCTCGGTGATGGCGCTACCGGCGCGATGTGCCTTGCCTTCGAATTTCGTAACGGGACGCTCGAAACCGATCGGCGCCGTGCCGCGATGCTCCTCGCTGACCCCGCCCGTAGCCTCGTTCAGGCCCTCGAGCAGGGGTTCTGCCATGCCGACGGCGTGGATGTGCTCGGCGTAGTCGGCATGGTCGGTGGCGACGTGCAGCACGCCTCCCGGCTTCAGGCGGCTGGCGATCAACGCGACCGTCGCGGGTTGCAGCAGCCGTCGCTTGTGGTGGCGCGCCTTCGGCCACGGGTCGGGGAAGAACACTCGGACGCCGGTCAGCGACTCGGCAGCAATCATGTTCTCCAGCACATCGACCGCGTCTCCGCGCAGCAGGCGGATGTTCTCGATCCGTTCGCGCTCGATGCGCTGCACCAGCTGCGCGAGGCCGGGCTGGTAGACCTCGATGCCGATCAGGTTCAGGTGCGGTTCGGCCTGCGCCATGGCGGCCGTCGCGGTGCCGGTGCCGCAGCCGATCTCGATGACCAGCGGTGCGTCGCGGCCGAACCAGGCGGCCGCGTCCAGCCGCTCGTCGGCGACCTCGCGGCCGATCGAGGGCCACATCCGGTCCCAGGATTGCTGCTGGGTCGCGGTCAGCGCGCCCCTGCGCGACCGGAAGCTGGTGACTCGTGGGTACAGGCGGGAGCCGGTCTTGTGCCCGGGCCCGCCCTCGGCCGGAGCCGAAGCTGTGGACGGCGGGCCCGGAACCGACTCGGCAGTATCGTTCGCGGCGTCGTTCACGGCGTCCATTGTCCAGCATCCTGCGATCGGTGCGGTAAGCGGTTGTGTGCGGACCGCTGAGCAGGAGGTCAGGCGGCGCGTGCGGGCGCGATTCTGGTCACCGTGGGCTGTTGCTGGCGCAGCGGCCTGCCCAGCGCGACCTTGGCCGCGGTCACCGCCATCTCCAGCAGGCCACGCACGCCCGAGGGCGATGCCGCCACCGACCAGACGGTGGTGTCGCCCACATCGCGCACCGGTTGTCCGGCCAGCCGGTCGGCCAGCCAGTCCAGGCTGATCGGCGTGGACAGCGGCAGCAGCGAGAAGTGCTCACTGAGCCGGTCGCGGACGTAGGTCACCGCGGCGCCGCCACGGCGGTAGCGCGCCACCTGCCCGTCGATACCGTCGATGTGAATGATCTGGTCGTGGATGGGTTGCACCACCAGCAGTGGGCAGGCGGGCGTCGCGTTGCCGAGCCGCAGGTCGTCGAACATCGCCCGCAGCTGCGGGGTGTCGAGTACCTCGGCGAGCGGGCGGTCGAGGAAGTCGTCCACCTTCTTGTTGGCGAGCCCGAGGATCGCCCCGAACGGTGTCGCGTTCTCCGCGCGGACGACGAACCGGTGGCCGTCGGGGCTCAGTTCGTCATCGATCAGCGAGCTCAACGCCGGGTACAGCCTGCGCAGGGCGGCGATGACGATGGCGGGCAGGCCCGCGTAGGGGGTGCCGTTGAGCCGGTCGAAGACCTGGCCCGGGTCGCCGACCGGGGCGCCGAGCACCGCGCCGACGATGTCGAGTTCCGGAGCGTAGGTCGGCGCCATCTCGACCGTCCAGGAGCTGGCCATGCCGCCGCCGGAGTAGCCCCACACCGCGACGCGGGTCCGCGGGCCGAGGCCGAGCGGGCCGAAGCGCAGGGCGGCGCGGATGCCGTCGAGCGCCCGGTAGCCGGGCTCCCGCGGGGCGCCGAAGTTCCCGTGCGGTCCCTCGTGGTCGGCGATGGTCACCGCCCAGCCGCGCCGCAGCGCGTTCGCGACCAGGAGCCATTCGAACTGGGTAACCGATCCGAGCGCCCGCGCGCCGTGGCGAAGGGCGTAGGAGGGGGAGCACTTCTCGGTGACGGCGTCCATCGCGGTCTGGAAGGCCAGCAGCGGGCGATCCTCGTCCGGTTCCGCGTCCAGCGGCAGCAGGACCGTGGTGATCGCCGCTTCCGCCGCCCCGTGCAGATCACAACTGCGGTACAGTAGCTGCCAGGCCGAGACCTGTTGCGGGACAATTCCGAACAGTGCCACGTCGATCTTCCTGCTGCGCAGGATGGTGCCGGGCGCCTTGGCCGCGAACCCCTTCGGCGGTCGATGGAATGGGTCCAGGCTGGGCAGCAAGGGCTTGCGGTCCGCGGGACCGGCGGGCTCCTGGTCCACAGCGCCGATGACATTCGCGGTCATCGCAACCTCCTCATCGTCGAGGTCGGTTGCCGCATGCGAAAGTTGAAGCTGCGCACCGGTTATGGTGCCGACCACTTCTGCAGGGTAAGTGACCGGCGGGCGTCTGGGAACCCCGGAGTACACGGCGTTCCCGGCACTAGACTCCCCGGGCATGAGCAGACCGACAGTATTCATCACCGGCGCGGCGGCCGGTATCGGCCGGGCTACGGCCTTGCTTTTCGCTGCGCAGGGATACCAGGTCGGGGCTTACGACCTCGATGAAGTCGGGCTGACCAGGCTTTCCGGTGATATCACAGCCGCCGGTGGCGCCGCACACACCGGGGTACTGGATGTGACGAACGCCACGCAGTGGGCGGAGCGGCTCGCGGAGTTCCACGCGGCGACGGGGCGGCTGGACATCCTGGTCAACAACGCGGGCATTCTGCGCGCCGGACCGTTCGAGGCGATCGACCTCGCGGCCCATCGGGCGATCATCGAGGTCAACCTGACCGGCGTGCTCACCGGAACGCACAGCGCGTTCCAGTACCTTCGAGACACCCCGGGCGCCCAGGTGGTGAACCTCTGCTCGGCGTCGGCGATCTACGGCCAAGCCGAACTGGCGAGCTACGGCGCCAGCAAGGCGGCGGTCAAGAGTTTCACCGAGGCGCTGGACCTCGAATGGGAGCGCCACGACATCCGGGTGCTCGCGATCTGGCCGATGTTCGTGGCCACGGCCATGGTGGACGGTGTGACGACCGGGACGACGAAGTCGCTGGGTGTGCGGCTGACCGCCGACGATGTCGCCGCCGGGATCTGGGAGGCCACCCGCAAGCGCGCCAGGCTGCCGAAGGTGCACTACGAGATCGGCGCGCAGGCGAAAGTGCTGGCGACGGTGGCGAAATACGCGCCGAACTGGGCGGTGCGGACCGCGAACAAGTACTTCAGTGGCAGCTGAGCGGTCGAGCCTGTCCCGCGACCGGACTTCTGACAGAATTGCGCACCGTAAAGGGGGTGTGCGGCATGTCGACAGCCACTGATTCCGATGGGCCGCTGCGGGAGCGCGGCGTTCCCACGTCCGCTCACGATCAGCTCGACAAACTGCTCGCCGAGCTGCGCTTCGGCACGGGGCGCGATCCGCAGATCGGATACGCCGCGGCGGCCGCCGTCAGCGCTTGGCGCAAACCGCCGCGGATCCAGGTGGCCGGACGCGCGCACGCGGGGCGGACCACCGTGCTGCACGCGCTCGCGCTGATGTCGGCGGTGGAGACCGATCCGGTGGACCGGCCCGGGGCGCCCGATCCGGAACTCGACGCCGACATCGTCGTCTACGTGTTGTCGGCCGCGCCGTCGCCCGCGGATCGCAGGGTGCTGGCCACACTGCCGCCGCAGCGCACGATCGCGGTGTTGAACAAGGCCGACGCGATCGGCTCCCGCTGGAGCGATGCGGTGGCCGCGGCCGAGCAGTACGGCAGGGAACTGCGGATCCCGGTGGTTCCGGTGGTCGCTTCCCTGGCGACCCGCACCCGGGCGGGTGCGCTGACCGAGGCCGATGTCGACCTGCTGCGCAAGCTCGCCACCGAAGCCGACCCCGCCCTGATCCTCGCGCCGGACCTGTTCGTCGCACCCGGGCCGGACGCCGCCGAGCGCGAACAGCTGCTGCGGCGCTGGGACCTGTACGGCGTGGCCTGCGCGTGCGCCGCCCTGCGCCACGATCCGGACCTCGCTCCGCAGCAGCTGTCGCAGATCCTGCACGCGGCCAGCGGCATCGACGCGCTGCATCAATTGCTGCACCGCCGCTACGAGCAGGTGTCCGCGCTGCGCGGCGGCGAACTGCTCGACGAGCTGGCCCGCCTCGCCGCGCGCGCGGTCCCGGAGGAGGGCGGTCGCGCGCGCGACCTGCTGGAGTCCTATCTCTACAGCGACGACGCCCTCTGGCTCGGGCTCTGCGCCGGCCTGGCCGGGCCCGACGTGGCCCACTTGGCCGCGGGATACGCGGCGCCCGCGCCCTCCGACGCCGACGACGCGCTGGCCCGCGCGAGCCGCTGGCGCGCCGTCGTCACCAGCGATATGCCCCCGCCCGCCCGCCGCGCCGCGTTGCGCGTGCACAACGGCTACGTCCGACTATGGGAACGGATGAGCAGTGCCGGTCTCTGATCCCCCGGAGCCGGTGGATACGACGTCCGAGGCGGATCCGGCGTCTCAGGCGGGGGCCGATCGAGACCCGCTCGACCGCCCGGGCACGACAGGCCGGGGCGGCGTCGACCTGCCCGCCGACGGCGACGCCGAGCACCCCGACCGCGCGCTCACGCCCGAGCTGGCGGCCGTGGTGGAGCGTTGGAATCCGCAGGGTATGGCGCTGCTGCGCGCGATGGACGGGCTCGGTGCCGCCGGGGTCGTCACGGTGATCGGTCCGGACGACGTCAACACGACGTTGTTGCGGACCGAACTCGCGCGGTTCGAACCGCGTGTCACGCTGTCGGAGCCACGCGCCGACGCGGGCGCGGAGACCGCCGCACCCGCCGGGGCGGTCCCTCCCGCGGTGGCGTTGATCCTGCTCGACGCGGGCACCATCATCGGCGCGGACGTGCTGGAGGCGATTGCCCGGCTGCGCGCGGACGGCACCCGTCTGCTGCTCGCCATGAACGGCATCCACGCCTATCAGGACTGGCGCGCGGTGCGGGAGCGGAACCTGGAATTGCTCGCCGCGCAGAACTCCGCCGAGCTGGATATCGTGCCGGTCTCCGCCCGGCTCGCGGCCGCCGCGCGCACCGCGGGCGACACCGGACTGCTCGATCGCTCCGGTCTGGGCGCGCTGCACGCGCGACTCACCGCCGCGGCCGCCGCCGGGGGTGACCGGCGCGGCGCGGTCACCGCGCGGGTCTTGGCCGACACCCGTCAGCGGGTGGCCGAGCAGGTGGCGGCGTTGCGCTCCGGCGCCGAACCGGCGCGGCTGCGCGAGGAACGTGCCATCCTCCTGGCCGGACGTGACGGTGGACGCGCCACCGCCATGTCGACCTTGCGCGGGCAGCTGCACCTGGCCCGGGTGGATCTGATGACCGAGATCGGTGCGAGCAGTCGGGCGCTGCACACCGCGGTGCGCGCCGAACTGGATCGGCTGCGTCCCGCGGAACTCGCCGATTACCCCGCGCGGTTGCAGCAAGCCGTCACCGAGATGACCGGCGCGCTCGACCACGTCATCGACCTGCGACTGGCCGAACTGAGCGCCCGGATCGAGCACACGAACGACGCGCCGACGCGCAGGCGCGACCCGGCCCCTCGGGTCGGCCCGGATCCCGAGCCCCGCCATAAAGGTGTCGAAGATCACCTTATGGTCGCGCTCGGCGCGTCGGCCGGTGTCGGCCTGGGTCGCTTGCTGGTTGCTCCGTTCTCGCTGGTACCGGCCCTGGACGTGGCGAGTGTGCCGGTCACGCTGCTGCTCGGCGGCGGCGCTGCGGCATGGGTGGTCCGTGCCCGCAGGCAGCTGGCCGATCGAGCGCACATCCGGCAATGGATCGCCGACGCGTTGGTCAACGTAAAAGCCCAGCTCGAGCAGCGGGTGGCGACCGCGCTCGTGGAAGCGGAAGCCGTTTTGGCAGATCACGTGGTCCGAGCAAGCACCGCGCGAATGATCGAGACGGATCGCCGGGTGGCCCGGTTGGAGACCGACTTGCGCCGGATGGCGGCCGAACAGCCGGGACAGCTCGCCGCATGCGAGCGCGATGTCGGGATCCTCGATCGATGGATCTCGCCTGTTGAAACGAACGACCGATTGGGTACACAGTGAGGAACCCGATACCGTACCGGCCGTCACATCGCGTTAACCTCTATTCAGGAACTTGGGCGTCCGCTAAGTCCTGATCTGCCGCCCTCCTGGGTGCGCGTTCGACCGGTCGGAGCGGGCGCCTTCCCGCCAACGGTGGCGCTCGGTGCATTCGCGCTGGTCATGGGCCTAGGGCCAGGCGGCGAAGCAGCGAGTAGCCGCCCATCTCAGGAGAGTTTTCATGACGTCAGCGACCATTCCTGGTCTTCGTGGATCCGACGGCAAGGCGCCGACCGAGCACAGCGAACTACTCGCCTGGGTACAAGAAGTCGCCGAACTCACCCAGCCGGATCGTGTGGTCTGGGCGGACGGCTCCGACGAAGAATGGGAGCGGCTGACCGAGCAGCTCGTGGCAGCGGGGACGTTCAAGCGGCTGGACGAGAAGAAGAAGCCGAACTCCTTCCTCGCCCTCTCCGATCCCTCCGACGTGGCCCGGGTGGAGTCCCGCACGTTCATCTGTTCGAAGTCCGAAGCAGACGCGGGCCCCACCAACAACTGGGTCGACCCCGCCGAGATGCGCGCCACGATGACCGAGCTGTACCGCGGCTCGATGAAGGGCCGCACCATGTACGTGGTGCCGTTCTGCATGGGTCCGCTGGGCGCGGATGACCCGAAGCTCGGCGTCGAGATCACCGACTCCGAGTACGTCGTGGTGTCGATGCGCGTGATGACCCGCATGGGCGCCGCCGCCCTGGAGAAGCTGGGCGCCGACCGTCCGTTCGTGAAGGCGCTGCACTCCGTGGGCGCGCCGCTGGCCGATGGCCAGGCCGACGTGCCGTGGCCGTGCAACGACACCAAGTACATCACCCACTTCCCCGAGGACCGGGAGATCTGGAGCTACGGCTCCGGCTACGGCGGCAACGCGCTGCTCGGCAAGAAGTGCTACTCGCTGCGGATCGCCTCGGCGATGGCCCACGACGAGGGCTGGCTGGCCGAGCACATGCTGATCCTCAAGCTGATCTCCCCGGAGAACAAGGCGTACTACATCGCCGCCGCGTTCCCGAGCGCGTGCGGCAAGACCAACCTCGCGATGATCCAGCCGACCGTGCCGGGCTGGCGCGCGGAGACCCTGGGCGACGACATCGCCTGGATGCGCTTCGGCAAGGACGGCCGCCTCTACGCCGTGAACCCCGAGTACGGCTTCTTCGGCGTCGCGCCGGGCACCAACCGCAGCTCGAACCCGAACGCCATGGCCACCATGGAGGCGGGCAACACGGTCTACACCAACGTCGCGCAGACCGACAACGGCGACGTGTGGTGGGAGGGCCTGGAAGGCGAGCCCGATCACCTGATCGACTGGAAGGGCAACGACTGGTACCTGCGGGAGACCGAGACGCTGGCTGCCCACCCGAACTCGCGCTACTGCACGCCGATGGCGCAGTGCCCGATCCTGGCGCCCGAGTGGGACGACCCCCAGGGCGTGCCGATTTCCGCGATCCTGTTCGGTGGCCGCCGCAAGACCACCGTTCCGCTGGTCACCGAGTCCTTCGACTGGCAGCACGGTGTGTTCATGGGCGCGACGCTGTCCTCCGAGCAGACCGCGGCCGCCGAAGGCAAGGTGGGCACCGTCCGCCGCGACCCGATGGCCATGCTGCCGTTCCTGGGCTACCACGTCGGCGACTACCTGGGCCACTGGATCAACCTCGGCAAGAACGCCGACGCCGCCAAGCTGCCGAAGATCTTCTACGTCAACTGGTTCCGTCGCGGCGACGACGGCCGCTTCCTGTGGCCCGGCTTCGGCGAGAACTCCCGCGTGCTGGAGTGGATCGTCGGCCGCATCGAAGGTTCCGCCGAGGCCGAGGCGACCGCGATCGGTAACGTGCCGACCGCCACGCAGCTCGACCTGGACGGGCTGGACGTCGACCCCAAGGACGTCGACGAGGCGCTCGCGGTGAACGCCGAGGAGTGGCGCAAGGAGATCCCGCTGATCGAAGAGTGGTTCGAGTTCGTCGGTGACAAGCTGCCTTCCGGCGTGCGCGACGAGTTCGAGGCGCTCAAGGAGCGTCTGGGCTGACACTCCACCCAAAGTAGCACCTCGCCCGCACCATCTGTCGGATGGTGCGGGCGATTTGTTCTGCGCGACAAACGTTTTGCCGCCCGGACGCCGGATCGTTGCGAGCAGCGGCGCTATTCGGGGAACGGCGACGCCCGGATCATGGCCAGGAAGCCGGCGCGGTTGAGCCAGCGGATCCGGCCGGTCGGCATCGCCTTCGCCTCCGCTCGGAACGCCGCGACGACGTGCCGCTTGAACTCCAGCCGCGGATGACGTCGCAGCAGTTCGGCGACCCAGACCCGGTCCAGCTCGGCCAGCCGTGTGCCGAGCACGTCCACCGAGGCTCCCGCGGAGACGAAACCGCCGGGGTCGCCGAGATCGTCGGCAACGCCGGGTGTGATGTGGGTGGCGATGGCCGCGCCGATCGCGTCGGCCCGTTCGGGCGTGGCGCCCGCGCCGAGTGCGACGGCGGCGGCCCGCTCTCCGCCTGCTACCGCGAAACACCTTCCGGGCGTGGGGTTTTCGAGCTTCAGATCGTGCAGCAGGCAGGAGACGTAGACGAGTTCGTCGTCATAGGCGGCGCCGTCGAGGTCGGCCAGGACCCGTCCGAAGTAGTAGGTCCGCAGCGAATGGTTCAGTACGTGCGGAGAAAGCGCTTCCCGCGCCTCGGTCTCCGCCGCGACGGCGAGCTTCGAATCCGGCAGCCGCAGTCCGGCGAACTCCAGTTTCCCGCGTCCCCGCCGCCCCAGCGCGAGCCGGACCCGGTTGGGCACCATGGCGGGCAGCGTGCGGGCGGTCGCAACGGCCAACCCGCGGCGTTGCTCCTTCGACAAAGCGCCCCCGGTGCGGGTGGCCCATGCCCAGTCGAGGCCCGTCGGTCCGGCCACTTCGCCCTCCTTCTCCTCGGTACTCGGTGTGCACTCGAGTCAAGTGTGCGACGAGATCCGCGACGAGTGGCGGAAATGACAGTGATACTCGGATTCGTGCCAAACTGAAAGTGATGAAGCGAGTGGTGGCCCTTGCGCTGGACGGCGTGATGGCGTTCGATCTGGCCTGCGCCGTTCAAGCGTTCCGGCACGGTCCGGGGAAGACCGGCGAGCCGTCCGGGTTCGAGATGCGCACCTGCGGGGTGCGGCCTGGGCCGGTGTGGACGCCCAACGGCTTCGAGCTGCGGGTGGAGCACGGGCTGGAGGCGCTGGAGGGGGCGGACATCGTCGTCGTGCCGGGGATCGGGATTCCGACGCTTCCGACGCCGCCGGAGGCGCTGATCGCCTTGCGGAGCGCGGCGGCGCGGGGCGCGACGATGGTGAGCGTTTGCGTGGGGGCGTTCGTCCTCGCCGAGGCCGGATTATTGGACGGCCGACCGGCGACCACGCACTGGGCCTACTGCGGAGAGTTCGCCGAGCTGTATCCGGCGGTGAAACTGGACCCGACGGCGCTGTATGTGGACGACGGTGACGTGCTGACCTCCGCCGGGCTGTCGGCGGGTTTCGACCTGTGCCTGCACCTCGTCCGCCGCGAGCTGGGCGCGCATGCGGCGGCGGAGCTGGCCAGGTGGAATGTGACCGCCCCGCATCGAGAGGGCGGGCAGGCGCAGTACGTTCCGGATCGGCCGGGCGCGGGCGGCCGCGATGGCGGTCTCGCCGCCACCCTGGCCTGGGCGGTCGCCGAACCGGCTGCGGCGGTTGATGTCTCGGCGCTGGCCGGGCACGCGTTGATGAGTGAACGTACCTTCATCCGTCGCTTCAAGGCGGAAGTGGGGACCACGCCGCGACGGTGGCTGGACGCCCAGCGCACCGCGCGTGCCCGCGAACTTCTGGAAACTACGCGTTTGCCAGTGGAAGTCGTCGCGGCCAAGTCCGGTTTCGGCAGCGTCACCGCACTGCGTGTGCATCTGCGAGCGGCGACGGGCGCCACACCCGCTGCGTACCGCCGATCGCTGGGCCGATGAACGCGGCTGGACAGTTGCCCACCAGGTCGAATGTCGTTGTGGAGCAGGCCTTTCGATGGCGCTGACCGAGGGGTGGCCCGAGGTGTCGAACAAAGAGTGCCGGTGGTGAGCGGGAATTCGCGAATTTTCCACGGCTGAACGGGTTTAGCAGTAGGTGGATCGGGGTAATGATCTTGTTGAGAGATTTCGTGTACTCGTGATTTATGCTTGGCGTGTTCTACCTTCCCCATCACACAGTCGGATTACCAACGGTTAACTGATCGACTGAACTACTTCCCTACCGACATCGGACCCGCGATGCCCGCGGCGTACGGCGAGATCGACGCGAGAGGTGGTTGGAGCATGGCCGATCTGGAGACGGCGACGTCCCTTGCCCCCATGGTTGCCGAATTCGAGTCGGCGACCGCGAGCACTCCGCTGCGCCGGGCCGCGGGGCGGCTGCTGGCGGTGCTGCCGCCCGGGTGGCGCGTCGAAGTCGTCGACGCGCCACCCGGGCGTTACGGCAACCGCGCGCCGCTGCTGCGGGTGGTCATGCCGCCCGACTGACTACCCGGTCCAGCCGAGTGGCATGAGCAGCGATTTCTGCTCGCAGAACGCATCCAGACCCTCCGGGCCGTTCTCGCGTCCGAGCCCGGAGGACTTGTAGCCGCCGAACGGTGAAGTCGGGTCGAAGGCGTACCAGTTGATCGCGTAGGTGCCGGTGCGCACCCGCGCCGCGATCTCGGCTCCGTGCTCGATGTCGGTCGTCCACACCGACCCCGCGAGGCCGTAGACCGAGTCGTTGGCGATGGCGACGGCCTCGTCCTCGGTCTCGTACGGGATGACCGACAGCACCGGCCCGAAGATCTCCTCCTGGGCGATGGTCGACTTGTTGTCCACGTCGGCGAAGATCGTCGGCTCGACGAACCAGCCCCGGTCCAACCCCTCCGGGCGGCCGCCGCCGAGCACGAGTCGCGCGCCCTCGGTCTTGCCCTCGGCGATGTAGCCCTCGACCCGGTCGCGCTGGCGCTCGGAGATCAGCGGGCCCAGCAGCACGCTCGGGTCGTTCGGGTCGCCCACCTTCATCGTCTTCACATGGTCGACCAGCGCGTCGAGGATCTCGTCGTACCGGCTGCGCGGGGCCAGGATGCGGGTCTGCGCGACACAGCCCTGACCGCTGTTCATCAGGCCGGAGAACGCGAGCACCGGGATATTGGCCGCGAGGTCCATATCGGGCAACAGGATCGCCGCCGACTTGCCGCCGAGTTCGAGCGAGACGCTCTTGAGTTGACCGGTGGCGATGGCCCCGATCTTCCGGCCGACGGCGGTGCTTCCGGTGAAGGTCACCTTGTCCACGCCGGGATGTGAGACGAGGTACTCGGCCGCGTCGGGCTCGGCGGGCAGCACCGACAGCACGCCTTCGGGCAACCCGGCCTCGGTGAAGATGTCGGCGACCATGTTGGCCGTGATCGGCGTCAACGGCGCGGGCTTCAGCACCACGGTGCAACCGGCCAGCAGGGCCGGTGCGAGCTTGTTGACCGCGAGGAACAGCGGAACGTTCCACGCGGTGACCGCCGCGACGACACCGCGCGGCTCGCGGGTGACCCGCGTGGTGCCGAACCCGCCGACCCGGGTCTCCCGCCAAGGGAAGGACTCGGCCAGGGCGGCGTAGGCGTCCAGCGCGGCGACCGCGGGGATCTGATTCAGCGTCATCCCCATCATCTGCGGCACGCCGACCTCGGCGGTCAGCGCGGCGAGCAGGTCCGCTGAGCGCTGCTCGATCAGCCGGGCCGCGCGGGTGAGCACCTCGGCGCGCTCCTTCGGCGGTGTCGCGGGCCAGGGGCCGTGGTCGAAAGCGTGCCTGGCGGCGGTGACCGCGGCGTCGACGTCGGCCCGGCTCACCGCCGGGACGCTGCCCACCGGCTCGACCGTGGCCGGCGAGATGACCTGGATGCGCTCGGCGGTGGCTGGCGCGGTCCAGCGGCCGCCGATGAACAAGCTGTCGTAATGCATGAGAACACGTTACAGTTTTGCTCTGCCATTGTCTGTAACCTGTTCCAGTTTTGCGCCACGGCAGCGCTCTGGCCAGTGTGAATCCCGACCTCTCGGTTCGCTTTTCGCAGAACGCACTATTGCGTTCTGTTGCTGGACGGGGGATGCTGTATCGACATATCAGCTCGCTCCATTACCGAACCGTTACCGCAAACTGGGGAGTCCGAGTCATGGCGGTGCAAGTGATCGGCCGGTCGCTGATGACCAGCGATCAAACCGAGCATCAGGCTAAATGTGTCGGCCACGGCGGGTGGGTGGTCTCCTTCCTACCCGGCCGTACCTTGACGATCGAGCAGGCGACCGCGGCTATGCAGGCCGCGGAGGCGGTCGCCGCCGTAGGGATGCTGGCCGATCTGGTCGGCCTCACCACGCTCGAGACCGTCGGACTGGCCATGCGGGAATCGCCGTGGAGCGAGCCCGTGCACGCGCCCTGCGGTAAGCGGCACTGGCGCCGCGGGTGGCTGGAGGCTTAGCTCGGCTAACTTTTGGTTGCCACCACGACCAGATTGCTCACAAGTAGCTCACGCACCATCGGCACCCGGACCAACCACCACGCCCAGCGGGGGTGGTAACGCGGGAAGACGGTGTGCACCTCCGCCGGAGTGCCTGCCGCCCAGCGCAATCCGTCCGCCGCCCGCACCGCGAACAGCGAGGTGCCGAACCTGTTCTTGGGTTCGCGCCCGTGCTTGCGCCGGTACCGGCGCGCGGCGTACTCACCACCGAGGTAGTGCCAGGGTCCGGTCTCGTGCCCACCGAACGGGCCGTGCCACACCGTGTAGGAGAGCACGATCAACCCGCCGGGCCTGGTCACCCGCACCATCTCGTCGGCCATCACCCACGGCTTCGAGACGTGCTCGGCGACGTTCGACGAGAAGCAGATGTCGACGGCGTCGTCACGGAACGGCAGTGCCATCCCGGATCCGCGGACCGCGCCCGCCACCGAGAGCCCCGCGGCGTGCATCTCCGTCGGGTCGGGCTCCACCGGGATGTAGCTCGCCCCCGTGCGGGCGAACTCGTCGGCGAAGTAGCCCGGCCCCCCACCCACGTCCAGGATCGTCGCACCGTCCAGTGACCGGCCGGTGAGGTCGGTGTAGAAGTCGGCGATCATCGCCGAGGTGTCGGCGGCCAGACCTCCGTAGAACAGCGCCGGATCGGTCTGCTCGAACCGGAAACTGCCGAGCAGCCGCAGCGACCGGCGCAGGGTCGCCCGGCGGGCGAACCGGGGCGAGTCGCTGCGCGTCGGCGTCGTTTCGGCTTTGAGCACGGCGCCGAGTCTCGCACAACCCCGATGCTGGGCATCTCGGGCGGGTGCTCGGGTTAGGGTGTAGCGCGACATCCGACGTTCCCACCACCTACCGACCGAGAGAAGCTCCACCGTGCGCGAAGTCCTCCTGCTCTGCTGGCGTGACACCGGGCACCCGCAGGGCGGCGGCAGCGAGCGGTACCTCGAGCAGGTCGGCGCGCAGCTCGCGGCGCGCGGGGTCAAGGTCACCCTGCGCACCGCCCGCTACCCAGGGGCGCCGCGGCGGGAGCGTCTCGACGGCATCGATATCAGCCGCGCGGGCGGCCGGTACACGGTGTATCCGCGAGCGCTGGCCGCACTGCTGCTCGGCAGGATCGGTCTGGGCCCGTTGCGCGGCCTGCGGCCGGACGCGGTGATCGACACCCAGAACGGCATCCCGTTCTTCGCCACCGCCGTCACCGCCGCGCCGTCGGTGGTGCTCGTGCATCACGGCCACCGTGAACAGTGGCCG
The DNA here is from genome assembly GCF_040642815.1 of Nocardia sp. NPDC047648. Taxonomy (NCBI): domain Bacteria; kingdom Bacillati; phylum Actinomycetota; class Actinomycetes; order Mycobacteriales; family Nocardiaceae; genus Nocardia; species Nocardia sp. NPDC047648. Next base: position 455,390 of record NZ_JBEYSX010000003.1, on the reverse strand, counting down.
GTGGCGGGCCGGCTGGTCGGCCGCATCGGCTGGTGGATCGAATCGCGGCTGTCTCCGCGCGTGCACCGGCACAACCAATATCTGACCGTTTCGCTCCCGTCGGCGGAGGAATTGGCCACGCTCGGTGTGGACCGCACGCGAATCGCGGTGGTCCGCAACGGAGCTGAACCTGTTCCAGTCGACGCGCCCACCGGCGCCGCGGAAACCCGTACTCCCGCACCCACTGTCGTGGTGCTCTCCCGTCTGGTGCCGCACAAGCAGATCGAGGACGCGCTCGCGGCCGTGGCCCGGCTGCGCGACCGCGTTCCCGGCCTGCGCATGGACGTGATCGGCGACGGCTGGTGGGGGGACAACCTGCGGGACAACGCCCGTGAACTCGGCATCGCCGACGCCGTCACCTTCCACGGGCACGTGGACGAGCGCCGCAAGCACGAACTCCTCGCCCGCGCATGGGTGCATGTGCTGCCGTCCCGCAAAGAAGGCTGGGGGCTCGCGGTGATCGAAGCCGCCCAGCACGGCGTGCCGACGGTCGGCTACCGGAGTTCGCGCGGACTCACCGATTCCATCGTCGACGGCGCCACCGGAATCCTGGTCGACGACGTCGCCCAGTTGGCCGATGCCGTCGGTGATCTGCTGGAAGACCCCGGTGCGCGCACGGTGATGGGTGAGAAGGCCCGCGCTCGCGCTCGCGAATTCTCCTGGGAGCAGACCGGGAACGGCGTCTACGAAGTGCTGGCCGCGGCCGCCCGGGGCGAGCACACGAGCGGGTTGCTCGCACCCCGCACGGTCGACTGAACGACACTTCGCCCGAAGTCGGCGACCGGTCTTCCGTCGACCCGTCCGCTTTGTGCGGAACGCGCCGCGTGTGGGAAGCCATGTCCCGCAGGCATATTCGCCAACGCTCCACCTGCGCGTCCGATCTGTCACGGGAGCTGCGCATCGAACCCGCGCCCGTCCATTTTGTCTGTACCACCGGCGGGCGGTCGCGGGGGAGTGTGCCTCAGTTCCGCGTCCTGCTGCGCGATCGCGCGTGTGCGCCGAGGGCGGCGAGTGGGCCTGCGACGAGCATCGCGCCCCAGAGCAAGTGGGCCGCGGCGGCGACGGCCCGGTGCGCGGTCGTCGATCGACCCCGCTCGACGACACCGGGCACGCGATACAGCGCGAGGTCGGCGTCCTCGTAGACCCGCTCGACGCGGGCCAGGGTCGCGGCCGATTCACCGAGCGGTCCGGGGGTGGTTCGCTCCACGAGGACCCAGCCCACTCCGAGGCGGGCCAACTCCGCGGGGGAGCCGCCACGCAGCAGCAGGGTTTCCACTTCTCTGGCGCGGGTGCCTTCGCCGGATACCGTGCGCCCGCGTACGGGCAGCTCACCGGTCTGCAAGACGTCGTTGGGCAGCATGCGCGGCGCCGGGTCCAGCACGGGTGCGGCCCCGCTGTAGCGGAACTTGCGGAACATCCCGCCCGGCAGTACGGCGACGTCGCCGGGACCGTCGACCCGGTCGGCGACCTGCTGCCAACCGGCGGGATAGCGCACCGGGCGGACAGCCCCACCGGCGCCCCAGGCGAGGTCGTACAACGGCAGCACCAGAAGCGCGACGAAGACCACCGCGACCGTGGACGTCACGGCAGGCGCCGCCGTCGCGGGCCGATCCGCCGACTCCCGCCGGGACGACAGACGCCGGGCGGTGACCGCGCATCCCGCCGCCGCGCACAGGGCATAGGCGGGCATGGCCAGCGCCACGTACTTCTGGGTGTCCCGCAGCAAACCCGCACCCGGTATGTGGGCGACGAGCCACTCCAGTGCGCTCATGCCCCACGCCGTCGCACCGAGCGCGGGAAACAGGATCGCGACCACCGCGAGCAGCAGCAATATGCGGCGGACGTGGCGATTGTCGGGGTCGGCACCACCGGTGGCTACGGCGCGAACACCCAGCGCGACGATCAACAACAGCGCCAGAGTGCCGATCGCGGCCAGCGGTGTGGTTCGCGAATCCGGTACCGCCTCGGCGTTCCAGATCCCGCCGAGTCCGGCCAGGCTGCCGAGCGTGCCGAGACCGGGTTCGCCCCGCGCGGCGAAGGCCGCGATACCCGCGGGATCCGACGGCTCGGCGCCCGCACCCGACAGCGCGGTCGCGACGAGCCATGGCGCGGAGGCGGCGAGCCAGAGGACGAGCGCCGCGAGGAGTTGGCGCCGATGGACCAGCGCGAAGGCGGTCACGCCCGCCAACAACGCACCGGTCGGGGTGAGCCCGGCCGCGGCGAGTGATCCGGCCAGTGCGGCCCAGGTGGATACCGCGGCGGTCTTCGGCGCCGCCGACGATGTCGCGGCCTTATCGAAGTGTTCGGCTTGCCGCGGTGCGGGACGTCCGCTGAGGCCGTTCGCGTGCTGTGCCGGTGCGTTCGAGAGAGTCCGCCTGCGCCGTTTCGCGGTGGCCGTGGATCGGAGGCGGTACGCGGCCAGCGCCGTCCATGGCAGCGCGGCGTATCCGGCCAGCAGGCTCCAATGCCCTTGTAGCAGGCGCTCGGCCACGTACGGGTTCCACAACGCGACCGTCGCGGCCACCAGTTGCGGGCCGAGCGACGCGCGCAGCAGTTCGCGCGCGAGCGCCGCCGCCCCGTACGCCGCGGCCCACAGCGCGACGACGAGAATCGCTTTGACCAGCAGCCCGCCGTCGACGAACGCCGACAGCACGGCCAGCAGCGCATCCTGCGGCACCGCCCGTGGCGCCGCGTCGCCGAGGCCGAGCGCCGAGTCGGTCGGATAGCTACGCGGGGTGCTCACCGCGTCGCGTACGAGCAGGTATCCCGGCCGCAGCAAGGGTGCGGTCACCAGCAGCGCCCCGGCCGCGCTGTATCCCGCAGCCACCGCTCGGTCTCGACCGCTCCCATTCACGCCTGAGCACTGTACGTCCCGCTCTCTTCCGTCGCCGAGTCAGCGGGGCCCGCGGGTCTCGGTGTCCGGGCTCGGTGGATTGATGCTGGTCGGCGCTGTCCGGCGGCACCTGCACGGAGTACGTGCGCAGTTCCGGCTTCGGTAGGACGGGCGGATCGCGTGTCTGTTCGGCCAGGCGAGGTGTGCAGTGATCGGCGCCCCACCGTCGACCGGACAGTCGTTGATTCACCTACCGGTGACGCCGATCCCCGCCTGTACGCCATGACAGCGCTGTCGTGACGCGGTCGGTCTTGCCCGACGGCAATATCCTGTACGGCGTCCCGGCCCGATCCACGGCGAGCGCCGTTCGCGCTGCGGCGGGGCGGGACGGGCAACGGCCTGCGCGGGTGGGACGATGGGCCACGTGTCTGCTGTCCGTCGGTTTCCTGTGGTGGCGGATCTGACGTGGGTGACGGCGGGTGCGATGACCGCGAACGTCGCCGGATATCTGTTGCAGCTGCTGGCCGGGCGGTGGCTGGGAGTCACCGGCTACAGCGAGTTCGCGAGTCTGCTCGCCGTGCAGCTGCTGTGCGCGGTTCCGGCGCTGGCGTTGCAGAACGTGGTGGCGCGGGAACTCGTGCGCGGCGCGGGGACGGCTGCGCTGCGCGGGCTCCAGTGGCGGTGCGCGGTGATCGTGGCCTTGGCGGCCGCGGCGCTGGTGCCGCTGGTCGCCGTCACGTTGAACGTGGGGGTGGCCGCCACCGCGGCTGCGCTCGGTGCGGCGCCCGCGCTGGTGCTGTTGTCCGGTGAGCAGGGAATGTTGCAGGGCGGCAGGCGGTTTCGGGCGTTGGGGACGGTGCTCGGCGCCGCCGGGATCGCCCGGGTCGCGCCCGCGCTGGTGATCCTCGCGCTCGGCGGCGGCGCGACGCTCGCCCTGTGGGGCGCGGCCTGCGGGGTGGCGGTGGCGGCGCTGCTGGCCAGGATCGTCGCCGGTGCGCCGTCCGCGCGCGTCCGCGCTGTGGAGGCGGGTGAGGTCGCCGCAGCTCCCGGCGTGCTGCCGGTGCTGCGGGCCGCCCAGGTGCAGGCGGCGATGATGGCGCTGTCGTCGGCGGATCTCATCGTGGTGCGGATCGTGCTCGACGACGTGGACGCCAGCCGCTACGCACTCGGCACCATCGCCACCAAGATCGCATTCTGGCTGCCGCAGGCGGTCGGTGTCGTGCTCTACCCGCGAATGGCCCAGCCGACGCACTCCGCGAGCGCGATCCGGGCGGCATTGGCGGTGCTCAGCGGGATCGGCCTCGTCGCGGTGCTCGGCGCCGCGCTCGCCGCGCCGCTCGCTCCGCTGCTGGCCGGCGAGGACTACGCCCCGATCCAGGGCTTGCTGTGGGTGTTCGCGCTGCACGGCGCTCTGCTGGCCGTGCTGCAAGGCGCGGTGCTCTCGGCCATCGCCGTGGACCGCACTTCGCTGGCGATGGTCGCCTGGCTGGGGCTGGCCGTCGAAGTCACCCTGATGCTGTCACTGGCCCGCTCGGTTCCGGCGCTGATCATCACGGCGGTGTCGGTGGCCGCGACCACCACCTTCGTGGTCGCCGTCATCGTCCTGCGCGCGGCAGACCACACGGCGCGCCCCGGACCGCTTCGCCCCGTCGGCTGACCCCACCGCCTACGATCGTTCCATGATCACCGCGGTGCACACCCTGGTCTACGCGGAGGATCCTGACGCGGCGCGCGCGTTCTTCCGCGACGTCCTGCGCTGGCCGCACCTCGACGCCCACGACGGCTGGCTGTTGTTCGCTCCCGGCCCGAGTGAACTCGGCGTACATCCCACCGAAGGCACGCCGTGCCACGAGATCTCGCTGATGTGCGACGACCTGGACCGGACGACGGCCGAACTGGCCGCCCGTGGAGCACGGTTCGAAGGGGAGGTCACCGAGCGGGGTTTCGGCCGATGCGTGGACCTGTGTATTCCCGGCGCGGGCACGATGCTGCTGTATCAGCCACGGCACCCGGTCGCCTATCCGCTCGGCCGCTCCGAACCCTGAGAACCCCGTGAACGACTTCGGCTCCCCAGCCGGTAGGCGGGGGAGCCGAAGTCCGATGGCGATCAGCCGGTCAGGGCTGCTTGTCGATCCGAATCTGCTCCGTCGGCGCGTCGTCGGCGCCACGGTTGGCACGCGGTGCGGGTGCGGTCGGAGCCGCGCCGCTCGGACGCTGACCCGGGAAGCCGCCCGCCCGCGCGGGCGTCGGAGCCGAGCCGCCGCGGATGCCGAGCACCACACCGGCGATCAGCGCGATCACACCGAGGACGCCCAGGATGATCGGCATCACCCGGCCGTACAGCGACAGCTTGTCGATGTTCTCCTTGGCCACCGAAAGCTGCGACTCGATCGTGTTCTCGTCGAACACGATGTGCGACTTCAGCGCGGTGACCTCCGGCTTGTCCGCGGTGCGCGAGTAGTAGAGGTGCAGCGCCTCGCCACCCTTGACGACCGTGCCGGTCTTCGGCTCCACCCACAGGTCACGGGTGTTGGTGTAGTAGCGGGTCATGGTCACCGGGGCGTCGCCGCCCTCCACGCCCCACTTGGCGGCGGGCAGGCTCAGCCGGTTGGTCGGCGCCTGCACGACGTCCCACAGGCTGGTGGCGGGCACCGACATCTGGAAGTGGTAGACCTTGGTGCCGTTGATCTCGGTCTCTTCGAGGAAGTTGGCGTCGAAGGTCTTGCGGACGTTGAGATCGAAGTACGGGTAGGTCTTCTTCTCGGTGCCGATCGGGAACCGGTACTGCAGACCGGTGTGCTGCACCGGCTCGGCGAGGCTCTGGCCCTCGAGGTTCGCGGTCACCGCGATCGAGCCGTTGGGCTCGGTGCCGACCGGCTCACCGGTCACCCGGTCGATGGTCACCCGATCGACGGTCGCGGTGAGCAGGCCGGTGTCGCCCTGCTTGTCGATGCGCCGCAGTGTCTGGCCCGCCTGCACGGTCATCTGCTCGGCGTCGGCCGGGTCCTCGACGGTGAGGAAGCGCTGCGAGACCAGCGGGACATTGGTGTCGACCTTCGCCGCGCCTTCCGGAGCGGTCAGTGACTTGGAGTCGAGCACCAGACTGTCCTCACCCGGCTGGTTCGTGGCGATCGTGGTGATCTCCAGATCGAGGGGAGTTTTGGCCAGCTTGTCGACGGTGTAGGTCGGGATCATGATTGCGGCGACGATCAGCAACGCGCCGAGACCCACGAGCAGGCAGGCCACCGTCCTTCTGGTACCGGCACTCAGTGCCATGCAAACTCTCCTCGTCGTAGAACACAGGTCGCTCCGGCGAGCACTGCGGGCAGGCCGCGGCACTCGTGAGCCCCGACACTAACAGTCCGATGTCGTACCATGCGGCGTCGAGGCCGAAACGGCCGAGAAATCGCCCGAGTCTAGCGCGAAATCTGAAACGCCGGGTTATCAACTGTGGATTCGCCAAGGCAGACTGGAGCCCGATGACAGCGACCCTGCCCACCGCCGCGCCGGCGACCGAACGGGTGCGCCCGCGCGCCTTCGTGCCTGCCTTGGAAGGCATGCGCGGAATGGCCGCGCTCGGCGTGCTGCTGACCCACGTCGCCTTCCAGACCGGCGCCGCGGGCACACCGGTTGTCGGCCGGGTGTGGGGCCGGTTCGATATGGCGGTGGCGGTGTTCTTCGCCCTGTCCGGGTTCCTGCTCTGGCGTCCGCACGCCGCGGCAGCGCGCGGGCTGGACACCGCCCCGCCGGTCGGCTACTACCTGAGACATCGCGCCGCTCGCATCCTGCCCGCCTACTGGGTCGTGGTGTGCGCGGTTCTGGTGCTGCTGCCCAGCGCCGCCGGGACGGCGGGCTTGCGGGTGTGGGGGTCGAACCTGGCGCTTTTGCAGGTATTCGTGCCGCTGACGCTCACCGACGGCCTCACCCAAATGTGGAGCCTCTCGGTGGAGGTCGCCTTCTATCTCATGCTGCCCGTGTTCGCGTTCGCGCTGGTGCGCCTGCGCGGCTCCGCGGCGCGGCGGCGGGTTCCGGTGCTGCTCGCGCTCGCTGTGCTCAGCCTGAGCTGGAACTTCATTCCGGTGCCGACGCCCGACGCGATCCACGCGGACAACTGGCTGCCCGGCTATCTGCCCTGGTTCGCCGCGGGCATGATCCTCGCCGAACTCGCCGAACATAGCGTCCGGCTATCACGGTGGTGGAAAGTCGGGGCGAATCAGCCGCTGATGTGGACCGTCGCGGTGTGCGCCTTCCTGCTCGCGGCGACCGATCTGGCCGGTCCCGCCGGGCTGAACCGGGCCGAACCCTGGCAGTACGTAGTGAAGATGGGGCTCGGCGCGATCATCGGGTTCGCGCTGCTCGCGCCGCTGGTGCTGCGCGACCCGGCGGCGCGCGCGCACCGCTGGCTGGAGTCGCCGGTGGCCGCGACGCTCGGCCGCTGGTCCTACGGCATCTTCATCTGGCACCTCGCGGTGCTGTCGATCGTGTTCCCGGTCTTCGGCATCCTGCCCTTCCAGGGGGACTTCGGTTACGTCCTGGCCCTCACGATCGCCGTCACCCTTCCGGTCGCCGCGGCCAGTTACGCGCTCATCGAGGAGCCGGTGCGGCGCTGGGCCCGCCGCCGGGACCGGGTGCGGCGCAACGCGGAGCCCGAGCCCGCGCCCTGATCTGCCGCCGGCGCGCGGTCAGCCGTCGAGTTGCCGGTGCATGTCCAGCAGGTGGTGACGCAGCTCGTGCAGGGTGTGCACGGCGAGCCAGCGCAGGGAACGATCCGCGGGTTCGGGATAGGGGAAGCCCAGGGTCCGCTCCCAGTCGTCGTCGCCGAGTCGCTCCAGCACGTTCGCGAACAGCAGGGCGGCGTCGCGGATCTGGCGAGCAACGTCCGCGGGGTTCTGTTCGGCGTATCCGTCGTGCTCGACGCGCTCGTCCCGGCCCATCGCGGTAGCGGGCGGGTTGTCCGAACGACGCGCGGCCAGCACGCGCTCGCGCTGGGCGAGCAGTACGTCGCGCACGTGGCAGGCGTACTCCAGCGGTGACCACACGTCCGGCTTGCCACGCCGGCGTAACTTGCCGATGTCGGCGCCGAGCAGATCGGCGTATTCCACTGCGTGCTCCCGCGCCAGCGACGGCACATCGGCCGCCGAAGCCAAGTCGTAGACGAAACCGCATTCGGCACAGGTGTTCACGCGGGGTCACGTTAGCAACGAGTGCGCTTGCGCCGCACGGCGAATGCGCACTCGTCGAGCCGAACGCCTCGCGTTCGCGCTGACGGGTGCGGTGGGGTTGTCGATCGGTGCGGCCCGTCAGTCCCCGACCGTCGGGGAATGCGGCTCGTCCGCCCCGCTCGCACCGGCCCGATCGGCGTGCTTCGGCCGGGGCAGCGCCGCGATGCCCACCGCGATGATCGCGAGCAACGCGGGCAGCTGCACCAGCACGGAACCGCCCATATAACCGTCCGGCGAGCGCCACGGGCCCGTGGACAGCGCGGCGGCGGAGAGCATGGTGCCCGCGCCCGCCACTACGACGAGCGCACGCGGGGTGACATACCGCGTGAAACGGGTTGCGGCCAAGGCGATCACCGTGGCGGCGGCCCCTACCGGGCCCGCGATCACGGTGGCCGCACCGGTGAGCCCTAGCGCGCCCATCCAGCGTCGGCCCCAGGTACCGCTAGCATCGGCGCTCGCATCCGGCTGCTCGGCGGGCACCTCCGATTCCGCTCTGCCCGCCTCGGCCCGGGTGGTACCCGGCCGCGCGCGGCGGGGGAAGGCCAGAACCGCGAGCGGCAGGAGCAGCAGCAGGCCGCCGAAGATGCCGAGGCGGTACCACCGGTCGTCCGGGAAAGCGATCGTCACCGGGCCGGTGGCGTCGGCTGGCAGCAGCCAGGCCTGCTGCCAGCCGTCCACCACCACCGGTTTCAGCACATGGCCGTCCGCGCTGGTCGCACGCCATCCGACGTTGGTGCTCAGCGGCAGCACGAGCAGTCGCGTGCCCGCCTCCGGCGCGGGTGCCGCCGCGGTTTCCGTCCCGCTTCGGTGCAAGCGCAGCCGATCCACGAAGAACAGGTCGGTCGGCCCGACCGCCACGTCGGCCCGGCCCTGCGGCAGGGCGAACTCGCTCGGTATCCCGGCCTCCGGCTCGCCCGCGCCGTCGGTGCACACCCGGGCGGGAACGGGTGCGCCGGAGCGCAATTCGCCGACGGTGGCGGTGACCGACGTGCGCAGCGTCCGACCGCCCGCATCGATCGTCGGCCCCAGCGCGCACGGCACGGTGATCTCGCGGTCCAGTGCGGCGGCCGGGGGGTAGTCCGGTCCCAGCACCGTCACCTCCGCCAGTCCTGGCGGCTGGGTCTGGACGAACCCGAGCGCGGTCCGGTCCAGCACCGGCCGCCAGGTTCGCATGCTGAGTTCGATGCGGTCGGTCACGGTGGGATGCAGGGAGATTCGGATGGGTGTGCCCGAGTCGTCGTCCTCGAGTTCACGCACCTGCGGGCCGTCCCCGAGATTCACCGTCACCGAGGTGGGTGTCGCGGGCAGGCCGCCGAGCGAGGGGGTCAGCTCGAGGCCGGTCACCAGCGTGGGCTCGGGCAGCTCGAGGGTGAGCGTCGGCCTGCCGCCGGTCGGCTCGCGCACCGAGGCCTCGGGCGCGGTCCAGCTCGTGCGCGGATCGCCGTCGGTCGCGGCGAACGCGGCCCCGCGCAAGTCGCCGACGTCGGCCTTGCCCCGGGCCACCGGCCTGGCGTGGTCGGTGAGCAGCGCCTCCAGGGCCGGGCCCTGCCTGGTGCGGACGGTCAGTTCCGGGGCGACCGACATCGGTTCCGGGACGGTCAGGGTGCGCTGGAACGCGCCGGGTTCCTCCGGGGCCAGAGCGAGACCTTTGCTGCAACGCACCCGGTCGGGTGCGTCGAAACACGCGCTGCGGCCGGGAAATTCCTGACCGAGATCCCAGCCGCGCAGTCGCGCGCCCGCTGGAGCGGACGGAACCACGGTCCGATGCCTGATATCGACGCGGACCGGCGCGTTACGCACCGAATAGTCGTCCAACGCGAGTTCGCTGATGCCGAATTGCCCACCACCCGATCCGCCTTCGGTGCGAATGGCGGTGATCGTCAGCCAGTCCGTGCGGCCGGCGGGAAGCGAAACCGAGACCGGCGCACCGGGTTCGGGCACCCGGACGGAGACGGTGCCGTTCGCGGTGCGCACCTCGATCCATTTGACCGGGTCGCCGATGGCGGCCGAACTGGTGGTCAGTTTCAGCTGCCCGGTCTGGATCGGATGGTCGAGATCGAGTCGCAGCCACTGTCCGAGCGCGCGTTCGATGCCGTTGCTGATCCACGCGGTGGCCGGATCGCCGTCGACGACGGCCGCGGTGGAACTTCCCGGCGCGGCGCCGCCGAGCTGCGTGGCGTCCGCGGCCGAACTGGACGCGGTGATCGTGGCGCCGGACCATTCGCCGCGCACCAGTTCCGCGCCGGGCACCGGATAGTCGGGCACCAGATTGTGCGTGCGGCGCGCGTCGTCGGGGGCGCGCAACGCCGAGTTGTGGTTGTCCACCCGGCCGAAATCGGCTTCGCGATCCATCGGCGTATCGGTGACCGTCACGGGGCCGATCGGCAACCCGGCCCCGATCGCGTCGGCGGCGAGCAAGCCGGGCGTCCGGGCGGCGGCAGGGTCGCGGCGCATCCGCTCGAACACTTCGGGTCCGCCCTGGACCACCGGAACATCGCCCAGCGGGACGGTATACGCGCCGGGGAACGCCTCCGGCGCACCGGTACCGCCGCGCACCTCGGCGGGTGTGCCCCGCGCAGGCGCGTCGACCCGGTAGATCTCGACCGCCGGATACGGCGGGCGCAGGTCGCCGTCGGCCACCAAGCCGTCGGCGAGCACCACCGATTCGATCGGGTTGCCGAACTCGGCCACCTTGCGCAGACCGGGCGACTCGTCGAGCGCCTGGTGGGCCAGCATCGGCCGGGTCGATCGGGAGGTCTCCGGGTCGAGATCGTTGCGCAGGACGACGACGCCGATGCCCTGAGCACTCAGCGTCGCGGCCAGGCCCGCCGAGGGCCTGCCGTCGGCGATGAGCCGCTGCACCGAATCCATCGCGCGGATGGTGCCGGGCGGGTTCAGCGGCACCGCGTCGCGGATCGCCCACGGCGTTCGGGCCAGCGCTTGCAGCGGTTCGTCGCGCGTGAGTCCCCAGATCTGGCTGCCGAAGGGGGCACCGGGCACCACCAGGGCGCGGGTGTCGGAGGCATTGTTCGCGAGCCAGTCCGCGGTCTGCTGCCAATACGCGGGGACCCGGTCGTAGGCGCCGCGCGGCGCGAGCTTGCCGGTCCAGGCCAGTGAGCTGGACAGGGCGAGCGCGGTGAGGATCAGCGCCGCCACCGCGACCGCGCGGTCCCGCTCCGGATGCGCGAACGCGCCGCGCCAAACCCGGAAAGGAACGGAGGCGGGCAGCGGAACCCGGGCGAGCAACTGCGCCAACCCGAGCACGAGTGGGATGCGGATCAGCGGCTCCAGCTTGTGCACGTTGCGCAGCGGAGCGCCCCCGGAGTCGAGGAAGACGCGTACCGACTCGGCGAACGGGCCGCTCAGCTCACCGACGAATCCGGCGCAGATGCCGACCAGCCCGACACACAGGATCAGGACGAGCCTGCCTCGGTACGGCATGGATCGCAGGGCCAGGCCGGCCATGCCCGCCGCCGCGACCAGCCCGGTCGCGAGCACCGCCGCCGGCTGGGTCACCAATACCGCGCCCGCTATACGTTCCGGCGAGACGAACGGGGTCCAGCTGTCGGTGCCGCGCAGCACCTCGCCCAGCGAGGCCCACTGCGTCGTCACCCCCGACGACTCGATGTAGTCCAGGAACGGCGGACTCACCTTGCCCAGCAGCAGCAGCGGAACCGCCCACCAGAACGTGGCCAGCACCAGCAGCGGAATCCACGCCGCGGTGAAACGCCACCAACGGCGATCCGGCCGATGGGAGCCGCGTCGCGCCGGGGCGAGCGCAGGCGAGGCAGCCGCCCACCACAGCAGCGCGGGCAGGAAGGCGGCTACCGTCGCGACCGCGTTGACCGAGCCCATCAGGGCGAGCGCCAGAGCACTGCCCGCGGGCGACTCCGCGCCACCCCGCCGCCGGGCGCGCCCGGCGACGCCGAGCGCGGCGGGTGCGAGCAGCACCCACGGCGCCAGCATCATCGGCAGTGTCTCCGAGGAGATCGACCCGACGGTGGTCAGGACCCGAGGCGACAGCGCGAACGCGAGCGCGGCGACGACCCGCGACCCGCGCGTTCCGATGCCGAGCGCCTCGCACAGGCGCACGATCCCCCAGAAACCGGCGAGCAGCAGCAGCGCCCACCAGACCCGCTGCGTCACCCAGGCGGGCACGCCCAGCAGATGACCGAGCGAGAAGAACGCGCCGTGTGGGAAGAAGTATCCGTAGGCCTGGTTCTGCACCTGGCCCATCGGCGCCTGACTACTCCACAGATGTGCGGCGCGCGCGAGAAAGCCGAGCGGATTCTGCGCCAGGTCGTATTTCGTATCGGCGACCGTGAGTCCGGGCGCCTGGACGAAGGTCAGCAGGAACGCCGCGAGGACGGTCGCGGCGAACCAACGTCTGCCCAGCGGCGCGGTGCTGTGCTGCCCCGGCGCCGCGGAAGATCCGAACGAATTCGCGGTTGAAGCGGAGGTCAGCGGGTCAGCGGCTGCCGTACTCAACGTTGTTCAGCAGCGAGGAGTCCTTGTCGCCGCTGCGGTCGATTTCCGGGCGCGAGTTCTGCTGCACCGCGAGGGTGATGAGGAAGACACTGAGCACGCCCAGCACGGCGCCCGCGACAGCACTCGCAACACCCGGGACAGCAAACTTCATCGCGGCACTCCAATACGTCGATGCAGGCACGTTCCCGGCCAACCTAGCAGGACGTCCGGTATTTGTATGCGTTCAGGCCGGGGAATCTCCGGTGAGCACGCTTCGGCCGGCCCTGTGGACCACGCGCCGGATCACTCGGAGGCGGGTGCGTCAGTGGGTGGGAAGAGCGCAGTGCAGCGTGCCGAGCAGGGTGCGCAGTTTGGCGGTGGTCTCGTCGAGTTCCGTCTGCGGATCGGAGGCCGCGACGATGCCGCCGCCCGCGTACGCCCGCACCGTACGACCGTCGGCCGAGAGTTCCGCGCAGCGGATGGCGACCACCCAGGCGCCGTCGCCGTCCGCCGCGCACCAGCCGACGGCGCCTCCGTAGAAACCGCGGTCGTCCTCGATGTGTGTGATGGCGTCCAGCGCCAGATCGGTGGGAGTGCCGCAGACCGCCGGCGTGGGGTGCAGCAGCAACGCCAGGTCCAGCGCGGTGATCGTGGTGTCGCGCAGGCGCCCGGTGATCGGCGTCGCCAAATGCCACACCTCGGGGGTGCTGACCAGCTCCGGGCTCTGCGGAATCGACAGTTCGGCGCAGACCGGTCCGAGCCGCTCCCGGATCCAGTCGATCACGAACGCGTGCTCGTCGCGATTCTTGGTGCTGGCCAGTAGTTCTCGGGCCTGCGCGGCATCGGCGCCTTGATCGAGCAGCCGTGGCGCGGTGCCGGCCAGCGGGCGCAAGGTCACCAGGTCGCCTTGCCGGGCGATCAGCACTTCGGGCGTCGCGCCCACCAGCGTCGCGCCGGGGCGTCCGGCCGGAGTGAGATCGACCGCGAAGACGTTCGCGTGCGGGTGCCTGGTCAGCAGGTGCCCCGCGACGACCTCCGGGTCGAGCGCGGACTGTGCCTCGGCCAGCACCGAACGCGCCGCGACCACCTTGCGCAACGGTTGCCCGGGATCGTTGAGCTGCTCGACCAATTTGGTCACCCGCGCCACATGCTCCGCCCGGCTCGGTATCTCGGTCACCACGCGTACCGCGGGCAGGTCGGGCAGTGCGGCGGGCCGCCATGGACCCGCGGTGTGCACGGCGCGCTCCGGCACGCTCAGCGCCGCGGGCTCGCGCGGATCGAAGGGCAGCGCGCCGACCACGAGCCGCGCCCGGCCGTCCCGCAGCGCGGCCCGCGCGCGTCGCGCGTCGTCGAAGAAGACCCGGCTCCCATGACCCCGAACAACCCCGTCGGCCCGAGCAAGCAGGAACCCATCCATGACCCCAACCTAGCCCCGTCGCCGCGCCCCATCGCGGTGGAGCGATCCAGATCTCACGCCGGGCGCGGGTCAGGAATTCTTGCCGGGCGGGACGAGCAGGACCGGGCGGTGACAATGCCTGAGGACGGCGTCGGCGACGCTGCTGTGCAGCAGCGCGCGGATCCCGGTGGCGCCCCGCGTGCCCGCGACGATGATGTCGACGTCCAGTTCGTCTGCGCAATCGACGATGGCGTTCCAGATGGTGGTGGTGCATTCCGCGGTGCGCGCCTCGGCGTTCAGGCCCGCCAGTTCGGCCAGCCGCACGCCCTCGGCATTGGTGGCGCGCGCGTCGACGTAGGCGATGTCCTCGATCTCGTCGTCCGGCACCCATTCCGGTTGCATGACACCCGACAGCCCGGACAGGCGAGCGGCTTGACGCACCATGGGCTCCCAGGCGGTCAGCACGACGGCGCGGTTCGCGCTGAGAAATCGCCCGGCGTATTCGACGGCCCGCTTGGCGTTCTCGGAGCCGTCGTAGGCGATGAGCATCAGATCGCAGGGCACGATGACCTCCTGAGGGAGACACAGGCGACACCTCGAGATTACCCCGCGCAAGCCCGGGTGAACCGGCTTGTCAAGTGGTGTGACCTGCGTAAACGCCTCGCGCCGCGATCCGCTGCGTCTGAGCAGTCTCCCGGGCGACTCGCCCGCATGCGACGGCGGGCCCTGCGAATGGCGGCCGCCGAAATCACGATGCGGACAAGGCGGTGACCCATCGGTCCGGTACGGCCGAGTGCGAGACAACGATTCGGTACCGGTGCGTGAGTTACCCGTCCGGTAGCGACGTAGCGACTGCGGTCGCGCACGTCACCACGAGTACGGTTGACCTCTATGCGGAAGACGCCTCTGCTCGTCCTCACCGTTCTCGCCGCCGTCGCGACTGCCTGCTCGAACGGCGGCTCCAACGAGTCGGCGTCATCGAGCACCACCACGCCCGAAGCGACCACCGCGGCGATTCCCGTCACCAGCGCGGCGCCGCCGGACTGCAACGCGGGGTATCTCGCTCAGTTCACCACCCGCGCGAAACTCGCGCAGTTGCTGACGGTCGGCGTCACCGGCGCCGACGACGCCACGAACGTGGTGCGCGACGAGCAGATCGGCGGCATCTTCGTGGGCGGATGGACCGACCAGGCGCTGCTGTCCTCCGGCCAGATCGCACAGGTGAAGCAGGCCGCCAAGGTGCCGCTGATGGTGACCATCGACGAGGAAGGCGGCCGGGTCTCGCGGGTGCGCGACCTGATCGGCGCGGCTCCGTCGGCGCGGGAAACGGCGCAGACCATGACCCCCGAGCAGTTCTACGACGCGACGGTGACCAGAGGCCGTGCGCTGAAGGATCTCGGCGTGACGGTGGACTTCGCCCCCGACGTCGACGTCAGTTCCCAGCCGGACGACTCGGTCATCGGCGACCGCTCCTTCTCCGACGATCCGAACGTGGTCACCCGCTATGCGGACGCCTACATCCGCGCGATGCGCGAGGTCGGCGTCGGCACCGTGATGAAGCACTTCCCCGGTCACGGCTCCGGATCCGGCGACTCGCACACCGGCGCGGTGCGCACCCCGCCGCTGGACCAGATGCAGCAGGTGGACCTGATGCCATTCCGCAACCTGATCGGCTCGGGCGCGGCCGTGATGGTCGGCCACCTGGACGTGCCCGGTCTGACCACACCGGATGTCCCGGCCAGTATCAGCCCGGAGGCGATGCGGTTGCTGCGCGACGGCAGCGGCTACGGCGCCGCGCCGTTCCAGGGCCCGATCTTCACCGACGACCTCGGCGGCATGGCGGCGATCACCAGCCGGATGTCGATCGAAGACGCCGTGGAAGCCGCGCTGGTCGCCGGTGCGGACAGCGCCTTGTGGATCACCACCGACGCGGTGCCGCAGGTGCTCGACCGGCTGGAGCAGGCGGTGTCGAGCGGACGGCTGCCGATGGCGCGGGTGGACGCGTCGGTGTTGCGTGTGGCCGCGTTCAAGGGTGCGTTGCCGCGCTGCTGAGGCGCGCCGCACGGCCGAGTCGGGCGACCGGTGAGCAAATCGGACCGCCGGAACTTACCTTGGAGTAATATATGAGATTCACCTGTGGTAGGAGTGTGGATGGCGGGCGGTACGAAGCGGCTTCCGCGGGCGGTACGCGAGCAGCAGATGCTCGACGCCGCCGTGGAGGTCTTCTCGCGTAAAGGCTTCCACGACACGTCGATGGACGCGATCGCCGCCGAGGCGAAGATCTCCAAACCGATGCTGTATCTGTACTACGGTTCCAAGGACGAACTGTTCCGCGCCTGCATCCAGCGGGAAGGGTTGCGCTTCATCGAATCCGTCGCGCCCGCGGGCAACCCGCTGCTCACCCCGCACGAGCAGGTGCGCACCGCGCTGGAGGGCTTCCTCGGCTTCGTCGACCGCAACCGGCGTTCCTGGCAGGTGCTCTACCGGCAGGCCATCGGCCAGCAAGCATTCGCCTCGGAGATCGAGAACGCGCGCGAACGCGTCATCGAGCTGACCGCCAAACTGCTGGAATCCAGCGCCAAGCACGCCGAGCCCGGGACGAACTTCGACGTTGTCGCGGTTGCCGTGATCGGCGCGGGCGAGGCCATCGCCGACCGGTTGGCCAGCGGCCGGATCGAGGTCGCCGAGGCCGTCGACCTCCTCGACGATCTGGCCTGGCGCGGTCTGGCCGGTCGGAAGAAAACCGAGTAGCCCTCCTTTTGCCCGTTTCGGTTGCTTCGGCGCCGCCCTCCTGCCACAGTGCGTGAGTTCGCAAAACAGCGGGCCGGCTCACGCGATCGAGCCGGGGAGGATCGGGGCGGAAGTGTTCGGGTTGCTCAGGCCGTGTGCGCACGGCGCTCAGAAGTATGGAATCGATGCGGCGGAGTGGCAGGCGCATCTGTGCGGTCTGTGTCTCGGGCTGCGGGACGGGCACGGTCAATTCGCTCGCGCCACCACCAACAAAGACGCGCTGGTGCTGAGCATGCTCACCGAGGCGCAGTCCGGTTCCGCGGCACGCACCACCGCGGCGCCGTGTCCGCTGCGCGGGATGCGCCGGGCGTCGGTGGTCACCGCCGACTCACCCGGCGTCCAGCTCGCCACCACAGCGTCACTGCTGCTGGCATCGGCCAAGATTCGCGATCACGTGGACGACGGTGACGTCTCCGCGATCGCCCGCAGGCCGCTGGCGAAAGCCGCGACGCGATGGAACCGGGAGGCGCGCGCGGGCGCGGCGCGGATCGGCCTGGACGTCGAGCCGCTCATCGCGGCGCTCGACGCGCAGGTGCGCTTGGAGCAGGAAGCGAAAGAGCTGGTCGCCGTGGGTGGTTCGGGCGCGGGATCGGTGCCGGAATTACTTGCCGCTTCGCCGCACTGGCGCTCGGCGATGGCGCCGTCGGCCGATCCGCTGGATCGCTTGACCGCGCCGACCCAGCTGTGCGCGTCCGCGTTCTTCGCGCATACCGCCGTGCTGGCCGATCGTTCGGACAATATCGACGCGTTGCGGGAGGCGGGCTGGCAGTTCGGGCGGATCGCGCACCTGGCCGACGCCGTCGCCGACTACGACGACGACGCCACTCATGACCGCTTCAACCCCCTCGCGGCTACCGGCACCACCGTGCCCGAGGCTTACGAACTGCTCCGGCAATCGAATTCGAGCCTGCGCGCCGCCGTGGCGGCGGCCGAGCTCAGCCGGGTACCCACCGTCCGCTGGATGCTGCTCGACCCGCTGACCGCGGTGCTGCGCCGGCTCGGCGGCGGGCTCGGCGCACTCGCCGCCCACACGTGCGCGGTGTCGCCCGACGCCGAGTTCCGCGCGCACGCTCGCGGAAGAAGCGGCCACCGTCCGCCGACTCGTCGCCCGGGTATCGGCGAATCCCTCACGCTCGTGCTGGGCGGCTACTGCACCGGCTACGCGTGCTGCGCCGACCACACGCAACCGTGCACCGGTGAACGCAAGGACGCGTGGATCAAGAACTGCGATTGCGGCGATTGCGGCGAGTGTGACTGCGGCTGCTGCGATTGCGGGGATTGCAACTGCTGCGACTGCGGATGCGACTGCTGATCGGTGCCCGACGGACGCGCGGCGGCAGGCAGGCCGATGTCACCGGAAAGCGCGAAGCCGCATTCCGATTCACGCGAAGCGGAATGCGGCTCCGGCTTGTTCAGCGCAGGGTCGCCGTCAGATGCGGGTACCCCTTCTTCGGATGGCGCAGCGCCAGGTCCCAACCGCCTTCGGCCTGATCGGCATACAGGTTGACGGTGGAGGGCAGCAGAATCGGCTTACCGAACTTGACCGAGTACGTGGTCTGCTCCGGAATGCGGCCCTCGACCGCGCCGAGCACGGTCGCCGCCGACCACATGCCATGAGCGATCGACCGGGGGAAGCCGAACGCCTTGGCGCCCAACGCCGAGGTGTGGATCGGGTTGTGGTCTCCGGACGCGGCCGCGTACCGGGTGATCGTCTTCTGATCCACCCGCAGCGTGCGCAGCGGAGGCGGCGGAACCTCGTCCGGCTTCGGCTCCTGCTTCGGACCGCCCGACAACGAGGTGCGCTGCTGGTGCAGGAAAGTGGTGACCTGGTGCCACACCAGCTCGCGACCCACCTTCACATCGCTGATCGCGTCCACGAGCAGGCCCTTCGGGTGCTCACGCAGGTTCTCGATGTGTGTGCGGATGTCCAGCGGCTCGCTCACCGAGATGTCCCGGGTCCGCTCGATGACGTTCTGCGCGTGCACCGCGCCCACCGCGACGAACGGAAAGTCCCGCGCCACCACCAGCTGCATGGCCAGCGGGAAGGTGAGGATGAACGGATAGGTCAGCGGCAGCGCGTCGCCGAACCGCAAACCGGTCGCGCGGCAGTAGGCGGCCAGGTGATCGGGGTCCACCCGCAACCCGTCGAGCTGAACCGCCCGGTCCGGCAGCGCCGGCTTGCGCGCCGACAACAGCGGCACCGCGCCGATCGCCGCCTTGACGAACAGGCGGCTGTTCTTCGGCGGTTCGGTGAGGGTGATCACCTGGGTCTTCTCCTTGCCTGCCGGAGCCTGGGTCATCATGCTCCGATCAGGCTCTGCCCGCACACCCGGACGACGTTGCCGGTCACCGCGTTCGACGCCGGGCTCGCGAAGTAGGCGATGGTCTCGGCGACGTCGACGGTCTGGCCGCCCTGCAGCAGCGAGCTCATCAGTCGTCCCGCTTCCCGGGTGGCCAACGGGATGGCGGCGGTCATCGCGGTCTCGATGAAACCGGGCGCGACGGCGTTGATGGTGATGTTCTTCTCCGCCAGCTTCGGCGCCTCGGCGTTCACCATGCCGATGACACCCGCCTTGGAGGCGCCGTAGTTGGTCTGGCCGCGGTTGCCCGCGATACCCGCGATCGAGGACACGTCGATCACGCGACCGCCCTCCTTCAGCGCGCCCCTGGCCACCAGGCCCTCGGTGATCCGGTGCGGCGCGGCGAGATTCACGTTGATGACCGAGTTCCAGCGGCCCTCGTCCATGTTGGCCAGCAGCTTGTCCCTGGTGATGCCCGCGTTGTGCACGATGATGTCGATGCCGCCGAACCGCTCGGTGGCGAATTCGGCCAGCTTCTCCGCCGCGTCGGGCGCGGTCACGTCGAGCGCGAGCGCGGTGCCGCCCACCTTGTTCGCGGTCTGCGACAGCGCCTCGCCCGCGGCCGGGATGTCGGCCACGATCACCTGGGCCCCATCGCGGGCGAACACCTCGGCGATGGTCGCGCCGATGCCGCGCGCCGCACCGGTCACCACGGCGACCTTGCCGGCCAGCGGGCGGTCCCAATCGGCGGGTGCGCTCGCGTCGTCCTTGCCGACCCGGATGACCTGGCCGTCGACGAACGCCGACTTCGCCGAGAGCAGGAAGCGCAGGGTCGATTCCAGGCCGGTCGCCGCGGCGGACGCCTCGGGGTGCAGGTAGACCAGCTGAGCGGTCGAGCCGCGCAGCAATTCCTTGGCCACCGAGCGGGTGAAGCCCTCCAGCGCGCGCTGCGCGATCTGCTCGTCCACGCCGCCCGCCAGTTCGGGCGTGGTGCCGATGACCACGATGCGCCCGGACGCGGTGAGGCTGCGCAGGGCGGGCTGGAAGAACTCGAACAGCTGGGAGAGGTCCTCGATGGAGCCGATGCCGGTGGCGTCGAACACCAGGGCGCCGTACTTGGTGCCCTGGCTCAGCGCGTCGGCGAAGTCGTAGTCCGACAGCAGGGCGCGCACCGGCTCGGCGACCCGGCCCTTACCGCCGATCAGCACCGGGCCCGACAGCGGCGGCTCACCCTTGACGTAGCGGCGCAGTGCCTCCGGCTTCGGAAGGCCGAGCTTGCTGGCCAGGAACGCGCCAGGTGCGGAGTGTACGAACGATCCATAGAGGTTGGGAGCACCCTTGCTCTTGCTGGCTGCCACTATTCCTACCTTTTCTGAGTTCTGTCTCTCGGGTCTGGGGTCGCCCCGGCATGGTTTGCTGGCGCACTTTTGCGGGGGTACGTATCGACATTAAACTTACTCCAGAGTAAGTTTAATGTAAACAACCGCGACGGGGCGCCGAGCAGTGCGGAATGTCCGCGCTCGACCGGGCCGCCGGGACATCCATCCACGAGACCTTGGAGACTCGAGTGACTAGCAAAGCCCGTTCGGCGAAGAGCACCGCCAAGACCGGTAAGACCACCCGTCCGGTCGCGATCGTGGGTGGCAACCGGATTCCGTTCGCTCGCTCCGACAAGGCGTACGCCCGCGCCTCCAACCAGGACATGTTCACCGCCGCGCTGGACGGGCTGGTGAGCCGTTTCGGCCTGCAGGGCGAGCGGCTCGGCATGGTCGTCGGCGGCGCAGTGCTGAAGCGGGTCGGCGAGCACGGCCTGATCCGGGAGAGCGTGCTCGGCAGCAAGCTGAGCCCATACACCCCGGCGCACGACCTGCAACTGGCCTGCGGCACCGGACTGCAGGCGATCGTCACCGTCGGTGACGCGATCGCCGCGGGCCGGATCGAAGCCGGTGTCGGCGGTGGCACCGACACCACCTCCGACGCTCCGATCGGGGTGAGCGAGGGCATGCGCGAGTGGATGCTCGACGCCAACCGCGCCAAGACCGGCAAAGACCGCCTCAAGCTGGTCGGCCAGCTGCGCCCGAGCATGCTCGGCATCGAGATCCCGCGCAACGCCGAGCCGCGCACCGGCTTGTCCATGGGTGAGCACGCCGCCATCACCGCCAAGGAGTTCGGTGTCCCGCGCGAGGCGCAGGACGAACTGGCCTACCTGTCGCACAAGAACATGGCGGCCGCCTACGACCGCGGTTTCTTCGACGACCTGATCACGCCGTTCCTCGGCCTCACCCGGGACGACAACCTGCGCCCGAACTCCTCGATCGAGAAGCTGGCGACGCTGAAGCCGGTCTTCGGCGTCAAGGCGGGCGACGCGACCATGACCGCGGGCAACTCCACCCCGCTGACCGACGGCGCTTCCGCGGTGCTGCTGTCCAGCGAGGAGTGGGCCGCCGAGCACAAGCTGCCCGTGCTGGCCCACCTGGTCGACAGCGAGGTCGCCGCGGTCGACTACATCCACGGCCCCGACGGCCTGCTGATGGCGCCGACCTACGCGGTGCCGCGCCTGCTCGCCCGCAACGGCCTGACCCTGCAGGACTTCGACTACTACGAGATCCACGAGGCGTTCGCCTCGGTGGTGCTGGCCACCCTGGCCGCGTGGGAGTCCGACGCCTACTGCAAGGAGCGCCTCGGCCTCGACGGCGCGCTCGGGTCGATCGATCGCAGCAAGCTCAACGTCAACGGGTCGTCGCTGGCCGCGGGCCACCCCTTCGCCGCGACCGGTGGCCGTATCGTCGCCTCCACCGCGAAAATGCTGGCCGAGAAGGGCTCCGGCCGCGCGCTGATCTCCATCTGCGCCGCAGGCGGCCAAGGCGTGGTCGCCATCCTGGAGCGCTGACCGCGGGCGTAGTCGCACACCACGAAGGTGGTCCGATCGGATTTCCGGCCGGACCACCTTCGCGTTTCGCCTACTCGCCGGGCAGTTCGAGATGCCCGCCGAAGGCTTTGCGCATCGCCGAGAGCACCTTGTCCGCGTACAGCGCTTCGCCCCGCGAGGAGAATCGCGCGAACAAGGCGGACGACAGCACGGGCACGGGTACGCCGGTGTCGATGGCGGCATCGATCGTCCAGCGGCCCTCGCCGGAATCGGATACCCGGCCGCTGTAGGAATCCAGGTTCGGGTCCGCGTGCAGTGCGGCGGCGGTGAGATCGAGCAACCAGGACGCGACCACCGACCCGCGCCGCCACACCTCGGTGATCTCCGGTACGTCGAGGTCGTACTGGTAGTACTCGGGGTGCTCCAGCGGCGTCTCCTCCGCGGAGAACTCGCCCGTGTGCTCGGCCCCGTAGTTGGCTCGCCGCAGCACGTTCAATCCTTCGGCGTAGGCCGCCATCGCCCCGTATTCGATGCCGTTGTGCACCATCTTCACGAAGTGACCCGCACCCACCGGCCCGCAGTGCAGGTAACCGAGTTCGGCGGTGGACGGTTCGCCGGTGCGTCCCGGGGTCCGCTCCGCCGCACCGACGCCCGGCGCGATGGATTTCAGCAGCGGGTCCAGGTGCTTCACCGGCTCGGACTCGCCGCCGATCATCAGGCAGAAGCCGCGGGTGCGGCCGAACACCCCGCCCGAGGTGCCGATGTCCACGTAGTGGATGCCCTTGGGCCGCAGCTTCGCGGCGCGCTCGAGGTCCTCGTGGTAGCGGCTGTTGCCGCCGTCGATGACGATGTCGCCCGGCTCGAGCAGTTCGGCGACCTGCTCGATCACCGCCCCGGTCGCGCCGGCCGGGATCATCACCCAGACCACGCGCGGGGTCTCCAGCATGCCGACGAACTCGGTGAGATCGGTGCTGCCCCGGAAGCCGTCACCGAGCTCGGCGCGCAGTTCGTCGATGTGGGCGGAGCGCCGTTCGTATCCGACCGCGGTGTGCCCGTCCTCGAGGACGCGGCGCACGATGTTCGCGCCCATCCGGCCGAGGCCGATCATTCCCAGCTGCATGCCATCCATCTCCCTTGCGTATGCGAAGTGTTGCGGCGGGATCGTCCGGTTCGATTCTCCCGCGTGGGATCGATCACGGTCGGGCTCGCGGGTGTAACGCCGCCCGCGACGGTCCGATAAACAGGTCGGCTCCGCGCAGTTGCCAGACCCCCGACCCGGCAACTGCGCGGTGCCTCTTTGTGTGGTGTACCCGGTTCTTTGCGCGGGATGTGCGCTATGTCCGTGCTGTGCCGATCGCGGTCGGCGGGACCACTATCGTGATGGGGACTCGCATCGGTGCGGGTCCACAATTCAATCGAACGGGGAGGACGGTTCGTGACGAGCCAGCCGAGCACCGGAGGACGCGGCCCACATCCTGGTGGCGAAGTCGGATGGCGCCAGCTCCTCGGGGCGGAGCGACCTCCGGAATCGGACCGGTCGGTCGCATGGAGCGGCGACGCGCAGCCCACGCAGCCCCTGCAAACTACCCCGCGCCGGCCCGCGCCCCCGGCACCCCGGCGTGCGTCCGCGCGTCGTCCGATCTCCACCCCGCCGCCGAAGCGCTTGGACAGCGCGCTCGTGCGCCGGGTGGGTATCGCGGTCGGAGCCGTATTGGCGGTCGCGGGCCTCGGCTACGTGGTCGACCTGATGCTTTCCTCGGGTGAGGTACCGCGCGGCACCGTCGTCGCGGGTGTCGACGTGGGCGGCATGGATACCTCCGCCGCCGACGCCCGCCTGCGCGCCGAACTCGACCCGAGGGCGGCCAGGGAGCTGCCGCTGCGCATCGGCGACGTGCAGACCCGCATCGTGCCGAGCGCCGCCGGACTGGCCGTGGACTGGGACGCCACCTGGTCGCGGATCGGCTCGCAGCCGCTCAACCCGTTCACCCGGCTCGCCTCCGTCTTCACCACGCGCGAGGTGTCGATCGTCAGCGCGGTCGACGAACCGGCGCTGGATCGTCAGCTCACCGAGTTGCGGGTGCACGACCGGGCCTCGGTCGACGGCACCATCACCTTCGACAAGGCCGAACCCGTTGCGGTGCCTCCCGTTCCGGGTCGGGTCCTCGACATCGCCGCCGCGCGTGCGGAATTGGCCGACCGGTGGATCACCGGGACTACGGTGGACCTGCCCGTTGTCCCCGCGCCGTTGCAGGTGCGTCCGGAAGCGGTGGACAAAGCCCTGCGCGAGATCGCTCAGCCCGCCGTGCGGACGCCGATCGCGTTCGCGGGCAAAGGCGGTGCGGGGCGGCTCGATCCCCAGCAGATCGCGTCCGTCCTGGCCTTCGGGCCGGACGGGCAGGGCGGTCTCGC
Source organism: Nocardia sp. NPDC047648 (assembly GCF_040642815.1). Classification (NCBI taxonomy): domain Bacteria; kingdom Bacillati; phylum Actinomycetota; class Actinomycetes; order Mycobacteriales; family Nocardiaceae; genus Nocardia; species Nocardia sp. NPDC047648. Next base: position 431,065 of record NZ_JBEYSX010000003.1, on the reverse strand, counting down.
CGTCTCGGTGAATCAGGACGCCGCGATCGGTCTGCTCGCACCGCAGCTGGCCACCACCGAAGTCGAGCCGAAGGACGCGACGTTCGCGGTGTCGGGCGGCAAGCCGTCGGTCGTACCCGCCGTGGTCGGGGACAAGATCAACTGGCCGAAGACCTTCGAACAGTTCACCGCGCTGCTGACCGCGCCGGGGGAGCGGACCGCGCAGGTGGTCTACGAGCGGATCGAACCGAAACTGACCACCGAGGCCGCACAGGGCCTCGGCGTGATCGAGACCGTCGGATCGTTCACCACCAGCGGGTTCAGCGGTCCCTCCGGCGTCAACATCCGCACCGTGGCCAGGAAGGTCGACGGCGCGATCGTGAAGCCGGGAGACACGTTCTCGCTCAACGATTTCACCGGCCCGCGCGGTACCGCCGAGGGATATGTCGAATCCGGCATCATCGACCACGGCCGTCCCAGCACCGCGGTCGGCGGCGGCATCAGCCAGTTCGCCACCACGCTCTACAACGCGGCGTATTTCGCCGGTCTCGAGGACGCGGGCCACACCGAGCACAGCTACTACATCTCCCGTTACCCCGCCGCCCGCGAAGCCACCGTCTTCGACGGCGCGATCGACCTGAAATTCCGCAACAACACCCAAACCGGCATCTACATCGAGACCTTCGCGACCGACTCCGACATCACCGTCCGCCTGTGGGGGACCAAGACGGTCGACGTCGAATCCATCACGGGTGAGAAGACCAAACCGACCGAACCCACCACCGTCACCTTGCCCAAGGGCAAGGACTGCATCGCTTCCGAAGGCGCCCCCGGCTTCACCATCTCCGACACCCGCGTCATCACCGACCGTAAAACGGGCCGCGAAGTCTCCCGCAAGACCCGCACGGTGAAGTACGACCCGATCCCTGTGGTGAAGTGCGAGTGAGCGAACAGCCGCTGACCCACGATGAGCGCGTCCGCCCCCTCACACGTTGACCAGGACGGATTCCCGCTTCCTCACAACGGCGTTCGCATCAGCAGAACGTTGTATTGGGTGTGCTGGGTGACCAGGAAGTAGAGATCGCGGCCGGTCTGGTAGGGGAAGATCATGGGTGCGTAGGCGGTGGGAAGGGAACGGGCGTCGATGAGGACGCGGGGTTCGCTCCACGGCCCTTCGGGAGCGGGCGCGGTGCGCAGGACGACGTTGTTGGCCGGATCGGTGGTCGACATGACGTACTGCCCCAGGTATTCGTTCCACATCACCGACAGTTCGGCGACGCCACCGACGATCGGGGCCGCGGTCTTGGCGTCGGTGGGCTTCCACTCCTTGCCGTCCCAGTATTCGTAGGCATCGATATTCGCGATATCGGATTCCTTCGCGCGGGAGACGAATCCGGGATTGTCGCGTCCCGCGGGCGTGCCGTAGCGGTAGACGTAGCCGCCCGCTTTCAGGAAGGCGTTCTGCTGGAAGTTCTCGTGGCCGTCGACGTTGGCGCGGCGCGTGTGGGTGAGCTGCGTCCAGGTGCTGCCGCCGTCACCGGAGGAGGCCAGGGTGGAGAAGTTGGTGTGCCACTTCCCGTGATCACCCCATTCGCGCACCGACATCATGCTCATGTACTGCACTCCGCCCACCGAGATGCCCGCCGTGGGGATGAGGCTGATCTCGATGCCGGGAATCTTCGGGCTGGGCAACGGGTTCGGGACCACATCGTCGAAGACGATGCCCGCGGCCGGGTCGTGTGTGGAGCTGCGGAACAGCACGTTGCTGGTCCAGGCCCAGATGCTGCCCGCGAGGAGGTTGGGTATGCCGATGCCTGCGCTGTCGCCGAAGGCGGTGATCATCCGGCCGTTGCCGTCGTCCCACATGATGCCGAGGTCGGTGCCGAGCACGTTGACGCTCTGCGTGCGATTCGGGCTGTCCATGCCGGTGACCTGGTACACCGCTTCGGTCGGTCCGGGCAGCTCGGGCAGGCCGTGAATGCCGTTGAGCGCCGGGATGGGGATGACGTTGTTCGGGTCGGCTCCGGCGGGCGCGGCCACGGCCAGCGCGAGGGTCGCGGCGAGCGCGCCGGTTCGGGCGAGGGCGGACAGCGATCGGGTCATGCTGGGTCATTCTGCCCGTCGTCCGCCACGCTGTCGCCTACATCGACGCGTGTGCTCCGCGCGTTCGGCCGATTGTCACCAGCCGGTAGAGCCACCAGGGCCGTTCCGGGAGTTCGGGGCTGTAGACCCGCATGCTCATCGAGCGGATCCGGCGCGTGGCGAGGTCACGCACCTGCAAGCTGCGGCGGGGGATGTCCGCGGCGCGCACTTCGGTGGTCCACATGCGGTCCCAGTCGGGGGAGCGGCGGCAGCGTTCGGCGATCTGCTCCACGCGCTCGCGCGGGGCGAGCGGGGAAAGGATGCGGAAGGCGTCGACGAGCAGGTGCGCCTCCACGGCCCACTCCACCATCACCCGCCGAGCCGCCGCGTCGAGGAACATCCACTCCAGTACGTTTCCCCGGGCGACCGCCCCCGGGAAGGCGCGTTCGTAGGCGGAGTTGGCCTCCACCAGATCCTGCGTCGGCATTCGCTGGTAACAGGCCGGGTCGGGGAGGCTGTGCAGGTCGGCACGGTCGTCCGGAGTCGGCGCGTCGGGACCGGGGCCGTAGGCGGCCGTGAAAAAGCTCGGCAAGGTCAGCACGACGATGTGCTTGCGGTACCAGATCGGCACCTCGAGCGCGTCGAACAACTGCTGGAGCAAAGCGTGATCCGGTGCCACCGAACCTGTTTCGACCTGCTCCAGTACCGCTTCGGTAAGGCCGGCGCGCTGGGCGAGATGGGCGGGCGGGAGCCCCGCGGCGAGGCGTCGTTCGCGCAGATAAGCGCCGATGCCAGTTGCGTTGCGCGTCACCTCGGGCACCTCTGCCGACAATTCTCGTGTCGAACCGTGTGAAGAGGGAGGTTCCTGCTGCCCCCCGGGAGCACGCAATCTACCGGAGAGGATCGGCGTCGAGCGGTGATCGAACGTCACGAAACGACAAATCTAGACGACAACGGCCCGGAGATGATCTCCGGGCCGTTGTGCCGTATCGCAGAGCGTCAGAACGCGGCTTCGTCCAGCTCCATGATGTCGTTGTCCAGGTTGGACAGCACCGCGCGGGTGGCGGTCAGCTCCGGCAGGACGTTGCGGGCGAAGAACTGCGCGACCGCGATCTTGCCGTTGTAGAACGCCTCGTCGGCGCCGGTCGCGCCGTTGTCGAGGGCCGCGATGGCGACCTCGGCCTGACGCAGCAGCTGCCAGCCGATCAGCAGGTCGCCGACGGAGAGCAGGAAGCGCACCGAACCGAGGCCGACCTTGTACAGCTCGCTCGGCTGCTCCTGGGCGCCCATCAGGTGACCGGTGAGCGTGGCGGCCATGGCCTGCACGTCCTCCAGCGCGGTGGCCAGCAGCTTGCGCTCGCCCTTCAGGCGGCCGTTACCGGCCTCGGCGTCGATGAACTTCTGCACCTGACCGGCCACGTGGGCCAGTGCGACGCCGCGGTCGCGGGCGATCTTGCGGAAGAAGAAGTCCTGCGCCTGGATGGCGGTGGTGCCTTCGTAGAGCGAGTCGATCTTCGCGTCGCGGATGTACTGCTCGATCGGGTAGTCCTGCAGGAAGCCGGAACCACCGAGGGTCTGCAGCGACTCGGTCAGGTACTGGTAGGCCCGCTCCGAGCCGACGCCCTTGACGATCGGCAGCAGCAGGTCGTTGACCCGAGCGGCCAGATCGGCGTCGGCGCCGGAAACCAGCTGGGCCACATCGGCGTTCTGGTGGGCGGCGGTGTAGAGGTACACCGCGCGCAGGCCCTCGGCGTACGCCTTCTGGGTGGCCAGCGAACGACGGACGTCCGGGTGGTGGGTGATGGAAACGCGGGGCGCGGCCTTGTCGGTCATCTTGGTCAGGTCGGCGCCCTGGACCCGCTCCTTGGCGTAGTCCCGCGCGTTCAGGTAACCGGTCGACAGGGTCGCGATGGCCTTGGTGCCCACCATCATCCGAGCGTGCTCGATGACATCGAACATCTGCGCGATGCCGTTGTGCACCTCGCCGACCAGCCAGCCCTTGGCCGGGATGCCGTGGCCACCGAAGGTGACCTCACAGGTGGCCGAGACCTTCAGGCCCATCTTGTGCTCGACATTGGTGACGAAGACGCCGTTGCGCTCGCCCAGCTCGCCGGTCTCGTGGTCGAAGTGGAACTTCGGCACGAAGAACAGCGACAGGCCCTTGGTGCCCGGTCCGGCGCCCTCGGGGCGGGCCAGCACCAGGTGCATGATGTTCGGGAACAGGTCATCGGAGTCGGCGGAAGTGATGAACCGCTTGACGCCCTCGATGTGCCAGGTGCCGTCTTCCTGCTTGATCGCCTTGGTCCGGCCCGCGCCGACGTCGGAACCGGCGTCGGGCTCGGTCAGCACCATGGTGGCGCCCCAGCCCTGCTCGGCGGCGATCTTCGCCCAGCCCTTCTGCTCTTCGGTGGCGTTGTTGTAGAAAATGTTCGCGAAGCCGGGGCCCGCGGCGTACATGAAGGCGGCGGGCTGCGCGCCCAGGATCAGCTCGGCGACGGCCCAGTAGGCCGCGCGCGGGATCGGCAGGCCGCCCAGCTCCTCGGCGATGCCCAGCCGGTCCCAGCCGCCGTCCTGCAGGGTGCGGTAGCTCTTCTTGAAGGACTCGGGCAGCGCGACGGTGTGGGTCGCGGGATCGAAGACCGGCGGGTTGCGGTCGGCGTCGGCGAACGATTCACCGAGCGGACCCTCGGCCAGGCGACGCACCTCGTTGAGCATCTCCTTCACGGTGTCCGTGTCGAGATCGCCGTAGGCGCCGCTGTCCAGGATCGACCCGAGGCCGAGGACCTCGAAGAGGTTGAACTCCAGGTCCCGGACGTTGCTCTTGTAGTGACCCATTGTCAGTACTCACTCTCCGTTGAGTTGGTGCGGTCGGTATGGTTGCCGTTCCCGCCCGTTGTTCGCTCCACCGGGGTAGTCGTGCCGGTTTTCCGCATGCTACTCGCGGGTAACTTATGTGCCATATTACCGGCCGGTAATGAATGCGCAAAGAGCTGAGCAGGCAATGTGACGAGTTTTACAGTGTCTTATGGCCGCGACTTCGTCGCGGCGTGTTCGCGGCCCCCTTGTGGCTCGCGTTTGCGCGACCGCCGCTTGCTCCTTCGTCGCTTACGCGACGGCCGCGCAAACGCGAGCCGGGCCGCGAACGGCGCATGCTCGGTCTCGCTTCGCTCGAAACCGGGAGTTGGGGTGCGCTGGGCGCGAGCGGATCAGAGGTCGGGACTCGGTGCGCGTGACATGGTGGGTCGAGTCGAGGGGGTGTACCGCCTCGTTATCGCGGGCGGTGGACATCTCATCGGCCATGCGAGGTGGGCGAGGACGACCAGACCCGGCACGTGTCCTCCCCCGCACCGAAACCGCACAGTGCATTCGCGACAGCTCGCAGCGCCAGCACCATCGGTGACGGAGGCACCATCAGCGCAGAATTACGAACCACCGGCCGGATCGGCAGCGCCCGCACGTGGAAGGCCCAGTTCAGCGGCGCCAGCGCTCGGCGAGGCATAAGCCCGGAGACCGGGTGCACCAAGTCCGGCCGGCCCACGTCCACGCTCCAAGTAACCCCATTCCGGCTTCGACACACCCATGTGACCCGTTCGCGGCAAGGCCACAGCCGAGCGCGGCCCGCCCCCAACGGACCACAGATCCGGCGGCCGGATCCAGATTCTGGTGGCACACGGGAGGGCTCTCGGGTTCCGGCCGGAGGGCATGGCAGTGTGCGGGACTGTCCGGCGGTCGGGGCGGGCGCGGGGAGTGACGCCGCAGCCTCCCTGGTGTCGAGGAACCGGCGGGGCAGAATGAGCACGATGCTGATCGAGACGAGTGCCGGGCCGGCCGAGGTCGAGCTCGAACAGCCGCGCAGGCCCGCGTTCCTACTGCTGCTCACGCATGGCGCGGGGGGTGGGGTGGAGGCGAAGGATCTGCTCGCGGTGCGGGATGCCGCGCTGCGGCTGGGGGGTGGGGTCGCGCGGGTGGTGCAGCCGTATCGGGTCGCCGGGCGGCGGGCGCCGGGGTCGGCGGTCAAGCAGGACGAGGCTTGGCTCGAGGTCGTCGCTCGGTTGCGTGGTCGCAAACGCATTCCGCTGATCCAAGGCGGGCGGAGCAACGGGGCGCGGGTCGCCTGTAGGACGGCGATCGCGGCGCGGGCCCGCGGCGTGCTCGCGTTGTCGTTCCCGCTGCATCCGCCGGGCAAGCCGGAGAACTCGCGCCGGGACGAACTGCTCGCGCCGGGTGACATCGAAGTGGTGGTCGTCAACGGCGCCAACGATCCGTTCGGGATACCCGATCCCGCCGACGCCGCCGAAGTCCGCGTCATCCCGGGCCAGCCGCACGCCTTCCGTGCCGGCTTCGACCTGATCGCCGAGACGGTGACCCCCTGGCTGGAGCGCTGGTCCTGAACCCCTAGTCGGCCGGCCGGGTGGCGATGACCAGGGCGTCGATGGCGTCGCCGGTCTCGGTCGGCCGGTAGACGCGGTCGGCGATGCGCACCCGAATTCGCCCTGCCGCCGCCATGGGGCCGAGGTCGGCGACGATGTCGTCGGGCGTGAAGAGGATGGAAGGGTCTTGCGGACCACCGCAGCCGTCGGTGATGTTGGTGGTGTCGTGGCCGAGCACGAGCAGGGTGCCTTCCGGAGCGAGCAGGCCGGCCGCCTTGCGGACCAGTGCGCCGCGCTGCTCGGCGGGCAAGTGCAGGAAAACCATCAAGACGAGCTCGAACGGCCCGGTGATCTCCGCCTCGTCCAGGTCGGTGACGTCGGCGCACTGCCAGCTGATGCGGTGGCGCACCGAACGGGACAGGCGCGAGGCCACGGTGCGGCCTTTGTCGATGCCCACCTGGGAGTAGTCGACGGCATGCACCTGCCAGCCGTGCGTGGCGAGCCAGAGGGCGTTGCGCCCCTCACCACACGCCAGATCGAGGGCGCGGGGGAGCTCCGGCGCTTCCCCCTCGGGTGTGTCGGCCTGGAGCGGCGCACGGCGTTCCAACCCGTAGACGTGTTCCACCACGGTGTTGTTCGGCGGTGCGCCCCAGACCAATTCCGTTTGCGCGTAGCGCTCATCCCAGTCGGCCGCATCCATATTCCGAGTCTATTGATCGCGCGGCCCGCGCCCCCGAGGGTTGCTCGAGTCAGTCCGATACCTGCGAGAGCCAATGCACCGGCGTGGTCTCGCGCACGTGGATCAGCACGTCGAAGGCGGCGGCGAGCGAGGAGAGCCGGATGTTCGCGGTGGCGTCGGCGGCCGGGTCGTAGACGCCGCTGATGGTGCGCAGCTTCGCCGGGCCGGTCAGCCAGTCACGCACCGGTTCCGGCGCCGCGGCGCCCAGGTCCAGGTAGTAGGCGGGCAGCTCTACCTCGCCCAGTGCGGCATCCACCAGGTCCGGTGAAGGGTCGGGCGCCACGGCCATGCCGAGGTCGCCGTGATGGAAACCGATGCCGACGGACACGTATCCGTCGCCCAGGTGATCACGCAAATGACTTCCGGCGCCGCGGAATTCGGCCGTGTCGTAAACGATCGGAAGGCTGGTCGTGTGCGCGAGCCCGTCCCAGTAGACGATCTTGGTGCCGGTGGAGCGCTGCCGGCGCAGCACCGTCTCGGCCGAGGGCCGTTCGTCCCTGGCGAACCCTTGACTCGCGACGCTGGATCGGTGGAAGTCGAGGATCAGACGGGCATGGGCGAATGCGGTGGCGCGCTCGTTCGTTTCCGGCAACTCCGCCAGCAGCGCGAGGGCGTCTTCGGCGTGTTCGGCGAACGGGCGCCCCGGGTGGATGCCTTGGTGGCGCTGCACGTGCTCGTCGACCTGATGGGCGGTGCGGATCGGCGCGAGGTGCGCCTCGATCGCGGCGAACCGGTCAGGAGCCGCCCGGCGCACGTAGTCGAGCACCGCGTCGTAGTCGCTCGGCTCGGCGCGGGGCGGTTCTACGCCGAAGATCCGCACCGGGTCTTCCGGATGCGCCAGGTTCCACGCGCGGATCCAGCGCAGCGAGGCCACCGATTCCTCGGTTCGCCACGGGCGCCAGGCGCCGGCGAGCACCGTTTCCGGATCGCCCTCGCCCGCGGTGACGAACCGGTCCCAGCGCGCACCGGAACGCGCGCTGTCCTGAATCGCCAACGCGCGGAAGCCATGCCTTTCGACCAGTCCGCGGAACAACCGCTCACGCACACCGAAGGTCTGCCGGGAGAACCGCGTGGACTCGCCCAGTCCCACCACCGTGGCGGCGCCGAGCCGAGCGATCAGAGCGTCGAGATCCGAACCGGAGGAGCCGGGGTCGGAGCTGTCGATCGCGACGGCGTTGTCGCGCAGCCAAGCGCGGACGTCGACGGTGGTGCTGAGCATGATGCCTCCCGGAAATGCGAACGATCCAACGCGAAGCAGCCTCATACATGAACCATTGTTGAGGTCAAGCCCCGCGCCGGATCGCCGGTCCGCGAGCTACAGCGTCGTGCGCATCAGCACGACGTTGTACTGGCTGTGCACCGTCGTCAGGAAGTACAGATCGCGCCCGGTCTGGTACGGGAAGATCGCGGGTGCGTACGCGGTGGGCAATTCGCGCGTATCGATCAGCACTTCGGGATCGCTCCACGGGCCGGCCGGGGCGGGCGCGCGCCGCATCACCACGGAGTTGAATTGATCGGTGGTGAGCGAGATGTACTGCCCGAGATAGGCGTTGTACATCACCGAGAGTTCGCCGACACCCCACATGATCGGCGCGGCGGCGTCCACGTCGTTCTTTCGCCAGGCCCCGCCGTCCCAATATTCGTATTCGGCGAGGTTCCCGATGTCCTGCGCGTGTACGCGAGCGATGTGAGCGGTGTGATTGCGCCCGGATCGGGTGCCGTATTCGTAGATGTATCCGCCGTCGGCGAGAAAGGCGTTCATCTGGAAGTTGGCGTTTCCGCCCTCGTTGTTGCGCCGCGTTTCCGGCAGTTCGGCCCAGTTCTCGCCGTTGTCCCCGGAGGTGGCGAGGCCGGAGAAATTGGTGCTCCACTGACCGACGTCGTCCCAGGTCCGCACCGACATCAGGCTCATGTATTGCACGCCGTTGACCGAGATGCCCGCGGTGGGAATCCGGCTGATCTCCAGGAACGGGATCTTCGGGCTCGGGATCAGATCGCGGGCCTGGCCGAAGATATCGCGTACCGCGCTGTCGAAGAAGATGCCGTCGGCCGGATTCGTGGTGTGGCTGCGCAGCAGGATATTGCTGCGCCAGGCCCACATGCTGCCCGCGAGCAGATTCGGGAAGCCGACGCCTGCGGTGTCGCCGAACGCGGTGAGCATCTCACCGTGCCCGTTGTCCCACATGATGCCGAGATCGGTGCCGAGGACGTTGTAGGTCTGGGTGTTGTTCGGGCTGGCCATGCCGGTCACCTGGAATACCGCTTTGGTGCGGCCGAGCAGGTTCGGCAATCCCGTCGTGCCGTTGAGTACCGGAATCGGATTGATGGCGTTCGGGTTGGCGATGGCGGGGGTGGTCGCCGTGAAGAGCAGGGCCGAGACACCCGCCAGCGCCGAGAGTAGGAAGGATGCGGTCTTGATCACTGTCTGTGAGCCCTCCGGTTTCTTCCCGAGAGCGGTGCGAACCATGGACGTCCCGCGATACACAGACCCTTCGCAGCGTGCCGCGCACCACTAGTCGACTGGCTGGCAAATCGTGCAAATGGTAGCAGCAGAACCAGTCGGGCGGACGCTTCTGGCGAATTTACAGCTATCTACCGAGTGCTTTGCGGAGGATCAGTGGAAGTTGGGCCGCGCGCTCGATGGCAAAGGTTCGCCGTGGGGATGCTTGCCAGGACTTGTCGAACAGCCGCTTGGCGGAGGCGACCGCGTGCGGTGACCGCGTCGCGATCCGGTCGGCCAGTTTCTCGGCCTCCGCGACCGGGTCCGCGGTCAGTTCGGTGACCAAGCCGATCTCGGCGGCGTAGGCGGCGTCCACGGTGTCCGCGGTCATCGTGAGCAGGAGGGCTTTGTCGATGCCGATCAGTCTGGACAGCGTTGCCGCCCCGGTCATGTCCGGGACCAGGCCGTGTTTTGTCTCCATGACGGAGAACTCGGCGTCGGGGGTGGCGAAGCGGACGTCCGCGGCGAGCGCGAGCTGGAGTCCGCCGCCGAAGCAGCGCCCGTGTACCGCGGCGATCACCGGTACGGGCAGGCGGCGCCAAGCCCAGCACGCCTCTTGGAAGGCGTTGGTGCCGCGCCAGGGCAGTGGAACGAAGTTCCGAATGATTGCCAGAGGATCGCTAGTTGCCGCCGCGATGTCCAGGCCGCTGCTGAAGCTTGGGCCGTTTCCGGACAGGATGACCGCCCGCACGTCGCTACGATGGGCCACCAGCTTCGCACTGGCAACCAGATCGTGAAGCATGTCTATGGTCAGGCCGTTGTGCTTGTCCGGCCGATCGAGCGTGACGTACGCGCGGTGGTCGCCGAACCGCACTGCGATGTTGCTGCCCATCCCCCGATCTTACTCACCGGTCAGTTGGTGTCGCCCGCGCTGTTGCCCGCGCGCTCGGGCTCTGTTCTAATCGGACTCGAATTACCGTCAATGTTGACGGTTATGAGCGGAGGACGCATGCTGCCAGCCGGAATGGACCCGAGGACGCCGGTGCTCGTCGGCGCCGGGCAGGTGGTACACCGACCGGGTGAGCCGGGCCTGCCCGGCCCGGTCGAACTCGCCGCGCAGGCCCTGCGCCGCGCGGGCGCCGACAGCGGAGTGGGTGACCGCCTGCTCCGGTCGGCCGACTTGATCGCCGCCGTCGCCCCGGTCAGCCGCCCCTACGGCGATCTGGGCGCGCTGGTCGCCGCCGATCTCGGCGCCACTCCGAGGCGGACCGTGCAGTCGGTGCGTTTCGGCGGCGACGCACCGCAGCGGCTGCTCAACGCGGTCGCGCAGGCCATCGCGGACGGCCGCTCGGATGTCGCGCTGCTCACCGGATCCGAAGCGGTGTACTCCGGGAACACCGCCACCCGCGCCGGCACGGCGGTGGACTGGCCGGAGCAGCCGGAGGACGTGGGTCCCGACGAGGTCATCGGCTCCGATCGGGGGCCGAACTCGGACATGGAAACCGCCGCGGGCCTGTGGGGGCCGGTGTACTTCTACGCGCTCATGGAGACGGCGCTACGCCACCGCCTCGGGTCGAGTGAAGCCGCGCACCGCGAGCGGATCGGCGCACTGTGGTCGCGGCTGTCGGAGATCGCGGCGCGCAATCCGTACGCGTGGCAGCCCGCCGCGCATGCGGCCGCCGACCTGGTGACACCCGCGCCCGACAACCGCATGGTCTCGACGCCGTACCCCAAGCTGATGATCGCGAACCTCACCGTCGATCTGGGCGCCGGGCTCATCCTGTGCAGCGCGGCGGCGGCCGACGCCGCCGGTGTGCCCCGGGACCGGTGGGTGTTCCCGCACGCGGGCGCCACCGCGACCGACGAGTGGTTCGTCTCCGAGCGCGCGGATATGTCCCGCTCACCCGCCATCGCCGCGGCCGGGAAAGCGGCGCTGGGTGCGGCCGGGATCGGGATCGACGATGTCGCGCACATCGACCTCTACTCCTGTTTCCCGGTCGCGGTGCAGATCGCCGCCGAGGAACTCGGCCTGCCGATCGACGATCCGTCCCGGCCGCTGTCGGTCACCGGCGGTCTCACCTTCGCGGGCGGGCCGGGCAACAACTACACGACGCATTCGATCGCGACGCTGTCCGGCATGCTGCGGGCGGACCCGGGCGCCTACGGCTTGGCGACGGCACTCGGCTGGTACAGCACCAAGCACGGCATCGGCGTGTATTCGGCCAGGCCGCCCGAGCGGCTGTTCCGTGCGATCGAGGCTCAGGTGCCCGCGGCGCGGCGCGAACCGGCGCCCGGGTACACCGGTCCCGCCTCGGTCGAGGCATACACCGTCGCCTATCGCAAGGGCCCGGCGCCGGACCGTGCCGACGAGCCGGAAGCCGTTGTGGTGAGCGCACTGACACCCGAGGGGACCCGCATACTGGTCCGGGCGTCGGATGCCGACACCCTCGCGGCGTTCACCGCGGGCGATCCGCTCGGCGCGGACGCCGAGATCGCCGCGGACACCTTCACCCTGCTCACCGAGAGGAGCGCCCGATGACGGATCCCGTCCTTATCGAGCGGCGCGACGCGATCACCGTGCTGACGGTCAACCGTCCCGAAGCGCGCAACGCGATCAACCTGGCCGCCGCGCAGGCCATCGAGGCCGCCGTCGACGAGTTCGAAGCCGACGACGCCGCGCGCGTGCTCGTGCTCACCGGTGCGGGCGGAACCTTCAGCGCCGGAATGGATCTCGTCGCCGCGTCGAAAGGCGAGATGCCGATGACGCAACGCCGCGGCCCGCTCGGCATCACGGCGAAGCCCCCGGCCAAGCCGATGATCGCCGCGGTCGAAGGCTTCGCGCTGGCGGGTGGTTTCGAGCTGGCGCTCGCGGGCGATCTCATCGTCGCCGCGCGCGACGCGCAGTTCGGCATCCCCGAGGTCAAGCGCGGTCTGGTGGCCGCAGGTGGTGGCGTGCTTCGCCTGACCCAGCGGCTGCCGCGCAGCACCGCCGCCGAACTCGCGCTCACCGGCGGCCGCATCGGCGCCGAGCGGCTCCACCAGCTCGGTTTGGTCAATCGGGTCACCGAGCCGGGGGCGGCGCTGCCGGTCGCGCTCGAGCTCGCGGCCGAGATCGCCGCCGCCGCTCCGCTCGCGGTGGCCGCGAGCAAGCGCATCATCGACGAGTCGCCGGATTGGACAGTCGCCGAGGCGTTCGCGAAGCAGGGCGAGATCGCCCTGCCCGCACTGTTTTCCAAGGACGCCGCCGAGGGGGCGCTGGCGTTCGCGCAGAAGCGCGAGCCGCAGTGGCAGGGCCGCTGACGGGCGCGGGACACGTCCGGCAGCCGCAGGCGCAGCGCAGGGAGCGCATGCGCACGCGGCTGCTGGACGCGGCGGTGGAGAGCCTGGTCGAGGTCGGTTACGCGGGCACAACCACGCTCGAGGTGCAGAAACGGGCGGATGTGCCGCGGGGGACGTTGCAGCACTACTTCCCCACCCGGGCCGACCTGCTCGCCGGTGCCGTTGAGCACGTGGCGCGGCGTCGATTCGACCAGCTGACAAGCGAATTCGAGGCCATTCCGGAGGGCGCGGACCGGCTGGAGACGGCCGTCGAGCTGACCATGCGGATGCTCAGCGGCCCGTCGTTCTGGGCGGCGCTGGAGATGTGGGTCGGCGCGCGGACCGATCCGGAACTGCGAGCGGCGTTCCTGCCGCTGGAGGTCCGCCTGTTCGAACTGATGCACACCAGCATCCGCGACAGCTTCCGGCGCGAATTCCCGGACGATCCCCGGGTTCCGACGATCACCGAGTTCACCATCGAGATCATGACCGGCCAGGCCCTGCGCGTGCTGCTCACCGGCGACCTGTCCCGCAACCGGCTGCTCCGGCACCGATGGGGGAACGCCGTGCGCGTCCTGCTCGGCACGGCGGCCGCGGACTCGTTGCTCGATCCGCCCGCGGACTGAACCGGGGCCGGACGCCTACCGCACGCGGGTGATCGTCTCGAGCAGGACCTGTGCGCAGCCGGCCGGGTCGTCGAAGAACGGCGTGTGCCCACTGCCGTGCAGCGTGACGTGCTCGGCGTTCGGCAGCACGCTGCGCGCCTTGCGGCTCTGCGTCGCGTAGGTGAGCAGGATGTCGCGGCTGCCCCAGGCGATCGTCACCGGAATGTCGGCGAGCGCGCCGGTTTCGGGCAGCCGGACGTCGGTGAACGAGGCGAGCGCTTCGTCGAATCCGGCCGAGTCCGCCGCGCCGAGCGCGGTCTCCAGCGCCACCTTCGCATCCAGCGCCCATGGCTTGCCGAAGACCAGCGAGAGGAAAACCGTGCGGCCAGCGGCGGTGCTCAGCACGGACGGCAGCGCGGGACGCAGCCGGCGGGCGAGTGCCCGTGACTTGCCCAGCGACTGCTGGCACCACACCCGGCCCGCGGTGTCCCAGAACCCGATCGGCGAATAGGCGGTCACCGACCGAGCCAGCCCCCGGGCGCCCAGTTCCAGCGTGATCAGCCCGCCCATCGAATTGCCTGCGAGATGCGGGCGATCGATCCCCTGCGCGGCGAGGAACTCGGCGAGCGCCTCGGTCAGGTTGGGCACCGTGGTGTGCGCGAGCGGGTGCGTCGATCCACCGAAGCCGGGCAGGTCGACCGCGATGACCTCGTACGACGCGGCCAGTGTGGCGATGATCGGCTCCCACACCTGCCACCGGCTCCCGACGCCGTGTACCAGCACGAGTGGTTCGCCCGCGCCGACGCGATGATGGTGCAAGGTCGTCATGCGCCAACACTAACAGCAGTCACGTGTCCTCAGATGGGATGTCGCGCGGAGCATCGGGGCTGGTCCGCGGCCCGCGGTGCCGGTACGATAATTGGTATGGCAACGCGTAAGGTCACCCTTTCGCTGGACGAAGCCGCCTGGTCATTCGCGGAACAGGCGGCGGCTCGGGCGGGAATGTCGCCGTCGGCTTGGATTTCGAAGGCCGCGCGACGGGAGGCCGTGCGCACCGGTGTGGGTCCGGTATCGGATGTGACCGCCGAGGCCGCCGCGGACGCGGCCGAGCTGGCGGCCGCGGAGGAGGAGATGCGTGCGTCGGGGTGAACTGTGGATCTACAACCCGCATGGTTCGCCGCGCCGCCGAACGGTCGTGCTCATCAGCAGTGACGGCATCAACGAATCGCCGCGTCCCTGGCTGATCGCCGCCGAGGTGATCGAGGACGATCCGAAGGACATCCTCGCGGTTCCGGTCAAGGAACACGGCTGGGTGCATGCCGGGAACATCGGGCGGATCTTCCGCGGTTGGCTGGCCGAGCGGGTGGACGCGGTGGACAGCGACACCCTGGAGCGACTCGACACCGCGTTGCGCGCGGCGATGGACCTCTGAGATCTCGCACGTAGCCCGTTGGACGGCAACGTATCCCGTATTCGCCGTGGCAGACGACTACCGCTGGACGCCGCACGGCATTATGGTGGCCACGCCACCGACAGTGGTCAGTCGAGGAAGAGGAGTCAGGTGCGGATCTGCATGATCGCCGCGGCGCTGATCGCGCTGCCGGTGCTCGCGGCATGCGGCAGCGACAAGGACACGGCGGCACCCACGGTGACGCAGGCCGATCTGTCCAAGTCGTTGCAGGACAAGGGCCTCAAGAACAAGCAGCTGGCCGATTGCGCCGCGAAGGTGTTCGTCGATCAGGGGATTTCGCAGGACGGACTGCGAATCATGATCAGCGACGAGTACGACACCAAGGCTCCCGACCAGGAAACGCTGGGGATGAGCAAGGAAGACGCGGACAAGGCGCGCTCCGCCAGCGGTCGCATCGCGAGCGAGTGCATGTCGGCGGCCCAACCGCGCTGATCATCGACGGTCGGCGACAGTTGTCACGGTTGGGTGGATGCTTCGCGTAGCGATGCGGTAGGGCAGACCGTACGCTGTCGCTACGTCGACGAGGGTGTCGACCAGAAGCCGAGGATCCGACCGTGTCACAGCCGCCTTTTCCGACCTCGCCGAATTCGCTCGGATCGCCGGTCATCACCCCGTCCGGTCGCTGGTTCGCGCTGGGTGGCGCGCTGATCGCCCTCGGCGTCATCGGCGGGATCGCCCTCGGTGCTTTCGGTTTCCTGCAGACCTCGGGACGCATCGATGACTTCCGGCGGGTCGGGGTGCCCGGCTCCGGTGTGGTGAACCTGGCGGAGCCCGGCGGGTACACCGTGTACTTCGAGTACCCGGGGGCGTCGTCCGAGGGCGCCTCCGGCGCAGTGAATCTGCGGGTGCTCGACCCGCACGGCAAGCATGTGGAGCTGCGGAAGTACGACGCGAGCATCACCTATTCCTTCGGCAGCCATGAGGGGCGGGCCGGATTCTCCTTCGACGCCGCCGAGCCGGGCGGCTATCGGGTGACCACGGCCGGTAGTTCCGAAGTGACGGTTGCCATCGGCCAAGGCCTCGGATCTTCTTTCGTCGGCACGCTGCTCGGTGCGCTCGCCCTCGGTTTCGGTGGGGTGGTGCTCGGCGTGCTCGTGATCGTGGTGGTGGCGGTCAAGCGAAGTGCGAGTAAGCGCAATGCCGCCGTGGGAGGGCTCGGGTACTGAACCCTCGGGTCGCCGCACCGCCTTTCGTGGCCTACAGCGCGACCGTCAGTTCGATGCGCGCGGCCGACCCCGCCTCCAGTCCCTCCGCCACGCGCACCGCTTTCTTCATGGGCAGGACATAGGTCGCCCGTGACTTGTCCGGGAACAGCGAAGTAGACCAGCGGGTGCCGCCGACGACCACGTGCACTCGCACCGCGCCGAACCCGCCGAAACGATGCGCGTAGCGCTCCTCGATCTCATCGGCCACGTCCTCGGGCAACGAGACGAAATGCCAGGCGGCATCGCCCGGTAATTCCCATACTTCCGCCGTGAACGAGTACCGCGAACCAGCCACGCCGCGACTGTAACGGCGGGCACCGACAGGGTTTCGCATCGACCGCGCAGACGGCCGTACTTCCCGGACTTGCATGTACGTATATGTCTACTTATAGTTAGGCCAGCGCGTGTACGTATACATCTACTTATATCCATGGGCGGCTCGCACCGCCCCTCGACGAAGGAGGCGGATGCCATGGGCATCTCCGATCTCACCTCGAAGTTGGTCGGCGACATCGGCGACAAGCGGCGGTGGCGGCAGTACAAGACGCGGGCGGGGCAGCTTCCCGCGGGTTATCGCACAGCGGTCGATGGTTTCGAGCGGTACCTGATGTACACCGGCTCGGGAGGCGGCGTTTCGATGTTCGAGGACCTCGCCGAGCTGTTCGAGCGGAGCGCGGCCGACGGATCCCCGATACGCGAGGTCGTCGGGGCGGACCCCGTGGCGTTCATCGAGACGTTCGCGCGGAACTACCAGGAAGATTCGTGGATCAACCGGGAACGGGCACGGTTGAACAGCGCCATCGAGCGCGCCGCCGGAGAAGGAAAGTAGGGGCGTTCGATGACGACACAGCAAGCTCCGGCGATCCATGTGCGGGGTCTGGAGAAGTCCTACAACAAACTGGAGGTGCTGCGCGGCGTCGATTTCGAAGTCGAGCGCGGCAGCATCTTCGCCCTGCTCGGCTCGAACGGAGCAGGCAAGACCACTGTCGTGAAAATCCTGTCCACGCTGCTCAAAGCCGACGCGGGCACCGCAAGGGTCAACGGCTTCGACGTCGCCACGCAACCGGGGGACGTGCGGGAGTCCATCAGCCTCACAGGGCAGTTCGCCGCCGTCGACGAAATCCTCAGCGGACGGGAGAATCTGGTGCTCATCGCCAAGTTGCGGCACCTGAAGAACGCGGAAACGGTGGCCGACGAACTGCTCGAGCGTTTCTCGCTGACCGACGCGGCCACACGGAAGGTGTCCACGTACTCCGGTGGCATGCGCCGCCGCCTCGACATCGCGATGAGTCTCATCGGGAATCCGCCGATCATCTTCCTCGACGAGCCGACCACCGGGCTCGACCCTCAGGCGCGCGTCGAGGTGTGGCGGGCGGTGCAGGAACTCGCCGAGCACGGCACGACAGTGCTGCTCACGACGCAATATCTGGACGAGGCCGAACAACTCGCCGATCGGATCGCGATCCTGCACAAGGGCCGGATCATCGTCAACGGCACCCTCGCCGAACTCGAGCAGCTGCTCCCGCCCGCCGAGGTGGAATACGTCGAGAAGAAGCCGAGCCTGGAAGACGTCTTCTTCGCCCTGGTCGGCGACGAAGGCGACGAGGGCGCTCCAGACAGTGACCGCAGCGCGGTACGGACGAAGTAAGGAACAACGATGACCACGCATTTCTTCGCCGACACCACGCTGCTGCTCGGACGATCGCTGCGCCACATCACGCGCAGCGTGGACACCATCATCACGACCACGATCATGCCGATCGCATTCATGCTGCTGTTCGTCTACGTCTTCGGCGGCGCGATCGACTCGGGGTCGGACTCCTACGTGCAGTACCTGCTGCCCGGAATCCTGCTCATCACCATCGCTTCGGGTATCTCGTACACCGCGTTCCGGCTCTTCCTGGATATGAAGAGCGGCATCTTCGAGCGATTCCAATCCATGCCCATCGCCCGGTCATCGGTCCTGTGGGCGCACGTGCTGACCTCGCTGGTCGCCAACATGATCTCGCTTGTGGTGGTCATGCTCGTCGCCCTGCTCATGGGCTTCCGCTCAGGGGCCGGAATATCGGCCTGGCTCGCGGTCGCTGGCATCCTGATCCTGTTCACCCTCGCGCTGACCTGGATCGCGGTCATCCCCGGTCTGTCCGCGAAGACCCCGGACGGTGCGAGCGCCTTCTCCTACCCCCTGATCTTCCTGCCCTTCATCAGCTCGGCCTTCGTACCCACCGACACCATGCCCGGCCCGCTGCGAGCCTTCGCCGAACACCAGCCGGTGACCTCCATCATCGACGCCATTCGCAACCTGTTCACGCAGCAGCCCGTCGGCACCGACATCTGGATCGCCCTCGCCTGGTGCGTCGGCATCCTCATCGTCGCCTACCTCTTCGCCATGAACGCCTACCGCCGCAAGATCTCCTGAGCGGCACCGTCCGAGCCCGTCGTGAGCCGGCTCGACCCCCTGGATCGGCTGCCGGGCCGGTCCGACGAGCCGGGGTCGTCCGGCTCCGGCTGCCGCTGCGGCCTGGAGGAGGGTCAGCGCGATGAGCACGCTCAATGCCGGTGCCCAGCCGCTTGTTCGGGTGTGCAGGATGCCGAGGAGGGCCGGGCCCGCAGCGGCCATGGCGAACCCGACGGTCTGGGCCATCGCGGCCAGCGCGGCCGCGTGGACCGCGTCGCCGGCGCGTTCGCTCTGGAAGGCCATGGCCATGGCCAGGCAGGCGCCGGCGCCTGCGCCGAGCAGCAGGATCGCCAGGGGTGCCAGGGTGGCGTCGACCGCGAGGAGCAGGAAGCCGGCGGCGTCGAGCACCGAGGCGGCAACGGCGAGGCGGCGTTTCGCCGCCGTGGTGCGGGTGAGCCAGGGCAGCGCGTTGATGACGGCCAGGCCGAGAATCTGGAACGCGAACAGGGACCACCCCGCGGCTTCAGCGGTCACTCCGTCGTCCTGGAGAACAGTGGGCAGCCAGGCGAGTGTCGTGTAGAACCCCAGCGCCTGTAGACCCATGAAAGCGCTGACCTGCCAGGCCAAGGGTGAACGCCACGGCATCGATATCCGGCGGACGGGTGCAGGCACCGGGACGGGTCTTTCGCGAACCTGCCATACCAGCAGTGCCACCGCGACCGGCAGCGCCGCCGACGCGAGTGCGGGTCGCCATCCGCCGGGCAGAAGACCGGCCAGCGGAACGGCGATCCCGGACGACAGGGCAGCCGCCGCGCACATCGCCGCCACCCAGGCGCCGGTGACCGCCGTGACCCGCGCGGAGGGGACGCTGTCGCGCACGATCGCGGGCAGCAGCACGTTCGCGAAACCGATCGCCACCGCTATCATCACGGTCCCGGCGAAAAGCCACGTCTGGCCGGGTGCCGAGCGAACCAGCAGCCCCACCGACATCGCGACCAGCGCCCATCGCACGAGCCGGTCGGGCCCGTGATGGACGGTGCGCAGCACCGCCACGGGGACGACCGCGAAGATCAGCAGGGGCAGGGCGGTGAGGACTCCGGCGTGCGCGCTGGACAGCCCGGTGTCGACGGCGATCACCGGTATAAGTGGCCCCACGCAGGTCAAAGGGGCACGCAGGGTCGTGCCGACGACGACGATTCCCTGGACGGCCGATCTCATCTATCGCTGCGAGGTCGCGAAGGTCATGCGGCGAAGTAGCTTGTCACGCAGGACCAATGCGTGGAAGGTGACCGCGCAGATGTGAGCGATCAGCGCGAACAACAGCAGATAGGCGAGCACGCTGTGCAGCGTCCGCAACGTCGCGTACAGCCGCGGGTCGGTCGGTGCGATGGCCGGGACCCGCACTCCCGCGAGGACCTCGATGGGTATGCCGGACGCGGAGACCAGCGCCCACCCGAAGAGCGGTTGAGCCAGGAACAGCGCGTACATCAGGATCTCGGATCCGGTCGCGACGAGCCGCTCCGGTCTGCCCATGGTTTCGATGTGCGGTGGCGGACGGTGCCGGAGACGGTAGCCGAGACGAACGATCGCCAGTAGCAGGATGATCAGTCCAATGGTCTTGTGCCAGGTCAGTAACCGGCTGTAGGGCCCGAGGTAGCCGACCATCGCCGCCCCGAGGCCGATCATCGCCACGATCGAGCCCGCCATCGCCCAGTGCAGGATTCGCGCGGTGACGCCGAACCGGGAGACGTCGACGGTGCGTTCGGTGAGTGCCATCGGATCAAGCCTCCTTCACCACGACGGCTCCGGTGGGTTTCGTTTCGCCCGCGCGGCGGCGGAAGGACTCGGCGTAGGCCGCCGAGCGCGCCTGTAGGAGCGGATCGTCGGACGGCGCGATACCGTCGGGCAGCACGAGCGGATCGAAATTCACGTTCTGCACGTTGTCCGCGGCTTCGGTGTGCACTTGATCCAGCACAACGGTGCCCACGTGTACTTCGCGCCGGTCGGCCGGCCATGCCTTGGTGGCGTCGTCGGTGGGGTCGACTCCGCGCCGGCCCACCGTCACCAGGAATCTCCAGCGCAGCGGCGCCACCCGGATGGCGGCGACCAGACCGTCGAAGAGTGCGTTCTCGCCGGTTGCGGTCGGCGCAGGCCCCGGTGGGTGTTCCGGTACGAGTCGCCACCGCACCGGAACGGAGTCGCCGTGAGCGTCGGCGAACTCGAAGGCGTTCAGACCGAAGAATGCGGTGTCCGCGAAAGTAGCTGGTGGAGCGCCTTTTTCGATGACGCTGAGCGCGGCCGCGGTCTGCGGGTGTGACGCGACATAACGGCTCATCACCGCGGGGGCGGGCTTGCCGGTAGCCGGATCCGGTGCGAAAGCGAGCGTGCGGTCGTAGAAGTCCCGCGGGGTTGCGTCGAGGAAGACGGGGACGTTGATCATCGCCATCCGCCACTGCTCTCCGCTCGGGAGGAACAGCCGCAGCCCCAGCCCGCGGGGTGCGGTCGGCGCGTCGGGCATGTGCGGGTTGCCGCCTGCGAGGGAGAACCGGCCGTCGAGCCGGTAGCGCCCCGTCCGGAACACCGACGCCTTCGACAGCTCGACTCCGTTGCCGTTGCTCTCGAAGTACCCCCCGACGGCGAGCCCTTTAGCGTGGTTGCGCCGGCACCCGGGGAAGGAGCCGCCCGCGGTGTCCTGCAGGCGATCGACCAGCCTGCGCGCCGTCAGCCGCCACGGCCCGATGGCGTTCTCGGTGAACAAGAACCCTCCGATTCCCGCGGCGCCGAGCGCGGCGACAGCGGCGCTGCCGAGCAGCGTGCGGCGATTCAATCGCACGGAATGCCTGCTTGCCTCGGTCATGATTCCCTTTCTCCGGGTGCGATGCGCTCGCTCGTGGAGCGGGCGCTCGAGCGCGGCTGGACGGCCCGGCCGGTCACGGCGGGCCCATGGACTGGAGCCGTTCGACGAGAACCGGATCGACGTCGGGGTTGTCGGCCAGCAGCATGTCGATCGGCGGCGCGGACGCGGAGGCGATACGGATGTCGATCACGTAGGGCTCGCCCTTGTCGAGGGCTTTGAACCCGCGCTTCAACGCATCGGTGAGTTTCGCGGTCTTGGTCACCACTTCGCCTTCGATCTCGAAGGTCTCGGCGATCTGTGCGAAGTCCTGGGTAGGCCGGCCCAATCGCAGGTACCAGGCGTCGCTGGTCGGCTGCCAGCCATAGATCTGTCCGATGGCGGAAAGACCGGTCATGAGGGTCTTGTACTCGTGATTGTTCATCACCAGATACAGCACGGGCAGCGCCAACTTGCTCGTCGTCCACCACGAATTGGTGTGGAACAGTGCGGAACCGTCGCCCACAATGGTCACGACGTAGCGGCTCTTGCCCACGGCCAGCGCGATGCCGATCGATGCCGGCAGAGAGAAGCCGAGCGATCCGCCGGAGGTACAGAAGTAGGCGTCGGGCGCGTCGTAGGCGATCGCCTTCTGAATCGCCGCCGAGATCGCGAAGTCCTCGTTGATCACGGTCAGCGGCTTGTCGAGCGACTTCTGCACCTCGGCGAGCTTCATCGGCACGAGGTAATCCGGAATCGCGGGCTCGTGGCCCGGGACGGTGGCTCCCGCGGCGGCGAACGCCTTGTCGCGCCGGGCATCGAGGTCGAGCAGGCGCCGATTGCGATGCGCGGCCGCGGCTTCGTCGTAGTCGGGATGGCCGACGACGGCATCGATGATCAGCGGCAGACTGCGCTTGATGTCACCCAGCACACCGACCGCGGCATAGGAATTCTTGCCGATCTCCCATGGATCGTTGTGCAGGGTCACCTGGGTGAGCGTGGGCGGGATGATCGGGCCCTTCTCCCATCGGAACACCAGGATCTGCGCTTGGGAGTTCACCCCGACCTGGAAGATGGTGTCGAATTCGGCGAGCTGCATGTGCACCCCGTCCTGGGTGGGCACGAGTTCGCCTTGCCAATGCGGCAGATCGTTCGGATAGTTCATCCGGCTGGCCTGGTTCTCCGAGTACACCGCCGCGCCCAGCGCATTCGACAGGTGCTCGACCTCCGGCCAGGCGTCTGCCTCGCCGACGCCGTCACCGACGAGCACCACCGGGTTCTTCGCGCGCGCGAGCTGTCGCGCGGCCTCCGTGACACCGGCCGGGTCCGCGGCCACCGCGTGCGCGATGCGGGTGACCCGCCCTGGTTCCTGCACGGCAGGCGCTTCGAGCAGGAAGTTCCACGGCAGTGAGACGAATACCGGCCGGAATGGCGGGACCAGGAGTTCTTTGAACGCGCGCTGAAGCACCAGCGGCATTTCGTCGACACTGCGGATCTCATGGGCCCACTTCGTGTATTGCTCGGCGGTGTGGACCAGATCGGAAGCCAGGATCGGTTCCTGGATCAGCAGTTCGCTGTGCTGCTGACCGCAGAACACGATGAGCGGGATGTTGGAGCGGTAGGCGTTGAACAGGTTGCCGATGATGTTGGCCGTGCCGGGGGTGATGTGGACGATCGCCGCGCCGGGGCGTCCCGACATCCGGGCATAACCCATGGCCGCGCCGAGCGCGATGTTCTCGTGCAGGCATGGCACGTACTCGACCCCGTTCTCGGGGATGGTGGTCCCGTCGAGCAACGGAATCTCGTGTGTGCCCGGCACTCCGAAGGCGTATTCGGTGCCCACCGCACGCAGATAGTCGAAGATGATGTCGCGGCCCAGCCTGCGGGGCGGTGTAGATGTCATGGCCCTTTCGTTTCTCGATAGGTGCAGCCGGTCGGCACGCGGCTCAGCGGCCGGTCCAGATCGGTGGTCGTTTCTCGACAAAGGCGCGCGGCCCTTCGCGGGCGTCGGCGGAGCCTGCGCGCAGGGTCTCCCAGTGGTATCGGGCGGTGAACGCCTCGGGCAGTGGCATGGTCACGGCCGCTGCCGCGGCCTCCTTGATGGCGCGCACCGACAGCGGTGCGCAGGCGAGGATGTCGGCGACCCAGGCATCGGTGCGCGCGTCGAGGTCGTCGGCGGCAACGACTTCGTTGACGAGGCCGAGCTCGGCGGCACGGGCCGCGGACATGCGGCGGCCGGTGAGCAGATGGCCGAGTGCGATCCGATAGGGCGCCTGGCGGGGCAGCCGGAAGACCCCGCCCGCGCCCGGGATCAGGCCGAGTCTGGCCTCGGTGAGCCCGAACTCGGCGTTGTCGGCCGCGACGACGATGTCACAGGCCAGCGCGAGCTCGAAACCGCCGCCGAGCGCGTATCCGGCGACCTTGGCGATCAGCGGCTTCGCGAAGCCGAACCGATCCGTGATCCGCGGGTGCCCGGGTTTGCCCGCGCTGCCGAACGTGGAGTAGCCGTCGCCGCCGGCGATGCGCCGGGACAGTTCCTTCAGGTCCTGGCCGACCGAGAACGCGCGACCGCCGCGGCCGCTGAGCACGGCTACCCAGATCTCGTCGTCGCGTTCGATGTCGTCCCACACCCGCCCGAGTTCGGTGTGCATGCGCGAATCCATCGCGTTGAGCACTTCCGGGCGGTCGAGCTCGACCGTGGCGACGCGGCCCTGCTTGCGGTAGACCACGGAGGTCAGGTTCGGCAGCGAAGTCACCGGCGCGCTCCCGCGCTGAACCGGCCCACCTTCGCCAGCACGTCCGCGCCATAGAGCCGCAACGCCTGATGCAGGGCGAATTCGGCCAGGTAGGCGCGGAACGCGTCCTGCGGTTCCTCGGCGGTCACGATCATGTGTTTATTGGCGATCACCGCGTCGGCGGCGAGTCGCGCGGCGGCGCGGTCGATTTCGGCGTCCATCGCATCCGGTTCGACGACGGTGTCGAAGACGTAGCGCGCGTCGGGCTCGGTGGCGTGAATCCGTCTGCCCCACAAAATCACATCGCGTGAGAGCCGGTGGGTCGAACCGCGCCCGAGCCGGAGATTGCCCGCGCCCGGCACGATTCCCTCCTGTGCCGCCGGGAGGCTGAAGTAGCTGTCGGCGGCGGCGATCACGCGGTCGAAGACGAGCAGCAGTTGTGCCCCGCCGCCGATCGCGAAGGTGTCCACCGCGGCGATCCACGGTTTCGTGTGCAGCCGCGGAGGCCACTCGCCGGATTCGTCGGTGGAGAGGCCGCGCAGGATTTTGGCGAGGTATCCGGTCTCGCGGCCGAGCAGGAAGTCGACGTAGGAGATCTTGCCCTGGTGCAGTTCGGTGAGGTTGATGCCCGCGCTGAACACTCGCTTGCCGCGATAGCGGGGGTGGGTCATCTCGCCGCCGCGCACGACGCCGACCTCGGATCTCTGGTCGAGCAGGACCAGGTCGACGGCGGTCTCCATGTCGGCGACGTGCTGGTTGTCCTCGGCATTGAGGCAGTGGGTATTGGTGATGGTGATGGTCGCGGTGTGCCCGGCGCGGGTCAGCGTCACCGCGGGCAGTGTGATGCGGCCGGTGCGCTCGAAGTCGGGCAGCAGCGCCTGCGCGCGGCCGGTCGGCCTGCGCATCGCGTCGAGCAGGTGGTTACCGGCGATCGGGTCGGAGAACACCGCGTGGAAGAAGATCCCCTGGTCGATCTCCCAGCCCTCCTTGTGCGCCTGTACCGCCGCGGCGTCGGCGGCGAGCCGGCCGGGGTCGGGGAGCAGGCCGGGGAACCGGGTGGTGACCGCGGCCGCGAGTTCGGCCGAGCGCAGCGGAACACGCAGGTTGTCGGTGGCGGCGAGATACACCGCGGACAGATGCCTGCGCAGGAACGCCCGCCGCAGGGTTCGCAGCGTCGTGAGGGATTCGGCGGCTCGCGCGGCCTGGGTATCGTCGCGCTCCGCGACGGGCCCCGAATCATCCAGGGCTCGGCCGCATTCGGTGGCGGCGGCTCGGAGCGCGGCCCGGTCGTATTCGAGGTCTCCGATGAACTGCGGCACTGTGGTCACAGCGTGCTCCCGAGTCGCCGCAGCGTGCGGTCGGAGGCCGCCAGATGCGCACCGAGCGCGTCTTCGAATCGAGTGACCGCCGCGTCCAGGACCAGACGCCTGCGAATCGCGATCTCCGTGCCCACGGCCGACTCGAACAGCGCCAGACCTGTTTGGACGGCGTCGTTCTGGGCTTCGGCGTTGCCACCGATCACCGCGTCGATCAGGCCGTGCTCCAGCGCTTGGGCGGCCGAGAGACTGCGTCCCTGTATGGCGAGGGTCCTGGCGAGCCCGGCGCCGTGCTGAGCGACCAGTCGATGCAGGGCCATGGCGGGCCAGCTGCCTTCCTCGGAGGTGGCGATTCCGAGCACCGACCCGGAACGCAATATCCGGTAGTCGGCGACGAGCAGCAGTTCGGCCGCGGAGCCGTAGGCGTCTCCGTCGACGGCGGCGACGATCGGCGCCGGAGCCTGTTCCAGCCGTCGCAAGGCGGCTTCCCACTTGCCGACGGCGCCGATGTCCACGGCGCCTGGCCACGAGAAACCCTGCCCGGCTTCCGGGCCGGTGATGTACAGGACGACTCCGTGCGGCCGATCGCGCGGGGCGTCTTCGGCGCGCAGAGCGACCGAGGTCACCGCGTCGGTCAGTTCGGGCGAGAGTGGTTGGTCGGCCGGGATCACCGCGGCTAAGACGTTGATGCCAGACCCGTTGGATGTAGTCATCGTTCCCCCTGGATGTAGTTCGATCGACGTGGATCAGAAACGGAGCAGAGCTGTTTCGATCTGCGAACCCGGGCCCATCGTCATGAGAACCCCGTAGTCGCCGGACCGGATCCGGCCTTCGGCGAGCAGCCGCTGATAGGAGAAGAGGAACGAGCCGCTGGACAGGTTGCCGAAATCGCGCATCACCCCGGTGGTGTGGCGCAGATCGTAGGAGGTCAGGCCCAGATTGATCTTGACCGCATCGATGACCTTCTTGCCGCCCGAGTGCACGGTCCAGTGCGCGATGTCCTTGCGCCGCAGACCGGTACCGCGCAGCAACCTATCGATCACGATCTCCGCGTGCGCGCCGACCTCGTAGGGCACTTCCTTGTCGAGGTAGAAGCTGAACTTCCCGGCGTCTTCGTCCCAGTCGTAGCGCATCGCGCCGACCGCGTGCCGGATCATGTAGCTGCTGGTGGTCAGCAGGGTGGGCGCCGGGCTCGGCCTACCGCGCTCACCCGAACCGATGCCGTCGCCCGCCCGCACCGCCAGCGCGGCCGCCCCGTCGCCGAAGAGGCTGTTCACCACGGCCGTGCGCATCGTCCCGTCGAACACGTAGGCCGCCGAGCAGGCCTCGGAACAGACGAGCAGGGCGAGTTCGCCCGGATGCGCGGAGGCCCAGTTGGCCACAGCGCCGAGCCCGTTGAGCCCGGCGTTGCAGCCCATGCCGACGACATCCAGCCGGGCCGTATCCGGATCGAGGCCCAGCTCGTTGATCAACAACGCACTGAATCCCGGGGTCAGGAAGCCGGTGGTGGTGACAGCCACCAGATATCGCACGTCACGCAGGTCGAGACCGATTTCGCGAAGGCACTCGCGCATCGCCTCGGCGCCGGTGCGCACACCCTGACGGCGGTGTTTCTCCAGCAGTTCGGCCTGGGTCTCGACGCGGAATTCGCCGTCGTCGCCGCGCGGGGGCAGGGTCAGGTGTCGTTGCTCGATCCCGCCGTTGAGGAAGACACCGCGGATCTTCGGGTCGGTGATCTTCAGCAGATCGATGAGTTCGCGCTGGCTGTAGCGATCAGGTGGGTTGGCGGTGGCCACTCCGAGCAGCTTCGGTGGAGTGGTTGCCCGCCGGGGGAGGGTGCGTAATTTCGGCTCGAGTGCTTCGACCCGTGCGGTGCTCATGGTCGTCATGCTCAGTTCCTGTGCTGATCAGTGGGGTGCGCAATTGTGCGGGCGCGATAGACCGATAAATGTGACGCGTTTCCGCCGGTTGTTCACCCGGCTCGCCGGAGCCGGCCGACGGTATCAGTCGGACCTTTTATCACCCGTGAATGCGCAGCGCGCATTCATCGAGCAGGGCACGTCGAATAAATTGGTATGCCACCCCCGTTCCCCCCCGAGAATCGATCCGTACGGCACAGTCGCAGCGCGGCTATGTGGTGATTCGGCTTCGGGTTCGAGACCGGAAGCGCCAGTTCGATCGATTCCGAACAGTACCCCTGCTCGATCAGGGGTGGCAACCCCTAAACGCTAGGGGGACGCTCACATCTCAGCTTGAGATCCGTGAAAAATGCTGGCGCACAACATAATACGATGCGATGTCGGGCTCGCGGAGATAGTCCGTACACGTACTGTTGGCGACGTGCCAGCGACCGGAAACGGAGCTGATCAAGCGACCGAAACAACGCGGGCCGCCGGTGTGATCGTGGTCTAATCAGCGAATGGAGTCACTCACCTCGGCGCTGGTGCCACATGTCTTCTCGGAGACGCCGGGACACTTGATCAGGCTGCTCTACCAGCGCCACAATTCCATCTGGCACGCCACGGTGGGAGACTCGATCACGCCGACCCAGTTCGCGATTCTCAATGTCGTCTACAGCGACGGGCCCTCGACCCAGCACGAGATATCCCTCCGCGTCCGTACCGACACCTCGACAATGGCGCAGGCCGCCGCCGCCCTGGAACGCAAGAATCTGATCAAGCGATCGGTGAACCCCACCGACAAGCGGGAACGGCGGATCGCCCTCACCCGCACCGGACGCCGTGAATACGCGCAGCTGCTCCCGAAAGCCGATGAGGTGCAGCGCATCCTCTTCGAAGCCCTGGAACCGGACGACCATCCCGGCGCCCTCGCCCTGCTGCGGAATCTCGCGGGCATCCAGTCGGCCTCGGCGAGCCGGGCCGATCAGCTCGAGCCACCCGCTCGGTAGCTCGACCGACGGACACGAGTCCGCATTTCGATCGCGCTGCGCGCAACCCGTGAGCACCCGGCCGTGGTGCGCCATCGTGAGCTGATGACGACCACCGAGGCGAAATCCACTACCGACTCCGAACTGGATGCGATCTTCGGCCCGATATTCGACCGGATTGCTCAGGGCGCGGTAGCGCGAGAAATCGATCGCACCCTGCCCTACGACGAAGTCGGCGAGCTGCGTGCGGCGAAATTCGGCGCGCTGCGCGTTCCGGTCGAGTCCGGCGGATACGGCGTCACCGTCCGGCAGCTGTTCCGGTTGCTCATCGAACTCGCCGCCGCCGAATCGAACCTGCCGCAGGCGCTGCGGGTGCACTTCTCGTTCGTCGAGGACCAACTGCTGGCCGACCAGGGGCCCGAGCGGGAACGTTGGTTGCGTGCGGTGGCCGAGGGCACGCTGGTGGGCAACGCGATCACCGAACCGGGCGTCGGCGCGGTGGACCGCTACCGCACCACACTCACCGAAGACGGCGGACGGTGGCTGCTCAACGGTGTGAAGTACTACAGCACGGGTTCGTTGTACGCGGACTACATCCTGGCCGCCGCCGACCGCGACGGTGAGCGCGTCGGCGTCCTGGTGGACGCGCACGCCGAGGGAGTGCGTCAGCACGACGACTGGGACGGCTTCGGTCAGCGGCTGACGGCCAGCGGCACCACCGAATTCACCGACGTGGTGGTGACCGAGGATCGAATTCTCGGTCCCGGCTACGGCGCGCCCGGCCCGACCTACGCGACCTCTTATCTGCAACTGGTCCAGCTCTCGGTGCTCGCGGGCATCGCCAAGCGCGCCGAGCGCGACATCCGGGAGTGGGTCGCGGGGCGCACCCGCGGCTACACGCACTCCACCGCCGACCTGCCCAGGCACGACCCGCTGGTGCAGCAGGTGATCGGGCGCCTCTCGGCGGCCGCGTTCGCCGCCGAAGCCAGTGTGCTCGCCGTCGCCGACGTACTCGACGAGGTGCTTGCGGGCGGCGCGAAGGACGAGAGCGCCCTGGTGGCGGCGGAACTCGCCGCGGCACGGGCTCAGCTGGCCGTCATCGACCTGGTGCTGCCCGCCACGTCGCTGCTGTTCGAAGTGGGCGGTGCTTCGGTGGTAGCCGAACGGCTGCGGTTGGATCGGCACTGGCGCAACGCCCGCACCGTCTCGGTGCACAATCCCGCGATCCAGAAGGCACGGGCGATCGGCGATCATCTGCTCAACGGCGCCGACCTGCCGTTCGCGTGGAGCGCGGGGGAGCGCACCGGGGGAGCG
Organism: Nocardia sp. NPDC047648; assembly: GCF_040642815.1. Classification (NCBI taxonomy): domain Bacteria; kingdom Bacillati; phylum Actinomycetota; class Actinomycetes; order Mycobacteriales; family Nocardiaceae; genus Nocardia; species Nocardia sp. NPDC047648. Next base: position 401,373 of record NZ_JBEYSX010000003.1, on the reverse strand, counting down.
GCGCAGTGACCCGCCGCATCCGGTTCAACGCTTTCGACATGAACTGCGTCGCCCATCAGTCGCCCGGGCTGTGGCGGCATCCCGACGACCAGTCGCACCGCTACAAAGAGCTGGGCTACTGGACGGAGCTGGCGAAGCTGCTGGAACGCGGCCGTTTCGACGGCATCTTCATCGCCGACGTGCTGGGCACCTACGACGTATACGGCGGCAACGACATCGCCGCGCTGCGCCAAGGCGCGCAGATCCCGGTGGCCGACCCGCTGCTGCTGGTCTCCGCCATGGCCGCGGTGACCGAGCATCTCGGGTTCGGCATCACCACCGGCACCGGCTTCGAGCACCCGTACCCGTTCGCGCGGCGGTTGTCGACGCTCGACCATCTCACCGACGGCAGGCTCGGCTGGAATGTGGTGACCGGCTACCTGCCCTCGGCGGCGCGCAACTTCGGCGCCGCCGACCAGCTCGACCACGACGAGCGCTACAACCAGGCCGACGAGTACCTCGAGGTGCTGTACAAGCTGTGGGAAGGCTCGTGGGAGGACGACGCGGTGGTCCGCGACGCGACCGCGGGCGTCTACGTCGACCCGGCCAAGGTGCACCACATCGGTCATCGCGGCACGCACTACACCGTGCCGGGCATCCATCTCGCGGAGCCGTCGCCGCAACGGACGCCGGTGATCTACCAGGCGGGAGCCTCGCCGCGCGGCGTGCGTTTCGCGGCGGAGAACGCGGAAGCCATCTTCGTCGCCGGTCCCTCGAAACGGGTGCTGGCGCAGACGGTCGCCCGGATCAGGGACGCGCTGGAAGCGGCGGGCCGTGCCCGGGACGCGGCGCGCGTCTACGCCCTCGCGACGATCATCACCGACGCGACCGACGAGGCGGCGCGGCGCAAGCACGAGGAGTACTTGTCCTACGCCAGTGTCGAGGGCGGTCTGGTGTTCATGTCCGGCTGGATGGGCATCGACCTGTCCCGCTACGACCTCGACGACCCGATCGGCCAGGTGGAGAGCAACGCGATCCAGTCGGCGGTGGCGGCGTTCCAGGAATTCGACGACGACGGCCGGGAGTGGACCGTCCGCGATATCGGCAAGTGGGCCGGGATCGGCGGCATGGGCCCGGTGTTCGTCGGCTCCGGGGAGACGGTCGCCGATCTGCTCCAGGAGTGGGCCGCCGAGACCGATCTGGACGGGTTCAACCTGGCCTACGCGATCACCCCGGGCTCGTTCGAAGACATTGTGCGGCATGTTGTTCCGGCGTTGACCGCGCGAGGCGCCTACACCGAGGATTACGTGCCGGGCACCCTGCGCAATGCGCTGTTCGGCGCGGGTGACCGGTTGCCCGCGGAACACCGCGGCGCGAGCTACCGGTTGGGTGGTGCAGGCTCGAGCGCTTTGCCGGACGAGGTTTCGCGAGCGGGGGCAACGGCCGAGACGCACTCGTAAGGTAGTCGGACGGCGCCGGAACCCCCCGGTCCGGCGCTGCCCTGCGACGCGATCAGAGAGCGGCGAGAAATATCCTGGCTACCGCCTCCAGCCCCGCCCGATCGATGTCATCGAAACGGGCCGGCCGCGGGCTGTCGAGATCGAATACTCCGATCAGATCCCCGTTCCGGACGAGCGGCACGACGATTTCCGAACGCGTGTCGGCATCACACGCGATATGGCCGTCGAACGCGTGCACATCCGGCACGAGTTGGGTGGTCCTGGATTCGGCCGCGGTGCCGCACACGCCTTTTCCGAGCGCGATGCGCACACACGCCGGCTTGCCCTGAAACGGGCCGACCACCAATTCCCGCCCGTCGTAGAAATAGAAACCCACCCAATTCACATCGGGTAGCGCGTGGAATACCAGCGCGGAGAGATTGGCGGCGTTCGCGATGCGGTCGGTCTCGCCCGCGACCAGCGCCTCGGCCTGCGCGGCGAGCTGTCGGTACTGCTCGGGGCGGTCTCCGGTCAAATCGGCGGCGACGAACGACATGGCCCAAATGGTACGCGCTCGGAATTCGCTGTCTGCCCATTCATTCTCGGTGATCGCAACACTCTGCCCGCGCCCGGCGGGCATCGCATCATCCCTGCATGACATCGCAGCAATCCGTTTCCCGTTCCACTCGTTCGGCCGCGGTTATCGGCGCCGGACAGACCGGCGTCACTGCGGCGCTGGGACTTCTCGACGCCGGTTTCGGCGTCACCATCTACAGCGAGCGCGATCAGCGCTCCTTGCGTGACGACGTGCCCGCCACCGGCACCGCGCTCGAATTCGGTGAGACCCAGCAGGCCGAGGCCGCGCTGGGATTGGACAGCTACACCGCGCGGGCGCCCCGGCACACCGGCCTGAGTGTGCGCATCGCCGGACCGGGCCCCGATCGTCCCGAATTGATCCAGTTCGACGGTCATTTCGACGGATACGTCGGCGTGGCGGTGGATACCAGGCTCAAGGCCGACGAGCGGCTCACCGCGTTCCTGGAACGCGGCGGCCGGTTCGTGGTCGAGCAGGTGACGCCGGAGACGCTCGACGGCATCGCCGCCGCCAACGACCTCACGCTGGTCGCGACCGGACGTGGCGGACTGTCGGACCTGTTCCCCGTCGACGCGCGGCGCACCCCCTACGACGCGCCGCAGCGCTCGCTGCTCACCGTCACCGTGACCGGAATCGGGCACGACGAGAACGTTTTCGCCCATCGCAGCGTCGCGGGCGGCGCGCACAGCGGCTTCTCCATCCTCGCCGACCAGGGTGAAGGGTGGTGGGGCCCCTATCTGCACAAGGACGCGGGGCCGAGCTGGGCGTTCCTCGGCTGGGCGCGTCCCGGCAGCGACTGGGAGAAGCGTTTCGCCGCGGCGGACTCCGCCGAGTCGGCGCACCGCATCGTGCAAGACCTCTACCGCGACTACATCGACTGGGATCTGCCGGAGGTGCTGGCCACCACGACCATCCCCGAGGACCCGCACTCGTGGCTGAAAGGCGCTGTGCGCCCGGTGGTGCGGTCCGGTGTGGGGCGCACCGCGAGCGGGCACGTGGTCGCCGCGCTCGGTGACACCGCCATCGCCTACGACCCGATCGCCGGACAGGGCGCGCAGAGCGGCCTGATCCAGGCTCAGCGGCTGGTCGCGGCGGCCGCCGTGCACGACGGACCGTTCGACGAGGCGTGGATCGAGCGGCAGTACGCGGCGTTCCTGGCCGCCCGTGGTGACGCGGCCGGCAAGGTGACCAGGCTGTTCCTCAGCGATCCCGAGCTGGGCGAGATCGGCAACGCGTTCTTCGCCGCGGCGGCCGTGGCACCGGCGTTCGCATCGGCGCTGGTCGGCCTGCTGCATCGTCCGCAGCCGTTCCTGCCGGTCGACTCGCCGGAAGCGGCCGCCGAGTTCATCACGCGGGTCACCGGCGAGGACGCCGCCGCGCTGCTGGGCCGGTTCGCGCCCGCGGGCACGTTCAGCAGGTCGAGCTACTCGGCCGCGCTCGCCGACGCCTGATCCGAATCGCACAGATTCAAAACCTCGTCCCGACCGGGGGCCGGTGCTGGAGTGAGAGGAGCGCCGGACGCATGCGTGGCGTCCGGCCTCCGATCCGACGGCTTCCCCCCAAAACCATGGAGCAGCTATGACCACGGAGCAGATCGCCGAGCAGATCCGGTTCGCCTACTGGGTGCCCAACGTCAGCGGGGGATTGGTCACCAGTGATATCGAACAGCGCACCGGCTGGGATTTCGAGTACAACAAGAAGCTCGCGCGGACCGCGGAGAACAACGGCTTCGACTACGCGCTGTCCCAGGTGCGCTACACCGCCTCCTACGGCGCCGAATACCAGCACGAATCGACCTCGTTCAGTCTCGCGCTGCTCGGCGCCACCGAACGGCTGAAGGTCATCGCGGCCGTGCATCCCGGGCTGTGGCATCCGGCGGTGCTCGCCAAGTTCGGCGCCACCGCCGATCACCTGTCCAACGGCCGGTTCGCCATCAACGTCGTCTCCGGCTGGTTCGCCGGAGAATTCACCGCGCTCGGCGAGCCGTGGCTCGAGCACGACGAGCGCTACCGGCGCAGCGCGGAATTCCTCGAGGTGATCCGCAAGATCTGGACCGAGGACAACGTGAACTACGGCGGCGACTTCTATCGCATCCGGGACTTCACCCTGAAGCCCAAGCCGTTGAACACCCCTGAGCGCCCCAATCCCGAACTGTTCCAGGGCGGCAACTCGACCGCCGCCCGGCGCAACGGCGGACGCTACGCCGACTGGTATTTCTCCAACGGCAAGGACTTCGACGGCGTCACCGAACAGCTCGACGACCTGCGCGCCGTCGCACGCGCCCACGATCGCGAGGTGAAATTCGGGCTCAACGGCTTCATCATCGCCCGCGATACCGAAACGGAGGCCCGCGATACCCTGCGCGAGATCGTCGCGAAGGCGAACAAGCCCGCGGTGGAGGGTTTCCGGGACGCGGTGCAGCAGGCCGGCGCGTCCACCAAGGATCGCAAGGGCATGTGGGCCGACTCGACGTTCGAAGACCTGGTGCAGTACAACGACGGTTTTCGGACCCAGCTGATCGGTACGCCGGAGCAGGTGGCCGAGCGGATCGTCGCCTACAAGCAGCTCGGCGTCGACCTGGTCCTCGGCGGCTTCCTGCACTTCCAGGAGGAGATCGAGTACTTCGGCGCGAAGGTGCTTCCGCTGGTGCGCGAGCTGGAAGCCGCGCAGCGGCCTGTCGCGGCGGTGAACTGATGACCGCGGTCGCCGCCGATCGCATCCTGTCGGCGGCACAGGCGTTCGTCGTCGCGCAGCGGTTGGCGGCCGACTTCGCGCCGGGGGCCGCGGAACGCGACCGGGATCGCCTGCTGCCGTACGCGGAGGTCGATCGGCTGGCGGCCAGTGGCTTGCTCGCGATCACCGTGCCCGCGGCCTACGGTGGCGCGGATCTGCCGCCGAGCGCGGTCGCGGAAGTGACGCGAATCCTCGCCACCGCCGACCCGAATATCGCGCAGATCCCGCACAGCCACTTCGTGTACGTGAACCTGCTTCGGCTCGCGGGCACGTCGCACCAGCAGGAGCGATACTTCGGCCGGGTGCTCGACGGAGGGCGCATCGCCAACGCGCAGTCCGAGCGCGGCGGCGCGACCGTCGCCGATATCGCGACCACGTTGCGGCCCGCCGGTGACCGATTCCGCGTGGACGGCGTGAAGTACTACTGCACCGGATCGCTGTTCGCCGACCTGTTCGCGGTGCTGACCCGGCTGGACGATCCCGAGGGACGCGCGGACCTCGAGCCCGGGGAGTACATCGCCTACCTGCCCGCGAACACCCCCGGTGTGCGCGTGGTGGACGACTGGAACGGGCTCGGGCAGCGCACCACCGGCAGCGGAACGGTGTCCTTCGAGGAGGTGCTCGTCGACCGCGACCAGGTGATCCCCCGCTCCGGCGCGGTACGCGCACCCACCGGCTACGGAGCGTTCGCGCAGCTGCTGCACGCCGCCATCGACACCGGCATCGCGCGGGGTGCGCTCAGCGCCGCCACGGAGTTCGTGCGTACGAGAAGCCGCCCGTGGTTCGAGGCAGGGGTGGCGAACGCGGTAGACGACCCGTTGTTGATCCAGCGCTTCGGTGAGCTGTCGGTCGCGGTCACCGCCGCCGAGGCGACGCTCTCTTCGGCCGGATGGGCCGTGGACGCGGCCACCAGGACCGATCCGGGCGTCGACGGCGTCGCCCGGGCGTCCCTGGCCGTGGCGACCGCCAAAGTGCTCGCCGACCGCGCGGCCAACGACGTGTCCGCCGCGCTGTTCGAAGTCGCGGGAACGCGCAGCGCCGCAGCGGATCTGAACTTGCACCACTTCTGGCGCAACGCGCGCACGCACACCCTGCACGATCCGGTGCGCTGGAAGTACCAGCACATCGGCAGGGCCCTGCTGCACGACGCCGCGCCGCCGCTGCACGGTGTGATCTGAAAGGAGACGGAATGACAGTCACTGTCGTCGTCGGAAATCCGAAACCCGCCTCACGCACGCTCACCGCGGCCACCCTGGTCGCGAAGGGGCTGCGGCCGGAGGTGGAACCCACCGTGATCGACTTGGTCGAGTTCGGTCCCGGCCTGCTCGGCTGGGGTGACCCGGCCGTGGCGGAGGCGGTGCGCACCGTGGCCGGCTCGGAACTCGTGGTCTTCGCCAGTCCCACCTTCAAGGCGACCTATACCGGGCTGCTGAAGTTGTTCCTCGAACAGTTCGAGGGCGCAACCGGCCTGGAAGGCGTGCTAGCGGTGCCGGTGATGCTCGGCGCGGGACCGGCCCACGCCCTCGCACCCGACCTGTTGCTCAAGCCCGTGCTCGTCGAAATCGGGGCCACCGCGGCACTGCCCGGGCTCTACCTGTCCGATCGCACATTCGCCGAGGACGGCGTCATCGACCGGTACAGTGGTCGGTGGCGTTCGGTCGCCCAGGCACTGGCCCACAGCTCGAAGGCTGCGAATCATGCATGACCTGTTCGAATTTCCCGCCGACGGAGCCGGCCTGCGTCGCGCGTTCGCGAATTTCCCCAGCGGTGTCGTCGCGGTGTGCGCCGAGATCGACGGAACCCCACACGGTCTGGCGGTGAGCACGTTCGTTCCCGTCTCGCTGGACCCGCCCCTTGTCTCGTTCTGCGTGCAGAACTCCTCGGCCACCTGGCCCAAACTCGCCGCCGCGAGTCACCTCGGCCTCAGCCTGCTCGGCACCGACCAGCAGGCCGCCGCCCGCTCGCTCGGCACCCGCGACGGCGACCGCTTCCGCGATATCCGGCTGCACCGCGGTTCGGGCGACGCCGTGTTCATCGACGGCGCGTCCGCCTGGATCGAGGGCGTCCAGGAGGCGCACGTCCCCGCGGGCGACCACGCCGTCGTCATCTTGCGCATCCATCGCATAGCCACCCGCACCGACGTGGACCCACTCGTCTTCCACGGCAGCAAGTTCCGCCGGTTGCACGCCGAACCGGCGAACGGGGCGGCCTGAGGGGTTCGGTCGCCCGAACGCGGCGCGGCCCGTCTGCCGCCTCGCGTCGAGACGGCCGAGTGCGTTCCGCACGGCCCGGGATTCGGCTCACCTAACAGCGCTGTGGGAGACTCGGGCGTCTCCTACGGAAAGGTTCGGCCATGACGCTCGGGATGGTTCTCGGTGATTTCCCGCGCACTTCGGCGCGGGCGTAGACAGACGACCTGTTGACTCCTGTGCGATAGCCGCACAGGTCTTTTGCGACTCCGCGTCGAAGTGCTTCTCGTGCCCTTTGCACGTTCGTACACGAGGAGTACGCGGTGTCCACCGTTTCCTGGACCGAGGACAACACCTGCCCGAGCGCCCGCTGGCATGCCGAAAATGGCGCGTTGCCACCCCATTCCATCGTGGTGGTGAACGACTCGACGACCGCTGAGGTGGCTTGCCGCTCGGCGCGAGCGGGAACCGGCTTGCTGTGGCGCGGGGATTATCACAATGCGCGGCAACTGCTGCGGGCGATGGGGCGGCGGGTCGAGCGGAAGATTCCGCTGGGCGACGATCCGGCCGAAGCGTTCCCGCGGTACCGCGCGTCGCGTCGGCGGCGCGCGCAAGTGCTCGGCAAGTTGCTCGTGTTGCTGGAAGACGACTATTCGCTGGCGTTGCGTCGCGCTCCCGATGTGCGGCGCGCGTGCATCGAGGCGTACGGCCCGCCGCACGGGCGGACGGTGGTCGCGCTCACCGAGTTGCTCGGTGTGCTCGGTGCGGCGCAATGGCGGGAGAGGGGCGTGTACGTGCCCGCCCTCGGAGAGCGCATCCATCCGCACTACGGTGTGTTCTCCCCGGTCCGCGGCGAGTACGTCGATCTCGTCGCCTCCGCGCCACTGCCCGCACGGGCGGAGACGGCTTTCGATCTCGGCACGGGCACCGGCGTGCTCGCCGCGGTCCTGGGCCGTCGTGGATTCCGGCGGATCATCGCCACGGACAACAACCCCCGTGCGCTGACCTGTGCCCGCGCCAACCTCGATCGGCTGGTCCTGTCCTCCGTCGCCGTGCAAGGACCGGCTCTCTTCCCGAACGGCAAGGCCGACCTCGTGGTGTGCAACCCACCCTGGCTGCCCGGCACCCCTACCTCGGCGCTGGAAAGCGGCGTCTACGACGAGAACTCATCCATGCTGCACGCCTTCCTCTCCGGTCTCCCCGCCCACTTGCGCCCAGGCGGCGAAGGCTGGCTGATCCTTTCCGACCTCCCCGAACTCCTCGGCCTGCGCCCCTACGGCGACCTGCTGGCCCGCATCACCGCCGCCGGGCTCCACATCACCGCCCAACTGACCACCCACCCCACCCACAGCCGAGTCCACAACCCCAGCTCCCCCCTCCAGCACGCCCGCGCCCGCGAAACCACCTCCCTCTACCGCCTGACACCTCGCTGAGCGGCCCATGACGGAGAGGTCACTCGCGAATTTTTCTCCGTCATGCGCCACTCGATGGGGAGCCGGGTGGGGGCATGTGCCGGATCTATCGGCCAGGGTCAGCGCAGGGCGAGCGGTGTCTCGGAGGCGACGCGGGTCAGCTTTTCCGGGTTGCGGACGAAGTAGAGGCCGGTGATGTGGTCGCCCTCGACGTGGAAGGCCATGATGCCGTCGAGCACGCCGTCCAGGCTCAGCGCCAGGGCGAGGTGTCCGTTGATCAGGATGGTTTCGCAACTCAGTTCGCCCTGGACCTTGCCGGTGCCGCCGGTGATGTAGCGGGCGACCTTCTCGGCGCCGATGACGGGCTGTAGCGCGGCCCGCTTGATGCCGCCGCCGTCGCTCATGAGAACGACATGCGGGGCGAGCACGTCGAGCAGGCCTTGGGGATCGCCGGATTCGAGCGCACGCTGGAACGCTTGCACCGACGCACGGGCCTGGCTCGGCGATACCACCGAACGCGGGCGGCGGGCCTCGACGTGGCGTCGGGCGCGGTGCGCGATCTGGCGGACGGTCGGCGGGGTTTTGCCGACCGCCGCCGCGATCTCCTCATAGTCGATGTCGAAGACCTCGCGCAACACGAAGACGGCACGCTCGGTGGGCGAGAGCGTCTCGAGGACGAGCATCATCGCCATCGACATGTTCTCGGCGAGCTCGACGTGCTCGGCGACGTCGGGTGTGGTGAGCATCGGCTCGGGCAGCCAGGGGCCGACGTACGACTCTCTGCGGCGCTTCATCGTGCGTAGCCTGTTGAGCGACTGCCGGGTAGTGATCCGGACCAGGTAGGCACGTTCATCGCTCACTTGCTCCAGGTCGGCCTTCACCCATCGCAGCCAGGTTTCCTGCAGGACGTCCTCGGCATCGGCAGCCGAGCCGAGCATCTCGTAGGCGACGGTGAACAACAGGTCGCGGTGGGCGACGAAAGTGTCGGTCGCATGGTCGCTCATCTTCTCGACCCTTCTCGCTGGTTGGCTGTGCCCGATCCGGGTGGTCAGCTCGTAAAAGGTTCGACGGCGAACCGGCCCCACGCGATGAACACCGCCATCGCGAGATACACCGAGTTCAGCACGACGAACTTGTACTCCCCGAGCCGGCCGTGGGTGATCATCGCGCCGACCATGAGCCCGACCCAGCAGACGGCCGTGACCGGCACCATCACCGGGGCGATGTCGAGCACGGCGGGCAGGATCAGACCGGCCGCCGCCAGGATCTGCAGGACCCCCAGCCCCTTGACGAAGCCGTCGCCCGCGGCCGCGGTCCATTCCCCGCCGGGCGACGCGGCGAGCTTCTCCCGAGGGACGAACGCCTTGGTGATGCCGCCGAAGAGGGCGAGCGCGGCCAACAGTGCCGTAGCGATCCACAGTGCGATGTTCATCGGAAACTCCTCCGTCTCTGGTGTGTCGGCATCCAGACACCGCGCGAGCGAACACTGTGACATGTCGGTGAGATAGATCACACAACACGTGACCCGCCTGCCCCCGAGCCGGGCTCACCGCTTCGTGCAGCCCGAGCTGCGGAGGTGCTGTTCCCCCACCGCCCGGCGCCTCGTGGGCGGCACAAGGCAAAGGGCCCTTCGCCGAGGTGTCCCGGCATCCGCAGTGGCCCACCAGAATTGCGGCCGGCGGCATCAGTGGCCTGCCGACGGCAGGCCTGCCGCCTAGCGTGACGGGTGATCCTATGTGCGGCACAGGAGTTGTCAGCGCTCGTACAGCGCTCCGATCGACCGCTGGAACCAAAGAAACCCGCCCTGAACAGGGCGGGTTTCGTGTGGAGCCGATGACGGGAATCGAACCCGCGCTGTCTGCTTGGGAAGCAGAAGTTCTACCATTGAACTACATCGGCAGAGGCAGATGTGCCAATCGAGACTGTAGCAGAAGCCTCGTGTGGGGTGGAAAAAGGCCGGCCAACCTATTTCGCTCGACGGCCGGAAGTGGACTCGGCCTTCTCTGGATTTCCGCCGGGATAGCCGTCCGGCGACGGGGTCGGGCCTGGCTCGCCGGATATCAAGTACCGGTGGACAGTCAAGCAAAGGATGAGCCACAGGGCGCCGAAGCACCAGCCGCCGAGCACGTCGGTGGTCCAGTGGACGCCGAGATAGATGCGGGACAGGCCGACCGCTGCGACGAACAAGGCGGCGGCGATCGCCGTGCACGCGCGGAGGGCGGGTCCGTGTATGCCGGGTAGCGCGACCACCAGAACGATGCCGACCACGACGAACGAGCCCAGGCTGTGCCCGGACGGATAGGCCTGGTTGGACACATTGATCAGGTGTTCCTCGACGGGCGGTCGGTCGCGGTCGGTCAGCCGTTTGCCACCGCGCACCAGCAACCCACCGCCGAGCCCGGTGGTCGCGACGAGCGCCGCCGATGTCCACCGCCGCCGCCAGGACAGCATCAGGCAGGTCGCGGTGGCCAGGGCCGTCATGGCGAGCGTGCCGCCCAGCACGCTGACGACCACCGCGACCGGGGTGAGCGCGTCGCTGCGGTGCGCGATCGCCCAGTCGGCGATGCCGCGATCGACCTTGCCGGGGCCGCCGCCCCCGACCACACCCGCCGTGAGAGCCGCGGCGCACACCACGAGAAGCGCGGTGAGTACCCCGATTGCGGTACGAATGCGAGGGGAGGTCACCACTCCACGTTGCCATGCCGGACGCTGGTAGGTAACCCGGCCGCCTCCGCCACGAATGGCGCCGGTCACGCCTGCCAAAACCGGGGGAAGGCGGAAGCCCCGGCGTCGCCGTCGGCGACGGTTGTGCGAGCGGATGGCAGGGAATCGAGCTGGTCGTCGAGAGAATCCCGGCGAAGGCGAGTGCCCTCGGTTCCCTCTCGGTGCGCGAGCACATGGTCTCCGTCAACCGGGGCGACACGGTCGGCTGCGCGGACAAGCGCCGCCATCAGCCCCTCCGCGCAAGGCGGGTTGGCGGAACAAGCCGCGCGGTGCTGCGCGGACTACCTCAGAACTTGCTGTAGCCGCCGTCGATCAGGAGAGTGTCGCCGGTCTGGTACGTGCTGGCGGGGCCGGCGAGGTAGACGGCGACGGATTCGAAATCGCTCGGCAGGCCCCAGCGGCGAACCGGGATCCTCGGGTGGACGCGTTCGCGGAAACGGTCCCAGGCGAAGGCCCCCTCGGTCATCGGCGTCTCGACCCAGCCGGGCAGCACCGAGTTCGCGCGGATGCCGTGCTTGGCCAGCTCCACCGCGATCGAGTTGACCATGGCGATCAGCCCCGCCTTGCTGGCCGCGTAGGACTGCCCGCGCGGAACACCCTGCTGGGCGGCGAGGCTCGCGGTGGCGACCAGGCTGCCGCCCGCACCCTGGGCGAGCATGACTTTCGCCGCTTCGCGCAGCGTCACGAACGCGGCGTCGAGGTTGAGGGAGGTGACCCGGCGGAATTCCGCGAGATCGGTCTCCACGAACGGGATGAAACCCTGACTGACACCGGCGTTCACGAAACAGGAGTCGATGCGGCCGAGTTCGGCGGCCGCGCGCCCGAAGGTGTCGATCACCTGCTGCTCCTCGCTCACGTCGCAGCTCAGCGCCAGCGCGCGGCCGCCGAAGGCGCTCAATTCGGCGGCGGCGGCCTCGTTGCGCTCGGCGTTGCGGCCGACCACGCAGACGTCGGCTCCGGCCCGGGCGAGCCCACGGGCGAAGCCGAGACCGATGCCGGAGTTGCCTCCGGTGACGACGGCGACGTGGCCGGTCAGGTCGAACAGTGAGCCCTCGGTCATGGTTCATCCCTTCGATCGCGGGCGGCGCCGCCCGAATGAATGCGAGGGTATCGCTCTCTCTATATCACTGTGCGGCTGAGGAGCCCCGGCGAGCAGGCGCTACGCTCGTCGCGTGCTGCTTTCCGATCGTGACATCCGTGCGGAGATCGCCGCTGGGCGTCTCGGGGTCGAGCCGCTGCTGGAGAACCTGATCCAGCCGTCGAGCATCGACGTGCGCCTGGACCGGATGTTCCGGGTGTTCAACAACACCCGCTATACCCACATCGATCCCGCGAAGCGGCAGGACGAACTCACCAGTCTGGTCGAGCCGGCCGACGGTGAACCGTTCGTGTTGCACCCCGGCGAGTTCGTGCTCGGCTCCACTCTCGAGGTGTGCACGCTGCCGGACGATCTGGCCGGACGGTTGGAGGGCAAGTCCAGCCTGGGCCGATTGGGCCTGCTGACCCACTCGACCGCGGGCTTCATCGATCCCGGGTTCAGCGGGCACATCACGCTGGAGCTGTCCAACGTGGCCAATCTGCCGATCACGCTGTGGCCCGGTATGAAGATCGGCCAGTTGTGCCTGCTCAGGCTGACCAGCCCGGCGGAGCATCCGTACGGCAGCGCCGTGGCGGGTTCGAAGTATCAGGGCCAGCGCGGGCCGACTCCGTCGCGGTCCTATCTCAACTTCCCGATTCCGGCCGCCGCGCTCGACGCCGCCGAAACACGCTGACCGCCGGGTCCGCTTCGTCGACTGTGCGGGAGAAGCGGACCCGGCGGACGGCGGCGGGGATCTGACCGCGGAGGTGATCAGTCCCCGCCGCCCGCTCCCACCGCGAGCGCCGTAGTGAGGATGACGGACAGCGGTGGAAGCGCGTCACCGCGGCTCGGCGGGCTGACCCAGAAGCACCCTTCCCGGGTCCAGCGACCGAGACCGGTCGGCAACATCACGGCGCTGCCCACGGCGGGCAGGCCGATATCCAGCCGATTGAGCACCTCGAGCACCTGCGGTCCCGGTCGACTGTCGGGCTCGGCGAGGAAACTCCATCGGATCTGCCTGGCCAACATGGGACCCCTCGTTCCCTGCTGTTCCAGTGCGACGCGGACCTTTTCGGCACGCGCGGTCGGCAGGTGGACTACGCAGACGCGTCCGGTGACCGGCAGCATGGCGAAACCGCCACGCTCGGTGACCGGCAACCCGAACTCGTGCCGATAGAACGCCACCCAATCGTCCACGGTCCTGAGTTTCTCGACATTCACGGCGAACTCCTTGCCTTCCGACTCAATGTTCCCGGCCCGCAGCGTGATCGGGTATCGCCCGTCAGCCCGCTTACCGCTGCCCTTCCGCTGCCTTTGATGCCGATCGCAATTCAGCTGTGGCCGCGCTCACAAAGCGCTCGTACTCTGGAAGGGGTTCGTTCGGAAGGGATGGCACCGTGGTCAGGCATTGGTCAGGCAAAGAGGCCCGCGCCCTTCGCGATGCCAAGCGGATGAGCATCAGGGAATTCGCCGCCCATCTGGGTGTGCACGAACGCTTGGTGTCGAAGTGGGAAGCCGGCGGCGTCCGGGTTCATCCACGACCGATCAACCAAGCCGCTCTGGATACCTCACTGGCCAGGTCCGACGATGTGGTGCGAGCCCGGTTCGCGGCTTTGATCGATCAGCCCTCGAGCGATCGAGCCGTCCCGCCGGGATTCGATGCGCGCGCCGACGCCTCGGCGCGCGTTGATTATTCGAGTGACGCGGACCTTTTGGCTCTCATAGACGCAGGTGCGATGAGAGGTGTTGCGTTAGCGGCGATTTCGGAGAGGGATCTGATCATGGCGGCTGCCCACGAGGCCAGCGAGCACGCCGGCAAGGCCGAGAGCACCAATGTCGGTGCGAGCACATTGGAACAGCTCGACGCGGATGTGGTGCGCATCGCGAACGACTACGTGCGTATTCCGCCGGTGCCGATGATGGTGGACATGGTGCGGGTGCGCCGCCGGGTGTACCGATTGCTGGAAGGCCATCAGCGGCCCGCCGATACCGGTCATCTGTATCTCTTGGCGGGCACGCTCTCGGGTCTGCTCGCCAACGCGAGTACCGACCTGGGCTATTACGACGCGGCCGGGGAGCAGGTCCGTGCCGCGTGGGCCTATGCGGAACTGTGCGGGCACAACGGGCTTCGCGCCTGGACCCGCGGCATGCACGCGCTGATCGAGTATTGGTCGCAGCGCCCCCGCCGGGCGGTTCAGCTCGCCCAGAGCGGGCAGGAGTTCGCCGAGTCGGCGACCGCGCAGGTGCGCCTGCTCAACATCGAGGCGCGCATCTGGTCGGCGCTGGGCAGCGCCGCGGACACCGATCGCTGCGTCCGGGCGGCCGACGACGCCCGCGAGATCGCCGCGACCGACACCTTGCACGACGAAGTCGGCGGGGTCTTCGGGTTCAACGACGCCAAGGCCAATTACTACGCAGGCGCCACCTATATCCACCTCGGTCAGGCGGAGCGCGCGCTCGGCGCCACGCAGCGGGCCATCGAGCTGTACTCGAACGGGCCGTCCGAACAGCGCTCCTACGGCGCGGAAGCCTTGGCCAGGGTCGACTGCGCGGCCGCCCACCTGATCAACGGCAGCCTGGACGGCGCGGCCGAGGCGCTGCAACCGGTGCTGGGGCTCGACGAGGACAAACGCATCGCGCAGCTCGAGGAGCGGCTGACCGATATGCGCAGGGGGATCGCGGCCCCGGCCTTCCGCGACTCGGTCGAGGCGCGCCGGTTGGACGAGCGGATCGAGGAATTCTGCGGCTCCACCGCGGCGAAGGGCATCCCGCCGGGCGGCCCGGCCCAGTGAGTGACGTGTCACACTTCGCTGTGCCCGCGACGCCGTCGCGGGCGCGGAGCCCGGGGACCAGCCCGGAGTGACGGTTTATCCGGTTGCGACGGATGGCACCATGGGACGGGTGAGTCCTCATCATCCGCACCGCCCCCCGCGTGTTCTGGAGCAGTCCACGAAGCTCCAAAACGTCGTCTACGAGATCCGTGGACCGGTACACGCGCACGCGGCACGGCTGGAGGCCGAGGGCCACCGCATCCTCAAGCTCAATATCGGCAACCCCGCCCCGTTCGGATTCGAGGCGCCGGACGTGATCATGCGCGACATCATCGCGGCGCTCCCGTATGCCCAGGGTTACTCCGAGTCCAAGGGCATCCTGTCGGCGCGGCGCGCGATCGTGACCCGCTACGAACTCGTGCCCGGCTTCCCCGAACTCGACGTGGACGGCGTCTACCTCGGCAACGGCGTCTCCGAGCTGATCACGATCACCATGCAGGCCCTGCTGGACAACGGCGACGAGGTGCTGATCCCGGCCCCGGACTATCCGCTGTGGACCGCGATGACCAGCCTGGCCGGCGGCACTCCGGTGCACTACCTGTGCGACGAGGCCAACGGCTGGCAGCCCGATATCGCGGACATCGAATCGAAGATCACCGACCGCACCAAGGCGCTGCTGGTGATCAACCCGAACAACCCCACCGGCGCGGTGTACTCCGCCGAAGTGCTCCAGCAGCTCGCCGACCTCGCGCGCAAGCATCAGCTGTTGCTGCTCGCCGACGAGATCTACGACAAGATCCTCTACGACGACGCCAAGCACATCTCGCTGGCCACCATGGCGCCCGACCTGCTGTGCCTGACCTTCAACGGGCTGTCCAAGGCCTACCGGGTCGCGGGCTACCGCTCGGGCTGGCTGGCGATCACCGGCCCGAAGGAGCACGCGGCCGGTTTCCTGGAGGGCATCGACCTGCTCGCCTCTTCGCGGTTGTGCCCGAATGTGCCCGCGCAGCACGCGATTCAGGTCGCGCTCGGCGGTCATCAGAGCATCGAGGATCTGATCCTGCCCGGCGGCAGGCTGCTCGAACAGCGCGACGTCGCGTGGGAGCGGTTGAACATGATCCCCGGAGTGTCGTGTGTGAAGCCGAAGGGCGCGCTCTACGCGTTCCCGAGGCTGGATCCGAACGTCTACGAGATCTACGACGACTCCAAACTGATCCTGGATCTGCTACTGCAGGAAAAGATCCTGATGGTGCAGGGCACCGGCTTCAACTGGCCCGATCACGACCATCTGCGGATCGTCACGCTGCCATGGGCCCGGGATCTCGCGGTCGCGATCGAACGCTTCGGCAACTTCCTCGCCAGCTATCGCCAGTAGTGAGAAGTTGGCGGCGAACCATATAATCGCCCGGCTTCCGGCCGGTAAACAAACTCGATGTACGGATACATGTCGGGTTTGGCGACTAACTAGCGCAAAAGAAGTACTTTTGTGTACAGTGGTTCTCGGCACTCTTAGTGCCTGGTCGGATTGCCTACCCCCCCTGGGCACATCCGGCCTCGGGTTAGGCCGCCTACCCCCCTGGGCCGCCTGCCCTGCGGGCGGCGGAGACATCCCCCTGCTCTCCGCCGCCCCCTCTAAAATCCCCCTTTCTTTTCGATCGGATCGCTCTGACCGTGTATCCACTGTGTTCGGCGACGCCGCGACGGTCTTGAAAATGAAATCCTTTAGGCTCGCTCCGGGCAGAACCACATCTGACAGGTAGGAGCGCGGTGAGCGACCACCATCACCATCACCACGATCATTCGGGGCCGATCGCGATCGGCGCGACCGCGGCACGCGTGGTCGTCGGGTTACTCACCGTGATCGGGGTCGTTGTCGTCATCGCCGCGATCGTGCTGTGGCCGAGCAAGCAGCACATCGACATCCCGCTGCCGATGCAGAACGCGGGCGGCGGGGCGGTGCAGACCGAGGCGGGCACCGTGGTGCTGCAAGATGTCGGTCCGTGTGGCAGCCCGTCGCTGGGCAAGGTGTTCGTGGAGAAGCCCGAACCACCGCGCAGCACCGCCTACACCTGCCAGCGCAGCCTGATCTCGATCGAGTCCGGGCCGCACAAGGGCAACCGCACGTTGCTGGAGATCGCCCCGGGCCCAGGGCAACCCGACCTGCACGCGGGTGACGAACTGCGATTGGTCCGCCAGACCGATCCGAGCGGCACGCCGCTGTACTCGTTCGAGGACTACTCACGCGGGATGCCGCTCACGCTGATCGTCGTGGTTTTCGTGGTGGTGATCATCGCGGTGGCGCGCTGGCGCGGCGTCCGTGCGCTCTTGGGTTTGGTGTTCGCCTTCGCGGTGCTGGTGCTGTTCCTGCTGCCCGCCTTGCTGGATGGCAAACCCGCGATCCCGGTCGCGTTGGTCGCGGGCTCCCTGATCCTCTACGCCGTGCTGTATCTCGCCCACGGGGTGAACCTGCGCACCAGTTCGGCGCTGCTCGGCACGCTGACCTCGATGCTGCTCGCCGCCGCGCTGTCCTGGCTCACCATCGAGATCACCCATCTGACCGGGCTTTCCGAGGAACAGAACACGAACGTCGCGACCTACATCGAGCACGTCAGCATCACCGGCCTGCTGCTGGCCGGCTTCATCATCGGTTCGCTCGGTGTGCTCAACGACGTCACGATCACCCAGGCGTCGGCCGCGTTCGAGCTGGCCGCCCTCGACGAATCGGCCTCCCGGCGCGAGGTTTTCGCCGCCGCCATGCGCGTGGGGCGCGACCACATCGCCAGCACCGTCTACACGCTGGTGCTGGCCTACGCCGGTGGGGCGCTGCCGCTGCTGCTGCTGTTCAGCGTGGCGGGACGGTCGATCCGCGACGTGCTGACCGGTGACGCGGTGGCCATCGAGATCGCGCGTTCGGCGGTCGGCGGTATCGCGCTGGCGCTGTCGGTGCCGTTGACCACCGGCATCGCGGTGCTGCTGGCCCGGCCGTTCAAGGCCAAAGAGCCCACACCGCCCCCGCGTCCGCGCCGAGCCCGGCACGCCAGGGACTGAACTTCACCGCCCCCGCGTCCTCGCGGAGTCCGGCACGTCAGGGTCTGATTTGACCGTGCTCCCAGTTGCGATCGCTCGCTCAGCGGGGCGGTGGGGGAGGGAAGGGGAAGACCTCCGGCGGGATCGTGGGGACCACGATCGGCGGAAGGCCGGGCACCACGATGGTGTTCGGGCCGGGCGTCGGCGGCGCCTCGCTGGTGGTCTGCCGCCGGTTCGGCGGCGGCGCGGCGACCGACTCGTGGGCTGGCGACTCCGTTGTACCGGGCGCGACGGCGATCTGTGGATCCAAGCTGGTTGTGCGCGGTGCGGTGGTCGGCGACAACGACGGCGAGCCCTCGCTGGTGTGCGAATCCCGTTCCAGCACCTGCGGTCCGTACCCTAGGCCGAGCCCGATCGCGGCGACCACCGCCAGCGCGCTGACCGTCAGCACGGCCCCGCTGATCTCGCGTCTGCCACGCTGGGCGGGAGCGGCCAACCAGGCGGGCGACAGCTCGTCGTCCAGGGCGGAGCTCGCGGCGGGAGTCTCCTTGCGCACCGGCCTGGCCAGCAGCGCGGCGCCGCGGGCCATCACGGTCTCCGGGCTGTCCGGCACGATGACGGGCACGCCCATCCAGCGTTCGAGCACCTTGGCCACCAACGGGATCCGGGCGCAACCGCCGATGGCCAGCACACCGTGCACGGGGCGGTCCGAGCGCACGATCACGTCGCGTGCCATCCGCGCCGAGGACTCGATCGCCAGCATGATCAACGATTCGAAGTTCTCCTGCGCGAGCAGGACCAGCCCCTGCTCGCTCGGCAGCGCCACCGCGGTGTTGCTGGTCAGCTGCTCCTTCGCCTCCCGGCACAGCGCGTCCAGGGCGGCCAGGCCCGCGGCGTTCGGCGGATGCGCGATCCGCCCGGAGGCGATCTGCTGCTCACGAATCAGCGAGTCGAGATAGTCACCGCTGATGTCGCTGGTGCGCTCGCTGTGGCGCACCTCGCGGGAGTGGGTGTCGACCACGCTCACCGTCAGGCCCGAGCTGCCCAGGTCGTAGACGACCAGCGAGGAGATGCCCCGGATATCGCCGGTGGCCTGCGCGAACTCGAGTGCCGCCGCGATCTCCGGCACGAGTTCGTAATTGGTCAGCTGCTGACGTGCCATGGCCGCGCGAATGGCGCGGGCGTGCTGCTCACTGCGGTAGGCGATCGCGGTGGCGCCGATCCCGGGCGTGGCCTCCAGGGTGACGCCGATGGCTTCGGCAGCCAGCTCTTCCACGCTCTGGTCGACAACGGGAATGGTCTGCAGATCGAAGGAATGCGGGGAGACATGCCCGTGGGGGTTGTCGGCGTGTGGTCGCGCCATACGGACAGCGCCGGCCCCCACCGAAACTCCCAGTACCGAACTCATCAGCTGCCCATCTCGTTTCACACTGCACGACATGCGAGCCTGCGCCGTCCGTCGGCGGAGGCCCGCTGGACGGACCCTACCGCCGGCGATCAGCTGTGCTTAGGGCGGACTGGTCGTCTGTCTGGCAGTAGCCCGCCTCGCCCCGCAACTCTACGGTGTGCCGAGTCCCGCGTACACCCATCCGGCTGCTCTCCAGGTGGCACGATTGAGACAGTTCCGGCCGTCGATGATCGAGCGGGCGCGCACCACGCCCTCCAGATCCCGCGGGCGCAGGGCGGTGAATTCGTCCCACTCGGTGAGCACGAGCACCACGTCGGCGCGGTCGCAGGCCTCGGCGACCGAGGTCGCGTAGTTCAGGGTGGGGAACACGCGCCGCGAATTCTCCAGCGCCTTGGGGTCGTAGACGGTCACCACCGCACCGTGCAGCTGGATCATGCCGGCCACATTCAGCGCGGGGGAGTCGCGGACGTCGTCGGATTCCGGTTTGAACGCCGCGCCGAGCACCGCGACGTTGGCCCCGAGCAGCGAGCCGCCGCAGGCGCGGGCGGCCATGTCGACGACCTTGGTGCGGCGGCGCATATTGATGTTGTCCACCTCGCGCAGGAAGGCGACGGCGTGATCGGCGCCGAGCTCACCGGAGCGGGCCATGAACGCGCGGATGTCCTTCGGCAGACACCCGCCGCCGAAGCCGAGGCCCGCGTTGAGGAATCGGCGACCGATGCGCGCGTCGTAGCCGAGCGCGTCGGCCAGCATCGTCACGTCGGCGCCGGTCGCTTCGCACACCTCCGACACCGCGTTGATGAACGAAATCTTCGTCGCCAGGAAGGCGTTCGCGGAGACCTTCACCAATTCCGCTGTGGCCAGGTCGGTCAGCAAGAACGGCACCTCGGCGGTGATCAGGTCGGCGTATATCTCGCGTACCAGGTCCTCCACCCATCCGGCGGCGGCGCGTTCCCGGTCGACGCCGAGAACCAGCCGGTCCGGCCGCAAGGTGTCCTTGACCGCGAAGCCTTCGCGGAGGAACTCCGGATTCCACGCCACCTCGACGTCGGCGGAACTCGATGCGCGGGCGCGTGATCCGAGCGCGGCCGCCGTGCCGACCGGGACCGTGGACTTGCCGATGATCACCGAGGGGCGTTCCAGCAGCGGGGCGAGCGTGTCCACCACCGCGTGCACGTACTTCAGGTCGGCGGCGTACTCACCCTTCTTCTGCGGGGTGCCCACGCCGAGGAAGTGCACCTCCGCGTGCGCCGCCGCCTCGGCGTAGGAGGTGGTGAACCGCAGGCGGCCCGCATCGAGGTTGCGGCGCAGCACACCCTCCAGGCCCGGTTCGTAGAACGGCACCACTCCGTCGGACAGCTTCGCGACCTTGCCCGGGTCCACGTCCACTCCGATGACGTCGTGCCCGAGTTCGGCCATGCACGCCGCGTGCGTGGCCCCGAGATACCCGGTTCCGAAGACTGTGCATCGCATGATCGATTGGTAAGCCCCACCGGTGGCCACGCCACGTCAGCGAGGCAAGGGTCGGGGCAACAGCAGATGTACATGCGGCGACGGCGCCGGACCGGGTGCCCTGACCTGGCGCAACGGTACTCGTGGCCCCGCTAGCATCGGCGTGGTGCGACGTCATCGATGGGCCTGGACCGTGCTCGGCGCCGGTCTGGCGGTGGTCGTCGCGACGGTCGCGCTGTGGCCGGTGTACGTGCGCCCGCGCACCGACCCGCCCGCTCCGGCGGATGCCGTTCTCGTCTTGGGCGGGGCGCACGACGGCCGTGAACAATTGGGCCTGCGCCTGGCGCGCGAGGGGTACGCGCCGCGCGTGGTGTTCTCCGATCCCTACGAGAACAGCGCCGTGCTGAACCGGATCTGCCACGGCGGCTACAGCTTCGAGGTCCTGTGCTTCGACCCGTCGCCGCGCACCACTCGCGGCGAGGGCCGTGAACTGGCCCGCCTCGCCCGCACCAACAACTGGCACCGAGTCATCGTCGTCACCTTCACTCCGCACATCTCCCGCGCCCGCTACATCCTGCGCCGGTGCTGGGACGGAGAACTCCTCTTCACCGACCCCGAACCCGACCTCTCCGTCCCACGCTGGGCTTACGACTACGCCTACCAATCCGTGGGCTTCGCGAAGGCATTCTTCGAGGACTGCTGACCGGTTCGTCCTGCTAGCCACCTGGATTTATAGCAAGGTGGTAACAAATGTGACCATCGTCTCGATGTGATGCCCGTGCGCATCGACCCCGGTGCGTGAAAACGGATGAGAGCAAGGGACTGCCGATGACATATCCGCCACCGCCGAACGCGTACGGTCCGCCTGACGGGCAGCAGCCACAGAAGAAGCGGACGCCGCTGTGGGTATGGGTGGCGGCTGTCCTAGGCGGGCTGCTGGCACTGGGTGCGATCGGCAGCGCTGTCGGAGATAACGGCAAGGACCACTCGACGTCGCAACGAACCTCCGTGACTCCGGCCGGTCGAAGCGCTGTGGTCGCCTCGTCCACATCCGCTCCGGCGGTGCCTGCCGCTCCCGCGGCATCGATCCCTCCTCCTGCGCAGGCTTCGCAACCGGCGGCTTCCCGCGCCCCCATGCCGAACGTCGTGTGCATGAACTTGCAGGATGCGCAGGACACGATCCAGGCGGCCGGTGTCTTCTTCTCCCGATCCAAGGACGCGACCGGGCGGGGGCGCATGCAGGTGCTGGACCGGAATTGGATCGTGGTGGCGCAGGCGCCCGCGCCGGGATCGTTGATCGGCGAAGGTGAGGCGGTGCTGTCGGTGGTCAAGATCGGTGAACCGAGTTCCTGCGGCTGACGCTCCAGGTGTGCCCATGGGTAGCCGGGCCCGTATTGCGGGCCCGGCTGTCGGCGGCGCTCGCCGCACCTCCCCCGGGAATCTGCGGGCGTGTGACGTCAGTTTGACTCGCTGAGAGAAGCGGCCGTACATTCTGTCTCGTGGTGGCGGGATATTCGCCACGGAAGCAACGGTGCGCACCCTCTGGGAGGGCAGATGAATTACGACTGGTCAGCGGGGGATCTGGCGTTTCGGGACGAGGTGCGGGAATTCCTCGCCGCGAAGCTGACGCCGGAATTGCGGCGGGCCGGGCGCTTGGCGACGAGCGTGTATCCCGACCACGAGGCGAGCATGGAATGGCAGCACATCCTCCATGAGCGCGGCTGGGCGGCGCCAGCCTGGCCGGTGGAACACGGCGGATGCGACTGGAGCCTGACCCAGCACTACATCTTCCAGCGGGAATCGGCGCTGGCAGGCGCGCCCGCGCTGTCGCCGATGGGCATCAGGATGGTGGCGCCCGCGATCATCGCGTTCGGCACCGAGGAGCAGAAGGCGTTCTATCTGCCGCGCATCCTCACCGGCGAGGTCTTCTTCTGCCAGGGCTACTCCGAGCCCGAGGCCGGATCCGACCTGGCCGCGCTGTCCATGGCCGCCGTCGACGACGGCGAGGATTTCGTGTGCACCGGCAGCAAGATCTGGACCACCCACGCCACCGAGGCGAATTGGATCTTCTGCCTGGTGCGCACCTCGCGCACGGGTAAGAAGCAGCAGGGCATCACGTTCCTGCTGATCGACATGACCGCGCCGGGCATCGAGATCCGGCCGTTGGTGATGACCTCGGGTGAGCAGGTGCAGAACCAGGTCTTCTTCGACAACGTGCGGGTGCCCAAGACCAATGTGCTCGGCCGGATCGATGACGGGTGGACCGTCGCGAAGTATCTGCTGGTGCACGAGCGCGGCGGAGCGGCGGCGCCCTGGCTCCAGGTCATGGCCCAGGACATCGCCGTCAATGCCGCCCAGCAGCCCGGCCCGGACGGCAACCCGCTGATCGACGACCGCGCGTTCGCGGCGAAGCTGGCGGACCTGCGAATCCGTACGGAGGTGCTCGAAGTCCTGGAGTACCGCACCCTCTCGGCGATGGCGCAGGGCAAGAATCCGGGGCCGGCGTCCTCCATACTCAAGATCCTCGGCACCGAACTCAGCCAGAAGCTCACCGAGCTGGCGCTGGAAGCCGCGGGACCGCGCGGTCGCGTCTACCAGCCGCACGCCACCAAGCCGGGCGGGCCGATCGCCCAGTTCACGTCGCCTGCCGACGGTTACCACAGCGGCGCGGACTGGCAGGCCGTCGCGCCGCTGAAGTACTTCAACGACCGAGCGGGCTCGATCTACGCGGGCAGCAACGAGATTCAGCGAAACATCCTCGCCAAAGCAGCATTGGGGCTCTGATGGACTTCACGCTTACCGACGAGCAGGAAATGCTCCGCTCCGCGATCGCCGGATACCTCGGCGCCCGCTACGACCTGGAGAAGAGCCGCGCCGCGGCGAAATCGGAGTCGGCCTGGCAGCCCGCCGTCTGGCGCGGATTCGCCGACGAGCTGGGCATTCTCGGCGCGACGCTGCCCGAGCGGGTGGACGGCACCGGCGGCGGCCCCGTCGAACTCATGGTGATCGCCGAGGAACTAGGCCGGGCACTGGTGGTCGAGCCGTTCGTGGACACCGTCGTGATCGGCGCCGGACTGCTCGAGCGGTCCGGCGGGGAGCAGGCCGACGCCGTGCTGCGCCGGATCGTGTCCGGCGACGCGCTCATCGCGTTCGCCGCGCTGGAACCGACGTCGGGGCACGCGCGGCACGACGTGTCGACCACCGCCCGCCGCGACGGCGACGCCTGGGTGCTCGACGGTGCGAAGACCGTGGTGACCGGTGCCCCGCTGGCCACCGATCTGCTGATCACCGCGCGCACCGCCGGTGAACGGCGCGACAAGGCAGGCATCTCGCTGTTCCGGCTCGAATTCGACGCGTCCGATCCGCCCGCCGGAGTCGAGGTGCATTCCTACCGCACCATCGACGACCGGACCGCGTCCGATCTCGTGTTCACCGGCCTGCGCCTGCCCGCCGACGCGTTGCTGGGCACGGAGTCGGACGGTTGGACCGTCATCGAGCCGACCATCGCGGAGGCCACCGCGGCGATCTGCGCCGAGGCGGTCGGCTGCATACGCAAGGTGCTCGCCGACACCATCGACTACGCCAAACAGCGCGAGCAGTTCGGTCAGCCGATCGGCAGTTTCCAGGCGTTGCAGCACCGCATGGTCGATATGTACATCGAACTCGAACAAGCCGTCGCGGCAGTACATCTGGCCGTTCACTCACTGCGGGCGCCCGCCGACGACCGCGCACGCGCCGTCTCTGCGGCGAAGGTCACTGTCGCCAGGGCGGCGCGTTTCATCGGACAGAACGCGGTGCAACTGCACGGTGCGATGGGCATGACCGAAGAGCTGGCCATCGGCCACTACTTCAAGCGGCTCACCGTGGTCGAGCACGAATTCGGCTCCACCGACGAACATCTCGCCCGGTACGCCGCGCTCACTCGGCCGTAGTTCGTCGCCGGGCCGGGCCGCCAGTTCGCTCGGCCCGGCGCCGGCCTCGGCGCGTACTCAGCTGCCTTCCCGCTGCGGCCGCACCGGCCGGTGGGGTCAGCTCGTCTCGAGTCGCCGATGCGGCTGACCGGTGATGTTCGCGATCGTCTGATAATCGCTGTAGACATGCAGGACAGTTGCCCCGTGCACCTCGGCGGTGGCCGAAAGGATCAGATCGGGGATCGGCAGGCGATGGGCGCCGCGGGCAGCGAGAAGACCCTGGACCTCCAAGGCCCGGTCCATCGCTTCTTCTGTGACCGGAAGCCAGACCAACGCCTTCTGACCGGCGATCTTGGCGATATAGTCGGCATGAGATCGGGCCGAGTAGCCGATCTCGAGAGCGGTGAGATGACAACCCGCCACAAGTGCGCCAGGCGCGCTGGTCACTTCGGCGAAGTCGGTGGCCGCGACCGCGTCGCGTAGGACCCACTCCAAAGCCGATTTATCCGCCAACATGAACAGCGTTCTCAGTGCCAAGCTCCTTTCATCGCCTCGGCTGAGAGATCCGTCTCGCTGCCGCGAAGCTGCTGGAGCATCTTCCAGACCGCACGTCGGTTGGCGACTTCACGCAATGCGGCATTGACAGTGGCGACCTTGGTTTTCGTCCCCAGTTCTTCAGCAGCGAGCGAAAGAGCCTCGTCATCGATGTCGATCAGTGTGCGTGACATCGTCACCTCCTGATATCAAGATCCCACTAAACGTGATATCCGACATCGGCCCATCGGGATACCGACCGGATGCCGCGGCGCAACCGGTCGCCGGCGACACGACTCGGCCGGGTCCATTTCTGGACCCGGCCGAGTCGTTGTCGAGTTGTTCTCAGGCTCAGTTCTTCCGGCCCGGCGCCTTCGCACCGGCCTTGAAACCGAGTCCGCCGGGCTTGGCGGCGGGCGGCGCGGCTTCGGACGCACCGTTGCCGTTCACGCCGTTGGATTGCTCCGGCTCGGCAGCCGGTTCGGCCTGCGCCGCAGGAGTCTCCGCGGCGGGAGCC
Source organism: Nocardia sp. NPDC047648 (assembly GCF_040642815.1). Lineage (NCBI taxonomy): Bacteria > Bacillati > Actinomycetota > Actinomycetes > Mycobacteriales > Nocardiaceae > Nocardia > Nocardia sp. NPDC047648. Next base: position 375,604 of record NZ_JBEYSX010000003.1, on the reverse strand, counting down.
TGCTCCGTCGAAGCCGGTTCGGCGGGAGCCGCGTCCGCCGGGGCCGACGCCGCGGGAGCCGCGGCAGGCTTACCGGGGGCCTTGGCGCCGGGCCGCTTGAAGCCGGACTTCATGGCCAGACCTTTGGCGGGCACCGTGGGCTTGGTCTCGGTGGGCCCGGTTTCGGCCGACTCGGCTCGAGCCGGTTCGGCGGCGGTTTCGGGCGCCGCCTCGGCCGCCGGGGCAGCGGACGCCTTGGCGCCCGGCGCCTTGGCCGCACCCTTCATCGCGAGACCACCACCGGGCGCCTTGGCGGCGCCCTTCATACCCAGCCCCTTGACCGGCTTGGCCGCGGGAGACTCGGTCTCGGCTGCCTCGTCCGCGGGCGCGGATTCGGCGGCGGGGGCCGAGGCAGCCTTGGCGCCGGGCGCCTTGGCTGCGCCCTTCATCCCCAGACCACCGGGCGCTTTCGCCGGACCCTTCATGGCGAGACCCTTGGCCGGAGCGGCGGGCGCCGAGGTGGCCTCGGTCTCCGCCGGTTCCGCGGCCGGAGCCTTCGCGCCGGGCGCCTTCGCCGCGCCCTTCATTCCGAGGCCGCCGCCGGGGGCCTTGGCCGGGCCCTTCATGGCCAGACCACCGCCGCCGGGTGCTTTCGCGGGGCCCTTCATCGCCAGACCGCCGCCGGTAGGCGCGGCCTCGGCCGGTGCGGGCGCTTCGGCGGCCGGGGCGGGTTCGGGCTCCGGCTCGGGTTCCGCTTCGGGCGCCTTGGGTTCCTGGATGACCGTCAGGTTCTCGGTCAGCACCGCGGGCTCGACGCGCTCGATGGCGTCCAGCATCAGTTGCGCGACGTCCACCACCTCGACACCTTCGCCCTCGCCTTTCTCCTGGCGCGCGGTGACGCCGTCGGTGAGCATCACGCGGCAGAACGGGCAGCCGGTCGCGATCTTCCCAGGAGCGGAGCCCGCGGAGCGACCAGAAGGCGCGGCGAGGGTGCTCAATCCCTCCTCCACCCGGTCGATGTTGACGCGCTTGCCGAGTTGCTCTTCCATCCACATCCGCGCGCCACCGGCGCCACAGCACATGGACCGCTCGCCGTGGCGGGGCATCTCGACCAGGTTCGAACCGGCCGCGGCCATCAGCTCACGCGGCGCGTTGTAGATCTTGTTGTGCCTGCCGAGGTAGCAGGGGTCGTGGTAGGTGACGTTCTGCGACACCGACGCCACCGGGATCAGCTGCTTCTGCCGCACCAGGCGGTTGAGCAGCTGGGTGTGGTGCACGACCTCGTAGCTGCCGCCGACCTGCGGGTACTCGTTGTTCAGCGCGTTGAAGCAGTGCGCACAGGTGACGACGATCTTCTTCTTGCGATCCTCGACGCCCTCGAACACCGAGTTCAGCAGCTCGATGTTCTGCTGGGCCAGCTGCTGGAACAGAAACTCGTTGCCCGCGCGGCGAGCGGAGTCACCGGTGCAGGTCTCCTCCGCGCCGAGCACCATGAACTTCACGCCCGCGGTGGCCAGCAACTCGGCGACCGCCTTGGTGGTCTTCTTGGCGCGGTCCTCGTAGGCGCCCGCGCAGCCGACCCAGAACAGGTAGTCGTAGCCGTCGAAGCTGTCGGCATCCTGACCGAAGACCGGGATCTGGAAATCGAGTTCGTTGATCCAGTTGAGCCGATCCTTGGCGTTCTGGCCCCAGGGGTTGCCCTTGTTCTCCAGGTTCTTGAACAGGCCGGCGAGCTCGGACGGGAACTCCGACTCGATCAGCACCTGGTAGCGGCGCATGTCGATGATGTGGTCGACGTGCTCGATGTCCACCGGGCACTGTTCGACGCACGCGCCGCAGGTGGTGCAGCTCCACAGCACCTCGGGATCGATGATGCCGTTCACGTCCGCGCCGCCGACCAGCGGCCGCTCGGCCTCGGCCTTGGCGGCCTCGGAGATCTTGGCCAGCTTGGCCTCGTCCGGGTTGCCCTCGGCGTCGACCAGGCCGACCTCGTCGCCGCCCATGTCCTTGCGGCCGCCGGCCAGCAGGTAGGGGGCCTTCGCGTAACCGTGGTCGCGCAGCGACATGATCAGCAGCTTCGGCGACAGCGGCTTGCCGGTGTTCCACGCGGGGCACTGCGACTGGCAGCGACCGCACTCGGTGCAGGTGGTGAAGTCCAGCCAGCCCTTCCAGGAGAAGTCCTCGATCCGGCCCGCCCCGAAGGTATCGGTATCCGGATCCGCGGTCTCCATGTCGACCGGCTTGCCCTTCGACATCATCGGCTTGGCCGGGCCGAGCGCGACGCCGCCGTCCTCTTCCCGCTTGAAGTAGATGTTCGGGAAGGCCGAGAAGCGGTGCCAGGCCACGCCCCAGGTGACGTTGCGGCCGACGAAGTACAGGAACGCCATGCCGGACATCAGCTTCACGAAGGCGAACAGCGCGACCATCGTGGTGTTCGCGGGCAGCAGTTTCGCCACCTGCATGGTGAAGAAGTCGGTGGCCGGATCCGAGTGGCCGTAGGCGGCGATCTTGCCCGCCTTCACGAAGATCATGCCGAGGCCCTCGAGCAGCACGATCGCCTCGATGACGTAGGCAGGGCCGAACTTGGAACCGCTGAACCGGGAAAGCCGCTCGGGCAGCCGGGGGTGGTTGAGCTGGCGCAGGGTGATCAGCGTCAGGATGCCGACCACGGTGCCGATGCCGAGGATCTCGTCCCACAGGTGGTAGATCGCCAGATCGCCGATGATCGGCCAGTGGAACGCCGGGTCGAAGGTCTGCCCGTATGCCTCGAACCACAGCATGGCGCCGCCGATGAAGCCGATCATCACCAGCCAGTGCGCCCAGCCGACGGTGCGGAATTTGTTCATGCGCGTGTGCGCGAGGAACTCCACGATCATCTGCTTGAAGCGCGGGAAGAAGGGCCGCCAGCGATCCGGAGCGGGCTGTCCGATCATGATGGCGCGCGCGATATTGCGGACGCCGCCGATGAACGACGCCCAACACAGGAGGCTGAGCGCCGCCCCAATCGTGCCCAGCGTCACTGTCAGGGCATTCATGTCGCGACCTTTCTTTAGAGGCACCCCGAGTTGCGGTTGGGTTTCCGTACCGCCTCGGTTCGCTCGTATCCTAACTGGCAGTAAGTTACCCGCCAGTAACAACCATGTCCATCGTACGATCGGCTTTTCGGCTATAGCCCCATATGCTGGGGCTTGACCCATTATTTACCTGTGATCAATGTCACAGTAATTCGTACCGATCCGCCTGCCGACCGGTTGTTCACCACCGTAAACGCCGAACCATCCCGTCCAGTCGGTAAGGATTGGCTTAGTCCCCATGGCTGATAAGGGATCTCGCTTAAAACGCGGCCTTCTATTAGGCTCACGACGTTCTGATCACTGCGACCGTCTTCGCACCGCTCGGGGAGGATCCGGAGCCGACCACCCGGATGTGCTGGATAGAGCTCTCGCGTGTTGAAGACCAGTGGTGACGTACGACCTGATGATGGATTGGAAACTGAATGAAATTCCGCAGAACCACCGCGGCGGCCGCGATGGTCATCGGTGCGATGACCATCGGGTTGGGGACCGCCCATGCCGATGCCGACCCGGCCGCCGCCGACCCCATCCGGTACTCGGTCAAGCTGGTGGAGAAGACCGTCGTGACGACGCTCAAGGGGGGAACCTTCGAGCTGGCGAAATCCTCCGAGGACGTCAAGGAAGACGACGTTTACCGGGTCAAGGACTCGCAGGGCAACGCGGTCCTCACGCTGCCGATCGCCTTCAAGGTCGCCGACACCGTCGTTCCGGTGAAGCCGGTGGTGAAGGACGACAACACCGTCTTGGAGCTGACGCCTGACCAGAGCGTCGCCGTGCCCAAGGACAAGCCGGCCAACGCCGTCAACGTCGTCGCGCAGCCGATCGCCTCGCCGATCGAGAACCAGCGCGCGCAGAACGAGTTCGCCAGCCAGTTCGGCATCGCGACCGCGGTCGGCGGCTTCCTCGGCACCGCGATCGGTGTCATCGGCGGTGCGGTGATCGGCTGCATCCTCGGCCTGCCGTTCCTCGGCGTCGGCTGCATCCCGGCCGCGATCGCGGGCGCGGGCATCGGCGGCATCCTCGGCACCGTGGCGGTCGGTGGCCCCATGCTGGCTGTCGCGGGGATCGACCTGATCAACACGCTGCAGGCGCCGGAGGGCACCACGAAGTGGGCGGACCAGCCGAAGTAAGCCTTCGGCCCCACCCCGATCGTCAGATCACGGCGGCCCGCTCTCCTCGGAGGGCGGGCCGCCGCTCGTTTCAGTCGGTGAGATCGAGCAGGCCGCGAACGACGACCTCGCCCAGTTCCTCGCCCATCCTGCCGAACGAGCGCTCGACCATTTCGAACGTCCCGTCCTCGCCGACCACCAGCACCGTGCTCGCTCTGGTGCCGTGCACGGTGTGCGCGACGAACCTCGCCGACAGCGCCCGCTCCAGCTCGTGCGGGACCCCGGTCCGCGGCAACCGCTCGTCGGGGGCTTCGGTCCGGTCGGCCAGCACCTCGAAGTAGCGGTCCACCGCGCCGGGATCGGTTCGCACGATCTCGCGCAGTCCGGTCAGGCCAGCCCGGACTTTGGGCCAGATGGGCTGTGGGGCGCTCAGATCCTCTTCCCCCGGGCTCGGACCCCCGGACGTGACGAACGTGCCGTTGGAGAGCCCGTGGAAGCCCGGAGCGAGTTCGCTCGGTTCCGCGGCGCTGCGATTGGAATGCCACCACAGCGTGCGCAGGTCGGACACGACCAAGTTGTAGCCGTTGTAGTCGTCGGGAGCGGCGGCGACGTCGAGGACGTATTTCTCCGGCCCGGGGAACTCCCCGGCCGTACCGCGGTCGGCGGCGCCGCGCAGGAAATCCATCAGCAGCGCGCCGCGGGAACGGGCGTCGAGGCGTTGATCGCCAGGATCGCGCACGTTCGTGACGGTCGCGAAGCGGTTGTCGGCGTGCGGCTGGGTGCTCAAGCCGAGCCAGGTGCCGGGAGGTTCGCCCTCGGCGCGGCCCGGGGCCCCGGTGTCGCGTCCGGCGAGCAGGCCGGGCGCCTCCGGCCACCAGCGCATGGACTCGGTCGGCCGAGTGTAGAACTCGTCCCGGTTGGCGGCCACGATCAACCGGTAGTCCGGATGCGCGCGCCAGCCGATCAACACCAAACACATGCGACCAGAATGCCGGACCGCCCCCGCGGTCCATGCGGCGTTTCCCGCCCGGGAGGCCGCGCAAGGGCAGTGGAAGGACCCTGAGACGGCGAAAAGGCCGACAGCTCAACAGCTGCCGGCCTTTTTCGCGGACCTGCGGTCAGTTGGTGCGTACGCGCAGCCCCGGGTTGTCCGAGAGCACCACGTGCACCGGCTGTGCGAACAGCTGCGGCACGTTGCCGGTCAGAGCGCCGATCAGATTCGGGATCTCGCAGATCGGGTAGTCCGCGACCGACGACGCGCTGGAGATGCCGAGCGCCAGGCGGCCGGTGACGATCGGGCCGCCGCTGTCGCCGGGCAGCGCGCAGATGTTGGCCGAGAAGCTCTGGGTGAGCTCCCGGTCGCCGACCTGCACGGTCTGGTCGACGGCGTTGACCACGCCGCAGCTGAAGCCGGTGCGCGCACCGGACTTGCACACCGGAGCGCCGACGACCGGAGTCGCCACGCCGTCGACGGCGATCGGAGCCGCGCCGGGCGCACGGACGCCGTTGTTGGCGAACCGGTCCTTGGCCTGGTCGTTGACCCGGATGATCGAGTAGTCCTGCTCGCCGAGCACCGACTTCTGGAAGACGCCGAGCTGCGCGCCGAGGCGGTCGCCGTTCATCTCGTACACGCCCGCGGCGTTGCCGCTGCCCGCGGACGGGATGTCGGGGTTGCAGTGGCCCGCGGTGATGTTCACCGTGTTGCCGTTGCGGTCGGTGCCGTTGAAGCCGAGCGAGCAGCGCAGCGAGCTGCGTCCGGCGACCGAGGCGAAGCCGTCGCCGCCCGCGAGGGCGCCGCGCGCCTCTCCGGCGATCTCACCGGCTTGCAGGGTGCCCTGCTCGCCCGCCACGGGCGGGGCCATCACGATGACGCGCGCCGGGTCGATGAAGTTCGGCATCGGCAGGCCCGCCTGGTCGACGCGCACCGCGATCGTGTTGTTCACGGTGTCCACCACCGCGCCGCGCACCAGCGACCGCACCGCCTCGGGCTGGCCCTCCAGCCAGCGCTCGAACGCGCTCTTCTCGCCACGCAGGGCCGCTTCGCTCTTGGCGACGTTGCGGACCTCGAAACCGGCCGACTCGGCCGCCTTCTTCGCATCGTCGGCGCCGGGACCCTGGGCCAGTGCCACGACCGCCTTGCCCGCGTCGTCCAGCCAGGAGCCGGCGAACACGGCCGGGTACTGCCGCTGGGCGGTGGTGGCGAACGCGGCCACCTGCTGCGCCAGCTCCGCGCGGTGCAGGTACTCGTCGGGCGAGATCTTCAGATCGCGAGTCACCGCGGCGATCAGTTCGGCGGGAAGGCCGGGAGCCTGGTCCGGCTGAGCCGTCGCTACCGCCGCAGTGGGTCCGAACAGCAGTATCGCCGCCGAGGCGGCGATCACTGTCTTTCGGATTACGGTCTGTCGCGCAGTCGAGCGTGGAGGTCCTATACGTGGCAGGAGCATGAGCAGACTATATGGGGTTTGGCGCGGTATGCCTACTCATCTCGAGGTTCTCGATTCCCTCATAGCCCGTCGACCGGGGATATGTGCATTGCCACATAATTCGGGCGCGCGCTCAGCCCGCGTTCGGCCGGGTGCGCACCGCGATCCCGCTGCCGATACCGCCGCCGGAGGAGGCGTCGACATCGGCCAGGATCGCCCGGATCGGGATGCCGAGCGAAGCGGTGCCGCCGTACTGAGCCAGAGCGACATTGGCCTCGTTGCAGTTCGGCGCGTCGGCGGCGTTGGAACCGCTGGTGATGCCCAGCGCCAGCGTGCCGGACACGATCGCGCCGCCGCTGTCGCCGCCGAGGGTGCAGGCCGAGCTGGCGAACCCGCGCACGGTCTTGCTCTCGCCCTCGGCGGTGAAGAGCTGGGTCTCCACCCGATCGGCCACAACGAAACCGCAGGTGAAGGTCGACGACTGACCGGACTTGCAGACCGGGGCGCCGGTGATCGGGTCGGCGGTGCCGGTGATCGCCAGCGTGGTGCCGTTGGCGCCGCGCACCGAGGGCTGGTCCATGCCCGCACGCACCGCGCGCTCGTTCAGCTTGATCACCGAGTAGTCCAGCGCGGACTGCCCGCCCAGCGAAGCGCGCACGAAGGTGCCCAGTTCGGGGCTGGCCGGGATGTCCCGGACGTTCGGCAGGTAGACGCCCGCCTCCTGGTTGCCCTTGCCCAGATTCGGATCACAGTGGCCCGCACTGATGTTCAGCGCGTTGCCGGACGCATCGATGCTGTTGAACCCGAACGAGCACACGTCGACGGCGCGCAGCGACGAGTCGGCGAGCGAACCGGGCGCGCTGATGTAGGTGTCACCGCCCATCGGCCTGCGCTCGACCGGGCCTCCGCCGTTCGGCGACAGGATGACCTTGATGTTCGCCAGCAGGGTGGGCAGGTTGAGCATGTGGCCCGCGGGGGTGTTGGCGACGCTGAGCACCAGCTGGCTGTTCAAGAAGTCGATCGCCACGGAGTTGATCGCCTGCGAGATCTCCCGCGGTAGGCCGGTGATCCACTGATTGAGCTGTACCAGCGAGCCCTCCAGGCTGTCCGCCGAGACGGGGGCGAGCCGGGTCTGATAGCCGTCGGCCGCGACGATCTTGGCGGCGTCCAGCGAGGTGACCGCCATGACGGGCTTGCCGTCGGCGCCGATCCAGGCGCCCGCGAAGGAATCCGGCCGCTCCGAACGGAAATCGCGCGCGTAGTCACGCAGCTGCTGGGCGCGCGCGGCGCGGTCCAGATACTCCGTCGGCGTCATCTGCAGATCCCGGGCGATGGCCTGCACCAATTCCGGGGGGAGGTTGTCCGCGGCGAGCTGCGCGGGGGCTTCGGGAACCGCCGAGGCGGTGGTCGTGCCGAACAAGGGAGCCAAAAGAACGGTCGATGCGATGGCGACAGCTTTGACCGCGGCGCGACGCGCCACCAACTTGCGCATGAAGTCCCTTCGTCGGCACGCACGTGCCAGCTAAATCCGTGGCCACGGCAGAATCCATTGGCGCACAGTCTTCGTCCAGCCACCGACCGGTGCGGAAATTCATCCGACAACACGGTCAGCGCAACACTCTAAGCCACAAACCCGACTGGGACGCTACTAATCACCGACTACTCGGTATTCCCATACCGGGGATGGTGGGGATCTGCGGCAGCTGCTGCCCGAACGGGTTGGTCGTGGTCGTAGTGGTCCGCGTCGTAGTGGTCCGCGTGGTTGTGGTGGGCGTCGTGCTCGGCGGCTCGGTGGTGGGCGGCGGCGTCGTGGTCGTCGGCTCCGGTGTCGTGGTCTCGGTGATCACCGGCGGCTCGGGCTCGGTGGTGGATGTCGTGGTGGTGACGACCGGCGGTGGAAGCGGGGCCGGACTCACCGACGTCGGCTCGGACTTGGCGTCCGGCAGCGGCGGCACCGGTGTCTCGTCCCCGTCGCGGAACAGCATGGCCATCACGATGCCGCCGAGCACGAGACCGATCGCGGCGGCGCACGCGATCAGCAGCGGCGTACGGCTCGGATCCTTCGCGGGAACCGTTGGCCGCGACTGCTTCTCGTTCTCGGCCGGTTCCGGTTCGGCGGTCGCGACCGGCTCGGAGATCGGGATGGCGGCCGAGTACGCCTGCGGCTGCGCGTCGGCGGCGGGCACCGCGGGGATGACGATGGTGTCCACCGTCGAGTTCTCCGCGGTGGACGGGTCCGGCGGGGTGGCGCCCGCGGGGGTGGCGAGCACGGCCGCCAGCGCGCCTCTGGCCGCGTCGTAGGCGAACGACCTACCGCCTGCCCCGGTCTCGGCGCTGGGCAGCTCACCCTCGCTGACCAGCAGCACCGAGCGCAGACCCAGGTAGTCCAGTGCGTCGCGCAGGGAGCGCACATATTCGGCGGGCCAGTCCGGCGGATAGGTCGCGTAGAACTCGGCCGGACCGCTGAGATGCTCGGCGGCCAGGTTGATCAGGCAGAACATCGCGGTGGCGAAGAGATCTTCGGCGCGATAGGCCTCGCCGTCGTCGACCCGGATACCCGCGGGGTCGCCCATGGCGGACACGAAACCGGTGATCGAATGGGATCCGGTGGGCGGGGGACCGCCCAACGCGGCGTCACCGTCCTCGGACATGTGCAGGATCGACTCGCGGACGATGTACCGCGGCTCCTCGTCACCGTCGGTGACGATGACAGCCGTGCACTCGTCCCCGGCGACGCGCAGGCCCACCCCAGTGGCCATCTCACCTACCTTGCTTCGGCGTTCCCGCTGATGAACCGCGCCCGGTCACACCAGAAGCGAACCGTGTCCCATGGCGCGGAGCATCGACAATAGCTCCGAACGGGAACGGGCACCGACCCGGCGTCGGATGCGCGCTACATGGTGCTCGACCGTCTTCGCCGAAATGTACAGGCGCGCACCGATCTCGCGATAGGTGAGCCCGAGCAGAACCAGTTCCGCCACTTCGCGTTCCCGTTCGCTGAGGATCGTGGCCTGCGGCGGCGCGGGCGGCGGCGCGGCCTCGCCGTCGGCGGCGGCAGGGGCCTGCGGCCGAGGCTGCGGCTCCTGCGGGCGGGCGTCGGCGCGGACCGTGCGGGCCAGTTTCAGCAGCGCGGTGGCCGTCGCGGAGTCGGGCGCCGCGAGCGCCGCCTCGCTGGCCAGCCGGGCGCCGTCCCAGGTCATGCCGATCTCGGTGAGTGCGGCGACCGCCGCGTGGACCGGTGCGGTGGCGACCTGGCCGCGCAGCACGAGCACCCAGGTGCGGCCCGCGTCGGCGAGCACGGCGGCGTGCCGGTCACCCGCCTCGGCCGCGGCCTTCAGCGCTCGCGCGTGCGGCAACAGCGCCCCGGGGCTCTCGTGCGCGATCGCGGCCTGCACGCCGTACCAGTGGAAGGCGTTGGACCACGCGGGCGGATCATTCAAGCGGTGCAGCAGCGCGAGCGCCGCGTCCACCAGGGGCGTGATGCGGCGTTCGTCGCGCATCCGGATGGCGGCCAGCCACAGTTCGCCGATCGGCAGCAGCGCGAGCAGGTCGGCCTGCACGTCGTCGAACAGCGGATACGCCTCCTGCCACGCGCGCGCCAGCGCGGTGTGATCGCCGCTGCGCCGGGCGAGGCCGACCGCCACGCCGTGCGCCAGCAGCCGGTCGCGCAGATCGAGCCGGTCGTGGTCGAGCGCGGCCACGGTGGCCGCGGCGGCGCGCTCGTCGCCGCCGAGCATCGCAGTCCAGGCCGCGAGCACGTCGAGCTGATGGCAGCGCAGCCCACTCGCGGTGGCCCGCCGCAAGGCGTCCTGGGCGCGGCGGGGCTCGCCGGTGCCCAGCGAGAGCAGCGTGGCGATGGAGGCCGCCGTGCACGGCAGGAAACGGTCCACGCCCGCGTCCGCGTGCGCGGCTTGCACCAGCGCCGATACCGCCGCCGCGGTGTTGTTGCCCGGTTCGATGGTGTCCGCGAGCGCGGTCGCGATCAGCCGCGCGTGCGCGCCCGCCTCGGTGGGCGGCCACTCCGTCGACGAGGAGGACATCTCCCTGGCGCCCGACACGTCGCCCGCCAGGCACAACACCGTGGCGCCGACCGCCCAGTCCGGGCCGACCCGGTGCCCGCCGAGCCAGGTGTACAGCTGCGCCGCGCGACCGACCAGGCCGCGTCGGGTGAGCACCGCCGCGCAGATCCGCACCGCCGTCGCCAGTTCCGTGCCGGTGCTGCCCGAACGCGCCAGCATCGGCTCGGCCAGCCGCATGGCCGTGTCGCCGTCACCGGTCCGTGCCGCGGCCTCGGCCCAGCGCAGCGCGATCAGATCGAGTTCGGCTCCGGCGGCCGCGGCGGCGGCGTAGTAGCGAACCGCGTCGCGGCCCGCCTGCTCCGCTGCGCCGACGAGGAAGTCGGCCAGACGAGGGTCCCGGACGCCGGACTCGGCCAGTTGCAGCGCGGTGCGGTCGCGCAGCAGGCCCGCTTCCAGCCGGGCGCCGAGCAACCGGCGCTCGACGGCGACGAACCTGCGGTCGCCGAGCAGCGTGCGCAGGGGCGCGACGGCGGGTTCCAGCAGCAGGTCGGCATCGGTCACCAGGGCGCTGGCCCTGGCGCGGTCGATGAGATCCTGCGCGACGGACTGTTCCACGCCGAGCACCTCGGTGAGCTCGCTGGAATCCAGACCCGTGCCCGTGGTGGCCACCACCAGCGTCTCCAGCAGGTCGGGCTCGAGGTTGTCCAGCAACCCGCGCGCCCACGCGGCGACGGCCGTGTCGACGGCGGAGATGCCCGCGTCCAGGCGCGCCGAGCAGGCGGCGGTGAGCGCGGCCACCACACCGCCGCGGATACCTGCGGTCTGCAGGTGGATGTGCTGAGCGACCTGCCGCGGCACCATCATGCCCAGTTCCCTGGCGAACGGCGCCATGTCCGCGACGCCGAGCGGGCGGAGGTCCACGACGCGACCGCGCCGGGCGACCGCGTCGGCGAGCATCCGCAGACGCGGATCGTGCGGGCGGGGCTGGGCGGCGATCACCATCGTTCGATGCCCGGATTCCACTGCGGCGCAAAGATATTCGAGATCGAGGTGACCGAGCTTGTGGGCGTTGTCGATGATCAGGGCCGGGCGGGCGGTATCGGTCGTCACGCCTGCCGCGCCGCCCGCGACCGTGGCCGGCGCGCGGGTCAGCGAATGCGCGCCGTTGCCCGCGCGCGCGTGCTGGAGAGCCGCGATGTCGTCCTGTAGCGGGACGCCCTTGGCGCGCAGGCGAGCCCGGATCTCCGCGAGCAGTGTCGACTTGCCGGTCTGGGACCGGCCGCGGATCAGGTAGACCACCGGCTGGTCGTCGGCGGAGTCCAGATCGCGGAAGATGTCGCGGGCGCACGGGAGGGTGTCGAAGGCGGTATCAGCCACCGGAGCCTCCCAGGATCTCGCCGGGGGCGCGAAGCACCGTGCCGAGGGTGTCGCCCAGTACGCCGGTCGGCAGGCTCGGCGCGGTGGGCTGGGTGGGCCGTGGCTGCTGCTGGGTGGGCGGCGACGGGTTGGTGGGCGCCGGTGCGGGCGCGGGAGCGGGCGCGGGAGAAGGCTGCTGGGATTGCGGCTGCGGCGCGGGTTGCGGCGCCGGGGCGTCCGCGGCGGGAGCAGGGGCGGGTTGATCGGGACTCTGCTCGCTGTTCACCACCGCCACGGTGGTGCCCTGGGCGGGGGACGTGGGCGAACCTGCCTGCGAGGTCCCGGCGCCGGCCCGTCCGGGCGAACTCGCGGAGTCCGTGGCGGCGACGCCGGACGGTGCGGACGGGTCGCTCGTCCGCGCTCCCGGCGTCGCGGCGACCTGCGCGGCGCCGGTGGAGGACTGCTCGGTCGAGGCGGGAGTGCTCGGACCGGACTGGATGCCCGTGCCGATGGCCAGGGTGCCGGTGGCCAGCAGGCCGATGGCGGCCGCGGTGCCCGCCACGACCGCGAGGCGCTGCCTGCTGGTCAGCGCGCGGCGGCGGGCGGGACGTTCCTCGGGCAGCGCCGCGAGTCCCGCCGAGGGGAGCGCTCTGGGCTGCGGCACGGTCTCGTCCTCGGCCACCGGGTCCACCAACGGGAGCTGGTCGGTCTCGGCGGCGAGCAGATCGGCGGCCAGCAGCGCGGCGCCGCGGGCGGTGGTGTGCTCCGGATCGGGAGCCGCCACGACGGGCAATCCGAATTCGGTGGAGACGAGTTCGGCGACCAGGGGGATCGCGCCGCCCCCACCGGTGAGCAGGACGCGGCCGACATCGCCGATGTCGAGACCGGCCCGGTGCACCGCGTCGCGGATCAGGTCCATCGCACTCGACAGCGGTCCACGCAGCAGGTCTTCCAGTTCACCGCGCACCAGCCGCACGGTGCCGTGCGGATCCGCGGGGTCCAGCCGAACCGGAACAACCGTCGCGGTGTTTATGGAAAGCTCTTCTTTCGCTTTTCTGCAGCGCTCACGCAAAGCCGATAATTCGCGTTCCACGACCGGATCGAACGGATCGAAATCCGCGGCGAGCACCGCATTTGCCAGGACATAGCGCATGGTCAGCAGATCGAATTCGGCGCCGGCGACATCGGTGTTGCGCAGCGGCGTGCCCAGCAGGCTGGCGTGCTCGCCGGTGCGTACCACCGAGACGGTCGAGCCGGTCGCGCCGAGATCGAACACGATCACCGCGCCGTCGTCGGCCCAACCGTGCGCGGCGTCGAGCCAGCGGATCGCGGCGGTCGGCTCCGGCACCAGCGTCACCTCGCCGAGCCCGGCTCGCTCCAAAGCGTCGCGCTGGATGTCGACGGTGTGCCGCGACCACCACGCCGGGTGGCAGGCGACCGTCGCCTGGGCGCCGCTTCGTCCCGTCTCGGCGGCGATCTCGTCGACCAGGCATCCGATCGCGGTCGCCACCAGGTCGGGCGCGGAATAAGAGGAGCCGTCCTCGGCGAGGATGCCGACCGGGTCGCCGACCCTGGCGAGAAAACCTTCCAGCAGGATGTCGCTGGAATGGCGGCCGGTGGAGCGCGCACCCGCGCCCAGCGTGGGCGCCATGTCCTCCGACAGCCGCAACACGCTCGGATGCGAGCGTAGATAACCGCCGCCGGACGGGCCGAGGCCGTCGTCGCCCTCTTCCGTTGCCGCCACGGCGACCGAATTCGACGCCCCGACAGTGATGCCGAGCGCCAGGCGCTGTGTCATTCGAGAACCCCGTTCGAAAAACTGTCTGGTCCGGTGTCGCTGTGTGTCCGAGCTGGTGCGCTGGGCGTTGTAGTTGCCGACGCAACCGTTCTGTCGGTTGCTGGCCATCAGCCGTTACCTCGTTAGGGGATCGTTTAGGGAAATTCCCCTAATTCCGCTCCCGCCCCTATCGGGTGCCCCCGGCCGGTCGTAGGGGTTCGCCCCGTTTCGGCGTAACGGGATGCGCTCCTAGCGTGATTTGCATTCCAACGACTGCGGATCAGCGAGGTCCGCCGGGACTCAGGAGAAGATTCTCATGACACCCAATGCGATTCTGGAGTTCATCCTCGATCTGCTGCGGAACCACGAGGCCGCGGTCGCCTACTGCGCCAACCCGACCCAGGCGCTGGCCGCCGCGGGCCTGAGCGCGGTGACGCCGGAGGACATCGCCCTCTGCGCTCCGATGGTCGCGGAGTCGGCGCTGGTGACCGGCGGTTCCCAGTTGCAGTCCATCGTGGCGGTAGGCGCGCAGACCGGTGCCGCCGCCGCGGTCGGCGCGGCGAGCACCGTGGGTGTGGCGGCAGTGGCGGATGCCGGAGTCGACCTGGGTGCTGATCTCGGAGTGGACCTGGGCGCGGGCGGCGGCGTCGACCTGGGTATCGGTACGGGCGTCGACGTCGGTGCGGGCCTGAACACCGCGATCGAGACCGGACTGGAACTCGGCGCGGGTCTGGGCGCGGGACTGGCCGCGGGGCTCGACACCGTGGTGAACGCGGGCGCCGACTTGTCCGCCGCCGTGGGCGGCCTGCTCGGTGCGGGCGCGCAGGTGATCAGTGGCATCGGCGGGGGCATCGACCTGGACACCGACGCCGAAGGCGCGGGAAACATCGGCGCAGGACTCGGCACCGGCCTCTCCACCGGTATCGACGCGGCAGTCGGCGCTGGTGCCGGACTCGGCGCGGGCCTGGAAGGCGCGGTGGACGCGGCGGCGGGCCTGGGCGGCGGGCTGGAGGGCGCGGTGAACGGGGCAGCGGACCTCGGTGCTGGTCTCGGCGCCGGCCTCCAGGGTGCGGTGGACGCGGCGACCGGCCTGACCACGGGTGTGGATGCCGTGCTCGGTGCCGGTGCGCAGGCGGGCGCGGGTCTTGGCGGCGTCGTGGACGCGACGACCGGTTTGGCGACCGGGCTCGGCGCGGGCCTCGAAGGTGCGGTGGGCGCGGCGACCGGCCTGACCGCGGGCCTCGGCGGCGGCGTGCAGACGGGCGCCGACCTCGGCGCCGGTGTGGGGGCGGGCCTCGAAGGCGCTGTCGGCGCGACGACCGGACTCGGTGCCGGTCTGGAAACCGCCATCGGGGGCGCGGCGGACATCACCACGGGTCTCGGCGCAGGCCTGGAAGGCGCGGTAGGAGGCGCGGCGGACATCAGCACCGGCTTGAACGCGGGCCTCGAGGGTGGTCTCGGCGCGGCGACCGATGTGAGCGCGGGTCTGGAGGGCGGTTTGGGCGCGGCGACCGACGTGAGCGCGGGTCTGGAGGGCGCCGTCGATGCGACCACCGGCCTCGGCGCTGGTCTCAACGGTGCCGTCGATGCGACGACCGGGCTCGGCGCAGGTTTGGAGGGCGCGGTCGGCGGCGCGGCGGATGTCACCACGGGCCTGGGAGGTGCCGCGAGTGCGGTGACCGGCCTGACCGCCGGTTTCGAAAGTGCGGTCGGTGGTGCGGCGGATCTGGCAACCGGCGTCGGCGCGGGTCTCGAAGGCACCGTCGGTGGTTCGACGACCGGTCTGGACGCGGCGCTCGGCGCCGGTGGACAGGCGGGTGCTGGTCTCGGCGGCGCGGTGGACGCGACAACCGGACTCGGCGCGGATTTGGGCGGTGCCGTCGGAGGCGCGGCGAATCAGGCGACCGGTGTGGGCGCGGGTCTCGAGGGCGCTGTCGACGCGGCTGGTGGTTTGACGACGGGTGTGGATGCGGCCCTGGGCGCCGGTGGGCAGGCCGGTGCCGGGCTGGGGGCTGGTCTCAACGGTGCCGTCGATGCGACGACCGGGCTCGGCGCAGGTTTGGAGGGCGCGGTCGGTGGTGCGGTGGACATCACCACCGGTCTGGGCGCTGGCCTCGAAGGTGGCGCGTCGACTGATCTGAGCGCCGGACTCGAAAGTGCGGTTGGTGGTGCCGCGACGGGAGTGGGTGCGGGTCTCGAAGGTGGTCTGGACGCGACGACCGACGTGACCACTGGGCTCGGCGCGGGTCTGGAGGGCGCTGTCGATGCGACGACCGGGCTGGGCGCGGGTCTCGACGGCGCAATCGGTGGTGCGGCGGATGCCGCCACGGGTCTGGGCGGCGCGGCGGGTGCGGCGACTGATCTGACGGTCGGTCTCGGTGCCGGTGTGGGTGGTGGCCTGCAAGGCGCTGCCGATGCGGCGCTGAATGCGGGCGGCTCGGCTGGTGCGGGTCTCGAGGGCGCTGTAGACGCCGCGAGTGGTCTGACCGCAGGCCTCGGTGCCGCCGGGCAGGCCGGGGCCGGTGCGGGTCTCGAGGGTGCGGTGGACGCCGCCACGGGCTCGGGCGCTGGTTTTCAGAGTGCTGTGGGTGCCGCGGGCGACCTGGCGACGGGTCTCGGCGCCAGTGGGCAGGCCGGTGCCGGGATTTCCACCGGACTGCACGGTGCGGCCGACGCGGGTGCGCAGATCGGTTCCGGTCTGGAGACCGGTCTGGGCGGCGCGCTCGGCGCCGCGGGCCAGGCGACGGCCGGGCTCACCGGTGGAATCGACACCGCGGCACAAGGCTCCGGTAATGCGGCCGCCGGACTCGGAAGCAATTTCTCCTCTGCCGTCGGCGGAGCCGGAAACCTGGGAACGCAAGCGACGGCGGGTCTCGAGACCGGCCTCGCGACGGGTCTGGGCGCGGCCGTGAGCACCGGAGCGGAACTCGGTGGCGGGCTGGAGAGCTCGCTGAACACCGGCGGGCAGGGCGGCGCGGGCCTGGAAAGCGGGCTCGGCGGGGCGTTCGATGCCGGGGTCCACGGTGCGACCGGACTGGAGACGGGCCTGTCTACCGGCCTCGGCGGTGGGCTGTCCACCGGCGTGGACAGTGCGGTGCACGCTGGTACCGGCCTGGGAACCGGACTCACCGGCGCCCTCGACGCCGGAGCACAGGCGGGTGCCGGACTGGGTTCGGGCCTGTCGGCCGGACTCGATGCGGCTGCCGGGCTCGGCTCCGGCCTCTCGGCCGGAATCGACAACGCGGCGGGTCACGCGGGTGCGGGCTTGGAGAGTGGCTTGTCGACGGGTGTCGGTGCGGCGGGTCATGCGGGTGCGGGCTTGGAGAGCGGTCTGTCGACCGGTGTCGGCGCGACGGGTCACGCGGGTGCGGGCTTGGAAAGCGGCCTGTCCACTGGTCTCGGTGCTGCGGGCAACGTGGGCGGGGGCCTGTCGAGCGGTCTGGAGGGCGCGTCGAGTGCCGGTGCGCACCTGGGTTCGAACCTCGACAGCGGCATCGGTTCGCACGCCACCTCCGGCCTCTCGACCGGAATCGACAGCGCGGTCAGTGCGGGTGCGGGCTTGGAGAGCGGCTTGTCGACCGGTGTCGGCGCGGCAGGTCATGCGGGTGCGGGCTTGGAGAGTGGCTTGTCGACCGGTGTCGGCGCGGCGGGTCACGCGGGTACGGGCTTGGAGAGTGGCCTGTCCACTGGTCTCGGTGCGGCGGGCAACGTGGGCGGGGGCCTGTCGAGCGGTCTGGAAGGCGCGTCGAGTGCGGGTGCGCACGTCGGTTCGAGCCTGGACAGCGGTATCGGCTCGCACGCGTCCTCGGGCCTCGATGCCACGGCTGGTCTCGGCGGAAGCGCGCAGTCGGCCGTCGGCGGCGCGGCAGACGCGGGCGCCGGAATGGCGGGATCGGCGAGCGGCGCGGCGCACGGCGCGGTGGACACCGGTGCGGGTCTCGGCGGCAGTGTCGGCTCGACCGCGCACACCTGGTCCTCGCTGGATGTGTCGAGCGCCTTCGGGTCGGGCCTGGACAGCAGCGGCGACACCGACGCGGGCCTGTTCGGAGACAGCCACGCGGGCACGGAGTTCAGTGGTTCGGCGGGCGCCGACCTGGGTGGCGATACATTCCTGCACTGACAGTTGCCCGGTAATACGGAAAGAGGTCCATACCGCGATGGGGACGCCCGCACCGAACGCCACTCCACCGGCGGTACCGCTGCTCTCGGTACTCGGTGAAACCATCGCGGCGGCCCGTGCCGCGGGCCGCAACGATCTGGTCGGCCGCCTGGAAGTGGCGGCCGACCGGGTTCGTGACCCACGCAGGCGCATCGTCGTCGCCGGACAGCTGGACCAGGGCAAGAGCCGTTTCGTCAACGCGCTCCTGAACCTGGACATCTGCCCGGTGGGCGACGACGCCACCACCACGGTGCCGATGCTGCTCGCGCACGGCGCCGAGCCGCGCGCGGAACTGGTGCTCGCGGCGCACGGCGATTCCAGCGGCGCGGAGACCAGGGTGGCGGTGCCGATCGCGGAGATCGGCGCGATCGATCAGCGCTCACCGCTGGCGCAGGGACGGCGGATCGTGCGCCTCGAGGTCCAGATTCCCAACGCGCTGCTGGCCGACGGGATCGTGCTGATCGACACTCCGGGCGTCGGCGGACACGGCAACGCCCACGCGGCGGGCGTGCTCGGAATGGTGCCCGCCGCGGACGCGGTGCTGGTGCTGTCGGACGCGTCGACCGAACTCACCGAGCCCGAACTGGCATTCCTGCGGCAGGTGCGGGAGCTGTGCCCGACGGTCGCGCTGTTGCTCACCAAGACCGACCTGTACCCGCATTGGCGGCAGGTGCACGAAGCCGATCTGCACCATCTCGCACGGGCCCGCCTCGACGTGCCGATGATCCCGGTGTCGTCGCTGCTGCGCGGCCACGCGATGCGATTGCAGGACCAGCAGCTCGGCGTCGAATCCGGCTTCGGCGTGCTCTACACGTTTCTGCGCGACCAGGTCGTTGCGCGCGACCAGTTGGCTACCCGGGCCGCCGTGGCCCGCGATATCCGTTCCGCGGCGGAGCATCTCGCGCTGGCGCTGGGCAGCGAGCTGGTCGCGATCCGCGATCCGGCGCAGGGTGCGGCGGCGGTGCGCGAGCTGCAGTCCGCCCGCGCCTCGGCCGAGGAACTGCACCGCAGGACCGCCGCATGGCAGCAGACGCTCGCGGATGGCATCACCGACCTGGCCGGGGACGTCGACCACGATCTGCGCGACCGTCTGCGCAATCTCGCCCGCACCACCGAGGAATGGATCGACGAGCACGACCCGGGCAGGCACTGGGACCGCATCGCCGAACACCTCACCGGCACCGTCGACACGGCCCTCGGCGACAACCTGCTGTGGACCCATTCCCGGGCTGTTCAACTCGCCGAGCGCGTCGCCGAACATTTCTCCGAACTCGGCGCCGTCGACCTGCCGGACGTGCGCCCCGGCGCCGGAGCCGACTCCGGCCGCGCCCTCTCCGGCACGCTCGCCGATCTGGAACCCGACATCGGTTTCGGCAGCAAGCTGCTCGTCGGCATGCGCGGCTCCTACGGCGGTGTGCTCATGGTCGGGCTGGCCAGCACCTTCGCCGGACTCGCCATGCTCAACCCGATCTCCATCGGCGCGGGATTGATCGTGGGCGGCAAGGCTTTCCGGGACGACAAGCAGGCCAGGCTGGCCAAGCGGCGCAACGAGGCGAAGGCGGCGGTGCGCCGTTTCGTGGACGACGTGGCGTTTCAGGCGGGCAAGGAGTCGAAGGACCGGCTGCACCGCATCCATCGCGCGTTGCGCGACCACTACGCGGGCGTCGCCGAACGCAGTCTGCGCTCGATCGACGAGTCGCTGCGGGCCGCGCAGGAGGCGGCGTCCATGGTCGCCACCAGCCGCGCCGAACGCGGTGCGCAACTGGAACAGCAACTGCGCGTGGTCGCGGAACTGCGCCGATACGCCGATGCCATGCAGACCGCACTACCGATGGGACCCGCCGGTACGGTAGCCCCGTGAGACGTGATGGTGGCCCGGTGCCGGGAATCGTCGCCGAGGCCCATCGGCTGGTCGGCGCGGCGCAGGCGGCGCTGGCGGGCGAGCCGCGCCCGCGTGCCCTGCTGGCCGATTGTGCCCGCCGATTGGACCAGCCGTTGCGCGTCGCGCTGGCCGGTTCGATCAAGGCGGGCAAATCCACATTGCTGAATTCCCTTGTCGGACAAGATATTGCGCCCACCGACGCGACCGAATGCACCAGGGTGGTCACCTGGTATCGGTACGGATCCACGCCCAGCGTGACGGCCTACGCCCCCGATGGCGCCCGCGCGCACGTCGTGGTCCGGCGCGGCAGCGGAACGCACGGGCTGACCTTCGATCTGGACCGGCTCAACTGGAACGCACCGGCCGCGCGCGAGGTCGACCATCTCGAGGTCGAGTGGCCCGCCGCGGCGCTCACGCAGACCACGATCATCGACACCCCCGGCACGTCCTCGCTGTCGCGCGAGGTGTCGCGGCGCACCGCGCGTCTGCTGACTCCGGGCGCGGACGACGAGCGGGCCGAGCAGGGCATCGCCATTCCGGGCGCCGACGCCGTCGTGTACCTGCTGCGCAGGCTGGACGCGACGGACGTGCAGTTCCTCGAGCGCGTGGGCGCGGGAACCGCCGCGGCCAACGGCGGGCCGGGGGCGCCCGGTCCGCTCGGCATCGTCGGCGTGGTGTCGCGCGCCGACGAGATCGGGGCGGGCCGGATCGATGCGCTGCACTCGGCGCGGGATGTGGCAACGCGTTTCGCCGGGGAGCTGGAACGGACGGGGCTGTGCCAGGCCGTGATCCCGGTCGCCGGGCTGCTCGCGTTCGCCGCGGCGACGCTGCGTCAGCAGGAGTTCGCGGCGTTCGAGACGCTGGCGCGGGTGCCGGTCGACGAACTGAGCGCCGCGTTGCTCTCCGCCGATCGATTCGCGCGCGCCGACATGCCGCTCCCGGTGCCGCCGGAGCTGCGTGCGCAGCTCGCCGAGCGGTTCGGGTTGTTCGGCATTCGCATGGCGGTCACGTTGATCCGGCTCGGCGTGCGGGATTCGGCCACGCTGGCCGAGGAATTGACCAGCCGCAGCGGAGTGGACGAACTGCGCTCGGTGCTCGACGTGCAGTTCGGTCAGCGCGCCGACCAGCTCAAAGCGCATTCCGCGCTCACCGCGCTGGCCCGGGTGCTGACCGCCTACCGTGGCACCCCGGCCGATCGCCTGCTGCCCAGGGTGCGCACCTTGCTCGCGGACGTGCACGGTTTCGCCGAGCTGCGTCTGCTCGGCCGCCTGCGCACCGACGAATTGGCGTTGCCCGCCGACGATCTCGCCGAACTGCATCGCCTCATCGGCGGCTCGGGAATCGCACCCCACCTGCGTCTGGGCCTTCCGTCCGACGCGCCGTTCCCCGCCCAGCGCGCACAAGCGGTGGCCGCGGTCCGGAAATGGCGCGCCCGGGCGCGCCACCCCCTGGCCGACCAGTTCACCGCCACGGCCTGCCTGACCGCCGCCCGCAGTGCGGAGGGCACCTTGAGCGTGCTGCCGGAATGAGTCGCTGACCGCCGCCTCCGAAGCGCCGTGACCTGCGGGGACGGGCGCATTCCGCCGCCAGCGGGCGGTGTAGTCGCCGTGCGGCCGGGTATGCGCCTTGGTAGCGAGAGGAGGTAACGATGAGCCAAGAGGACGTCGTACACGAATTGCTCGTCCGCGCGGGCACGGGATATGCCGAGGAAGCGGGTATCACGCTCGATGACAAACCGGCCGCGCTCTTTCAGTTGCTCATGCTTTCCCAACTGCTCAGCACCCGCATTTCCGCCGATATCGCCATCGGGGCCACGCGAGAGCTGATCAGCAGCGGCTACCGGACGCCGCACCGGGTGGCCGACGCGGAGTGGCAGGAACTGGTCGACGCGCTGGGGCGGGCGAACTATCGCCGCTACGACGAGAGCACCGCCACCAGGCTGCACCACAACGCCACGCGCTTGCTCGACCGCTACCAAGGTGACCTGCGGGAACTGGCGAAGAAGGCGGACAACGACCCCGAGCGAGCCGCGGATCTGCTCCAAGAGTTCGACGGCATCGGTCCGACCGGGGCACATATCTTCCTGCGCGAGATCCAGGACATCTGGACCTGGGTCCGGCCGCATTTCGACGAGCGGGCCTTGCGCGGCGCCAAGCGCGTGCAGTTGCCGGAGGATCCCGACCGGCTGGCGCGGCTGGCGCCGGATCACCACACGGCGGAACTCGCCGCCGCCTTGGTGCGGGTGACGCTGGACGAGAAGATCGCCGACGAAGTTCTCGCCGCCGCGCCCTGAGCGCGCGTCCTCAGATCAGGGCGGCGCCGGAAGCGCGCGGATCGATCAGGATCTTCGCGTGCCGTTCAGGGTTACCGAGGGCGGTGAAGGCATCGGCCACGCCGTCGAGCCCGACGGTGCCGGTGATCAGCGGGCCGGGGTCGACCTCGCCCTCGGCGAGCATGTGCAAGGTGTCGCGGAACTCGCCGGGGTCGTAGCCGAGCACGAAGCGCAGCTCGATCTCCTTGTTGATGGCCATCGCGGGATGGAAGCGGTCGGTTTCCATGCACACCCCGACCACCACCACGCGGGACAGCGGCGGTGCGGCCGCCAGGATCTGGTCGATGATGCCGGGCACGCCGACGCACTCGAAGATCACCGGCCCGGTCGGGCCCTTGTTCAACGTGTGGGCGAGCCGGAAGACGTACCACCACGGCAGGTTGGGGACCCGCCGCAAGCGGTCCATGGCGTCGAAGCCGAGAGCGAGTATGTCGGTGACGCCGTTGATCCGGCCCTTCTTCGGGGCGGCCGTCCAGGGCGATTCCGCCGCCGGGTCCACCACCACATCGGCGCCGCAGGCGGTGGCGAGTTCGCGCCGGCGTGGCGAGAAGTCGCTGGCGACCACGGTGCGCACCCCCGCGGCCTTCAGCATGCTGATCACCGCGAGGCCGATCGGCCCGCAGCCGATGACGAAGGCCGTCTGCCCCTTCCCGACGCGGCCTCTGCGCACCGCGTGCCAGGCCACCGCCATGGGTTCGGTCAGCGCGGCGTGTTCCGCGGACAAGCCGTTGGGCACCGGCATGGTCATCGATTCCTGGACCACGACCTGCTCGGCGTAGCCGCCCGGCGCCGCGGTCGACAGCCCTACCAGGTGCGGCTGCTCGCCGTGCCGGACGATCGGAAGCGCCACCACCGGTGTCCCCGTTCGCCATCTCCTGCGGCAGTCCGGGCCGTAATCGACGACGGTCCCGCTGAATTCGTGCCCGAGCACCACGCTCTGATCCGAACGCATGAAGTGCTCGTAACCCGTGGCCACGGCCAAGTCGGACAGTTCGTCGGCGTGGGTGCGCGCATGCAGGTCCGAGCCGCAGATGCCGCAGCGCGACACGTCGATCAGCAGTTGACCGGCGCCCGGCCGGGGCGTGGGCAGCTCCGCGACCTCGAACTCGGCGGCGGTGACGACGGCGGCCCTCATGGCGGCTCCTCGGATCGACGGCGCACGGCGGCCGACCCGGCCGCCCGCCGTCACACTACTGCGAGTGCGCCCGCTGTGACTGTGCTCGGTGATGGAGCCTCGCGTCGAAGACAGCGAACCCCTCGATGAACCCTGCTGTGACTCGGATCACCCACTCCAGTGGTCGTCCGGGAATTAATCGCGCGAGCCACCCGTTGAGCTTTTCGACAAGATTGAGTGTGTACGGCTCAAGTTTCGGTTGACTCCGGAACTCCGGCGAGGCAGGATTGAGCCGACCACGCTCAGTGTTGCTGGGGCCGTGCTCCGTGAGGTGCTAGGGGCGAGGTCTCGCGGCGTCCTTCACCGGACGTCGCAGGGCGGTTTTCCGCCCGGCACCGACACACCTGGCACCGACACACATTGGTACGTCAACTAGGAGGAACCACAATGGCTCGTGCGGTCGGAATCGACCTCGGGACCACGAACTCGGTCGTCGCCGTTCTCGAAGGCGGCGAACCGGTCGTCGTCGCCAACTCGGAAGGATCGCGCACCACCCCGTCGATCGTCGCGTTCGCGAAGAACGGCGAGGTGCTGGTCGGCCAGCCGGCCAAGAACCAGGCCGTCACCAACGTCGACCGCACCATTCGCTCCGTCAAGCGGCACATCGGCACCGACTGGACCGTCGAGATCGATGGCAAGAAGTACACGCCGCAGGAGATCAGCGCGCGCACGCTGATGAAGCTGAAGCGCGACGCGGAGTCCTACCTCGGTGAGGAGATCACCGACGCGGTCATCACCGTGCCCGCCTACTTCGAGGACGCCCAGCGGCAGGCCACGAAGGAAGCAGGCCAGATCGCGGGCCTGAACGTCCTGCGCATCGTCAACGAGCCCACCGCGGCGGCGCTGGCCTACGGCCTGGACAAGGGCGACAAGGAGCAGACCATCCTGGTCTTCGACCTCGGTGGCGGCACCTTCGACGTCTCGCTGCTGGAAATCGGCGAGGGCGTCGTCGAGGTCCGCGCCACCTCCGGCGACAACCACCTCGGTGGTGACGACTGGGATGAGCGGGTCGTGCAGTGGCTGGTCGACAAGTTCAAGGCCAGCTCGGGCATCGACCTGACCAAGGACAAGATGGCCATGCAGCGGCTGCGTGAGGCCGCAGAGAAGGCCAAGATCGAGCTGAGCTCCTCGCAGAGCACCTCGATCAACCTGCCCTATATCACCGTCGACGCGGACAAGAACCCGCTGTTCCTCGACGAGCAGCTGACCCGCGCCGAGTTCCAGAAGATCACCTCGGACCTGCTCGACCGCACCCGCGCGCCGTTCCAGTCCGTGATCAAGGACGCGGGCATCAAGGTGTCCGACATCGACCACGTGGTGCTCGTCGGCGGCTCCACCCGTATGCCCGCCGTCTCCGATCTGGTCAAGGAACTGACCGGCGGCAAGGAGCCCAACAAGGGCGTGAACCCGGACGAGGTCGTCGCCGTCGGCGCCGCCCTGCAGGCCGGTGTGCTCAAGGGTGAGGTCAAGGACGTCCTGCTGCTCGATGTGACCCCGCTGTCGCTGGGCATCGAGACCAAGGGCGGCGTGATGACGAAGCTCATCGAGCGCAACACCACCATCCCCACCAAGCGCTCGGAGACCTTCACCACCGCCGACGACAACCAGCCGTCGGTGCAGATCCAGGTGTTCCAGGGTGAGCGCGAGATCGCCTCGCACAACAAGCTGCTCGGTTCCTTCGAGCTGACCGGCATCCCGCCCGCCCCGCGCGGCGTGCCGCAGATCGAGGTCACCTTCGACATCGACGCCAACGGCATCGTGCACGTCACCGCGAAGGACAAGGGCACCGGCAAGGAGAACACGATCAAGATCCAGGACGGCTCCGGCTTGTCCAAGGAGGAGATCGACCGGATGGTCAAGGACGCCGAGGCGCACGCCGCCGAGGACAAGGCCCGCCGCGAGGAGGCCGAGACCCGCAACCAGGCCGAGTCGCTGGTGCATCAGACCGAGAAGTTCATCAAGGAGAACGAGGACAAGGTCCCCGCGGACGTCAAGTCCAAGGTCGAGGCGGCCATCGCCGAGGCGAACGAGGCGCTGAAGGGCACCGACATCGCCACGGTCAAGGCGGCCGTCGAGAAGCTGGCGACCGAGTCGCAGGCCCTCGGCCAGGCCATCTACGAGGCCTCCGCCGCGGACGCCGCGGCGCAGGGCAACGGCGCGTCGAGCAGCGCGCAGGACGATGACCAGGTCGTGGATGCCGAGGTCGTGGACGAGCCGGTCGACACGGAGAAGAAGTGACCGAGGGCAACTCTGAGAAGGAGCCGATCACCTTCGTCGACAACCGGAAGATCGATCCGGAGACCGGTGAGATCAGGCAGCCGGCCGCGGACAACGGCGCCGCGGCCGCGCAGGCCCCGGAGACGGGCAACGGTGCGGAGAACGGCAACGGCGGCGATGCGCTGGCCGACGCCATCAGCGGTGAGCTCGCCGAGCGCACCGCCGACCTGCAGCGGCTGACCGCGGAGTACGCCAACTACCGGCGCCGGGTCGAGCGCGACCGCAAGGCCACGATCGATTCCGCCAAGGCGTCGGTGGTGACCGAACTGCTCGGCGTGCTCGACGATCTCGATCGCGCGCGGGCGCACGGCGACCTCGATTCCGGTCCGCTGAAGTCGGTGGCCGACAAGCTGTCGACCGCGCTGCACAAGCAGGGTCTCGAGGAGTTCGGTTCGGAGGGTGAGCCCTTCGACCCGACCCTGCACGAGGCCGTGCAGCACGAGGGCTCCGGCCACGATCCGGTGATCGGCATTGTGATGCGCAAAGGCTATCGCTTCGGCGATAGGGTGCTTCGGCACGCGCTCGTCGGGGTAACCGACGGCGTGGCCGATCCGACGGAAAACACCGAACAGCCGACCGAAGAGGCATCGGATGATGATGCCGGCGCGAACGATCAATGATGCGAGAGGAGGAGATGCTCGGTGAGCCAACGGGAGTGGATCGAAAAGGACTTCTACAAGGAGCTGGGTGTTTCCTCCAGCGCCTCGCAGGACGAGATCAAGAAGGCCTATCGCAAGCTCGCGCGTGACTTGCATCCGGACGCCAACCCCGGTGACAACAAAGCCGAGGAGCGGTTCAAGGCCGTCAGCGAGGCGCACGCGGTGCTGTCGGATCCGGCCAAGCGCAAGGAGTACGACGACACTCGCAAGCTCTTCGCGGGTGGCGGCTACAGTCGCGGCGGATTCGGATCCGCTGCGGGGGGCGGCTTCTCGCAGGAGTTCAACATCGGGGACATCTTCGGCGGCGGCGGCGCCGGCGACGGTGGCCTCGGTGACCTGCTCGGCGGTCTGTTCAACCGAGGCGGCGGCGGCACGCGGACGTCATCGAGCCGCCCTCGGCGCGGCTCCGACGTGGAGACCGAGACGACGCTCGGTTTCCGGGAGGCGGCCCAGGGTGTCACGGTTCCACTGCGGATGACCAGCCCGTCGCCGTGCACCACGTGTCACGGCAGCGGCGCGAAACCGGGCACGAGCCCGCGGGTCTGCCCGATCTGCAACGGAACCGGCATCGTCAGCCGCAACCAGGGCGCGTTCGGCTTCAGCGAGCCCTGCGACGAATGCCGAGGCAGCGGATCGATCATCGATGATCCGTGCGTCGACTGCCACGGCAGCGGCATCCAGAACCGCACGCGCACGATCACGGTGCGGATTCCTCCTGGAGTCGGTGACGGGCAACGGATCCGGCTGGCCGGTCAAGGCGAGGCGGGACTGCGCGGGGCGCCCTCGGGCGACCTCTATGTCACCGTCCACGTCAGCCAGGACAAGGTCTTCGGCCGCAACGGCGACGACCTGACCCTGGTGCTTCCGGTCAGTTACAGTGAATTGGTGCTCGGCACCACGGTTTCGGTGCCCACCCTGGACGGCCGGGTCGGCGTCAAGGTGCCTCCGGGTACCGCCGACGGCCGCACCCTGCGGGTACGCGGACGTGGTGTGCCCAAGCGCGGCGGCGGCGCGGGTGACCTGCTGGTGACGGTGAAGGTCGCGGTCCCGCAGAAGCTGGACCGCGAGGCCGTCGAGGCGCTCGAGCGCTACCAGGAGGCGGAACGGGCCGGTGGCTTCGATCCACGTGCGGGATGGGCAGGTGCGTGATGTCCTCGGAACCGAAGAACGCGTCCGGCGGGTCGCGGGCCGAGTTCTTCATGATCTCGGTGGCGGCCCAGCTGGCCGGCATGCACGCGCAGACACTGCGCACGTATGACCGTCTGGGACTGGTCACGCCGCAACGTACTTCGGGCGGCGGTCGGCGCTATTCGGCCCGGGACGTGGAACTGCTGCGCGAGGTGCAGCGGTTGTCCCAGGACGAGGGCGTCAACCTCGCGGGCATCAAACGCATCATCGAGCTGACCAATCAGGTGGAGGAGCTGCGGCAGCAGGTCGCGGAACTGTCGGCCGAGCTGGAGCGAACGCGGGCCGGATACCGTCCCGACCTCGCCCCGCAACGCAGTACCGCGCTGGTGGTCTGGCAGCCACGGCACCGTCGCGAGGACGGTCAGCGCAGACGATAACCGGCACGACGACGGCCCCGGCCTCGATCGCACATCGCGATCCGAGTCCGGGGCCGTCGTCGTTTCACCACCGCTGCCGCGATAATTTGCTGAGGGTAAGCCAGAACATGTTCGACGGAAGTCGTGCGGCGGAGTTCATTTCGTTGTCGAATCAACTGGGCATTTCTACCATAGATATGTTTACGGAACCGGTGCTGTTTGCCCGGTTCGGTACTCGTTCGAGGGTCTCCATGTTGCCCCGATGTCGCTAGAACAGACCAATCGGGACGAAATCGACCAAGTGCCACTTACCTTTTCGGTGTGCGTATGACCGATTTCGCGTCAGATC
This sequence comes from Nocardia sp. NPDC047648, assembly GCF_040642815.1. Taxonomy (NCBI): domain Bacteria; kingdom Bacillati; phylum Actinomycetota; class Actinomycetes; order Mycobacteriales; family Nocardiaceae; genus Nocardia; species Nocardia sp. NPDC047648. The sequence continues at coordinate 347,491 of NZ_JBEYSX010000003.1, read as the reverse complement.
TACGGTCTTGCAGTCGGTTTCTCTGGCGTGTCTCGCTGAATATCCTCGTTTCGACGAAATTACACGCGTGATGTTCCTTCGAAAGATTCCGTTGCTGGCAAACCTCGCCTACACTCCTTTCCGTCGGCTGCTGTCGAGTGGCCCCGCAGCACCTCACTCGCCGGCAAGGTTCGTGAACGAGTGCGAAATGGGGTTGTGACATCAATGGATTCACGCGCTGTCGCTTTGATCAGAACAACTTTCAAGGCGGTTGCTGCGGAGGATGGGGGGCCGGAGAAACTGGCGAGATCGTTCTACGCGATCTTGTTCACCGACTACCCGCACGTCCGCGATTTCTTTCCCGCCGCGATGGACTCCCAGCGCGATCGCCTGGTCAAGGCGATCTCCTACGCGCTGGACCGGTTGGAAGAACCCGACAAGCTACTGCCCTTCCTGGCCCAACTCGGTAGGGATCACCGCAAATACGGCGTGCAGCCCGCGCACTACGCCGCCGTGTCCACCGCGCTGAAGACCGCCGTCAAGGTGTTCGCAGGGACCGAGATGTGGACCGACGAAGTCGACCGGGCCTGGGACGAGGGCCTGAAGATCATCGCCGACACCATGATCGGCGCGGCGGAGAAGGAGACCACACCGTCGGCGTGGACCGGCACGGTGATCGAGCGCCGCGAGGTACTGCGCAATCTCGTCGTCGTCCGGCTGCAACTGGACCAGCCGATGCGCTACGCCGCGGGTCAGTACCTGAGCGTGCAGATCCCCTCGCGACCGCGCATGTGGCGCTATCTCTCGCCCGCCGTGCCCGCGAACACCAACGGTGAGATCGAGTTCCACGTCCGCAGTGTGCTGGGCGGCTGGGTCAGCTCGGCCATCGTCGGCCAGACCGTCGTCGGCGACCAGTGGCTGCTGGGCTCACCGCTCGGCGGCCTCGGCGTTCCGCGCAACACCAAACGCAAGATGCTGATGGTCGGCTGCGGCACCGGAATCGCGCCGCTGCGCGCCCAGCTGATGTCGATGGCGATGCGGCGGACCAATCCGAAGGTGCACCTGTTCGTCGGCGGGCACCACCCGTGCGACCTCTACGACCTGGAGACGTTGAGCAAGCTGGCGATGGCCAACCGCTGGCTCACCGTCACGCCGGTGAGCGAACACGACGAAAACCCCTGGTGGTACGCGGAACCCGACGAACCGCGCACCACATGGCCCGGCCTGGAACCCCGCGTGACCGGCCAGATCGGCAAGGTCGTCGCCAGCTTCGGCGCCTGGTCCGACCGCGATGTTCAGATCGTCGGTTCACCGTCGATGGTGCAGACCACCAAGTTCCGCCTCATGGCAGCGGGAACCCTGGCGAAAAACATCCGCCACGACCCGCTGTACTGAATTGATTTCCAGCGCGAACGGCGCATGCTCGGTCTCGCTTCGCTCGAAACCGGGAGTTGAGCTGATGTGGTCGCGTGGGGTGGTGCCGGTGGCTCTCGGGGTGAATGCTGTGTCGGGTTCTACCTCTGCGGCGCTGGAGGCTCGACCCTTGCGCGGCTCGAGAAAGACATGGTTGGCCCGATGTCGTTGAGAGACCTTCTCTCGCCGCGCACGGTGTGCTGTTTCGAATGGTCGGCGTTAAAGGTCAGAGGCCCTCGAATTGGATGCGCTCCGGGGGTGTTCCGGTTTCCAGGAGGCGGTCGACTGTGGTCTGGACCATGGCGGGGGAGCCGCAGACCAGCACTTGGTGCTCGCGGAAGGCGCCGTGGGAGCCGAGGACTTCGGCGAGTGTGCCGTAGAGCAGGTCGTCGGGTGAGAAGCCGATGTCGACCCGGGACTGCTCGTACCACTCGTCGACCCAGTGCGGGTCCTCCAGGCTTTCCACCACGGGGATGACGGTGAGCCAGGGCAATTCGGCGGCCAGCAGGAAGAGCATGTCCGAGGCGTACAGGTCGCGGGGGGATCGCCCGCCGACGAAGAGGTAGGTCGGTGGCGGGGAAGGCTTGCGCGCCAGTTCCAGGATCTGGGCGCGCATCGGCGCCAATCCCGTGCCGCCGGCGATCATGACCACCTCGTCGCCGCCCGGGTCGACCCAGAACCCGCCTGCCGGAGCGCCGATTCGCCACTCGTCGCCCGGCTGCGTGTCGGCGACGATGGCGGCGCTGCACCAGCCGCCCGGCACCGTGCGCACGTGGAACTCGAGCTTGCCGTCCAGGGATGGCGGCAGCGCGGGGGAGAACCTGCGGCGTACACCGGGGTGCTGCGGAACCCGCACCTCGACCGATTGCCCGGCGGCGAACGGCACGAACTCGCCGATCAGGCGGATCACCGCGAGATCGTGCCGGAGCCGATGATGGCCGACTACGGTCGAGGTCCACTCCGGCGCTTCATGACCGTTACCGAGCATGCTCGGATCCCCCAACGGGGCCTCCTTCGTTACACAGGGTCGCAGCTGATGTTCTGCTCCGGCGTGCCGACCGCGATGAGCGCGCGCTGGGTATCCGCGATCATCCGGGCCGATCCGGCGATCTGGATCTGGCGGTCCGCCCACGCGCCGAAGCTCGCGACGACGGCGCCTAGATTACCGACCAGGCGTCGGTGCATGCCGTACGGTGCGTCCTGCGGCGGATGCGGGTACCACCACGGATTGGTCTTCTGCTCGCACACCGGCACGATGGTCAGCCAGGGGTTGCTCTGCGAGAGCTGCCACATGTTCTCCACGTCGTACAGATCGCAGGGATAGCGGCCCCCGATGAAGAAGTGCACGCGCGGATTGATGCCGCGCTGTCCCATCTCGATCAGCTGGGCGCGCAGCGGCGCGATGCCGGTGCCAGCGCCGATCATGAGCACGTCGCGGCCGCTGTCCCGGTCCACGTGCAGTCCGCCGAGCGGGCCCGCGATCCGCCAGCGGTCGCCGACTCTGGTCTCGTTGACGATCGCGGGGCTCACCCAGCCGCCGCGGATCTTGCGCACGTGGAACTCGATCTCGCCGTACGGGTTGGACGGGATGGCCGGGGAGAAATAGCGCCACATCTTCGGCCGCTGCGGGATCGTGACCGGCACGTACTGTCCGGCCTGGTAGGGCACCGGCCCGTCCGATTGCAGCCGCACGATGGCCAGGTCCTCCAGCACGCGGCGATGGCCCACCACGGTCGCCTCCCACACCGGCTGCGACTTGTCGGAGTTGGCGCCGATGGCCATGGACGCGGAGATCAGGATGGTGATGTCGCGCCAGCCCTCCTCCAGGCTCCGGTTCCAGGCCGCGCCGTTGTAGGCACGGAATGCCGCGAGCAGCGCACGGCCCGCCACGTCGTAGTGCGCGGCCTCGACGCCGTACTTGCGATGGTCGCGGGCGAGTTGCTCCAGGAATTTCTGCGCCCGGTCCCAGTCCTCCAGGTGATCGAGGACGTACTGGATGGCCGTGGCGATGCGCTTGGCCTGCATCTCCATGGCGGGCGGGAACAATTCGCGCAGCCGGGGATTCTCGGCGAACAAATGTCCGTAGAACGCACTGACCAACCGCTCGGGTCCATTCGGCGACTCGATCACCGAACGAAAATTGGCGCGGACCAGCGCAGCCGAACGCGCATCCACGACGTGGAGCTTCCTTTCCCTCAGTTCTGCCCGGGGACATACCCGTTACCGGCGGTCTCCCGCCGACAAGTATCCCCGAAAATGCCGTGGTCGTGTGGGTATAGGCATACCTTCGCCTTCGCTCCGGCCGGGCACGGGCTGGAGACGAACTACCTCCGGCGGGGACCGTCGGTGCCGCAAGACCCGGCCAAACGGTAATCGGTGGGCAAACGGCGGACGTTGCTGACCCTTCGGTAACCGGAGCCACGGACGGACGGCGCCGCGGCTTCGCGGCCCGTCCCCGCCGGGCAGACGCCGGTCACGACCCGGCGCCGGCCCGAACCGCGGGCACGACCTGCTCGGTATAACGACGGATCTGCTCGACCGGTTCCCCCTCGGTCGGCCAGAAGACGAAACCGTCGATCCGCTGTTCACGGTGCAGAAGCAGGAGATCGTCGACCCACCGCGCGGCCGGACCCTCCAGGAAGCCGCGGTCGGTTCCGTCCGCGGTGATGGTCCCGGACACGTTCAACACCCGCCGCACCGCCAGCGGGTCCCGGTCCGCCGCCGCGGCGGCGTCATCGATCCGCCTGCCCGCGTCGGCGAGGAACTCCGGCGGCGCCCACGCGGCCGACGGCACCCAGCCGTCGGCGGCGCGTCCGGTGAGCTCGAGCATGCGTGGGCCCCGCGCGCCGAGCCAGATGCCGGGATCGTGCCGCGGACGGGGACCGGGATGCGCGCCCGCGAGGGAGTAGAAGGATCCGGGCACCCGGACCGATCGCGCGTCGCTCCACAGGGCGCGGATGACCGCGATCGCCTCGCCGAGGGCGCGCACCGCTTCGCCACCGGTTCTGCGCGGTCCGCCCATCCCGGCCACAGCGTCCCAGAACGCGCCCGCGCCGAGGCCGAGCTGGATCCGGCCGTCGCTGATGATGTCGAGGGAGGCCACCGATTTCGCGAGCAGCGCGGGGTGGCGCAGTGGCAGGTTCGCCACGTCCGGGAAGAAGGTGATCCGCTCGGTCCGCGCGACCAGAGCGGTGATCAGGGTCCAGGTGTCCAGGAAACGGCGCTGGTAGGGGTGGTCCTGGATGCCGATCAGGTCGAGTCCGGATACGTCGGCGTACACACTCAGCTCGGCGAGCCTGCGGAAGTCCTCGGCCTCCGGGATCAGGAAAAGGCCGAATTGGGGCACTCGGGTGTTCAGCGCACACCTCCGGGGTCTCGCGCGAGGCCGGCCCGGCGGGCCGGGACGGCTCAGATGGCCAGCACGGTCTTGCCGCGTGCGCCGGGCGCTCCGATGACAGCGGGTGCCTCCGCGAGCGGGACGGTGGCGTCGATCGGCACGACCACGTCACCCGCGGCGACGCGCTGGATCAGCCTGGCCAGCTCCGGCGCTTTGCCCTGGGATTCGATGTTGCCGCCCCTGATCGACCGCGCGCGCAACGCCTCCTCGTCGGCGGCGAAGGTGGTGGAGTAGACGGTGCCGCCGTCGCGGACCAGCGTGGTCAGTTCTGCGAGCGCCTCGGGCGGGCTCACCAGGTCGAACAGCACGTCGATGCCGTCCGGATGCGCGGCGGCGACCTGGTCGCGCACCGGGGCCGCGGTGTAGTCCACCGTCTCGGCCGCGCCCAGCCGGGTCATCTGATCGGCGGAACCGCCGCGCGCCGTCGCGATGACGTGCGCGCCCGCGATATTGGCCAGTTGCACCAGGAAGGAGCCGACGCCGCCGGTCGCGCCCACGATCAGCACGGTCTGGCCGGGCTTGATGTGCGTGGCGTCCACGAGATCCTGCGCGGTGACTCCGGCGGTCGGCAGCGCGGCGGCCGCGACGGTCGGCACGCCGGGCGGGATCGGCACCAGCGTGCCGCCCTCCGGTAGCACCGCGTACTCGGCGAAACTGCCGTGGCCCACCGGCGGTGTGAGGAACTTGCCGACCACCCGGTCCCCGACGGCGAAGCGGCTGACGCCCGCCCCGATCGTGGCGACGGTGCCCGCTCCGTCCACCCCGAGGATCATCGGGAAGTCGTGGGGCAGTCTGCCGTCCAGGATTCCGGAGGCCACTTTTCGGTCGAAGGGGTTCACCCCGGCCGCCTGGAGTTGGACCCGCACGGCTCCGGGGCCGGGTTCGGGCATCGGCATCTCGGCCAGTTCCGGCGTCGCTCCGAACTTCCGTACCACGATCGCGCGCATCCATTCGCTCCTTGATTCGGGGTGAAGAGTGATGCAACAAGTGACGGCCGAGGTCATCGTAGGCATCCGAACCCCGCCGACGTGCGCAATCACCGCATCGGCGGTGTCGGCGAGGCGTCGCTTTCGCCGGTGTCGGGGCGTAGCGTTCGATCCGATACCCGGTGCCGGGCGGGCGCGCCGAAAAATTCGAACTTGAGCGGAACAGACTCAACCTTTCCGACGTTGGACGGTAAGGAACGGCGGCGAGCCGGTAGACGAGCGGGCGAGACGAAGCGAGGGCTTCGGTCGCACCGGAATGGTGCTCGGCGTCGTGGGAATCGACTAGTAGGAAGGTGACTCGTGGACTCGTTCAATCCCACCACCAAGACCCAGGCGGCGCTCACCGCCGCCCTGCAGGCGGCCTCCGCCGCGGGCAACCCGGAGATCCGTCCGGCGCACTTGCTGGTGGCGTTGCTGGACCAGACCGACGGCATCGCCGCGCCCTTGCTGAAGGCCGTCGGAACGGATCCGGCGACCGTTCGACGCGAGGCACAGGACCTGGTGGACCGGCTGCCGCGGGCGACCGGCGCCACCACCACGCCGCCGCTGGGCCGCGAGGCGCTCGCCGCGATCACCGCGGCGCAGCGCCTGGCCACCGAACTCGGTGACGAGTACGTCTCCACCGAGCACGTGATGGTCGGTCTCGCCGCGGGCGACTCCGATGTGACCATGCTGCTCACCAAGTACGGCGCCACCGCCGACGCGCTGCGTTCGGCGTTCACCGCGGTCCGCGGCAGCGCCCGGGTGACCAGCCCTGATCCGGAAGGCAGCTACCAGGCGCTGGAGAAGTACTCCACCGATCTCACCGAAGCCGCCCGCTCCGGCAAACTCGACCCGGTGATCGGCCGGGACACCGAGATCCGCCGGGTGGTGCAGGTCTTGAGCAGGCGCACCAAGAACAACCCGGTGCTGATCGGCGAGCCGGGCGTCGGCAAGACGGCGATCGTCGAGGGCCTGGCCCAGCGCATCGTGGCGGGCGATGTCCCGGAGTCGCTGCGCGGCAAGTCCGTGGTGGCGCTCGACCTCGGCGCGATGGTCGCGGGCGCGAAGTATCGCGGCGAATTCGAGGAGCGGCTCAAGGCCGTGCTGGAGGACATCAAGAACAGCGCGGGCCAGATCATCACGTTCATCGATGAACTGCACACCATCGTCGGCGCGGGCGCGACCGGCGAATCGGCGATGGACGCGGGCAACATGATCAAGCCGATGCTGGCTCGCGGCGAGTTGCGCCTGGTCGGCGCGACAACGCTGGACGAATACCGCAAGCACATCGAGAAGGACGCGGCCCTGGAGCGTCGCTTCCAGCAGGTGCTGGTCGGGGAGCCGTCGGTGGAGGACACCATCGGCATCCTGCGCGGCATCAAGGACCGCTACGAAGTGCACCACGGTGTGCGCATCACCGACTCCGCGCTGGTCGCCGCCGCCACGCTGTCGGACCGCTACATCACCTCCCGGTTCCTGCCGGACAAGGCGATCGACCTGGTCGACGAGTCGGCCTCGCGGTTGCGCATGGAGATCGACTCCCGTCCGGTGGAGATCGATGAGGTGGAGCGCGCGGTGCGCAGGCTGGAGATCGAAGAGGTCGCCCTCGCCAAGGAGACCGACGAGGCATCCAAGCAGCGGCTGGAGAAACTGCGCTCCGAACTCGCCGACGACCGGGAGAAGCTCAACCAGCTGACCACTCGCTGGCAGAACGAGAAGAACGCGATCGACCAGGTGCGCACGCTCAAAGAACAGCTGGAAGCGCTGCGCGGCGAGTCGGAGCGCGCCGAGCGCGACGGCGACCTGGGCAAGGCGGCCGAACTGCGCTACGGCCGGATCCCGGCGCTGGAGAAGCAGCTCGCCGAGGCCGAAAAGGTCTCCGCCACAGCCGGAGACGGCGAGGTGATGCTCAAGGAGGAGGTCGGCCCGGACGACATCGCCGAGGTGGTGTCGTCGTGGACCGGTATTCCGGTGGGCCGGATGCTGGAAGGTGAGACGCAGAAGCTGCTGCGCATGGAGGACGAGCTGGGCCGCCGCGTGGTCGGTCAGACCGAGGCGGTGCAGGCGGTGTCCGACGCGGTGCGCCGGGCCCGCGCGGGTGTCGCCGATCCGAACCGACCCACCGGCTCGTTCATGTTCATCGGCCCGACCGGCGTCGGTAAGACCGAGCTGGCGAAGTCGTTGGCGGACTTCCTGTTCGACGACGAGCGCGCCATGGTCCGCATCGACATGAGCGAATACAGCGAGAAGCACTCGGTGGCCCGGCTGGTCGGCGCGCCGCCCGGCTACGTCGGTTACGACCAGGGCGGTCAGCTCACCGAGGCGGTGCGGCGCAGGCCCTACACGGTGGTGCTGTTCGACGAGATCGAGAAGGCGCACCCGGATGTGTTCGACATCCTGCTCCAGGTGCTCGACGAGGGCAGGCTCACCGACGGCCAGGGCCGCACGGTGGACTTCCGCAACACCATCCTCATCCTGACCTCGAACCTGGGTTCGGGCGGTGATCGCGAGTTCGTCATGAACGCGGTGCGTTCGGCCTTCAAGCCGGAGTTCCTCAACCGCCTCGACGACGTGGTGATGTTCCACGCCCTCGACGAGGAGCAGCTCGAGCGCATCGTCGACATCCAGCTCGACCAGCTGCAGAAACGGCTGGCGCAGCGCAGGCTGAAGCTGGACGTCAGCGATTCGGCCCGGTTCTGGCTCGCCGTGCGCGGCTACGACCCCGCCTACGGCGCGCGTCCGCTGCGCAGGCTGATCCAGCAGGCCATCGGCGACTCGCTGGCCAAGGAACTGCTCGCGGGCGAGGTCGCCGACGGCGACAGCGTCAAGGTGAGCGTCAGCCCCGACGGGGACGGCCTGATCGTCGGACGGTGAGCGAGCGGCCTCGCTCCGGGCAGCGCTCGGGGCGAGGCCCGTTCGACGCCTACTGCGCAACTCGATTCGCGCACAGCATGTTTCATCGACCGGGCAGGGTGACGACACCGGCCGGAGGAGATCGACGGCGCCTCGCGTGTAAGGGATCGGGCTCCGGCGTGGGTCTTCCGGAGGGCACACCGGTTCAGCGGGTGCGGACGCGAGTGCGCGAACAAAGCCTACGCTGGAACGCATGACCAACCCGAACGATCCCTGGGGACAGCGGCCGGAGGATGCGCCGACCGAACACCTGGGTCCGCCGGGCAAGTCCGGATACGGGGACCCCGCGCACACCACGGAGTACCTCGAGGCGTACGGCACCGCCGCCCCGTCGGAATATCCCCCGACGGAGCATTACGGAGCGTGGGGGCCGCCGGGCACCAACGCGACGCGCGAGTTCCCCGCCTACGACGCCCAGTGGGCCGCCTATCCGGACAGCGGCGGCGACCGGTGGCCGGGCACGGCGGGGCCGCCCGGTGGCGCGATGCCGCCCGGTGGTGGACCGCCGCCGAGGCCGCCGCAGCCGCCGCGGCGCAACACCGGCCTGTGGATCGCCCTCGGCCTCGGCGTGGTGTTGCTGATCGGAGCCATCGGTGTGGTCGCGGGCGTGCTGCTGGGCAGCAGCGATTCCGGTTCGGCCGACACGGCGGCGGCCACGACGGCGCGCGTCACGACCAAGCCGGCGCCGGGAACCAGGAACGCGCAGCCGACCCCTCCGAGCGGGCTGCCCAGCGTGCCCGGCCTCGGCGATGTCGACGGCCTCGGCGCGACGGTGGGCACCATCACCGCCAACGACGGGGGCACCCTGACGGTCAGTTCGGTGATGGGAAACACCATCACGGTGCGCACGGACGCGAGCACTCAGGTGATCGCGTTGGCGGGCACCGCGGTATCCGATCTTGCCCCCGGTGAACTCGTCATGATCCAGGGCGACAAGGGCCCGGACGGATCGATCCAGGCCAAGATCATCATCGGTACCTCGCTGCCCGGCGGCGGACGATGAACCGCCCCGGCCGCATCCGGTGCGCGGCGCCGCGCGTTCACCCGCGGATCGGCGCCCGCTCCGCTTTCGCTCGGCCCGGCGCGGGGGTAATGACGGACCATGTCCGGCCGGGACTATTAGGCTAGGCGTCGATGACGGCAATGTGGTTCGGGTTGGCGGCGATCGCGCTCGTGGGCGCGATCGTGCTGCTGTATTTCGATCGGCTCCAGCGGCAGCGGACCGGTCACGCGCGACAGGTCTGGGCGAAGTCGCAGGGCTATACCTACGTTTCCGTGGAACCCGCGCTGCCGTCCACGTGGCGCCGCGGCGCGCTGGCCAAATTGGGCTATCTCTCCGCGGTCGACGTGGTCTCCGGCATCCGTAAGGGCGAGAAGTTCGTGCTGTTCGATCTGGAGGATGCCGCGACGCTGGTCGCGGTGCGCCGCCAGATCGGCTCGGACATCGACGTGGACATGCGGTTGAAGACGGCCGCACCGCCCAAGGACCACGATCTGGAGCTGCTCGGCGCGATCGGCGACCGCGTGGTCTTCGCCACCAATCCCGAAATCGCCAGGCACGCTGTCGATCAGCGCATGGTCGCCTTCATCGAGAATCTGCCGGACACCGTGCAGATGCTCTGGAGCGAGGGCAACTGGACGCTGGGCATGCTGCTGGTGGGCACCACTCCGAAGGACTGGGAAGGCGCGATCGACGCGGTGCTGCGCCTGTCCGGCCTGCTGCATGTACTGCCGCCGGTCAGCGAGCCGCGCTTCGACGGCGGCGGACACGATCCGGGCCGTCCGCGCCCCCGTGAACGCCGGCGCGAGGACGACGACGACCGGCCGCGCGCCGAGGCCGATGACGACGAGCTGTCCGACGACGACTCCTACGCCGACGAGCCCGCGGACGAGCCGGGGCAGGAACCGGCGCGCCGCCCCTCGCTCGCCGTGGTGCCGAATACCCGCGCCCGCGGGCGCGAGGACGAGAAGGCGCGGCCGCGCGAGGAGCGCGACGCCGAGGGCCGGGCCGATCCCGAGTCGCGGCAGCGGCCCGCCGACCCGCCCGGCGGACCGTTCCATCCCGGATTCCGGCCCTACCAGGGACCTGTGCCGAAGTGACCGGCCACGCGCCCACATGACCGAGCATCCACACCCCAGGCTGCCCGGCGCCACCCGCCCGGTGGCCTTGATCACCGGACCGACCTCGGGTATCGGCCGCGGCTACGCGACCCGCCTGGCCTCGCTCGGTTACGACCTGGTGCTGGCCGCCCGGGACGAGCGGCGTCTCACGGCCCTCGCGACCGAGGTGGAGCACCGCTTCGGCACCCGCTCGCAGATCCTCGTCGCCGATCTGGCCAGGGCCGAGGACCGCGAACAGGTCGCGGCGCGACTGACCGAGGGCGTCGAATTCCTGGTCAACAACGCCGGTTTCGCGCACTCCGGCGAGTTCTGGACGCTGCCGCCCGAGCAGTTGCAGGCGCAACTCGACGTCAACGTCACCGCCGTGGTGCAGCTCACCAGGGCCACGCTGCCGTCGATGATCGCGGCGGCGAACGGTTGCGTCGTCAACGTGGCCAGCGTGGCGGGCCTGATCCCCGGACGAGGGTCGACGTATTCGGCGTCGAAGGCCTACGTCGTATCCTTCACGGAAGGGTTGGCAGGGGGATTGGCCGGGACCGGAGTCCGGGTCCAAGCCCTGTGCCCGGGATTCGTCCGCACGGAATTCCATCGGCGAGCAGGCATCGAGATGTCCTCGCTGCCCAACGCGTTGTGGCTGAGCGTCGAGCAGGTAGTCGCCGGCTCACTGCGTGATCTGGAGAAGGGCCGGGTGCTCAGTGTGCCCGGAATGCAGTACAAAGCGCTCACCACCCTCGCCGGAGCGATCCCGCGAACCCTGGGTGCCCGGCTCAATCGCGGGCTGTTCAACGCACGCGGAAGGACTTGAGATGATCGACGTGATTACCAACGACAGGGATAGGTTGGCCGCGCTGGTACGCGAACTCGCCGTGGTGCACGGCCGGGTGACCTTGTCCTCCGGCAAGGAGGCCGACTACTACGTCGACCTGCGCCGCGCGACCCTGCACCACGGCGCGGGCCCGCTGATCGGCAAGCTGCTACGCGAGCTCGTCGCGGACTGGGATTTCGACGCCGTCGGCGGCCTCACCATGGGCGCGGACCCGGTGGCGCTGGCCGTGATGCACGCTCCCGGTCGCCCGATCGACGCGTTCGTGGTGCGCAAGGCGGCGAAGTCGCACGGTATGCAGCGGCAGATCGAAGGCCCGGACATCGTGGGCAAGCGGGTGCTGGTCGTCGAGGACACCACCACGACCGGAAATTCGCCGCTGACCGCGGTGCGGGCGCTGCGCGCGGCGGGCGCTACCGTGGTCGGAGTCGCCACCGTGGTCGACCGGGAAACCGGCGCTGACCAGGTTATCGCCGCGGAAGGACTGGAGTACCGGTCGATCCTCGGCCTCAAGGATCTCGCCCTGGGATAGCCTGGACGATGGTCTAAGTCTTCGAAGGTGAAGGGTCGTGTGAGTCCCCAGTGGTGAGCATTGCAGTCAACAAGAGTCGCGAAAACGTTGCGATGCTCGGAATCGGCGCTTACCGACCCAAGCGCCTGGTCAGCAACGCCGAGGTCTGCGAGGTCCTGGACTCCACCGACGAGTGGATCTACGAGCGCACCGGTGTCCGCAACCGGCGCTGGATCAGCGGCGAGGAGACGCTCCGGTCGATCGCCGCGGCGGCGGGCGAGCGCGCGATCGTCAACAGCGGCGTCGATCGGTCGAAGATCGGCGCCGTGATCCTGGCCACCTCCAGCTGGCTGACCCTGACTCCGCACGGCGCGCCGCAGGTGGCCTGCGACATCGGGATGAACGGTGTCGCCGCCTTCGACCTGACCTCCGGCTGCGGCGGCTTCGGCTACGGCCTCGGTGTGGCCGCCGACATGATCCGGTCCGGCTCCGCCGAGTACGTGCTGCTCATCGGCGCCGAGACGATGACCGTCGGGCTCGATCCCACCGACCGCGGCACCGCGATGATCTTCGGGGACGGCGCGGGCGCGGTCGTGGTCGGCCCGAGCGACGAGAACGGCATCTCGCCCACCGTCTGGGGCAGCGACGGCGAGAACGCCGCCGCGATCATGCAGGACATCGATTTCCTGGAGTACATGCACCGCGCCCAGGCCATGCAGGGTATGGACCCGGCCGTCGATCCGGTCGGCCGGATGTCGCTGCGGATGGAGGGACCGCGGGTCTTCCGCTGGGCGGCGGTCACCCTGCCGCGTGCGCTGTCCACCGCGCTCGAGATCTCCGGCGTGGCCAAGGAGGACATCGAGGTCTTCGTCCCGCATCAGGCCAACGCCCGGATCAACGAGCTGATGAAGAAGAACCTCGGACTGGCCGACGAGATCCCGATGGCCAACGACATCGAGAACACCGGCAATACCTCGGCAGCGTCCATTCCGCTCGCGATCGAGGAGATGCTGGTCACCGGCAAGGCGAAGGGCGGCCAGACGGCGTTGCTGCTCGGTTTCGGCGCCGGTCTGAGCTACGCGGGCCAGGTCGTCACGTTGCCGCCCGCCCCGGCCGAACCGAGCTTCTAGTCGTGCGCCCGTTCCGAGCCGGGTATCTCGTCGCCGCGGCGGTCACCGTCTACGGCGCCGTCACCGGGCGCGAGAAGGCGCAGTGGATCGCGAAGCCGCTGTTGATGCCGCTGCTCGCGGCCGATGTGGTGACCGAGGGCAGCGAACTGCCGTCCACCGAGCGCACCATGCTGATCGGGTCGCTGGGTGCGGCAACCATCGGCGACATTCTGCTCATCGATCCGGATGACGACCGCAGGCTGATCGCGGGCGCGTCGTCGTTCGCGGTGATGCAGGCCGGATACGCCACCCTGTGGTGGCGGATGGGCGGCAGGCCCGCCGCCGGGGTGGCCGTGCCGCGGGTGGCCGCGTGGCTGGGCGTCGCCGGATTGCTGCGGAAGAAGGCGCCATCGGTGGCCGCACCACTGACGGCCTACGGCGTCACCCTGGGCGCCGCGGCCGTGCTGGCATCCGACCCTGCGCTCGCGCCCACCGCGAAAAACGTTGCGGGCGTTAATGTTCCCGGCACCGACCCGCGCAGTCGCCTCGGCCTCGGGGCACTGCTGTTCACCGTCTCCGATGGGCTCATCGTGCTGCGGCGATTGTTCGCACGCGGTCAGCGAGCCCGCCGGGTGACCGAAGGCGTGATTCTGGCGACCTACACGGCCGCGCAGTATCTGCTCGCCGATCCGAAAGCACACGTCGAACCGGTGATCACAGCAGCAGAATGATGCGATCGCGGTTCGCCGGGTCGACGCGGATGGACAGGATCTCGCCGACCGCGAGCCGCGGTTTGTCCGCCGGGGTGGCGTCGAAAACGACAGTGCCCCGGTAACTTTCCGAGCCCGGCACGGTCAGTTCGAGATCCAGCTCGGTGAGTTCGGTGTGATGATCGGTGCGTTCCAAGGGATGCACGCCCTCCACGGTCGCCCAGCCCTCCAAACCGTGCCGCCACAACTGGCGATCCGCCTTGGACGGCCGCGCGGCCAGCATCATCCCGATCCCCACACACGAGCCGAACAGCCCGACCAGCGCCACGATCTGATAGGGCACGGTCCCCGGCGGCGTCCGATGCACCACCCAGCCCAGCCACAGCGCCAGCAGGATCAGATACCCGGCGGTCACTCCGAGCACCGTGCGCAATATCCGCTCGTGATCCATACCAGCCTCCACCCCGAGTGCCAGACCTCCAGGATAGGCCGGGCACATCCGGCGATGGAGGGCTATCAGGGCGCGCGACTGCTGGTCAGCGCGGCAAGATCGATCGTGATCGGGGTCCCGGCGACGTCGACCGTCACCGTGCCGGACTGTTCGGCGACGAGTTCGTAGTCACGGCCGATGAGGTGGTAAGCGGCGAGGCTTGTGGGCTTGTCGAGGTCGATCAGCCAGTAGTGCTCGATACCGGCGTCGGCGTACTCGAAGAATTTCGTCACCCGGTCGGTGCGTCGTGAACCGGGCGAAAGGATTTCGACGGCGAGCAACACGTCGGCCGCTTGATAGCGGGGCAGGTTGGCCTCGATACCGGCTTCGGGCACCACGAGAATGTCCGGGACTCGGATGGTGGGCAGCGTACCCGCGTCGATCACCACTTCGGTGTCGGTCAGCACGCCGTAGATGCCGGGCAGTTGGGGTTCCAACTGCGGGCCCAGCCGCAAGATAGCGCGCTGATGTTGCGACACCGGTTTCGGTGACACGACCAGAACCCCCTCGACAAGCTCATAATTTCGGCTGCTGTCCTCCGGCAGCGCGATCCAGTCCTCCAGGGTCAGCAGATGATCAGGCCAGTTCACGTCGACGGTCATCGCTTCCTCCCCTCCCCACACGGATACCGCGTTGCGGCCAGTCTGGCACAGCCGGCCGACAATCCACAGCGTCGTCAGCCCTTGAGTCGCAATACCGCCAGCACACGGCGGTGACGGGTCTCGGAGGGCGGTAGGTCGAGCTTGATGAAGATGTTGCCGATGTGCTTCTCCACCGCGCGTTCGGTGACGGTCAGTGCGGCGGCGATGGCGTTGTTGGACAGGCCTTGGGCCATCAGCTCGAGCACCTCGCGTTCGCGCCGGGTGAGGCGGGCCAGCGAATCCTGCTGACGCGAGGCGCCCATCAGTTGGCTCACCACCTCCGGGTCGAGCGCGGTGCCGCCGGTGGCCACGCGGTACAGCGCGTCCACGAAGTCCCGTACGTCGGCGACCCGGTCCTTGAGCAGGTAGCCGACGCCGCTCGCGCCGCCGGCCAGCAACTCGGTGGCGTAGCGGGTCTCGACCCACTGGGAGAACACCAGGACGCCGGTCGTCGGGTATTTGCGGCGCAATTCGATGGCGGCCAGCAGCCCCTCGTCGGTGTAACTCGGGGGCATCCGCACGTCCACCACGGCGACATCGGGACCGTGCGCGCCGACCACGTCGGCGAGGGTGGTCGCGTCGCCGACCATGGCGACCACCTCGTGGCCGCGTTCGGTGAGCAGTCCGGCCAGCCCGTCGCGCAGGATGACGCTGTCCTCCGCGATCACGACGCGTAGTCCGTCGCTCATCGCGACCCCGCCAGCGGCAGCACGATCGTCACCACGGTCGGTCCACCTGCCGGGCTCCGCACGCTCAGCGTCCCGTCCACGGTGCGGGCCCGCGCCGCGAGGCCGGACAACCCGCTACCCGCACCGAGCGCGCCGTCCACCGGCGTCGACACGCCGCCGATTCCGTTGTCGCGCACCGTCACCACGATGGTCTGCCCCTCGCCCGGCAGTACCGAGACCCACGCGCCGGTGGCCTGAGCGTGCCGCACCACGTTCGTCAGCAGTTCGGCGACCGAGAAATACGCGATCGCCTCGATGGCCGGAGTCGGTCGTCCTGGCAGACGCACCCGCAGCTCCACCGGCACCGAGCAGCGCGCCGTCAGCGTCTCCAAAGCCGGTTCCAGGCCCAATTCCAAAGCGGGCGGGTGGATCCCGCGCACCAGTTCGCGCAGTTCGGTCAACGCTTCCTTGGAGCCGGCGCGCGCGTCCGCGATGAGATCGCTGGGATCCCCGCCCTCGGCGAGCCGTTCCTCGGCCCTGCCCAGTGCCATCGCGATGGTGACCAGTCTGGCCTGGGTGCCGTCGTGCAGGTCGCGTTCGAGTCTGCGCAGCGTCGCCGCGGAGTCCTCGACCGCGGTCAACCTGCTCTCCCGCAGTTCGGTCACCCTGCGGTCCCGCGCCGTCGCGCTGAGCAGGGCGATGGTCAGCAGCCCGTGCACCCGGCAGACGCCGCGCAGCAACCAGGGCAGCGCCAGGCAGCCGAGCAGGCCGATCAGCGCGAAGCCGAGCACTTTCGGCCAGCTGTCGAGGTAGAAGTCGCCGAACTGCACCATCGACTGATGTTCGACGCCGTACTCGTCGACATTGGTCGGGTGGATCAGCGCCCACGGGATCGGCGACAGCGCGATGAACATGGTCATCGCCACGGTGACGAGCACCAGATATCCCACCGCGACGCCGAGCACCGCTTGGGCGAGCAGGAACAGCGCCGCGCGCCAACTCGCCCGATCGGTGAAGGCGCTTCTGAGGAATCCGAGCAGTCCGGACGCGGGCGCGAACGGCGGAGGCGGCGCGACGGCGACGCCGAGCAGGTCCTCGGCCAGCGCCCGGTAGATCCGGCCCCACGCCCGTCCACCCAGCAGCACTATCGCGAGCACGGGCACGCCGATGACGGTGATCGCGAGATACAGTCCGCCCCCGAAGCCGAGGAACAGATAGGCGACGGCCAGGCAGCCGATCACGAAAACGGTGAGAACGTAGACGAGTTCCTTCCAGAACCGGGCACGCACCGGCGCGAGCAGCACCGTGCGCAGCACATGCTCTTCCGGTTCCAGCGCTGGCGGGGCGAGCACGAGGGTCGGTTCGGCGTGTGTCTCGGTCATGGAATCCATGGTTGTCGCGGTGCTTTCGAGGTTCGATGGAGCTGCCCGCCGAAGATGTGGTGTAGCCCGCCACACCTACTACGATCCTGCTGATGAGCTATCCGCCGCAGCAGCCGTACGGCTATCCAGCCTATGGGGCCTACGGCCCCCCGGACCACCCGAGAGCCACCACGATCCTGATCCTGGGCATTCTGAGCCTCGTGCTGTGCCAGTTCATCGGACCCGTCGCCTGGGTGATGGGCAAGCGGGCGCTCAACGAGATCGACGCCTCCGGCGGCACCATCGGTGGACGGGGGAACGTCAACGCGGGCTACATCTGCGGCATCATCGCCACCGCACTGATGTGCCTGACCTTGCTGTTCCTGCTGTTGCTGCTGGTGCTCGGCCTGGTCGGCGCGTTCGCGGGCAGCTCGTCCGGTTACTGAGCCGGTACCAGGCCACCCGGCGCGGGCGCGGTGACCGGAATTAGCATCGTCGGGGTGAGTCACCCGGTGCCGGATGCGGCGGAGCAGGACCTACCAGGGCCGACGGAGTGGGGCGAGCACCCCAACGGCGTCGGCCCGTGGGCGAGCGAGCACGCCGAGCCGCCGCCGGACGATCCGCGCCTGGACCCTGAACTGCTGGCCGCGGGCGACCGCCGCAACGTGGTCGACGCGTACCGGTACTGGAGGCGGGAGGCCATCGTCGCCGACATCGACCGGCGCAGGCACCCGTTCCACGTCGCGATCGAGAACTTCGGGCACGACGCGAACATCGGCACGGTCGTCCGCACGGCGAACGCCTTCGCCGCCGCGGCCGTGCACATCGTCGGCAGGCGGCGCTGGAATCGGCGCGGCGCCATGGTGACCGACCGCTACCAGCACATCCGGCACCACACCGACATCGGCGAGCTGCTCGCGTTCAGCGAGCGCGCCGGGTTGACAGTGGTCGCCGTCGACAACGTGCCGGGTTCGGTCCCGCTGGAGACGGTCACACTGCCGCGCGCGTGCCTGCTGCTGTTCGGCCAGGAGGGGCCCGGTGTCACCGACCACGCCAAGCAGGCCGCCGTGATGACGGTGTCGATCGCGCAGTTCGGTTCCACCCGCAGCATCAACGCCGGCGTAGCCGCGGGGATTGCCATGCACGCGTGGGTGCGGCAACACGCCGATCTGACGGCCGCCTGGTGAGTGCCTTCCGCGTGTTCGGCCGTGTGAGCAGGAGATCTTCCGGTCCCGGAGCACACCGGCACGATTGCACATCGCTTTCGTAACAAATCGGGCGCATAAATCCGTTCGGGCCTGGCACCATTGATCCATGACCTCGCGGAGCGACGACATCGAGGTGCCGCGCGTGGAGCACGCCGAAAAGGGCTCCGCGGTACCGCGTCCGCCGGCTGTCCGGGCACGGACGGGCCGGGAGGCCGTCGCGCCCGCGACGCTGTGGTCCGAACGGGCCGACATGGCCGAATCGGCGATCATCTCGCGGCACCTGCGCGCGCTGTGGGCGCTGCCGGGCACCGAACTCGGCGTGGTCGGCTGGCCCGCCACCAAGCGCGAGCGGGTCTTCGGCGGGTGGCACTACTGGTGGCAGGCGCATCTGATCGAATGCGCGATCGACGCCGCGAACCGGGCGCCGACTCCGCTGCGCCGCAGGCGGATCGCCGCTCTTGCGCGCTCGCATCGCATCCGCAACATCACCGGCTGGACCAACCGGTACTACGACGACATGGCGTGGCTGGCCATCGCACTGGAACGCGCCGAGCGCACCCAGGGCACCGACGTGCGCAGCGCGCTGGCCGCGCTGGAGAAGCAACTGCACGACGGCTGGCAGCCGCAGATCGGCGGCGGCCTGCCCTGGCGCACCGGTTCCGACTATTTCAACGCGCCCGCGAACGGCCCCGCCGCGATCGCGCTGTTACGGCTCGGGCGCATCCAGCGCGCTCAGGAGATGGCCGACTGGTTGGACGCGACGCTGCGCGATCCGGAGACCGGTTTGATCCTCGACGGAATCCATCTGCCCTCCGGTGAGATCGAGCGCCCCGTGTTCACCTACTGCCAGGGCGTGGCGCTCGGCTTGGAGACCGAACTTGCCGTCCAAACCGGCGATCCGAAGCACACCGAACGCGTGCACCGGCTGCTCGCGGCCGTCGAGGAACACATGACCACCGACGGTGTCGTCAACGGCGGCGGCGGGGGCGACGGCGGACTGTTCAACGGCATCCTGGCCCGATACCTGGCGCTGGTCGCGGTGATGTTGCCCGGGGAGGATTCCGAACAGGTCGCCGACCGCCGCGCGGCCGCCGCGATCGTCACCGCGTCCGCCGAGGCGGCGTGGGCGAACCGGCTGCAAGTGGAGGGCGAGCCACTGTTCGGGCACGACTGGAGCAAGCCCGCGCAACTGCCCGGCGGCAGCGCGGGAGCCGGTCACTTCACCGCGGGCGGCTCGGTGACCTCGTCGAAGGTGCCGGGACGCGACATGTCGGTGCAGTTGTCCGGCTGGCTGCTCATGGAGGCGGCCTACCAGGTCAGCGCCGCGGGGCTGTGAGCGCGGATCAGCTCTCGGATTCCAGGACCGCGCTCGGGGCCGTCTCCAGCGCGAAGTCCTCTGCGGGCTGGGACATCTCCTGCCGGTAGTGCCGCACGCCGAGCACCGTCCCGATGATCAAGCCCACCACGAGCGTGCCGATCACGATCGGCATCAGCCACGGCACCCGCCCGAGGAAGTTGCCCGCGTAGTAGCCGATGAGCAACAGCACCGGCGCCCAGACGATCGCCCCGACGGTGCTGGCCACGGTGAATTTGCGGTGGTCCATTCGCGCCGCGCCCGCGACCGAGGGGCACAGGGTGCGCACCCAGGGGATCCACCGGGCGATCAGCACCGCGACGAATCCGTGCCGGTGCAGCAGTTCGGCGACGCGCTGCAGATTGCGGACGTTGATGTATCTGCCGTTCTTGCGGGCGACCAGATGCCGTCCGGTCCGATGCCCGATGACGTAGCCGACCTGGTTGCCCGCGATGGCCGCCACCATCGCGCCCAGCGACAGCGCCCATACGTGCGCCTCGCCCGAAGCGTGCGATGCCATCACGATGCCCGCGGTGATGAGCATCGAGTCACCGGGCAGGAACAGCCCGAGGATCACCGCGCACTCGAGGAAGACGAAGGTCAACACCACTGCCCAGACGAGCGCGGGGCCCGCGGAGAGTAGCGGATCGAAACTGCCCACGGCTAGGGGCGACGAGTCCGTCGTCACCGGCTTCAGCGGGTGCGCTCGCTGGTCGAAGCGGTCAGCTCGCTCTCGACCGCCTCGGACACGGGTGTACCGCGGCGAATCTTCTTCACCACGGCGGTGATGCCGGGCAGGATCGAGACGAAGACGATGAGCAGGAAGATCGCCTCGACGTGGTCACGGATGAACGCGACGTTGCCCAGGAAGTAGCCGAGCACCGTGACGCCGCCGCCCCACAGCACCGCGCCGACGATGTCGAACGCGACGTACTTGCGATAGTCCATTTTGGAGACTCCGGCCAGGACCGGCATGAAGGTGCGCACGATCGGCACGAACCGGGCCAGGACGATCGTCTTCGGGCCATGCTTCTCGAAGAATTCGTGGGTCTCCGTGACGTAATGCTTCTTGAAGAACCGGGTGTCCTCTTTCTGGAACAGCGCCGGTCCTATCGCCCGTCCGATCCAGTAGGCACACTGGTCGCCCGCGAACGCGACCAGGACGACGGCGGGTACCAGAACCCAGATCGACACCGGCGGATTCGGCTGCGCGGACAGCAGGCCGCCGGTGAACAGCAGCGAATCGCCGGGCAGGATCGGGAACAGCAAGCCGGTCTCGATGAAGACGATGACCAGGATGGCCGGCAGCACCGCGTTCTTCAGCCACGTCTCCGTGAGCAGGTGCATCGGGTCGAGCAACTCGGTAAGCGCGAGGTTGCTCGTCACCGATTCTGTCGCTGCCTGCAGAATCACGTGGCCTCCTGTCCCGATACGGCTGGCCTGCATCGCTTGCCACCGCGTCGGAAGCTGCCAGCGCAAATTACCGGCCCCACAGTACCGGCTCCGCCTGAGAATGCTCGCGCAGTGCGCGAAATTACCGGTGGGTCACCTGTCCACTCCCTCCCTGCATACCAGGCGAAACACAGCTGCCTTAGGGTAAGGGCTGACAAAATAGGTCTTTGCCGCACAACACGGAGGTCTTACTGTGCCCATCGCGACTCCGGAGGTCTACGCCGAGATGCTCGGTCGGGCCAAAGCCAATTCCTTCGCCTTCCCGGCCATCAACTGCACGTCGTCGGAGACGGTCAACGCGGCCATCAAGGGTTTCGCGGACGCGGGCAGCGACGGCATCATCCAGTTCTCCACCGGCGGCGCGGAATTCGGCTCCGGCCAGGGTGTGAAGGACATGGTCACCGGCGCGGTGGCGCTGGCCGAGTTCGCGCACGTGGTCGCGGCCAGGTACGACGTGACCATCGCGCTGCACACCGACCACTGCCCCAAGGACAAGCTGGACACCTTCGTCCGGCCGCTGCTGGCGATCTCTCAGGAGCGGGTCAACGCGGGTAAGAACCCGCTGTTCCAGTCGCACATGTGGGACGGCTCCGCGATTCCGATCGACGAGAACCTCGAGATCGCCAAGGAACTGCTGAAGGCCACGCACGCCGCGAACATCATTCTCGAGGTCGAGATCGGTGTCGTCGGCGGTGAAGAGGACGGCGTCGAGGCGGAGATCAACGAGAAGCTCTACACCTCGCCGGAGGACTTCGAGAAGACCATCGACGCCCTCGGCTCGGGCGAGAACGGCAAATACCTGCTCGCGGCAACCTTCGGCAACGTGCACGGCGTGTACAAGCCGGGCAACGTCGTGCTCAAGCCAGAGGTGCTCGCCGAGGGGCAGCGCGTCGCGGCGGCGAAGCTCGGCCTCGGCGCCGACGCGCAGCCGTTCGACTTCGTCTTCCACGGCGGTTCCGGCTCGCTGAAGTCGGAGATCGAGGACTCGCTGCGCTTCGGCGTGGTGAAGATGAACGTCGACACCGATACCCAGTACGCGTTCACGCGGCCGGTGGCCGGGCACATGTTCGCCAACTACGACGGCGTGCTGAAGATCGACGGCGAAGTGGGCAACAAGAAGGCCTACGACCCGCGCAGCTACCTGAAGAAGGCCGAGGCGTCGATGGCGGCCCGCGTCGTCGAGGCGTGCAACGACCTGCACTCCGCCGGACGCTCGATCAGCGCCTGACCCTGATTCACCCGTCAGGGGCTTGGTGCACATGAGTCTGGATGTGCGCGTGCTCGGGCCCGTGCGACTGCTCGTCGGTGGTGAACCGGTGGCCGTCGGCGGGCCCAAACCGCGAGCTCTGCTCGCCGCGCTCACGGTGAATCGGCGGCGCGCGGTGTCCTCGGCCGCGCTCGCCGATCTGGTGTGGAACGAGGAACCACCCGACTCCTATGCCGCGAGCCTGCAGGTCTTCGTCTCGAACATCCGTAAGGCGCTGCGGAACTCCGGGGTCGACCCGGCGACGGTGCTGCGCACCGAGTCGTCGGGTTATCGGCTGGAGATCGACGAGACCGCTTGCGATCTCGGACGTTTCGAGGCAGCGCGGGAGGCAGGCTCGCGCGCCGCGGAACTGGGCGATCATGCCGGGGCGGCGCAGTTGTTCGGCTCCGCCCTGCGCGAGTGGAGCGGCCGGGCGCTGGCCGATCTGGCCGGTTTGCAGTTCGCCGACGGCTTCGCCACCGCCATGGACGAGGAGCGGCTGCTGGCCGCGTCGGCCCGGATCGACGCCGAGATCGCCTGCGGGCGCGCGTCCTCGGTGATCGGCGAGCTGGTCGCGATGACCAACGAGCACCCGCTGCGCGAACCGCTGTGGGGTCAGCTGATCACCGCGCTGTATCTGTCCGGACGTCAGGCGGACGCGCTGGAGGCGTGCCGGAAGGTGCGCGGCGTGCTCGCCGAAGAGCTCGGCATCGACCCGGGACCGGCGCTGGTCGATCTGGAGCAGCGCGTGCTGCGGCAGGAGCCGCTCAGCACGGTCGAACTCCGGCAGGTCGAGCGCCTTGCCGCGGCCATGACCGAGACGGTCACCGAGATGCCGGGCGCGGTGCGCAGCGGCCGGCTGCGGATGCCGGACGGCCGGATGGTGGCGATCGCCCAGGGCGGTCTGCGCATCGGCCGGATGACCGACAACGACTTGGTGCTGGAGGACCCGCGGGCCAGCCGCTACCACGCGCACATCATGCCGAGCCGCTCCGGTCTGCTCATCAAGGACCTGCATTCGGCCAACGGCGTCTTCGTCAACGAGGATCCGATCGACAGCGGAGTGCTGCTCGCCGACGGCGACCAGATCCGAATCGGCGGGACGATCATCACCTTCCAAGCGCTGGGCTAGTCGCAGGCGATTCCGTTGCCGTCCCGGTCCAGATGCGCGTTGAAACCGGGCTGCCCGCGCAAGAGCGGTCCGGCGCCCTCGGCGCGCACCTGGTCGCAATCGGTGTAGATCTTCGGCGACCGCCCATCGGATTCCTCGGGGCGCTCGCTGTCGCCCTTCGGCCCGGACCGGTTGTGCGGTATCGGATGGTCATCGTGCGGTCCGGCGATCGCGACGGCCGGAGGCGGGACGGCGGACGCCGCCGACGGCACGAGCACACTCGCTCCGGCCGCCAGCAGCGCCGCCCCGATCGCGGGCGCGATGCGGAGAACTGACTCGGTCACGCCTTCCGTCCTGCTCCCGCGGCGGCCGGTGCGCCGGTGCGATTCACTCGCAGGCGATTCCGTCGTTGTCCCGGTCCAGGTGCGGGGCGTAACCCGGCTGTCCGCGTAACAGCGGAGCCTTACCCGCGTTGCGAACCTCGGTGCAGTTCTTGTAGGACGGGCCACCCGGGGGCGCTTGCGGGGGTGGGTTCGAGTGAGGCGGGTTGTTCGGTTGAGGCGGGTTGTTCGGCGGTGGCGGGGCGGCTTGCGGCGGCGCCGCGGGCGGTGCGCAGAGCTGGGCGGATCCTGAGCTGCAGAGCAGGTCGGTGAGTGGATCGGCCGCCGCGACGGGCGAGCCGATGGCGAGCGCGGCGGTGGTGAGCAGACAGGCGGAGCCGATGCCGAGCAGGGTGCGCAAGAGCGTGTTCTTCATGTGATCCGTTCTCGATCAGCGCCGAGCGCGGCGGAACACGCTCGGCGGCAACGGGTTCGAACAATGACCCGGAGCGGTGCTCCGGACGGCCGCTCTCCCCGACAGGAGCCGTCGCGGAGTGGACGCTAGCAAAGTTCTGGCGATCCGCCTTGCAAATGAAGCAATTTCATCCTTTTAAATGGGCGTGTCGGTCGGCCGGTTTTCGAAAGTCGAACGGGGTAGGGTCGTTCCGCTGGTTCGTCTTCGCAAGGTTCGTGTCCGCAATGGATTTCGAGAGGTTTGCTATGGCGATGCGAATGCTGGCCGCCGTCGGTGCGATCGTGGTCGGTGCGGGGTTGCTCGTCTACGCCGATGGGTCCGCCGCCGCGGCGCCGGAAGCGGCAGGAGGCCCGGCGGGGGTAGGGCCGTGCCCGACCGATCCGGTGGCGACCCACGAGCCGCTGGTGCCGAAAACGGTGGAGGTGCCGATTCCCTATCCGGTGGTCACCGTGCTTCCGCCGCAGGCGCCGGACCCCGCGCCGAAACGAACGCGGATAGAGCTTCCGCCCGATCCGTGCGCCAATCCTTGCCCCGACCTCACCGATCTGCCCGGCGCGCCGCCGAGTCTCGCCGGACAGCTGGGAATTCCGGAGATCCTGCTGAATCCCAAGCCGTTCCACTTCGCGATTCCCGGGCCCGGTCCCGACCCCGGTCAGGTGCCGCCGCGGCCCGCGCCGGTGCGGCCGCCGGTCGAACCCGCGGCGCAGTCACCCGCCCGGCCCGCCCCGCGCCTCGGCCCCGCCCGCGAGGTGGCGAAGCTGACCGGCGCGAACTCGGTGAACCGCACCGACAAGCGGTGGCAGGTGGACGGTACCGACCTCGGCATCATGTGGGAGAGCGCACCGGGCGAGATCGCGACCGCGTTCGGCGACACCGTCGGACGCGGCTTCCATCCGCCGGGTGGCATGGGGCTGGATTGGCGTAGCAACGTGCTCGCCTTCAGCACCGACCGCGATCTCGCCGACGGGGTGACCTTCGACCGGATGGTCACCGACGACCGCTGCCACGCGGCCGAGGTGCTCTCCAGCCGCAAACTCGACAACGTCGAGGTCACCACCATTCCCACCTCGGGTTTCGCGCTCGGCGGGCGACAGTACCTGAGCTACATGTCGATTCGGACCTGGAACAGCCTGCCCGGCACGTTCTTCACCAACTACGGCGGCATCGCCTACTCCGACGATCACGGTGAGACCTGGACGAAGGATCCGCACGCCCGCTGGGACAACATCTTCGGCCTGGCGAATTTCCAGGTGAGCGCGATGGTTCCGCACGGCGGTTACGTCTACATGTTCGGCACGCCCAACACCCGCCTCGGCGCGGTCGGCCTGGCCCGGGTACCGGAGGACCAACTGCTCAACACCACCGCCTACCAGTATTGGCAGGACGGCGTCTGGACGCCCGTCGGCGGCTTCGCCTCGGCCACGCCGATCGTGGACGGCACCGTCGGCGAGCTGTCCGTCCGCTACGACGCCGCCCGCGACGTCTGGCAGATGAGCTATCTGGACACGACCAAGGCCGCCATCGTCGTCCGGGAGGCGGACACGCCGCAGGGTGTGTGGTCGGAGAGCACGCCGACGGTCTCGGCGCTGACCTATCCGGAGCTGTACGGCGGGTTCATCCACCCCTGGTCCTCCGGATCGGACCTCTACTTCACCATCTCGACCTGGAGTGACTACAACGTCTACCTGATGCACTCGGTCGTGAACGAGTGATCCGGGCTAGCGCAGCCGCACCTCGGCCACCGCGCGACCGAACAGCTTGCGCCCTTCGCAGGAGCCGCCGAGCAGGATGGTCGCGGTGCGCGCGGCCGGGTCGAGCGACTTGATCCGGCCGGTGAAATCGACCGCGCTCGCCGCGTCGGCGGCGACCGGAACGAAGCCGGAGAACCGCACGCTGAACTTCTGGATGGCGGTCGGATCGCCCAGCCACGCGGTGAGATAGCCACCGGCCAAGCCCATGGTCAGCATGCCGTGCGCGACCACGGTGGGCAGCCCGGCCAGCTGCGCGGCGTGGTCGCTGAAGTGGATCGGGTTGGCGTCGCCGGACACGCCCGCGTAGTTCGCCAGGTCGCCGCGGGTGAGCCGGAAGGCGCCTTCGGGAAGCTGATCGCCCGGGGCGAGTTCGTCGAACGAGGGCAGCGTGTGCACGGTCGTGCGCTCGTGTTCGGCAGGCTCGACCAGCGGGCCGACGCCCAGCGGCACCAGCATGTCGTCGGGGGCGAGATCGGCTCCGGAGTCGACCGGGCGCCCGTGCATCATGATGTTCTCGACCACGTCGTCCAGGGCGGCGTCGACCTCGGCGCCGCGGCGGGCGACGATCGTGGTCGAGCCGACGATGGCGACCTCGCCGTGCTGATTGCTCAGCGAGAAGCGCACCACGATGAAGTCGTTGTCCCCGAACCGGCGGATCGACTCGATGACGATCTCGCTGCGTACCCGGTCACCGGCCAGGATCGGCCGGTAGATCTCGAAGACCTGGTCGGTCTGCAGGAACTGGGAGAGGTCGTATTGGGTGAGCACGGAGTCGAGCAGCGCCCTGGTCGCGGACATCCCGATCACCGACGCGAAGGTCGGCGGCGCGATGATCCCGGGATACCCGAGCGCGCGTGCGTCGGCTTCGCGCTGATGCGCCGCGTGGTGGTTCTGGACCCCGCGGGCGAACTCCCGGACCTTCTCGCGGCCGACCTCGTAATGGTCCCGCACCCGGAATCGCTGTCCGGTCGGCGTCACCGGAACGACATCGACATCCGGCCGCGCCATCGTCTGTTCCCTGCTCATGATCCGGGCCATGCTACTGCTGAACCGGACCATTGACCAGGTGTGTGTGACGCGCGCGACCGGCATCGATGCGTGTCGGCTATCACGCCGCCGAGCGGTTACTGAGTGCTGCCGGGCGGGTCGCAGACCTTCCATCCGTCGTCGGTGCGCTGCAGGTCGAAGGTGCGCGCGGACCGCTTCGCCGGGTCGGCTTCGGTGTACACCGTCGCCTGCGCGATGGCGGTGGCGTCGGTGATGCGGATGGCGTCGATGCTGTCCACCACCGGAATGTTCTTCCGCTCCATCGATAGCTTGTGCACACCGGCGAACTGGTCGCTCGGGATGCTCTGATAGAAGTCGTGCAGTGGACCGCACGTCGTGGAGCGAAGCGCCTCCAGGTCGCCGGTCTTCAGCGCCTCGGTGTAGCCGGTGATCGCGCTGCGCACCTGGGCCTCGGGGGAGTCGTCGCCGGACATCGTGACCAGCGACACGATCACCGCCACGAGCGCGACCACCAGCACGACCGCCCCGCCCGCGATGAGCAGCAAGCGGTTGTTCCGGGCGGGCTCGGTGGCGGACGCCCCGGCGCCCTGCGCGGCCGGGGGGATCCGCTGCGGCGGTGCGACGGGCCGGGTGTGCGGCGCGCGCGGGCCCGTCATCGACTGCGCGGGCACGGTCTGCTGAACGTCCGCGGGTGACGGGGCGGTCGCCACCTGTCGCGGCCTGCCCTGTGGGCGCTGCGGCGACGGCCGCGTCTCCTCCACTCCCGGGCCGTGCTGCGGCGGCGCGGACGGGCCGTGCGGGCCGGGCTGCTTCGGACCGGAAGCCGGGCGCGGCGTGCTCGGCGGCTTCGTGATCGGGACCGGCCCCGCCGGTGACGCGACCACACGATCGGTCCCCGGCCTGCCGCTGTCGGCGGGGCGCTGGATGGGAAGCGCGACGGTTTTCGCGTCGTCCACGCCGATCAGCGGCATCGCCATCGTGACGTCATCCGAACCGGGCGGGTTCTTCTGATCATCACCCGATGCGGACTCGTCGGCCGTCGGCGCGGCGGGAGTCGCCGGGCCGGCCGGAGGCTGCGGCCTGCGCATCACAACGGTCGCGCCTTCAGCGCCCTGCGGGATCGAGGCGGTCTTCGCCTCGGGGCCGGTGGAGTCACTCGCCGCGGTTTCGGGCGACGCCCCTCGCGCGGGTTTCGCCGCGGCGGCCTGCCTGGATTCGGGGCCTTGCTTCGATTGCGCCGCAGCGTCTTTGGAAGCCGACTCGCCGGCAGGGGCCGCGCCCGGCGCGGAACCGCGCGTCGGACCGGACGGCGTCTGGTCGCGTTTGATCACTACGGTGCGCGCTTCGGCCGACTGGTTCGGTGCGGAACCGGACTTCGACGCGCCATCGGACTCCGATTGCCTCGGTGCGGTCGTCCGATCGATCGCGGCCGTCTCCGCGTCGGCGCCTTGCGCCGGGGCAGACGTGCCCGTGCCGGAGCGCGCTGGTTCGCCCCCGTCCTTCATCGGGGCGTTCGCCCGGCCCGGACCCGCCGGTCCGGAAGCTGCTGTGCCCGTGGTGCCGGGTGCGCTCGGAGTGGCCGATCCGGTGGCGGGCGGGGCGTTGTGGCCGCTGGACTGGGCGGTAGTCGGTTGCGCGGGGCGCTGGCCCGCCGGGGTGTTCGCCCGGCCGGGACCTGCTGGGCCGGAGGGTGTCGTGCCCGTGGTGCCGGGTGCGCTCGGAGTGGCCGATCCGGCGGCGGGCGGGGCGTTGCGGCCGCTGGACTGGGCGGTAGTCGGTTGCGCGGGGCGCTGGCCCGCTGGGGTGTTCGCCCGGCCGGGTCCCGATGGGCCGGAGGGTGCCGTGCCGGGGGTGTTGGAAGCGGGCGGTGTGTTCTGGTTGCCCTGGACGGGCGGTTGCGTGGGGCGCCGGCCCGCACCGGGACCTGCCGGTCCGGAAGGTGCGGTGCTCTTGGTTCCGGGCTGGGGGTTCTGGCCGCTGGACTGTGCGACAGATGGTTGCGCTGAGCGTTGGCCCGCCGGGGATGTCGCGGAAGTCGGTGCGTTCGGTTTACCGGTGCCGCCCGGTGCCGCGCCGGGTGTGCTGCCCGCGGGCCTCGGCGCTGAACTCGGGGACGGAGTGTTCGCGTCGGCGGCGGGACCGGAGGCAGGGCCGCCCTCGGCGCTCGTGCCGCCGGGCGCGGGTGCGTTCGATCCGGCTGCCGAGGAGTTCGAGGGAGCAGGTCGGGAGGCAGAACCAGTTCGGTTGTCCGGTGTCGGGGGCTTCGCGCCGCCGGACGGACCGGGCTGCTGCGTGGAGCCCGCGCCCCGCGCGGGGCCGCCCGCCGCTGCGGAGGTGCTCGAAGTCGTGGCGGAGGACGGTGCGTCGGCACCAGCCGCGGGACCATTCGCCGGTTTCCCACCCGGCGTGTTCGATGCGGGGGCGGGTGAGTTCGTACTGCCCGCTGGGCCGTTCGCCGGTTTCGCGCCCGCCGTGTTCGACGTCGCGTCCGTGTTCCTCGACGAGGCCGGACCGCTGCCCGGGTCGGCAGGTGCTTGTCCGGGGTCTCCGGCTCGCGGCGCGGTGGGGGCCGGACCGCGGTTGCCCGCGTCCGCGCCGGACGCGGATCGGTCCGTACCCGACGGCGAGGCATTCGGCCGCTGTCCCTTGGCGATGCGCTCGGTGGGCGCAGCCGATGCGTCCGGGTTACGTTCCGCGGCGGCACCGGGGCGTGCGTCGGCTCCGGCGGAGTCGGCCGGTTCGGCGCTGTCCCGCGCCGGATTCTTCTCGTCGTTCGGGTCGGACACGCACACCCCTCGTCAAAGCGGAACTGTTTGAACTCGACGGCCAGCCTAATGGTCGCGGCCCGACGAGGTCCGGCATCAGCCCACGTCGAGCCGAACGAACGCCGAGCCGGCCGAGGTTCGTCCTCGGACCTGCGCCTGGCGGGCGAAGCCGCCTGTCGAGCAAACCGTCGTGGCGTGCACAATGAACCGCATGACCTCGTTCGGTGACCTGCTCGGACCGCAACCGGTACTGCTACCCGAAATCCCCGACGCCGAGGACGCGCTGCTCGACAACGCCGATCCGGTGCGGGTCGCGGCCGAGCATCCGGCCGCCTCGATCGCCTGGGCGTACCTCGCCGAGGCGGCGCTGACCCGTGGCGAAGCCCAGGACGAGGCGATCAATCACGACATCGTCGCCGCGTACGCGTTCGCCCGCACCGGCTATCACCGTGGCCTGGACCTGCTGCGCCGCAACGGCTGGAAGGGCTTCGGTCCCGTGCCGTGGAGCCACGAGCCCAATCGGGGCTTCCTGCGCAGCGTCGGCGCGCTGGCCAGGGCCGCCAAGCTGATCGGCGAGACCGACGAGTACGCCCGCTGCCTCGATCTGCTGGAAGACTGCGACCCTCGGGCGGCCGCGGAGCTCGGCCTCGACTGAGTCGTAGTGATCGGAGTACCGCGTAGCGATTCGAGCAGGGGTGGTGGCCGGGCGAGGGGTGCGTTCGACCCGATGTCCCGGGTCGGCGTGGCCCGCGCGAACAGCATGGCGAGGCTGCGCACCTCCTGGTCGCGGCTGCGCCGATCGGTGCTGCCGATCATCCAGTGTTCGGTCGGCGCCGCGCTGGCCTGGTTCCTCGCCCATCATGTGATCGGTCACGCGCTGCCGTTCTTCGCGCCGACCGCCGCCGTGGTGTCGATGGGCATCTCCTTCGGCGCGCGGCTGCGTCGCTCGGTGGAACTGGTGGTCGGCGTCGCGGTCGGCATCGGCATCGGCGATCTGTTCATCTCTCGCGTCGGCACCGGCGTGTGGCAGATCGCGCTGGTGGTCGCGGTCGCCATGGCCGCGGCGGTGTTCCTGGACGGCGGTTCGGTCATCACCGTGCAGGCGGCCGGTTCCGCCGTGCTCGTCGCGACGTTGCTCCCGCCCTCGGCGGGCGGCGGCCTCTCCCGCATGATCGACGCCTTGGTGGGTGGCCTGGTCGGTGTGGTGGTGGTCGCCGCGATCCCGCTGCACCCGGTGCGCAGAGCGCGGACGCTCGCCGCGGACATCCTCGCCGTGATGGGCAGATCGATCAGCAGCTGCGCCGACGGACTGCTCGAGCAGGATCCGGAGAAGCTGCACCACGCGCTGTCGGCGATGCGCGCCACGCAGCCGCAGATCGACTCCTTGCGCGCCACCTTGGAAGGCGGCAGGGAGATCAGCCGGATCTCGCCGCTGTACTGGAACTCCCGTGACCGTCTCGAACGCATCAGGGCAACGGCGGACCCACTGGACAACGCCATCCGCAACACCCGAGTCCTGTTGCGGCGCT
Source organism: Nocardia sp. NPDC047648 (assembly GCF_040642815.1). Taxonomy (NCBI): domain Bacteria; kingdom Bacillati; phylum Actinomycetota; class Actinomycetes; order Mycobacteriales; family Nocardiaceae; genus Nocardia; species Nocardia sp. NPDC047648. Next base: position 316,168 of record NZ_JBEYSX010000003.1, on the reverse strand, counting down.
CGCTGACCCTGGTGCGCGACGACGAAATCCTCGATCCCGGCTTGATCGACGAGGTGGAGCGCCTCGGCCAAGCCGTCGACGTGGTGCGCCGGATGATGCTGGCCGACCCCGGCGAGCAGCCCGACCGCGCCGAGGCGACCCGGGTACTGCGCTCGGTCGCGAAGGGCGCGCGCCCGGAACTGGTAGCGGGTGCGGGGCTTTCGGCGCACGTCGTCTTCGCGCAGGTGCGTTCCACGCTGGTAGACCTGATGCAGGTGTGCGGCGTGCAACGTATCTCGGCGATTGCCCTGCTGCCGCCGACGGTCAAGAATCCCTACGTGCGGCCCGAGGTGTGAGCCCGTACTACTCAGCGGTATTCGGACGTCACTGCCTGGCACCGTGCTCCGCGTCCAGCGCGGCGCGGCGAAAGTTCGATCTTCGAGTAGTCCGCTACTCGCGTTTCGCGCGTTGTCCCGCCGTAGCTTTGCGATGTGACCGCGAGTCGAGGGGTATCGCGGTCGACCACTTCGCACGTGGACGAAAGGACCTCTCGGCCAAGGGGTGTGATGGCCGAGAGGCGGGGCGGATCGGAAGCGGGCGAAGAAGCGGGGCCGTCCGGCCGACTTGACCGGGCGGCCCTGCGCCGCATCGGCGTCGCCGAGCGCGCGCGCCGGCGATCAGGTCCAGAATCGCGTCAGGTAGCCGCCGTAGCGCGACCAATTCGATGGGACGCCGGACAGTTCGAACAGCGCGTACACCGCGTCGAAGAACACCTGGTTGATGGCCGGAGTGAACAGCAGCGCGAACAGGATCAGCATGCCGAACGGCTTGAACTGATCGAGCGAGCGTCTGGTCTGGTAGCTCAGCGACGGCTCGACGAGGCCGTAGCCGTCCAGTCCGGGTAGCGGGATCAGGTTCAGTAGCGCCGCCGTGATCTGGAGGAACGCAAGGAAACTCACGCCGAACCAGAATGCGGGATGGCTGCTCGAGCTGCCCCAGATCCGCACGGCCACCAGGAGCAGCACCGCGCACAGCGCGTTCACGGCGGGCCCGGCGCCGCTGATGAGCCGCTGTGTGCGCGACGCGACATTGTGCGTATGCACGTACACCGCGCCGCCCGGCAAGCCGATCCCGCCGAGCGCGATGAACACGATCGGCAGCACGATCGACAGCAGGGGATGGCTGTACTTCAGCGGATTGAGCGTCAGATAGCCGCGCAACTCGACCTCGCGGTCGCCCGCGCGCCAAGCGGTGTAGGCGTGCGCGAACTCGTGCAGGCACAGCGATACCACCCAGCCGGACACCACGAAGACGAAGACACCGGCCTTGGCTCGGGTCGAGTCGAGTGCGGCGTCCCAGGCCAGCGCGCCGCCCACCGCGGTGATGGCGATCACGAGCAGGAACACCGGGCTCGGCCGGACCGCGCGCGACCTGCGGCCGATCGGGAACGGGGCGCTCATCGCACCAGCAGCCAGGATTCGTGGTGGCGGTAGAAAGTCGAGCGCGGCACCGGGCGATCGGCGCGGACGCCGTCCCTGGTCACGATCGCGCCGGGCGTGCCGAGCTGTGCGGCTCGCCCCTCCAACCAGCGCCGCTTGCGGAAGCGTTTGCGCACGGTGGCCCGCACACCGGGTGGTTCGAGGCACGGCGAGACGAGCATGGCGGTCACCTGTCCGGAGAACAACAGCGTGTCGTCGACATAGGCTTCGCCCTCCAGTTTCTCGCCGCCGATGCCCGCGATCACCGCTCGGCCCACGAGCACCTTGCCGGTGTCGTCGCGAACCAGCGGAGTCTCGACCGCGCGGCCGTCGATGGCGCGTTTGGCGGCGGCGTTGCCGGTGCCGGTCTGGTAGGCACGGGAACCGTAGGTCTTCTCGACCGGCACATATCCGATCTCCACGTGCAAGCGCTCGGTGCGCATCAGATGGGTGAGCACCGCGGCCAGCGCGGGGTCCTCACCGAGCACGATCAGGCGCGGCAGGCTGTCGGCGGCCAGCACGGGAAGCAGCTCATCGATCACCGCGGGATCGGGAACGGCGGCCGTCTGGGTGGTCGGCAGTGCCGCGAGGGCGATGGGTACGGGGGCGCCGTCGCAGCGGAGAACATGGGTACTCAAGCTGCCGTACACCCTCCTCGGTTCGAGCCGACACCGTCGGGCCCCTCGCATCGCGGCCGAACCAAGCTGCGGCTCGCCCGTGCACTCCGCGCTTCCGCTCGGCGTGCCGTGCAACCATAGCCCTGCCCGGCCGTGACCACACGGGTGTCGAGCCTACGACGAGATCCGCTTCGATGCCGCCGCGGACGGGTCGGCTAGACTGTCCTTCCGGCCACCGCCTCAGTACGGCAGGTAGCTGCAACACGCCAGTGTTGCCTGTCGAACCGTAGGAGACACGACCATGCCGGCAATCGTCCTGATCGGCGCCCAGTGGGGCGACGAGGGGAAGGGCAAAGCAACCGATCTGCTCGGTGGTCGAGTGGACTGGGTGGTCCGGTACCAAGGTGGCAACAACGCCGGTCACACCGTGGTGTTGCCCAACGGTGACAACTTCGCCCTGCACCTCATTCCCTCCGGCATCCTGACCCCTGGCGTGACAAATGTCATCGGCAACGGCGTCGTCGTGGACCCGGGCGTGCTGCTGGACGAGCTGGCCGGGCTGGAAGAGCGCGGCGTGGACACCTCCGGCCTGCTGCTCTCGGCCGACGCGCACCTGATCATGCCGTATCACGTGGCCATCGATAAGGTCACCGAGCGTTTCCTCGGCAACAAGAAGATCGGCACCACCGGCCGCGGTATCGGCCCGTGCTACCAGGACAAGGTCGCCCGCGTCGGCGTGCGTGTCGCCGACGTGCTGGACGAGAAGATCCTCACCCAGAAGGTCGAGGCGGCGCTGGAGTTCAAGAACCAGGTGCTGGTCAAGATCTACAACCGCCGCGCGCTGGACCCGCAGCAGGTGGTCGACGAGGTGCTCACGCAGGCCGAGAGCTTCTCCCACCGGATCGCCGACACGCGCCTGAAGCTGAACCTGGCGCTCGAGCGCGGTGAGACGGTGCTGCTGGAAGGCTCGCAGGGCACCCTGCTGGACGTCGACCACGGCACCTACCCGTACGTCACGTCGTCGAATCCGACCTCGGGCGGCGCGGCGGTCGGTGCGGGCATCGGACCCAACAAGATCAACACGGTGCTCGGCATCCTGAAGTGCTACACCACCCGGGTCGGTTCCGGCCCGTTCCCGACCGAGCTGTTCGACGAGTTCGGCGCCTACCTGGCCAAGACCGGCGGCGAGGTCGGCGTCACCACCGGACGCGCCCGCCGCTGCGGTTGGTTCGACGCCGTGATCGCGCGCTACGCCACCCGGGTCAACGGGATCACCGACTACTTCCTCACCAAACTGGACGTTCTATCCAGTCTGGAGACGGTGCCGATCTGCGTCGCCTACGAGGTCGACGGCGAGCGGGTCGAGCAGATGCCGACCACGCAGACCGAATTCCATCACGCGAAGCCCATTTTCGAGGAAATGCCCGGTTGGTGGGAGGATATCTCCGACGCGCGCACCTTCGAGGAGTTGCCCGCCAACGCCCAGGCGTACGTGTTGCGTTTGGAGGAGCTGTCCGGCGCCAGGATTTCCTGCATCGGCGTGGGTCCCGGGCGTGATCAAACCATCGTCCGGCACGACGTGCTCGGCTAGAACCTGTTCGAATTCCGCGTGGTCCAGCGGAAATTCGGCGAGGTCACCAGAAATTCACCCCAGCTATCGTGGTCGCTCGGCTTCGATCATGATCGGTGAAGAACTACAGTTAGAGCATGGCTCGGAACTGGCCGATGATCGAGCGCGAAAGCGAATTCGAGGCGATCCGCGCGGCGCTGACCGGTCCGGAGCACGTCGGTGTGGTGCTGACCGGCGATGCGGGGGTGGGCAAGACCACCCTGGCCAGGCACGCCACGTCCGCGATCGGCGGCAATGTTCGCTGGGTGGCGGGCACCGAATCGGCGCGCAGCATTCCCCTGGGGGTCTTCGCGCACATGGTCGGCGTCTATACGGCGCACGATCCGGTCACCTTCATGTCGGCGGCGCGCGAGGCGTTGCTCGCCGACGGGGACACCGTGATCGGCGTGGACGACGCGCATCTGCTCGATCAACTCTCGGCCACCCTGTTGCTCCAGCTGGCCATCGATAAAGCCGCGCACATCGTGGTGACCGTGCGCAGCGGCGTTCCGGTGCCGGACGCGGTCACCTCGCTGTGGAAAGACGGTCACCTGACGCGCATCGACCTGCGTCCGTTCACCCAGCGCCAGAGCGTCGAGCTGGTGGAGTCGATGCTCGGCGGGCAGCTCGAGGGGTTCACCGCCAATCTGATGTGGGAGTCCTCCGCCGGAAACGCGCTGTTCCTGCGGCATCTGGTCGAGGGTGCGCTGGAGGCGGGCACGCTGCGCCAGGTCAACGGGGTGTGGCAGTTGCGCGGCCGAGCCGCGGTGACCTCGGAGCTGGCCGCGCTGCTGGAGGATCGGGTCGAGCAACTGCCCGAGCCGGTGCTGCGGGTGCTGGAACTGCTGACCTTCTGTGAGCCGATCGATCTCGACGTCCTCGCCGAATTGGCGGGCGAGGACGCGGTGGAAGCCGCCGAAACGCGCGGGGTGATCCGGGTCGTGGAGAATTCCCGGGATCTGATCGTCCGCTACAACCATCCGCTGTTCGGCGAGGTGATCCGGCGCAGGCTGGGCATCGCCTCGGCGCGACGGCTGCGCGGCAGGTTGTATTCGTCGCTGAAGGAGCGCCGGATCAATTCCGCCGCCGACCGTATCCGGCTGGCCGAATTGGCGCTGGACAGTGACAAATCCGCGGATCTGGAATTGTTCGAGGCGGCCGCGGCCGACGCGATCGGATTGGCGAATCTGCCGCTCGGCGAGCGCTTCGCCCGCGCTGCGGTGGAGCGGCGCGGCGGCGTGGAGGCCGCCGACCTGCTGGCGCGCGCCCTGCTCTGGCAGGGACATCGGATCGAGGCCGAGCGCACCCTGGCCAGCTTCGACCCCGACCAGCTCGACGAGGTGCAGCTGGCACGCTGGGGCAGCACCCGGGTGGCGAACCTGTTGTGGGCCATGGGCGATGCCGATCGCGCCGACGAGGTGCTGAAGCTGGTGCGCGGGAAGGTGCGGCATCCGAAGATCGCGGCCATCTTCACCGGGCTGGCCTCCGCGAGCCTGGTCAACGAGAACCGGGTGGACGACGCGATCGCCGAGGCGGAAACGGTGATTTCCGCCGACGGCGCGCCGCCGTGGGCGGTGTGGTGGGCGGCGTTCGGCGGCGGCTTGGCGCTGGCGTTGATGGGCAGGGGAGAAGAGGCCAGGCAGTACGCGGCCCGCGGGCACGAGGTGGAAGAGCACATCGACGGGCTCAACCGCTTCATGTCCACGCACGCCGAGGTGCTCGCCCTGACCTTCACCGGCGATCTGGACGCCGCGCGACGCCGCGCCGGGTCGTTCGTCGGCTACTCCTCGCCGGGGCAGTATCTGGCCTGGGGTATGTCGAAGATCCTGCAGGGCACCGTCGATGTGGCGCAGGGGCGGTTCCTGGACGGCATCGACAATCTGGAACAGGCGCTGGCCGCACTGGCCGCGGAGGGCGCGGCCGCGTGGATGTTCCCCGCGCGAATCCGTCTGGCGGAGGCGTATTCGGCCCTCGGGCGCGCCGCCGAGGCCGCCGAGTCGATCGCGCACGCGACCGCCCGGGGCGGCAGGCACAGCGCGGTGTACGAACCGCAGCTGGAAGTGGCCCGCGCTTGGCTGGCCGCCGCCGAAGGAACCGTGACCCCGGCCATCCGGATCGCGGTGGGCGCCGCCGACGCGGCCGCACACTCGCATCAGCACGCGATCGAGGCCATGGCACTGCACGCCGCCGCCCGCTTCGGCGACCATTCGGTGTCCGGACGACTGGCGGAGCTGGCCGTCCGGGTGGAAGGGCGGCTGGTGCAGGCGCAGGCGCGGCACGCGGTGGCGCTCGCCGCCCACGACGGACCCGGGCTGGACGCGGCGGCAGCCGAATTCGAGCGTCTCGGCGTGCTGCTGTCGGCCGCCGACGCCGCGGCGCAGGCCGCGTCGGCCCATGAGCGTTCCGGGGATCGGCGCAGGTTGCTGGAGTCCGCCGCCATGGCCAACCGCCTGGCCGCCGCCTGCGGCGGAGCGAGTACCCCGGCGCTGCGGCAGGCGGCGCAGCCCTTGCCCTTGACCGCGCGGGAACGCGAGATCGCGAACCTGGTCGCCGCGGGTCTGTCCAATCGGCAGATCGCCGACCGTCTCACGGTGTCGGTGCGCACCGTGGAGGGCCACCTCTACCGGGCCTGCATCAAGATGGACGTCACCGATCGCGAGTCCCTCGGGGCGCTGATGCGCGGCGAGTCAGGAAGCGGAGGATGATCTGGCGACCGGCCGCGGTGAGCTGCGCGCTGGCAGCCGGAATCGTCCTGGCCGCCGGGTGCTCGGACGGGCGACCGCAACCGGTCACCAGTTCGGCGCGCTCCTCGGCGACGGTGGCGCCGAAGACCGAGACGCCTCAGGAGCGCAACGCCCGGATCCGGCAGAAGCTGATCGAACTCGGTTGCTCGACGAACGCCTGTATCCAAACCTATTTCGGCTGCGAGGACGGCTACATCACCGGCGACGCCTGCGAATTCTTTCACGCGCACCCGGTGCTGTAGTTCGCAGCGCCCGCGGCGCGAACGTCGGATGCCCGGTCCCGCTTCGCTCGAATATCGAGCCGGCGTGATCGGGTTCGCCGGTGGGACGCCCGATTCCATCGAGCCTCGGCTTCGGCCGTAGCCCAATCAGGCATGCCGACGCGGATTACCGCGCGGACAGAGCGGCATGCCGAGCATGTCGGCCGAAAGGGCCGTGCAGGAAGGAGACGGGCGAGACCGGCTCAAAACAGTGTGGGTTCGCCGAATCCCGGTGTGCGCTCGATGCTCAGCAGGCGCTGCTTGGTATCGATGCCGCCGGGGGCGGAGAAGCCGTGCAGGGCGTGGTCGGCGGCGAGCACGCGGTGGCACGGGATGATCAGCGGGATCGGATTGCGGCCCAATGCCTGTCCGACCGCCTGGGCGCCGCCGGGCGCGCCGACGCGATCGGCGACCTGGCCGTAGCTGAGTGTGCGGCCCGGGTCGATGGCGCGCGTGACGGCGTAGACGGCGCGGTGGAACTGCGGAATCCCACTGATGTCCACGGCGATCCAACGCAGGTCGTCGAGTTCGCCCGAGAGGTGGGCGCGGATACCCGCGATGGCCTCGGCGATCGCGCCGGTGGGCGGCTCCTCGTGGAGCTTCTCACCCGCGTGAGCGCGGGTGATGCGCGCCCGGGTGGCCGCCGGGCTCGCCTCCGGGAGCTGGAATCGGATCACACCGGCAGCGCTCCACGCGATCGCGCAGCAGCCGATCGCGGTGTCGAACAGCGCCGCCGCGGCCCGGCCCGTCGGCGCGGGACGGCCCGGGATCAGGGGCTCCGTTGCCGAACCGATGGCCTCGGCCGCCGGACGATCGGCGGCGAGACTCGTGGCGTCACTCATGAGCCAAGTGTGCACCGCGGGACCGACAAATACGCAAGTAACAGTCCAGTTGTTCAGAACTGGCCTTTGCCGTGCTGCTGCCGAGCCGGGTGCGGGCGATGAAAAGACCGCGGCGGGCCCGCGGGCGGCCACCGCACTGGCCTGGTGCGGGCGCCGTGGCTTTTCGTAGCGCTGTTCGCGAGCATTACGCGCCGCTGGACAAGCCCGGATCCGGCACATCCAGTCGACCGTGGATCGCGGCGAGATCGGAGTATCGACGCTGGTAATCGTAGTGTGAAGGGATGTGGTCGGACATCGGCGTGCCCGGGTGGAAGCGCTCGAGACGGAAGGCCCGCTCGTCGCGTTTCGGCGCGAAGCGGTGGATCAGGTAGCCGGACAAAGCGACCAAGAACAGGGTGGTGAGGGCGGTCATGTCCGCCAGCGTGCGCGCTACTGGCCTTGCCAAGGAATATCCAATCGGCCGATACTGGACCGCATGGCTACGAGAGTGATCGGCGCGGGCAGCCTGGCCCGCGATCTGGGCCGTTGGCGGCACGCGCACGACGGTGATCCGGATCCGGCCGGGCGGCGCTCCACCCGTCCGGCCTACCTGGCCCTCGCCGAAGGCATCCGGCTGCTGATCCACGACGGTCGCGCACCGCTGGGTGTCGCCTTGCCCAGCGAACGCGATCTCGCCGCCACCCTCGGGGTCAGCCGCACCACGATCACCTCCACGTACGCGCTGCTGCGCGAACACGGCTACCTGATCAGCCGCCAGGGCTCGCGCAGCACGGTGGCCCTGCCCCGGGACGTGCAGCACGACGGCGTCAAACCGGCCAGGAGCATCCTGGCGATGATGGCCTCGCCCGAACTGCCGACCATCGACATGACCTATGCCGCGATGGCCGCCCCGCTGGAGATGCAGGACGCGTATTCCGTTGCCCTGGAAGGAATTCCGGCCTATCTCGGCACGCACGGCATGGACCCGGTCGGCGTGCTGGCGCTGCGGGAGGCGATCGCCCGCCGCTACACCGCGCGCGGTTTGCCGACCGAACCCGACCAGATCCTGGTCACCCTCGGCGCCCAGCACGGCCTGCGCTTGCTGCTGAACGTGCTGACCGCGCCCGCCGCCCGTGTGCTCATCGATCACCCGACCTATCCGAACGCCATCGAGGCGATCCGCGATGTCGGCGCCCGGCCGGTGCCGGTGCCGCTGCGGCCGGAGGATCCGGCGGGCGGCTGGGATCTCGACGGAATTCGCAGTGCCGCCCGGCAGACCGCGGCGAGCCTGGCCTACCTGGTGCCGGACTACAACAACCCGACGGGCTTGCTGCTGGACGCCGACGGCCGCGCCGAACTGGCCGCCATTGCCAGGGATACCAGGATGGCCGTCGTGATCGACGAATCCATGGCCGATCTCGGCCTCGGCGCGGACATCGCACCGCCGCCGGTCGCCGCCTTCGCCAAAGGCTCCGAGATCATCACCATCGGCTCGGCCTCGAAATCGTTCTGGGGCGGTCTGCGGGTCGGCTGGATACGGACCAATCAGACGCTGATCACCAAGCTCCTCGGCATTCGCTCCACCGTCGACCTCGGTACCCCCGTGATGGACCAGCTGGCCACCGTGCACCTGCTCGAGCACGCGGACGTGATCCTCGACCGCCGCCGCGACCAGTTGCGTTCGCAGCGTGCCGCCCTGCTCGACACGCTCGCCGAGGAACTGCCGGACTGGCGCGTCACCGTCGGCGCGGGCGGCATGTCGGTGTGGGCGCAGCTGCCGACCTCGGTCTCCACCGCGCTCGCCGCCACGGCGCCCAACCACGGCGTATTGCTCGCGGCCGGGCCTCGATTCGGCGTACAGGGCGCGTTCGAGCGGTTCCTGCGGCTGCCGTTCACCCACCGGGAGCCCGAATTACGGTTGGCGGTCAAGGCCATCGCGTCCGCCTATGCCGCGCTGACGCCTCGCGCCGCGGACCCACTGACGCCGTTGACCTGCTACTGAGGGGATTTCGCTGTGCTGGCCCTTGGAGGGGCGCCGCCGGCGGCACTCCCCTCCGAGCGCCGCCGGGCACGAGTGGCCGGTCACCCCTCGGGACTGGCCCTGGTCGTGCTCGGGCGGCGTGCGGAAGCTCGCACGGTGCCTCGGCCTCCAACTCGAGCGGTGGTCAAGGAGCGGACCGGACAATGCCCGGGGAAGTCCGCTGTCCTCGAAAGCCACCTGCTCGCGGACAGTATGGCAGGCCCGGTGCCGAACTGTCGAACCGGTTGGTATGTTGAAATTTTCAATTACCCGCAGCAGGACGGAGTGCCGGGCGGCGCGCACGGCACCCCGTCGGGTGCTCAGTCTGCCCAGACCGACTCGATCGGCGTCGCGGTGGTGGGCGGCGGGGTCGGAATCCCGTTGGGAGTGCGGGAGAATCGCGGCGCGGGGGCGTGCTGGGTGATGGCGTCCAGCTCCAGCAACGAGCCGCGGGCCGCGATGTGCTCGTTGCGCGTGGCCTCCTCGAAGGTGAGCACGGGCGAGACGCACGCGTCTGTGCCGGTGAAGATCTCGGACCACTCGTCCCTGGTCTTGGTCCGGAAACGTTCGGTGAACAGCTTTTTCAGCGTGTCCTGCCCGGCGGGGTCGAGCTGGAAGGGCAGGCCGTCCGCGTCGATCTCCAGGCCGGCGAGCAACTGGGCGTAGAACTGCGGTTCGATCGCGCCGACCGCCATGTATTTGCCGTCGGAGGTCTCGTAGGTGTCGTAGAACGACATTCCGGTGTCGAGCAGGTTGACGCCACGCTCGTCGGACCAGGCGCCCGCGCCGCGCATGCCCCAGATCATGTGCGAAAGGGCAAGGGCGCCATCGACCATGGCCGCGTCGATCACCTGGCCCTTACCGGACTGCTGCCGCTCGACCAGCGCGGCGAGGATGCCGAACACCAGGAACATCGAGCCGCCGCCGAAATCGCCCACCATGTTCAGCGGCGGGACCGGGCGTTCGCCCTTGCGGCCGATGGCGTGCAGCACGCCGGTGATGGAGATGTAGTTGATGTCGTGTCCCGCGCGGTCGGCCAGCGGGCCCTCCTGGCCCCAGCCGGTCATCCGTCCGTAGACCAGGCGCGGGTTGCGGGCCAGCGCGTCGTCCGGACCCAGGCCCATCCGCTCGGTGACGCCGGGGCGGAAGCCCTCGATCAGCACATCCGCTTTCTCGACGAGACCGAGCACCTTCTCGATGTCGGCGGGATCCTTGAGGTTGGCCTCGACGATGGTCCGGCCGCGCAGCTGCGGACGGTCGAATCCGCCCGGCAGCTGACCGGCGCGCTGCACCCGCACCACGTCGGCGCCCAGATCGGCGAGCAGCAGTGCGGCGTGCGGACCGGGGCCGATGCCGGCCAGCTCGATGACCTTGATGCCCGCGAGCGGGCCCTGCTTGGCGGTGGATGGAGTGCTCACGCCCTACCTCGGTTCGTCGTTGATCCAGCACACCGGTGACCGGTGCGTCCTCCCGGACGCGACCGGGAGGGGTGTATTGACAGTATGACAATAACGCCGCGCCGCTACGGCTCGCCCGCGGCTGTGCGCCGCTCTAGGCTGCACGTGTGGAAGCGCTGTCTGATCAGGGGTGGTACAACCTTCTCGCCGGTCTCGCGATTCTGGTCGGCCTCGTCGGGGTCGTCGTGCCGATCCTGCCGGGCGTCATCCTGATCTTCGCGGCCATCGCCGTCTGGGCCTTCCTCACCGGTGGCGCGACGGCGTGGACGATTCTCGCGATCAGCGCGTTGTTGCTGGTGCTTTCCGGCGTCGTCAAATACACCTGGCCCGGACGCAAGATGAAGGACGCGGGCGTGGCGGGCCGGGCGGTCTTCCTCGGCGCGGTCCTCGGCATCGTCGGCTTCTTCGTGATCCCGGTGATCGGCCTGTTCGTGGGTTTCGTTCTCGGCGTGTATCTTTCGGAACTCCAGCGGCTGCGGGTCAACCGCGAGGCGTGGCAGGCGACGGTGCACGCGTTGAGGGGCGTCGGCCTGTCCATCCTGATCGAACTCTTCGGCGCCTTGCTGGCCACCGGGGTCTGGCTCGTCGGCGTCTTCGCCGTCTGAGCGCTACCGATCGATGGCGGGGAACGGAATCGTGTCGCCCGCCCGGTTTTCCGGGAGTTCGTCGCGGCGCAGCCGGAGGGTCGGCGGTTCCGGGCGGTACAGCGGCAGCGTGGGGGCCGGATCGTCACGGACCACGCGTTCGCGGGCCGGCAGCCGGTAGAACGCGCGCGCGTTGTCCTCCAGCACCGCGTACATGTCGGTGCCCACCACATCGCAGAGCAGATCCACGTCCGAGTCGCGGAACGGGCGTCCGGCCCTGGTGCCGGGCAGGTCGGTGCCGAACATGAGGGCTTCGGGATTCACCGCGTGGACGCGGCGCAGCGTGTCGGCCACGTTCATCGCGACCCGGCCGAAACCGGTCGCCTTGACCTTGGCTCCGCGGTCGACGAGATCCAGCAGGAAGGGCAGCCCCTCCGCGGACATGCCCAGATGGTCGACCGACAGCGCGGGCAGCTTGGAGATGACCGGTTGCAGCGACGCCAGCATCGTGCCGTCGATGTAGACCTCGACGTGCCAGCCGGCCAGTTCGTGTGCGCGCAACGCCTGCAACGTCATTCCGGTGATGTCGGCCGCCGCTCGCTTGAGGTTGAACCGAAGCGCGCGCACGCCGATGCGGTCCAGTTCGAGGATTTCCTCGTCGGTGGCGTCCAAGTCGAGCCGGGTGACGCCGACCCATCCCTCGCCGAGTTCGGCGAGGGCGGCCTTCAGATAGGTCTGGTCCGTGCCCTGGAACGACCCGCTGACCACCGCGCCGCCCGCGACGTCGAAGCGCGACATGCGCTTGCGGTAATCGGCGATGGTGAACGGGTCGGGCAGGTAGCCCTCGTTCTCGGCCAGCGGAAATCGCGGGTCGAAGATGTGCAGGTGGGCATCGAACACTTGTACAGAATGCCTCAGGGTCGAATTTTCCGCTGCCACAGCTGGGGTGTCGTCGTGGCAGCGGAGTCGGTCGCAGCCGGGGTGATCAGACCTTGTGCGGTTCGCTGGCGCGCAGCATGTCCTCGCGCTCGACGACCTTGACGCGCTCGCGGCCCTCCGGCTCGCCGAGGGAGCGTTCGTGCGCGTCGAGGCGGTACCAGCCGGCCCAGGTGGTGAACGGGATGCCCTTGCTCTCCAAGAACTCGGTGACGGCCTCGGGTTCGGGGCGCTGCGCCGGGGTGAAGCCGGAAGCATCGTCCAGCAGGCAGGCGATGGTCTCGTTGGCGTCGCCCTTGGTGTGGCCGATCAGGCCTACCGGGCCGCGCTTGATCCAGCCGGTGACGTAGGTCGCGGGCATGTAGCGCGCGGCGCCGTCGGCGTTCTCGTCGGCGATCACGCGACCCGCTTCGTTGGGCACGGTGCCCGCCTGGTCGTCGAAGGGCAGCTGGGTCAGGTTCTGCGACAGGTAGCCGACGGCGCGATAGATCGCCTGCACGTCCCAGTCCTTGAACACGCCGGTGCCCTTGACATTGCCGGTGCCGTCGAGCTGGGTGCGCTCGGTGCGCAGGCCGACGACCTTGCCGTTCTCGCCGAGCACCTCGGAGGGGGATTCGAAGAAGTGCAGGAACAGCTTGTGCGGCCGGTCACCGGCGTCGCGGATGGCCCACTGCTCGAGCGTGTTGGCGACCATGTCGACCTGCTTGGAATGCCTGCGCGCGGCTTCGGAGCCTTCGTCGTAGTCGATGTCCTCGGGGTCGACGATGACCTCGATGGTGGGGGAGTGGTCGAGTTCGCGCAGCTCCAGCGGGGTGAACTTGGCCTGGGCGGGCCCGCGGCGGCCGAAGACGTGCACCTCGACGGCCTTGTTGGCCTTGAGGCCCTTGTAGACGTTCGGCGGGATCTCGGTGGGCAGCAGCTCGTCGCCGGTCTTGGCCAGCACGCGGGCCACGTCGAGAGCGACGTTGCCGACGCCGAGGACGGCGACCTTCTCCGCGTCCAGCGGCCAGGTGCGGGGGACGTCGGGGTGGCCGTCGTACCAGGAGACGAAGTCGGCGGCGCCGAAGGATCCGTCGAGATCGATACCGGGGATGGGCAGGGCGCGGTCGGCGTTGGCGCCGGTGGAGAAGATCACCGCGTCGTAGAAGGCCCGCAGGTCGTCCAGCGTGATGTCGGTGCCGTAGTCGATATTGCCCAGCAGGCGAACCTGCGGCTTGTCCAGCACCTTGTGCAGGGCGGTGATGATGCCCTTGATCCGCGGGTGGTCCGGCGCGACGCCGTAGCGGATCAACCCGAACGGCGCGGGCATGCGCTCGAACAGGTCGATGCTCACCTCGGCATCGGACTTCATCAATGCGTCGGCGGCGTAGATCCCGGCCGGTCCGGCGCCCACGATCGCGATGCGGAGCGGGCGGGTCCTCGCGGTGTGCGCGTCAGGCCCGGCGGAGGAAGCCTGCGTCACCACGGAGGGCTCGCGAACACCGCCATCCTCTACTGCACTCTGTTCGGTCATCTCTTTACGCGCACCTTACGGTCGAAACAATTAATGACGTCTTGCTTAGCTTAGGCTAAGTTGACGCACCGGCTCGGTCGCGCCCTCGGGGCGCACGCCTGCGTTGCCGGCTCGTGGCTGCACGGTGCTCCGTTCGCCGCGGCGTGGAGCTGCCGATTCGCTATGACAGCAGGCCGCCGTCCCGCGATTCTATCGGGATGGCCGATGCCACCCCGCGTCGGTGCGTGAACTCGGCGGATGCCGTCGAAAGCCACAATCGTCGCTTACCCGCTCGCGCGCGGCCTATCGCGGACGCCGGGACTCGCCCGGCGCCCGCCCGTTCCGCAGCCGGGGGCCGAGCGCTCGATACCCGCGCCGACCAGGGATCATCGAGCCATGACCGAACAGCAGCCGACCCCGGGCGAGGACGAGATCATCCGGGTGGATCAGACCGACAAGCGCTCGGCGGCCCCGTTCATCGCGGCCGCGGTGGTCGCGGCGATCGTGCTGATCGCGATCGTGCTCGGCGGCGTGCTGTCGCCCGCTGAGAAAAATGTCACAGAAGCCGACCGCATCGCGGCGGCCGTCCGCAACTTCGTCGACGGCTCCAACCGCAGCGACGCCGTGCCGCCGCCAGGCACCGCGTGCCAGGGTTTCGACGCGACCCGCTCGCCGCTGGCGGGGCAGGACGGCGCCGGAAAGCCGGTCGAGATCACGAAAATCGACAGTCCGATCATGGACGGCGACCGGGGGAAGGCGACCGTGACCACGAAGGTGGACGGGCAGGAGCGGACCTCGACCTGGAATCTCACCCGATCCGGCGGTAAGTGGCTGGTCTGCACCTGAGCGTTCGCGCAGTGTGCGCCACCGTTTGACAGGGTGACCCGGGCCGGTGCAATCTCAGTCGAAGGTCATGAGAACCAGTGTCAAGCCCCGGCATTACTGGTCGGCAACCCTCCTCCGCGGTGGGGTGCTCCGGGTGACGACCTGGCGGCGCCCTGGTCCCGGGCGCGGCAAGTGCGGATTCGCAGGAGGTGCACATGAGTTATGCCGGTGACATCACCCCTCAGCAGGCTTGGGAGCTGCTGCGGGACGATCCGGAGGCCGTCCTCGTGGACGTGCGGACGGAAGCGGAATGGAAGTTCGTCGGCGTCCCCGACACCAGTTCGATCGAACGGCCGACCGTGCTGATCGAGTGGGTCGATTCCACGGGCGCGCGCAACGAGACGTTCGTCGAGCAGTTGAAGCAGGCGCTCGACGGCCACGATCCCGAGGCTCCCGTCGTCTTCCTCTGTCGCTCCGGTCAGCGTTCGATCGGTGCGGCGATCGCCGCCACTTCGGCGGGCTACCGCACTTCCTACAACGTGCTCGAGGGCTTCGAAGGCCCGCTCGACGAATTCGGGCATCGCGGCGGCGCGGGCTGGCGTGCCCTCGGATTGCCCTGGCGGCAGTCGTGATCACCGGCGGCGCGTTCGACAAGCCGCTGCCCGACGGCGTCGGTCCCGCGACGCTGGGCGTGCGCGGCGGGCTGCGGCGCTCCGGTTTCGAGGAAACCGCCGAAGCGCTCTATCTGACCTCCGGCTTCGTCTACGAGAGCGCCGAGGCCGCCGAGGCCGCGTTCACCGGCGAGGCCGAGCACTTCGTGTACTCCCGCTACGGCAACCCCACGGTGGCCATGTTCGAGGAGCGGATGCGCCTGATCGACGGCGCCGAGGCGTGCTTCGCCACCGCGAGCGGCATGTCCGCGGTGTTCACCGCGCTGGGCGCGCTGCTGAAGGCGGGTGACCGGCTCGTCGCCGCGCGCAGCCTGTTCGGCTCGTGCTTCGTGGTGTGCAACGAGATCCTGCCGCGCTGGGGCGTGGAGACCGTCTTCGTCGACGGCGAGGATCTCGACCAGTGGGAGCAGGCGCTGTCGGTGCCCACCCAGGCGGTGTTCTTCGAGACGCCCGCCAATCCGATGCAGACCTTGGTCGACGTGCGCCGGGTGACCGAGCTGGCACACGCGGCGGGCGCGAAAGTGGTGCTGGACAACGTGTTCGCCACTCCGCTGCTGCAACGTGGCTTCGAACTCGGCGCCGACGTGGTGGTCTATTCGGGCACCAAGCACATCGATGGGCAGGGCCGCGTGCTCGGCGGCGCGATCCTCGGCGCCCGGGACTACATCGACGGCCCGGTGAAAACGCTGATGCGCCATACCGGCCCGGCGCTGAGCCCGTTCAACGCGTGGACCCTGCTCAAGGGCTTGGAGACGATGCCGCTGCGGGTACGCCGCTCGGCGGAGTCCGCCCTGCGCATCGCCCGTTTCCTGGAGGGCAACCCGGCCGTCAGCTGGGTGCGGTACCCGTTCCTGGAATCTCATCCGCAGTACGCGCTGGCCACCGGTCAGATGAGCGCGGGCGGCACCGTGATCACCTTCGAGCTGAGCGCCCCCGAGAACGAGGCGAAGAAGCGCGCTTTCGAAGTTCTCAACCGGTTGCGCATCGTCGACATCTCCAACAACCTCGGTGACGCGAAGAGCTTGATCACGCACCCGGCTACCACGACCCACCGTGCCATGGGGCCCGAAGGCCGTGCCACCATCGGCCTGACCGACGGCGTCGTGCGTATCTCGGTGGGCCTGGAAGACGTCGAAGACCTCCTCGACGACCTCGACCGCGCCCTGTCCTGATCCCTCTCGGCGGTCGCCCGCGGATCGGTCAGGGCGCCTACGTCAGGCTCGCCGTTCGATCTCGGACAGATGGGCGATGTTGGCCTGGTCGTCGTGGCCTGCGCTCGGTTCGGTGGTGAACCAGGCGTCGAGGATTTCCCGGAGTTCGGCGCTGGAGGTCGAACGCAGGCTCAGGGCGAGGACGTTGGCGTCGTTCCAGGTGCGGGCGCCCGCCGCGGTCGAAGCGTCGGCGCAGAGCGCGGCGCGCACGCCGGGGACCTTGTTGGCCGCGATCGAGGCGCCGGTGCCGGTCCAGCAGCAGACGATCGCCTGGTCTGCCTCGCCGGAGGCGACGTCACGGGCCGCCGCCTCGCTGGCCCATGCCCAGTCGTCGCGTTCCGTATCGCACAGCGCGCCGTGCGGCACGATCTCGTGGCCGCGCTTGCCCAGCTCGTCGATCAATTCCCGGGCCACGCCGACCCGCTCGTCCGCCGCCACCGAGATTCGCATGCTCCCAGCGTAGTTGCCGGTTTCATCGAGGGAGACACCCTCGATATTGACAGTATGCTGTCATATATGACAGCATACTGTCATGCCTACGAAGACAGTGCACATGGCCGTTTACGACACCCTCGCCGATTGGGAGGTAGGCGCGGCCACCGCGCACATCAACAAGCCGAGCTGGCACCGGGAGCCGGGAACATGGCAGGTGAAGACGGTCGGCCCGAGCGCGGAGCCGATCACCACCATGGGCGGCATGCGCATCGTGCCGGACGTCGTGCTCGCCGATCTCACGCCCGCCGACAGCGCGATGCTGATCCTGCCGGGGGCGGAGACCTGGGAAGGGCCGGAGCTGGACCCGTTCACGCACAAGGCGCGCGAATTCCTCGACGCGGGCGTGCCGGTCGCCGCGATCTGCGGCGCGACGTTCGGCCTGGCCAAGGCCGGCCTGCTCGACAACCGCGAGCACACCAGCAATGTCGCGGAATACCTGCGCTACAGCGGCTATGCGGGCGCGGACCACTATGTCGAGGCCCCGGCCGTCACCGATGGTGATGTGATCACCGCCAGTGCGAGCGCGCCGTTCGAATTCGCGCGCGAGGTGTTCGGCAGGCTCGGCGTGTACGAGCCGCACGTGCTGGACGGCTGGTACCGGTTGTTCGCACACGCCGATCCCGGCGGCTGGGCGGTGCTCGCGGAGTACGACGCGCAGCACGTGTAAGCGAGAATTGCCGGTGATCCGGCCGGATCGCCGACATCGGGAGGTGCCGCATGACCCCGGAACAGGAGTTGTTCGCCACGGCGGCGATCACGTCGTTCCGCCTGAACGGTCAATTCCTCGCGGTGGCCGAGGAACTGGCCCGACCGGCGGGTCTGACCGCCGCGTGGTGGCAGGTGCTCGGTGCGGTGACGCGCGCGCCGCTGCCTGTCGCGGGCATCGCCCGCGAGATGGGCATCACCCGGCAGAGCGTCCAGCGCATCGCGGATCTGCTGGTGGACAAGGGACTCGCCGAATACCGGCCCAATCCCGCGCATCGCCGCGCGAAACTCGTCGCCATCACCGAGGCGGGGCTGGCCGCGGTACGCCGCATCAACCCGCGGCACAAGGTGATGGCCGAACGGCTCGTGGACGAGCTCGGCCACGAGCGGCTCGCGCGCACGGTCGAGGCGCTCACCGCGTTGTCCGCCGCCGTGGACGCGATCACCACGGACGGCGACCGGGACGCACCGCTCAATCCGTGAACGGGGACCCGGTCTTCCCGATCAGGTCGGCGACGGAGTCCACCACCATCGTGGGGCGGTAGGGGAAGGCCTCGAAGGACGCGCGGGTGGAGATGCCGGAGGTGACCAGGATGGTGCGCATGCCCGCCTCCAGGCCGGAGATGACGTCGGTGTCCATCCGGTCGCCGATCATCACCGTCGACTGGGAATGGGCGCCGATGCGACGCAGCGCGGAGCGCATCATCAGCGGGTTCGGCTTGCCGACGTAGTACGGGTCGCGGCCGGTGGCGCGGGTGATCAGCGCGGCCACCGAGCCGGTCGCGGGCAGCGAGCCGTCCCGGGACGGACCGGTCGGGTCCGGATTGGTCGCGATGAAGCGGGCGCCTCGCTCGACCAGCCGGATCGCGGTGGTGATCGCCTCGAAGGAGTACGTGCGGGTCTCGCCGAGCACGACGTAATCGGGATCGCTGTCGGTGAGCACGTAGCCGATCTCGTGCAAGGCGGTGGTGAGCCCGGATTCGCCCACCACGTACGCGGTGCCGTTGGGCCGCTGCTCGTCCAGGAAGGTGGCGGTGGCCAGCGCGGAGGTCCAGATCGCTTCTTCCGGGATGTCCAGCCCGGTGTGCCGCAGCCGCGCCTGTAGATCGCGCGGCGTGCGGATCGAGTTGTTGGTCAGCACCAGGAACGGGGTGTCGTTGGCGCGCAGTTCGGCGAGGAACTTGTCGGCGCCCGGGATGAGATGGTCCTCGTGCACCAGCACGCCGTCCATATCGGTCAAGTAGGACAGGATCGGCTCGTCTGCGGTCACGCGGGCCATTATCCGCTATCGCCCCGCGACCGGAACGGCCACGACCGGGAGGCTGTGAAGATCATCCGGGCCAGGCCGTCGGTGCGGAGGCGGCAGCGTTGACTACTGTCGAGAACGGATCGCGATGGCGGCGAAACGAAACGCGAGGAGCGTGGCAGATGAGCGGACTCAAGCTCGGATACAAGGCATCGGCGGAGCAGTTCGGCCCCCGTGAACTCGTCGAGATCGCGGTGCTGGCCGAGCAACACGGCTTGGACAGCGCCACGGTGAGCGACCATTTCCAGCCCTGGCGGCACAAAGGCGGGCACGCGCCCTTCTCGCTGGCCTGGTTGGCCGCGGTCGGCGAGCGCACCCAGCGCATCCAGCTCGGCACCTCGGTGCTCACCCCGACCTTCCGCTACAACCCGGCGGTGATCGCGCAGTCCTTCGCCACCTTGGGCTGCCTGTACCCGGATCGCGTCATGCTGGGGGTCGGCACCGGTGAGGCACTCAACGAGATCGCCACCGGATACACCGGCGAATGGCCCGAGTTCAAGGAGCGTTTCGCGCGGCTGCGCGAGGCGGTCGACCTGATGCGCGCACTGTGGACCGGCGACCGCGTCGATTACGACGGCGAGTACTACAAGACCGTCGGCGCCTCCATCTACGACGTACCCAAGGGCGGCATCCCGATCTACATCGCCGCGGGCGGCCCGTTGGTCGCGCGGTACGCCGGACGCGCGGGCGACGGCTTCATCTGCACGTCGGGCAAGGGCATGGACCTCTACACCGAGAAGTTGATGCCCGCCGTCGCCGAGGGCGCCGCGAAGGCCGGGCGCAGCGTGGAGGTCATCGACCGGATGATCGAGATCAAGCTGTCCTACGACACCGATCCCGAACTGGCCAGGGAGAACACCCGGTTCTGGGCCCCGCTCTCGCTCACCGCGGAGCAGAAGCACAGCATCACCGACCCGATCGAGATGGAGGCCGCCGCCGACGCGCTGCCCATCGAGCAGATCGCCAAGCGCTGGATCGTCGCGAGCGACCCCGACGAGGCGGTCGCCCAGATCAAGCCCTACCTCGACGCCGGCCTCAACCACCTGGTCTTCCACGCCCCCGGCCACGACCAGCGCCGCTTCCTCGACCTCTTCCAGCGCGACCTCGCCCCCCGCCTGCGCGCCCTGGCCTGACGTTCACGAGTGGCACACCACGGCGAGGCCCTTCGGCCGATGCCGCGGTGGTGTGCCACTCGCGGCGTCATGCCCGGCGGAGGGCGAAGATGCGGAGGTCGCGGGTGGTGCGGGAGCGGTAGGCGGCGTAGGCGCCGGTGATGTCGACGAAGCGTTGGAAGATGGGGGTTTTGTCGGGGTCTTCGACAGGGGTGGCGGTTACGGGGATGCGCTCGCCGGCTATCGCTACCGTGGCGGTGGGGTTCGCCAGGAGGTTGGTGGTCCAGGCCGGGTGGTGTGCCTGGCCGAAGTTGCTGCCGATCACGTAGAGCGTGTCGCCGTCGTGCACGTAGAGCAACGGCTGGGTGCGCGGCTGCCCGGATTTGCGTCCGATGGTGGTGAGCAGGATGACCGGCGCGCCGATCGGGCCGAGCACGGTGTACTTGGCGCCGGTGCGCTCCAGGACCGCCCGGTCCAGCGGGGTGAGGGCGCGGACCAGCCGGGAGCCCGGCTTGGTGGCCGCGAATCTGCTTGCCGCGCGGGCGAACAGATTGGTGCGCGAACCCCACTGCCGATCCGGAAATTGCTCAGCCATGCCCGGACTATAGCGGGACGGAAAGCGGCCATGGCGGCCCCTGACACCGCTAGGCGCTGACACCGAGGCGCCGCTGATACCGCGAGGCATGCGAGGCGCCACCGAAACGCGAATCCCTTGCTATCGCCGGGCCGGGCAGAACTGGCTGCCGTCGCGGCTGGAGTGTTCCGGGACGGCCCTGCGGCGGCCGCGCTCGCTTGCCCGGCGAGTGATCACCGTCGCGCGGCGCGGCCCGGTTGCCCTCGGTTCACTAAGCTCTGCGGCATGGCCGACAACGCTCTATCCGCCGTGTACATCGCCTCTCCCGAGGGCGACACCGGCAAGTCGACGGTGGCCCTCGGGGTGCTGCAGATGCTGTGTGCGACGACCGCGCGGGTCGGCGTGTTCCGGCCGATCACGCGCTCGACCACCGAGCCCGACTACATCCTCGAACTGCTGCTCGAGCACAGCACGGCGGACATCGATTACGCGCAGGCGATCGGCACCACCTACGAGCAGGTGCACGCCGACCCGGACGCGGCGATCAGCGAGATCGTGCTGCGCTTCCACGAGGTCGCCAAGATGTGCGACGCGGTGGTCGTGGTGGGCAGCGACTACACCGACGTGGCGAGCCCGAGCGAGTTGCGCTTCAACGCCAGGATCGCGGTCAATCTGGGCGCACCGGTGCTGCTGGTGGTGCGCGGCGCCGGACGCACCCCGGACGAGGTGAAGCAGCTGACCGACCTGTGCGCGGCCGAGCTGGCCCACGAGCACGCGCAGCTGGTCGCCGTCATCGCCAATCGCTGCGACCCGCAGCGGCTCGACGAGGTGGGCGCGGCGCTGCGCGGCTTCGGCGTCCCCTCCTGGACGCTGCCCGAGGTCCCGCTGTTGATCGCGCCGACCATGGCCGAGCTGTGCACCGCCATCGGCGGCGAGATGTACAGCGGCGATCCGGAATTGCTGCACCGTGAGGCGCTGAAGATCATGGTCGGCGGCATGACGGCGGAACACATCCTGGAACGGCTGGTCGAGGGCGTGGTGGTGATCGCGCCGGGCGATCGGTCGGACGTGCTGCTCAGCGTCGTGAACGCGCACGAGGCGGAGGGCTTTCCGTCGCTGTCGGGCATCATCATGAACGGTGGCCTGCTGCCGCATCCCGCGGTGGCGCGGCTGATGACCGGGCTCAAGCCCAAACTGCCGATCCTCACCACCGATCTCGGCACCTACGACACGGCAGGGGCCGCCTACCGCACCCGCGGCCGGATGTCCGCGGGCAACCCACGCAAAGTGGACACCGCGCTGGCGCTGATGGAAGAACGCGTGGACGCCGTGGAACTGTTGCGGCGCGTCGATGTTCCGCCCAGTCCGGTGGTCACGCCGCAGATGTTCGAATACCAGCTCATCGAGCGCGCACGAGCCGATCGCAAGCGCATCGTGCTGCCCGAGGGCGACGACGACCGTATCCTGCGCGCCGCGGGCCGGGTGTTGCAGCGCAAGATCGCCGACCTGGTCATCCTGGGCGACGAGACGACGGTGCGCGCGCGTGCCGCCGAACTCGGGGTGGACATCTCCGCCGCGCAGGTGCTCGACCCGCGTACCTCCGGTTACCTGGACGAGTTCGCCGCCGAGTACGCCGAACTGCGCAGACACAAGGGCATGACGGTGGAGCGGGCCCGCGAAACCGTCGCCGACATCTCGTATTTCGGCACCATGATGGTGTACAAGGGGATCGCCGACGGCATGGTCTCCGGCGCGGCGCACACCACGGCGCACACCATCCGGCCCTCGCTGGAGATCATCAAGACGGTGGAAGGGGTCGCCACCGTCTCCAGCGTGTTCCTCATGTGCCTGGCCGACCGGGTGCTCGCCTACGGTGACTGCGCGGTCGTGCCGGACCCCACGGCACAACAGCTGGCCGATATCGCGATCTCCTCGGCGGCGACCGCCGAACGCTTCGGCATCGAACCCCGGGTCGCGATGCTGTCGTATTCGACGGGCGAATCGGGCAGCGGGGCCGACGTGGACAAGGTGCGCGTGGCGACCAAGCTGGCGCGTGAACGCGCGCCGGAGCTGCCGGTGGAGGGCCCGATCCAATACGACGCGGCGATCGAACCGACCGTCGCCGACGCCAAGCTGCCCGATTCCGAAGTGGCAGGCCGCGCGACGGTGTTCGTGTTTCCCGACCTCAATACCGGCAACAACACCTACAAGGCGGTACAGCGCAGCGCGGGAGCGATCGCGATCGGACCGGTGCTGCAAGGTCTGCGCAAGCCGGTCAACGACCTGTCGCGTGGCGCACTGGTGGCCGACATCGTCAACACCGTGGCGATCACCGCCATTCAGGCGCAGGAGAGTTGATGCGGGCACGCGGGATGCGGGAGGTTCGATGAGCGAGACGGCCGAGAACATGGTGCTGGTGATCAACTCCGGCTCCTCGTCCATCAAATATCAACTGCTGGATCCCGATTCGGGTGTGGTCGCGGCCTCCGGCATGGTCGAGCGGATCGGTGAGGACGAGGGCGGGCTCGAGCATCGCGTCGACGGCGAGACCACCGAGCGCCGCGAGCCGATCGCCGACCACGCCGCCGGGTTGCGGCTGGTCTTCGACACCTTCGCCGCGACCGGCCATGATCTGGTGCGCGAGGGCGTGCGGGCGGTCGGGCACCGGGTGGTGCACGGCGGCGAGGTGTTCTACCGGCCCACCCTGATCGACGACGACGTGGTGGCCTCGATCTCCGAACTCGCCGCGCTGGCGCCGCTGCACAATCCGGCCAACGTCGCAGGCATCGACAGCGCGCGGGCGCTGTTGCCGGGAGTGCCGCAGGTCGCCGTGTTCGACACGGCGTTCTTCCACGGCTTGCCCGCCGCCGCCAAGACCTACGCCATCGACGCCAAGGTGGCCGCCGCGCACGGCATCCGGAAGTACGGCTTCCACGGCACCTCGCACGAGTACGTGTCCGGCCGCGCGGCCGAGCTGCTCGACCGCGACCCCGCCGAGCTGGATCAGATCGTCTTCCATCTCGGCAACGGCGCGTCGGCGTCGGCCATCCGGGGCGGTCGGCCGGTCGACACCAGCATGGGCCTCACCCCGCTGGAAGGGCTGGTGATGGGCACCAGGTCCGGCGATCTCGATCCCGGCATCGTCGCGCATCTGGCGCGCTCGGCACACCTGGACATCGACCAGATCGACGCCCTGCTCAACCGGGATTCCGGCATCAAGGGCCTGTCCGGCGTGAACGATTTCCGCGAACTGCGGCGCCTCATCGCCAGCGGGGACGAGGACGCGCGGCTGGCCTACGACGTGTACATCCATCGGTTGCGGCGTTACCTCGGGGCGTATCTGATCGAACTCGGCGGGGTCGACGCGATCACCTTCACCGCCGGAGTCGGGGAGAACAGTCCGCAGGTGCGCGCCGACGCCCTGGCCGGGCTCAGCCGGTTCGGCATCGAAGTCGATCCGGTGGCCAACACCGCGGAAAGCCGTGCCGCGCGATTCATCTCCCCGTCCGGCACGCCGGTCGCGGTGCTCGTGGTGCCGACCAACGAGGAGCTCGCCATCGCCCGCGCCGCACGGCGACTGGTCGAGCGGCGCGGCTAGATCCAGGTCTTCGCGCGAATGGCGTTCGCCAGGTCGACGAGCGCGTAGCGATGCGTGCGATCGGGCGCTCCGCGAGCCAGCGAGCGCAGCCCCGCCTCGGTGCCGGTTCGCAGTTCGCGTTCGGTGAACGGCGCGCCGAACAGCGTGGCATCGGGACGTTTCGGCGTGTTGCCCGCTTGCAGCCAGGCCAAGGCCGCGCCGAGCACCAGCACCCGCATCTGCACCGCCCGGCTCTCGCCCGTGGGCAGGCTCAGCACCCGGGACGCCGAGATGTGCAGGGTGGCCTCGTCGAGATCGGCCACCGGCGCGGCCGTGAGCAGAAACAGCACGGCGGTCATCCGCGCGGTGGTGAAATGCCGCGACGCGGCGGGCACGGCGTCCAGCGCCCGCACGGCCTCGTCCACCCTGCCGTCCGCGGCCAGCTGCCTGGACAGCCCGAAGGCAGCGCTCACCACGGTGCGGTCGGTGCGCCACACCGTCTCGTATGCCTTCTCGGCGTACGCGCGCCATTGCTCGGGATCCGGCGAATCCCAGTGCTGAAGAATGAGTTCGGCCGTGGCGGCGAGGGCGAGCTGAGGAGCCAGCTCGCCGGGGAGCACACGGAGGACCTCGTCGAAATTCGAGAAGGCGCGCTCGTACTCCCGATCGAGCAACTCGGCCATACCGCGATACCAGCTCACCCGCCACTCCCGCTCGGGCAACCGCGCGAGCAGATCCAGGACGGTGGCCGACTCGCGCAGATCGAGCCGCACGCGCGCCTCGGCGAGGGAAAGCTCCAGATCGAGCGTCTCCGGGGCGTTGCCGGGATCGGCCTCGGCTCGTTCGCGGACGGTGCGCAGCGCCTCCAGCGCGTGGTCCGGCTCGGGATGCACCGCCGCCGAGAGCAGGGATGCGGACGGATCGGCCGGATCGAGCAGCGGGATCGGCAACCCGGCCACCACGTCGCGGGCGTCGAGCATGCTGCTGCGCGGACGGCCGTCGGTGTAGGCGTCGGTCTGGCTGATCAGCTCCTCGGTGCCGAAACTGGTGCGCGGCGGCGCGAAGACGGTGGACAACTGCGGGTGCTCGGTGTCGGTCTCCAACGCGAGGATCTCCCGCAGCACGCCGGACAGCTGCGCGGACATCGCACGGGCGGAGGGGAAGCGCCGCCGCGGGTCCGGGTCGGTGGCACACAGCAGCAGTCGATGGAAGAACTCGTAGCGCGCCAGCACCGGCTCGTCGGCGGGATCGGGGAGCCCGTCGAGGTAGCGTCCGTGCTCCGAAGGCATGCGCAGGGTCAGCACGGCCAGCGTGCGCCCCACGGTGTAGATGTCGGAGGCGACGGTCGGGCCGGTTCGCGCGACCTCCGGTGCCTGGAAACCCCTGGTGCCATAGAGGTTTCCGTATGCCTCGATGGTGGCGACGGCCCCGAGGTCGATCAGCTTGACCTGGTCCTCGGTGACCATGACGTTGTCGGGCTTGAGATCGTTGTAGGTCAGGCCGGTCGAGTGCAGGTACTCCAGCGCGGGCAGGATCTCCAGCAGATAGGCGATCGCCTCGGCGACCGGCATGCGCTTCGGGCGTTCGTAGGAGTCGAGGATGTCGCGCAGCGACCGGCCGCCCACGTACTCCATGACGATGTAGCCGACCGGTGTGCCGTCGGCGCCGGTGTGCTCGACGAAGTTGTAGATCTTGACGATGCTCGGGTGCGCCACCTCGGCCAGGAACTGGCGTTCGGCCATGGCCACCGCCTGCGCTTCGGCGTCACCGCTGTGCAGCAGGCCCTTCAGCACGACCCAGCGATCGCTGACATTGCGGTCGATCGCCAGGTAGATCCAGCCGAGTCCGCCGTGGGCGATGCAGCCCTGCACCTCGTACTGTCCCGCCACCATGTCGCCCGCGTGCAGCGTGGGACGGAAGTCGAAGGGCGCCTCGCAGGTCGCGCACGTGCCCGCCGTGGTCGCGGGCCGGGTCGCCGTCGCCCGGCCGACCGGTTTGCCGCAGCGCCAGCAGAATCGCCTGCCCTCGGAGACCACCGCGTCGGTGAGGACGGCGTCGCGGGGATCGGCGGGCGTCACCGTCGGGATCGGCACCAGTCCCGCGCCGAGCCGCCGCACCGCCGGACGGGTGCGCGCGCTGCGCACGCTGCGTCCGGAGGTGCGCAGCGGCGACGACGTGGGTTCGGATGCGGCGCGGCGCGTTTCGTCGGGTCCCGCCGCCGCGGTCAACGGCTGGTCGTCCGCCATTTCCGTGCCGGGGATTTCGTCCGGCGCGAACGCCGGGGGCTTCTCCGGTCCGGAGTCGCGCATCCACGCGACAGTGCCCGACGGCGTGTCCGGATGGTCGAGCTGGACCCGGGTCGAGTCAGAGTCTTGGTCGGCCGCTGTCTGTTCTGTCGTGACCGATGGCGTGTCCGGACGGTTGACCTGCATGCGGGTTGCGTCGGAGTCTTGTTCGGCGGCTGTCTGTGCCGAGGTGTCCGGACGGTTGACCTGCATGCGGGTTGCGTCCGAGTCTTGCTCCGCCGATTTCGCGGATGATGCTTCTTGCCCGGCGCCCACGGCCCGTGTCGGTGCGGCGGGCTGGTCTTCACCGGTGCTGCCCGGGACCTCGCCGGAGGCGGCTCGTGCGGTGTCTCGCGCGACCGATGGGTCCTGCGCCGCACCTGACGGGTCCGCGTCCTCGGCCCGGTGCCAGGCGACCGTGCCCGGCGAGGCAGCCGTACGGTCGACCGGCGTGTGGACCGTGTGCTGAAGCTCCGCGGCCCCAGACGATTCCGGATCGATCGAGCCCACCCACCTGCCGGTTGCCGACGGGTGAGCATCCAGGTGTCGTGTGCCCGCGTGGTCTCCGCGCGGCGGTTTCGCCGCCGCGCCCGGATGACGCCCGGCCGCTCCGGTGCACCCGTCCTCGAACACCTCGGCCGGGCCGGGCCGCCCCGGGGCGGTTTCGTCCGGGTCGGGCTCGGGGGCGGGCCGTGTGCTCATCGGCCGGTCAGTCCTGATAGGTAGGGGCGGGCGGGGCGGGAACGGGACCGAGGACGGTGAGATATTTCTGGTACAGCCCGACCCACGTGCCGTCGTTACGGATGCGTTCCAGCGTGCCGTTGACGAATCGCACGAGATCGTCGTTGCCTT
Organism: Nocardia sp. NPDC047648; assembly: GCF_040642815.1. Lineage (NCBI taxonomy): Bacteria > Bacillati > Actinomycetota > Actinomycetes > Mycobacteriales > Nocardiaceae > Nocardia > Nocardia sp. NPDC047648. The sequence goes on along the minus strand of NZ_JBEYSX010000003.1, from coordinate 288,558 downwards.
TGGTGATGCCGATGCCGTATGGCTCTTCGCTGATGCTGCCGCCGACCAGCTCGGTGTACGGGTCCTGCGCGGCCAGGCCAGCGAGGACGGCGTCGTCGGTGCTCACCGCGTCCACCTGGCGCTGTTGCAGGACGACCAGGCAATCGGCCCAGCTCGGTACGGTGAGGATGGTCGCGGCGGGCTGGTCGCGGCGCATATGCTCCAGCGACGTGGTGCCGGACACGATGCACACCCGTCGGCCCGCCAGATCGGCCAGACTCCGGATCCCGGAGTTCTTCACCGCGAGCACCCGTTGGTTGGCGTGTAGGTAGACGGTGGAGAACGCGACCTTCTCACGCCGCTCACAGTTGATCGTCATGGTTTTGGCGACCAGGTCCACGGTGCGGTTCTGCAACGCGGTCTCGCGCTCGGCGGAGCCGAGACTGCGGAATTCGATCAGATCCGGGCTGCCGAGCAGGTCGCGGGCCACCTCCCTGGCGATGTCGGCGTCGAAACCGACGATGGCGCCGGAGATCGGGTCCCGGTAGCTGAACAGATTGCTGCCGGTGTCCAGGCCGACGAGCAGCCTGCCGCGCGCCCGGATCGCATCGATCGTCGGCCCGCGCGCGCCCGCCCCCGCGCCGCTCGGGCGCAGACTGGCGGTCGGGTCTCCGCATCGCGGTGTGCCCGGCGGCGGCGGGACCGGCGAATCGGTCAGCACCGGAACGGCTCTGGCGGGAAACGGGGAATCGGTGTACTTCGGCGTCTTGGTCGACACCGGCGCGCTGGAATCGCTCGCACAGCCGCCCGTCAGCGCGACCACGAGGACGGCGGCCACCAGAATGCCGCGGGCGGATCTCATCGGTACTCCCGAAGCCGGGGCCATATGCCCAGTCCGACATAGCCTGCCGCCAGGACGCCGAGCACCATCGCTCCCGCGCCCAGGAAGTCCAGGACGCGTGCGGCCTGGGAGATCTCGTCGCGCAGCGTGTTCCTGGTCGCGGCGATACCTTGCTCGAGCGAACGGTCCAGCGCCTCCACCTGCACGGTGGCGTCGGCGGAGCCGGGACCGGTCGCCACCACGGCCGCGCTGTTGAAATCGCCCTTGGCCAGCGCGTCGTTCATCCGCTGATGCGCCACCCGCCAGCGTGCCAGCGCCGGAACGGCGTTGCGCACCTCGCCCGCCGCGGGCGCGGAGCCGGGGTAGTTGCCGATCAGATCGGCCAGCCGTTCGATGTCCGCGTCGTAGGTGCGGTCGTAGTCGCCGCTCGCGTCCCGGCGCACCAGCTTCAACGTCTCCGCGGCGCGCGCCTGCTGCGCCAGGATCCGGCTCTCGGTCAGACGCGAGGAAGGTACCGCGCCGTCGTCGCGGGCGCTGATCATCGACGCCGCCGACACCGAACCCGCGATCACCGTCCACGCCAGCAGGATCAGCATGGCCACCGACGCGAGCAGCAGGCCGGGATTGAGCACCCGCCGCCAGCGACGCGCCAGATCCCGCTGCACCCAGATCAGCACGCCGAGGGTGAGGATCAGCAGCCCGATGGCGGTCCACGGCGGGCGCACGTGGTTGCGCTGCGCGTCGGTCACCGCCGCCGAGCGATGGTTGTGCAGCTCCTCGGCCATCGGTAGCAGCGTCGTCTGCATCTGATTGGACGCCTCGCTCAAATACGCGGCGCCGACCGGATATCCGCTGCGATTGTTCGTCCGTGCGGTTTCCACCAGACCTGAGTACACCGGCAGGCCGGTGACTATGCCGGTCCGTAGCCGGGCATCCGGATCGATCGCTGCGCCCGGCCCCGCCCGGTCGGATTGGGTCACCAACTCCGCGGCCGCTTCGCCCAGTGCCTGCGTGTAGCGATCCCGCACCGCCTGCGGCTCCAGCCCGCCCGCGATGAAGGCGGTGCTCGCCGCGGCGTCGGCGATCGACAGCGAGGTGTAGAGCCGATGCGCGGAATCGGCGTCCGGTTCGGTGTCGTAGAGCAGCACGTCCAGGCTCTGCTGCCGGTCACCGACCGTCGCGGCGGTCATCGAACCCGCGGCCAGGCACAATCCGATCAGCAGCAGCCCAAGCGCGATCAGCCGTCCGGGTGAGGAATTGGCGAACGAGCGCAGGTTGGCCAGGTCGAGACGTTCGCGCACCACCGCGACGCTCAGCCCGCCCGGATCGTCCCGACCGGCGGCCTCGGGCACGGACGATGGCCGGAGTTCGGCCGTCGTCGGCTCGGAGCTAGCCATGTCCACCTCCCCAGTTTGGGCCGCGTACGCGGATTTCTCGACGGTTGGACCGAAGATCCGATCGACCCGTGCGTGTTGGTGCGGAGTTTATTGTGGTCGTACGGGAGCCGTTGCGTGTGAAACACCCTCGGTTGGGAGGAAACGATGGTGGGCGCTGCCGCGGCTGGACGAGGATGGGTACGAGATGCGTGGTGACGGTGACGGTTGGTCGCTGGGCCCGGACGGGCTGCGGCACTGGGGTCGCTTCGGCGCCGCCGGACTCCTCCTGCGCGCTCCGCTGGCCGAGGGCGGTTCGGCGGTGCTGCTGCAACACCGCGCTCCGTGGAGTCATCAAGGCGGCACCTGGGCATTGCCCGGCGGGGCGCGCGACAGCCACGAGACGCCCGTGCACGCGGCGGTCCGCGAGGCTTGGGAGGAGACGGGCATCGACCCCGCCGACGTCCGGGTGCGCGGCGAGCGGGTGACGGCGTCGGCCCTGAGCGGCTGGACCTACACGACGGTCGTCGCCGACGCGGTGATGACGCTGCCGACCACCGGTAATCGCGAAAGCACCGAGTTGGCCTGGGTCCCTGAGGAGGAGGTCGACGCCCGCCCGCTGCATCCGGGCTTCGCGGCGTCCTGGCCCACCCTGCGCGCCGCGCCCGCGCGGGTGCTGCTCGCCGAGATCGCGGGCGACCGAGCCGTCGCCGCCGCGCTGCCGCGCACGCTCGACCTCGCCGACCTCGGTTTCGTCTGGCTGCATTCGGATCCGGCCGGGCCTGGCGATTACGCCAGGATCGTCGACGAGCCGGGCGCGCAGGTCACGGAGCCGGCCTCGGCCGGAAGCACGGCGGTGGAGACCGCGCTTTCGTTCACCCGCGGACAGGTGCTTTCCTGACCGCGCCGCTCACGCGTTCGCCAGCAGCGCCGTTTTCAGCTCGCGCGCGGCGGCTTCCGGATCGCGCGCCTCGGTGATCGCGCGCACCACCACGACCCGCTTCGCCCCGGCTTCCAGCACTTGCGCGAGGTTCTCTGCGTTGATCCCGCCGATCGCGAACCAGGGACGGGTGGGATGGGCTTCCGCGGTGGAGCGGATCAGTTCCGGCCCCGCCGCCTGCCTGCCCGGTTTGGTCGGGGTGGCCCAGATCGGTCCGGTGCAGAAGTAATCGATGTGCTCGTCGATCGCAGCGAGCCCGGCCTGCGCGCGATTGTGCGTGGATCGTCCGATCACCACCTCGGGCCCGAGAATCCGGCGCGCGTACCAGGGCGGGAGGTCGCCCTGCCCGAGGTGCAGCACGTCGGCGCTGGAGGCGAGGGCGATGTCGGCGCGATCGTTCACCGCGACCAGGCCGCCGTGCCTGCGCGCGGCGGATTTCAGTTCGGCCAGCGCGCCGAGTTCGGCCCTGGCCTCGAGCGGACCGAACTTCGCTTCGCCCGGTGATCCCTTGTCTCTGAGCTGGATGATGTCGACTCCGCCTGCGAAAGCGGCCTCGGCGAACTTCGCCAGATCGCCCTTCTCCCGGCGTGCGTCGGTGCAGAGATACAGCCGCGCGTTCGCCAGACGCTCCCGCGGCGAGGCGGGTCGATTCGGGTGGGAGGGTTGCACGCCTTCGACCGTAGCCGCGCTACCGTGGGGATGCGAAACAGGAGGCAGGTGGATCGGGATGCGGACTCTGGCCGTCGTCGGTGGCGGCGCCATCGGGCTCGCCGTGGCCTGGCGGGCCGCCGAGGCCGGTTGGTCGGTCACGCTGCTCGATCCGGCGGTCGCGACCGGGGCCTCCTGGGTGGCCGGAGGAATGCTGGCACCGCTGTCGGAAGGCTGGCCCGGCGAGGACCGGGTGCTCGAATTCGGCGCGGCGTCGCTGGCCCGCTGGCCCGGCTTCGCCGCCCGGCTCGAAGCCGCGACCGGCGTGTCGGTCTTCGTGGCGGACGAGACCATGACCGTCGCGCTGGACGCGGCCGACGCGGCCGACCTGCGCACCGTGGCCGACTGGGTCGGCAGCCGCGGGCACGAGCTGCGGATGCTGGACCGCGCAGGAGTTCGCGAGCGGGAACCCGGCCTGGCCCGAACGGTGCGCGCCGCGCTGCTCGCGCCCGCCGAACCCGCGATCGACAACCGCAAGCTGCTCGCCGCACTGCGGCAGGCGGCCGAGACGGCGGGCGTCGTGGTGCGCGCCAAGTCCGTAGACTCGCTGACGGAACTTCCACACGACCAAGTCGTGCTCGCCGCGGGAGCCGCGTCGGCGGTGTTGTGGCCGGAATTGCCGGTCCGCCCGGTCAAGGGCGAGATCCTGCGCCTGCGGCACCGGCCGGGCGTCGCCCCCGCGCCGCGCCGGGTGATCCGGGCCAGGGTGCACGGGCGAGCGGTATACCTGGTACCGCGCGCCGAGGGCATCGTCGTCGGCGCCACGCAGTACGAAGCGGGTTTCGACACCGCCGTCACCGTAGCGGGCGTTCGCGATCTGATCGCCGACGCGGAGGCGGTGTTCCCCGGCATCGGCGAATACGAACTCGCCGAGGCCGGCGCCGGTTCCCGGCCGGGCAGCCCGGACAACCTGCCGCTGATCGGCCGGCTCACCGACCGGATCGTGGTGGCCACCGGGCACGGCCGCAACGGCATGCTGACCGTGCCGCTCACCGTGGACGCGGTGACCGGCCTGCTCGGCGGGGCGGTGCTGCCCGAAGCGGAAGTTGCCGACCCGCAACGCTTTTCGACGACTGTAGGAGGAAACAGATGACGCTGTCATCCGTCCCCATCGGTGTCACGGTGAACGGCGACGAGCACGAGTTCGCCGAGCCGCTGACCGTACGCGAGCTGCTGGAGCGCCTCGACCTGCCGTGCCGGGGCGTCGCGCTGGCGGTGGACGGCGCGGTGTTCCCCAAGTCGCGCTGGGACGAACCGGTCGGGCGCGGCTGGCAGATCGAGGTGCTGACGGCGGTCCAAGGTGGCTGAGGCTGCGGCGGAATCCGGGAGGGCCGACGCGCCGCTGCGGATCGCGGGCCGCGAGTTCGGTTCCCGCCTGATCATGGGCACCGGCGGCGCGGAGAACCTCGCCGTCCTGGAGGAGGCGCTGATCGCCTCCGGCACCGAGTTGACCACCGTGGCCATGCGGCGCATCGACGCCGCGGGCGGCACCGGCGTGCTCGATTTGCTGAAACGACTGGACATCGCGCCGCTGCCGAACACGGCGGGCTGTCGCACCGCGGCCGAAGCGGTGCTCACCGCGCAGCTGGCGCGCGAGGCGCTGGACACCGACTGGGTGAAGCTCGAGGTGGTCGCCGACGAGCGCACCCTGCTGCCCGACCCGATCGAATTGCTCACCGCCGCCGAGCAACTCGTCGACGACGGGTTCGTGGTGCTGCCCTACACCAACGACGACCCGGTGCTGGCCCGCCGCCTGCAGGACGCAGGCTGCGCGGCCGTGATGCCGCTCGGCGCGCCCATCGGCACCGGCCTCGGCATAGGCAACCCGCACAACATCGAGATGATCGTCGCGGACGCCGAGGTCCCGGTCATCCTGGACGCGGGCATCGGCACCGCGAGCGACGCCGCCCTCGCCATGGAACTCGGGTGCTCGGCTGTACTGCTCGCCACGGCCGTGACCAGGGCGAAGCACCCCGAACTGATGGCCGCGGCGATGGCGGACGCCGTCCGCGCCGGGTATGCGGCCCGGCTGGCGGGGCGCATCCCGAAGCGGTTCTGGGCACAGGCGTCGTCCCCCGCGCTGTGAGCGGCTTACTCGCGTCCTGACCCTCCCGGCCAGTTCCCGGAGGCCGTGAACGAGTTCCCGACCCCGGCGGGCCACTACTGGGTGGCGAGGCCGGGCCCGGGGCATCACTCGGTAGGCCCGGCCGGTCCGCGGCGGCGGGTGGCGCCGGTCCCGGGACGCGTCGTTGTCGCGCGCCTCAGCGGTTGACGAAGGTGAGATTCGTCGAGTCGTAGCGGGTGCCCGCGACCTGCTCGGGCGGGGCGGCGGCCTCGATAGCGGCGAGGTCCTCGGGGGACAGCTCGATGGCCAGGGCCGCGAGGTTCTCCTCCAGATAGCGCTGCCGCCGGGTGCCGGGGATCGGCACGACGTCCTCGCCGCGGTGCTGCACCCAGGCCAGTGCGAGCTGGCCCGCCGTGACCCCCTTCGCCGCGGCCAGCTCGGTCAGCTTCGCGACGATCGCGAGGTTCCGTTCGAGGTTGCCCTCGGCGAAACGCGGCTGGCTGCGCCGCACATCGGTCTGCGCCAAACCCTCGACCGAGTTGTAGCGGCCGGTCAGGAAACCGCGCCCGAGCGGGGAGAACGGGACGAGGCCGATGCCGAGTTCCCGGCAGACCGGCGCGACCTCGGCTTCCGGATCGCGGGTCCACAGCGACCACTCGCTCTGCAACGCGGCGATCGGATGCACGGCGTGCGCGCGCCGGATGGTCTGCGCGCCGGCCTCCGACAGCCCCAGGTGGCGCACCTTCCCCGCCTGTACCAGTTCGGCCATCGCTGCGACCGTCTCCTCGATCGGCACCTTCGGGTCCACCCGGTGCAGGTAGTAGAGGTCGATGTGGTCGACCCCGAGCCTGCGCAGCGACGCCTCGCACGCCTGGCGCACGTAGGCGGCGTCGCCGCGGATGTGCGTGGGCTCGCCCAAGCGGTTGGCGAAGCCGAATTTCGTGGCCAGCACCACCTCGTCACGACGCTCCGCGATGGCCCGCCCGATCAGCTCCTCGTTGTGCCCGGCGCCGTAGAAATCGGCGGTGTCCAACAGGGTCACACCGAGGTCGAGGGCGTGGTGCAGCGTCGCGATCGACTGCGCGTCGTCCGCGTCGCCGTAGCCGTGACTCATGCCCATGCATCCCAGGCCCTGCGCGGAGACCGTGAGTTCGCCGAGCTGCCGGGTGGGGACGTCGATCATGCTGCTACCTCCTGCGTTCGAATCCGTCGTCACGACGCTAGGTGCTGGAGCGCGCTCCATGTCAACAGCGGTGTGTGCCACTCGCGCGGTGTCAATCGCGGGTCGAGGCCGCACGTCGTTCGTAGCGTGAGCGGGCCAGGTCGTAGGCCGTTCGGAGGAGTTCGCGGGTTGGTTCGTCGGTTCGCTGGGCGGGGTTCACCACCGCGAGCCAACCGGCGGAGCCGTAGACGGGGTGGGGGATCACCGTGTCCGTCACGCTCGGATCGTGCGGGGAGGGTTCGCGGGGGGTGTGGCCGGTCCACCGGATGAAAGCTTCTTTTCCGGCTGCGATGTTGACTCGGAAGGTATTCGGGCGGTCCAGGCGGGACTGCTCGTCATCGGGGTAATTCTTCGTGACGATCGTCGCGAAAGGCTGGGTCGCCTTCGGCACGACGCCGTCGGGTGAGTAGTAGAAGAACGTGTCGCCCCAGCTGATCTCCGGTGAGCCGTCGCCGGGGCCGGGGCGAAGAATCAGCACGCCCTCGAGGGCGGAGACGAAGTCGATGATCTCGTCGATGGTCATGTGCTCCAGCGTTTCATTAAGGTGCTTGTGGAGACTTCGGCCGGAAGATCGAGGACCAAAAGCGTGGAAACTCTCAACTCGCGGATGCGCACGGTCGATGTGGCGCGGCGCGCGGGGTACTCGGTGCAGCAGATCCGCAATCTCGAGCGGGACGGTGTGCTGCCGCCTGCGCTGCGCACGGCAGCGGGCTATCGCGAGTACGAGGAGGTACACGTGCGATCCGCGCTGGCATACCGCGCGCTGGCGGCGGGCGTCGGTCCTGTCGAAGCCAAGCGAATCCTCCGCGCCGTGCACGACCGCCCCATCCACGAGGCGCTCGCGCTACTCGACGCGGCGCACGCGCGCCTGCACCGTGAGCGAACGGACCTCGCGTTGGCGAAGCGTGCGGCCTCGGCGATCTCGGCCGAGCCGATCGATGATGTTCGTGCGTCCGATTCGATGAGCGTCGCCGAACTCGCCGCCGCGCTGGGCGTACGCCCCTCGACACTGCGGCATTGGGACACCGAGGGACTCGTGGTCCCAGACCGTGCCGCCCCACAACGGACGCGGCGGTACTCACCTGCTCAGGTACGCGATGCCCGGATCGTCCACCAGCTCCGCTGCGCCGGATACCGCGTCGACACCCTTCGGGCCTTGATGCCCGACCTGCCGCGCGGCCACCGATCCGCAGACGTCGAAGCCGCCCTCGCGGCCAGGGACGCGAGCATCACCGCTCGCTCCCACGCCCTCCTCGACGCCTCCGCCGCGCTCACCGCCGTCATCGCGCACGCGGCGGATCCGGCCTACTGACTCGCTTTATCGCCTGTGCCGCGCTCATGGAGCCAGCGCTCAGCGGACAACTTGCGCGGACACGGCGGGGTACATGTGGAATGGAGCTTCAGCAAGCCTTGCGCGTGCTTCTCATCGACGGGCCAGTTGCTGTCCTCGCAATAGTCCTGGATCCAGCTGTGCCGCGGCGTCATCGCTGCTCCTCGCGGTCGATTCGGTCCATGACCTCACGGAACGGCACGCGCTCGTCCGGATCGTCACCAAACTCGAGTAGCCACGGCAGCACCCAGAACAGCAGGACCAGCAGGCCGCCGACAGCGGCGATGACGATGAGGACGGCTGCAAGTTCTTCTGTCATTCGATAGACCCCCTGGCGCGTTGTGGTGTGGTTGGTGACACCCGGCGCCGAGGAGTTCGGGGCTCGACCCGGCAGCGGGTGCTGATCTCAGTCTCAGGCGATTCACCTGGTTGTGACCCCGTTGCCGCGTTGACATCTGTTTTCCGTCGCTACCGTGGGGAAATGGACCAGGGGGCATTACTCCGTACGGCACGCGAAGCGGCACGGGTATCGCTGCGCTCGATGGCGCGGATGACGAATTACAGTCCCGCGTATCTGAGCCTCATCGAGTCCGGGAAACGGCCTGCTTCACATGAGGTTGTCTGTGCCTACGAACGGGCGCTGGGCGCCGATCTGGAACGGCTGTCGGCAGTTTCGGACTCGCCGGCGAAAGTCGATTCGAGCAGCCTCGATGAGGTGGCAGTCATGCTCTCGGCAACACGACGCATCGAGGACGCTGCCGGTCCGGCTTCGGTTCTCACTGTCGTGCAAGGCATGTCGACGATAACGGAGCGGTTCGCTGACCAGGCTCGATCACGGCACGCGGCCCGGGCTGCGGCGCTGGCAAGCGAAGTCACCCAGTACCGCGGTTGGCTCGAGCACGCGACCGGCGCCGGGAAAGCCTCCCTGCGCAGCCTGGATCGGTCCATAGCGTTCGCGAAACATGCCTGCGGTCGCGACCAGCTCGCGCACGGGCTCAGCTTCAGTGCCTACGTGCGTCTCGAGCGTGGGCGGCTCGATGAAGCGGCGCAGATGGTCGACGCCGTGCTGTCCGTGCCTCGTTTGCACCCACTGATTCGGGTGTACGAGCGCTATCAACACGCTCGTGTGCTCGCAGTGGCAGACGATCGGCACGGCGCCGAGCGTGCCCTTCTGCTCGCCGACTCGGAGGCCGACGCAGCCGCCGACGAACCGCCACCCGACGCAGGATATTGGTATACCCCTGGTTTCTTCGGTCTGCAACGCGCTCGTGTCCTGCGCACTCTGGGAGAAACCGAACGCAGCCGCGAAGTTGTGGCGCAGTCCCTCGAGTCGATGCCGGAGGATCACAGCACCGCAGAGTGGGCGGCAAAGTGGCGACGAGCGGCAGCCGGAGACGGCGACGTACCGCACTGACGGGGGGAGACCGGGCCCGGTTCGTCGAAGTGCAAGACCCCTTGCCGCTGGGCCCACCCCCCACCCGTACGGGCTTGCACCCACCCGCACACCTCTCCCTCATCCTCGAGGATGATCCAACTCGGCACTATTTACCGACGCGCGCCGCCACGATTTGCGGAATGCTGGGCGCATGATCGAACTGAGAGGCCTGACCAAGCACTACGGGCAGACCGTTGCGGTGCAGGATCTGTCCTTCACCGTTCGACCCGGCCAAGTGACGGGATTCCTGGGGCCCAACGGTGCGGGCAAGTCGACCACGATGCGGATGATCCTCGGGTTGGACAAGCCCACCGCGGGCACCGCGCTGATCAAGGGCAAGCCGTACCACGAACTGGACCATCCGCTGCGCACCGTCGGCGCGCTGCTGGATGCCAAGTGGGTGCACCCGAACCGGTCGGCGCGCGCCCATCTGGAGTGGATGGCCGCGTCCAACGACATCGCCAAGTCCCGGGTGGAGGAGGTGCTGCGGCTGGTCGGCCTTTCGGAGGTGGCGGGCAAGACGGCGGGCGGTTTCTCGCTGGGTATGTCGCAGCGCCTCGGCCTGGCCGGCGCGCTGCTGGGCGACCCGGAGGTGCTGCTGTTCGACGAGCCGGTGAACGGCCTCGATCCGGAGGGCATCCTGTGGATCCGCCGGTTCATGCAGCGGCTGGCCGCCGAGGGCCGCACGGTACTGGTCTCCAGCCATCTGCTGTCGGAGATGGCGCAGACCGCCGAGCACCTGGTGGTCATCGGGCGCGGCAAGCTCATCTCGGACTCGACCACCCAGGAGTTCATCGAACGCGCCTCCGAGCAGTCGGTGCGGGTGCGCAGCCCGCAGCTCGACCAGCTGCGCAGCGTGCTCACCTCGAACGGGATGACCGTCCGCGAGGACGGCGCGGGAGCCGACGGCCCCGCGCTCATGGTGGCGGGCGTGGCCAGTGACGCGGTCGGCAAGCTGGCCGGCGAGCACAACATCACGCTGTTCGAGCTGGCCCCGCAGCGCGCGTCGCTGGAAGAGGCGTTCATGCGGATGACCGGTGGCGCCGTGCAGTACCACGGCGAAGGCTTCGATCAGGTGATGGGAGGTGCGCTCTGATGGGCGTGCTGGCAGCGGAACGAATCAAGCTCACCTCCACCAGGTCGCCCTGGTGGTGCTCGGCGATCGTCGTCGCCCTCGCGCTCGGGATGGCCGCGCTGCTCGCCTCGGTGGCGCGCGCGTCCTACGGCAAAGAGGGCGCGATCGACCTGACCGTCTCCACCGCGGTGGCCGGGATCAGCGGCTTCGGCGTGATGGTCCTGATGATCATGGCGACCTTGACGGTGACCAGCGAATATCGCTTCGGCCTCATCCGGACGACGTTCCAGGCGACGCCGCATCGGGCCAAGGTCGTCGCGACCAAGGCCGGGTTGGTCGGCGGGTACGGCGCGGTGTTGACCCTCGTCCTGGTGTTCCTCGCCTACCTGGTGGCCAAGGCGCTGAGCGGACCGGACGCGGGCGTGGCCCTCACACTGTCCAGCGCGGAGGACTGGCGCGAGGTCTACGGCATCCCGATCTACGCGTTCCTGTGCGTCCTGCTCGCGATCGGCATCGGCGTGCTGGTGCGGCAGTCCGCCGCCGCGATCTCGCTGATCGTGCTGTGGCCGCTGCTCATCGAGGGGCTGCTCGGAGCGTTCGGCAGCTTCGGCCGCAACGTGACCCCGTTCCTGCCGTTCGCGAACGCGAATCACTTCTTCAGCGCCTCCGCGTCCACGGCCACGGCCAACTGGCACTGGGGGCCGTGGGGCAGCCTGCTGTACTTCACCGTCTTCGTCGCGATCGTCTTCGGCGCGGCCTTGGTCGTGGTGAACCAGCGCGACGCGTGACGCACGCGGGCGAGGCCGCTCGACCACCCGAGTCGCCATCCCTCGCCACTCGGGTCGGCGGGGCGCCGACCTTGTCGGGAGGTCCGGCGCCCCGTCCACCGCCCGCCACTGCCCGGCGGACGGTGCGTCGATCGGCCCGGTGCGAACGCTCGCGCCGGGCCGATCGTGCGTGTGAACATCGCGGAAACTATGCCGCATGCCGCTTCCGAGACCCCTTCTCGGCCGAGTAGCCTCGGTTCAGCAACCAGCTCGTTATCCAACGCGGAGCCCGCCGACGTGCTCGCTGTGTTCGTCGCGGAGGTGAGAGATGGCGATGATCGGTAATCTGCCGACGTCAGATCGGCTGAGATACTCTCGGGGCGTGAATGAAACACCTTCCGGCGGCCCCGAGTCGGGGCCGGGGCCGGAGGCCGATGGAGGCGTGCCGCCCGAGGTGGTCATTCCGTTGGAGCCGTCCGATGGGATCGATCCTTCCCGCCGTTCCGGTAAATTCCGTCGCGGGCAGCTATCCGCCCTGGTGAACGCCGCGAATCAGCGGGCTGATCTGATCGGCGCGCTGCGCAGGGCGCGCCAGCAGCTGCCGGGGGACCCTGCTTTCGGCGATCCGCTGTCGGTTTCCGGGCCCGGTGGCGCGCGGGCGGTGGCGCGCGCGGCGGACAAGCTGGTCGGCGACGCCCCGAGCGCGGCGCGCGAAATCGGTTTCGGGGCCTTGCAGGTCTGGCAGGCCGCGCTGGAGCGAATGGGACGCGGCCGAGGTAGCCAGGAAATAACTGTCATGTTCACCGACCTGGTGGCCTTCTCGCGCTGGTCGCTGTCGGCCGGTGACGAGGCCACCCTCGAACTGTTGCGCAAGGTGGCCAAGGCTATCGAGCCGCCGATCGCCGAACGCGGCGGTCAGGTGGTCAAGCGCATGGGCGACGGCGTGATGGCGGTGTTCCCCTCGGCGGACCGGGCGATACGCGCCGCGGTGACCGCCAAGCGCAACCTGGCCGACGTGCAGGTGCGTGGCTACACCCCGAACATGCGGATCGGTTTGCACACCGGTTCCCCGCGCGAGATCGGGGGTGACTGGCTCGGGGTGGACGTCACCATCGCGGCCCGGGTGATGGAGGCGGGTGGCAACGGCAACACCATGCTGTCGGAGGCCACGCTGCTGGGGTTGCGGCCGGAGACGCTGGCGGAGCTGGGTTTGACGGTCAAGCAGTATCGCCGCGGCCTGTTCGCGGCTCCGCTCAGCGGCGTCCCCGACGACCTGCGGATCTTCCGGCTGTCCAAGGGCTAACCGAGCCACCAGGCCAGCGCGCCGCCCGCCGCGAGAACGGCGCAGACGGCCAGCGCGATCGACAGCGGCCGGGCCGTCTTCCAGGTGGTGTAGGCGCCGCCGAGCAGGAACCCGGCCAGGGCGAACAGAACGATCACGGTGACGTCGCTGGACACCGTGCCCATCTTGCTCCGGCTCGCTCGACCACCGCCGTGCGGGTGGGGATCGTTCAGGGTGCAATTAACAAGCACGCATGCTTGCTTTTTTCTGGACCGGATGTGATGCTGGTCGCGGAACGCGGACTTCACGGGTGCGGCATGCGGCCCATCCTGACGGTTCGCCGTACAGGAGGCATTCCCGCTGATGAGTATGCTGGCCGCCGACCCGGACGTGCTCCGGATCGGCAACTGTTCCGGCTTCTACGGTGATCGGCTCGGCGCCATGCGCGAGATGCTGGACGGTGGCCCGATCGACGTGCTCACCGGCGACTATCTCGCCGAGCTGACCATGCTGATCCTCGGCCGGGACCGCATGAAGGACCCGGACCTCGGCTACGCCAAGACCTTCGTCAAGCAGATCGAGGACTGCCTCGGGCTCGCGCTGGAACGCAACGTGCGCATCGTGACCAACGCGGGCGGCCTGAACCCGGCCGGCTTGGCGGCGAAACTGCGCAAGGTGGCCGCCGACCTCGGGCTGGACGCGAAGATCGCGCACGTGGAGGGCGACGACCTCCTTGCCCGCGCCGGTGACCTCGGTTTCGGCGCGCCGCTGACCGCCAACGCCTACCTCGGCGCATGGGGCATCGTCGAATGCCTGAACGCGGGCGCGGACATCGTGGTCACCGGACGGGTCACCGACGCGTCGGTGATCGTCGGCCCGGCCGCCGCGCACTTCGGCTGGGGGCGAACCGATTACGACCGGCTGGCCGGCGCGGTGGTGGCCGGGCACGTGATCGAGTGCGGCACCCAGGCCACCGGCGGCAACTACGCCTTCTTCACCGAACTCGCCGATCTGGGCAGGCCGGGCTTCCCGATCGCGGAGATCCGCGCCGACGGCAGCAGCGTCATCACCAAGCACGCGGGCACCGGCGGGGCGGTCACGGTCGACACCGTCGAGGCCCAGTTGATGTACGAGATCCAGGGGCCCCGCTACGCCGGACCCGACGTGACCTCCCGCCTGGACACCATCCGGCTCGATCAGGACGGCCCGGATCGGGTGCGGATCAGCGGCGTCACCGGCGAGGCCCCGCCGCCCCGGCTCAAGGTTTCGCTGAACACGCTCGGCGGCTTCCGCAACGAGATGGAGTTCGTGCTCACCGGCCTGGACATCGAGGCGAAAGCCGAACTGGCGCAACGACAGCTGGAATCCTGGCTGCCGACCAGGCCCGCCGAGCTGACCTGGACGCTGGCCCGCCTGGACCGGCCGGACGCGCAAACCGAGGAGCAGGCCAGCGCGCTGCTGCGCTGCGTGGTGCGCGACCCGGACCCGAACAAGGTCGGACGCGCCTTCTCCAACGTCGCGGTGGAGCTGGCGCTGGCCAGCTATCCCGGATGCAGCTTCACGACCCTGCCCGGCAACGGATCGCCCTACGGCGTGTTCACGCCCGGGTTCGTCGACGCCGCGGAGGTCCCGCACACGGCGGTGCTGCCCGACGGCACCCGCGTCGGCGTGCCGCCGTCCGCCGAAACAGCCGAACTCGCCGCGGTCGCGGAGCCGCCCGCCCCGGAAGCGCTGCCCGCGGGGGAATCCCGCCGCGCGCCGCTGGGGACGATCGCGCTGGCCCGCAGCGGCGACAAAGGCGGTGACGCGAATATCGGCGTGTGGGTCCGCACCGACGAACAATGGCGCTGGCTGGTGCACACCCTCACCGTGGCGCGCGTCAAAGAACTTCTGCCGGAGACGGCTTCGCTGACGGTCACCCGGCATGTGCTGCCCAATCTGCGGGCGCTGAACTTCATCATCGAAGGCCTGCTCGGTCAGGGCGTGGCCTATCAGGCCCGGTTCGACCCGCAGGCCAAGGGACTCGGCGAATGGCTGCGGTCTCGTCACCTCGACATTCCAGTGGAGCTCTTCGCATGACCGGGTCAGGCCCGGAGGCGGCAGCTCGCGTCACCACGCAGGGCCCCCGGCCATGCGAGAAAGGGCACCGCATGACGAAACTCTGGGAAACGCCGGAACGGCGCGAGTTGCGGGCCACGGTCCGTGGCTTCGTGGAACGCGAGATCCTGCCCTACCTGGACGGCTGGGAGCGCGCCGGGGAGATCCCGCGCGAGCTGCACAAGAAGGCGGGCGCGCTCGGCCTGCTCGGCGTGCAGTTCCCGGAATCCGCGGGTGGTTCCGGCGGCGACGGCGTGGACGCGATGATCGTCTGCGAGGAGATGCATCAGGCCGGTGCGTCCGGCGGACTGTTCGCCTCCCTGTTCACCTGCGGCATCTCCGTTCCGCACATCATCGCCTCCGGCAACGCCGAGCAGATCGAGCGCTGGGTGCGGCCGACGCTGGCGGGCGAGAAGATCGGTTCGCTCGCGATCACCGAACCCGGCGGCGGATCGGATGTCGGGCACCTCACCACCACCGCGCGCCGCGACGGCGATCACTACATCGTCAACGGCGCCAAGACCTACATCACCTCCGGGGTCCGCGCCGACTTCGTGGTCACCGCGGTGCGCACCGGCGGGCCGGGCTCGGGCGGCATCTCGTTGCTCATCGTCGACAAGAACACGCCGGGCTTCACGGTCAGCCGCAAGCTGGACAAGATGGGCTGGCTGGCCTCCGACACCGCCGAGTTGTCCTATGTCGACGTCCGGGTACCGGTGGAGAATCTGGTGGGCCCGGAGAACTCCGGCTTCTTCCAGATCGCGGGCGCGTTCGTCAGCGAGCGCGTCGGCCTCGCGGTGCAGGCGTACTCCAGCGCGCAGCGATGCCTGGATCTGACCCTGGAGTGGGTGCGCAACCGGGAGACCTTCGGGCGTCCGCTGATCAGCAGGCAGGCGGTGCAGAACACGGTCACCGAGATGGCGCGGCGCATCGACGTCGCCCGCGTCTACACCCGTGATGTGGTGCAGCGCAGCGCCGAAGGCGAGACCGATCTGATCGCCGAGGTGTGCTTCGCGAAGAACACCGCCGTCGAGGCGGGCGAGTGGGTGGCCAACCAGGCCGTCCAGCTGTTCGGCGGTCTCGGCTACATGCGCGAATCGGAGATCGAACGCCAGTACCGGGATATGCGCATCCTCGGCATCGGCGGCGGCACGACCGAAATCCTCACCGGACTGGCGGCGAAGCGATTGGGGTACCAGAAATGACAATCCTGCGCAGCGCCCTGGACACCGCGGCGCCCGAGTACGAAGCCGCCGCCGACGCGATGACGGCCAAGCTCGCGGAGGTGGAGGCCGAGTTCGCCAAGGCCATCGCGGGCGGCGGACCGGACAAGCTGGCCCGGCACCGCAAGCGCGGCAAGCTCACCGCGCGTGAGCGCATCGAACTGCTCGTCGACGAGGACTCGCCGTTCCTGGAACTGTGCCCGCTGGCCGGCTGGGGCAGTGAATTCCACGTCGGCGCCAGCACCATCGCCGGAATCGGCATCGTCGAGGGCGTCGAGTGCATGATCGTCGCGCCCGACCCGACCGTGCGCGGCGGCACCTCCAACCCGTGGACGCTGCGCAAGACGTTGCGCATCAACGACATCGTGCGGGAGAACCGGCTGCCGGTGATCTCGCTGGTGGAATCCGGCGGCGCCGACCTGCCCACGCAGAAGGAGGTGTTCGTCCCCGGCGGCCGGATGTTCCGCGACCTCACCCAGGCGTCGGCGGCGGGCATCCCGACCATCGCGCTGGTGTTCGGCAACTCCACCGCGGGCGGCGCCTACATTCCCGGCATGTCCGACCACGTCGTGATGATCAAGGAGCGCTCCAAGGTGTTCCTCGGCGGTCCGCCGCTGGTCAAGATGGCCACCGGTGAGGAGTCCGACGACGAATCCCTCGGCGGCGCCGACATGCACGCGCGGGTCTCCGGCCTCGCGGATTACTACGCGCTGGACGAGCAGGACGCGATCCGCATCGGCCGCTCCATCGTCAAGCGGCTGAACTGGCGCAAGCAGGGCCCGGCTCCGCGCGCCGAGGTGATCGAGCCGCTGCACGACCCGGAGGATCTGCTCGGCATCGTGCCGTCGGACCTGAAGATCCCGTTCGACCCGCGCGAGGTGATCGCCCGCATCGTGGACGGTTCGGACTTCGACGAGTTCAAGCCGCTCTACGGCAGCAGCCTGGTCACCGGATGGGCCGAACTGCACGGCTATCCGGTGGGCATCCTCGCCAACGCGCGCGGCGTGCTGTTCTCCGAGGAATCGCAGAAGGCCACCCAGTTCATCCAGCTGGCCAACAAGACGAACACGCCACTGCTGTTCCTGCACAACACCACCGGTTACATGGTGGGCAAGGAGTACGAGCAGAAGGGCATCATCAAGCACGGCGCGATGATGATCAACGCGGTCTCCAATTCGAAGGTGCCGCACATCTCGGTGCTGATGGGTTCGTCCTACGGCGCCGGCCACTACGGCATGTGCGGCCGTGCCTACGACCCGCGTTTCGTCTTCGCCTGGCCCAGCGCGAAATCCGCCGTGATGGGCGGCGCGCAGCTGGCGGGCGTCATCTCGATCGTCGGCCGGGCCGCCGCCGAGGCCAAGGGCCTGCCGTTCGACGAGGAGGCCGACGCCGGGATGCGCGCCATGGTGGAGGCGCAGATCGAGGCCGAATCGCTGGCGATGTTCATGTCCGGGCGGCTCTACGACGACGGCGTCATCGACCCGCGCGACACCCGCACCGTGTTGGGAATGTCCCTGTCGGCCATTCACAACGCCCCGATCAAAGGCGCCGACGGCTTCGGCGTCTTCCGAATGTGAGGCCGGATATGACTGCATCGCACGGCGATTCGAATACCGGTGGGCAGATCACGAACGTTCTCGTCGCCAACCGTGGCGAGATCGCCCGCCGGGTCTTCGCCACCTGCCGCCGGATGGGTCTGGGCAGCGTCGCGGTGTACTCCGACGCGGATGCCGCCGCGCCGCACGTCACCGAGGCGGACGCCGCGGTGCGGCTGCCCGGCAATACGCCCGCCGAAACCTATCTGCGTGGTGAACTGATCATCGAGGCCGCGCTGGCCGCGGGCGCCGACGCCATCCACCCCGGCTACGGGTTCCTGTCCGAGAACGCCGATTTCGCCAAGGCCGTGCTCGACGCCGGGCTGGTCTGGATCGGCCCGCCGGTCGAGGCGATCGAGCAGATGGGCTCGAAGGTCGCCTCGAAGAAGATGATGGACGCCGCCGGAGTGCCGGTGCTGGCCGAGCTGGACCCGGCCGAGGTCACCGAGTCCCACCTCCCGGTGCTGATCAAGGCCTCCGCGGGCGGCGGCGGGCGCGGGATGCGGGTGGTGCGCGAGCTGGCCGATCTGACCCCGCAGATCGAGGCCGCACGGCGCGAGGCGGAATCCGCCTTCGGCGATCCGACGGTCTTCTGCGAGCGCTACCTGGAGACCGGCAGGCACATCGAGGTCCAGGTGATGGCCGACACGCACGGCGCCATCTGGGCGGTGGGCGAGCGCGAGTGCTCCATCCAGCGCCGCCACCAGAAGGTGATAGAGGAGGCGCCGTCGCCGCTGGTGGAACGCACCGAAGGCATGCGGGAGCGGCTGTTCGAGGCGGCGCGCCTCGCGGCGGGCGCGATCGGCTACACCGGCGCGGGCACCGTGGAGTTCCTCGCCGACGAGCAGGGCGAGTTCTTCTTCCTGGAGATGAACACCCGCTTGCAAGTGGAGCATCCGGTCACCGAGTGCACCACCGGATTGGACCTGGTCCGGCTGCAACTGGACGTCGCCGCGGGCGGCGCGCTGCCCGCCGAACCGCCCGCGATGCGCGGACACTCCATCGAGGTGCGGCTCTACGCCGAGGACCCGGCGCAGGACTGGCAGCCGCAGAGCGGAACCGTGCACCGGATCGAGATACCCTCGGTGCGCACCGAATTCGATCTGCTGGACCGGCCGGGCGTGCGCCTGGACACGGGCGTCGTAGACGGTTCGGTGGTCGGCGTGCACTACGACCCGATGCTGGCCAAGGTCATCTCCTACGCCGAGACGCGCGGCGAGGCGGCCCGCTTGCTGGCCGCGGCCCTGCACCGCGCCAAGATCCACGGCCTGGTCACCAACCGCGACCTGCTGGTGCGCGTGCTGCGTCATCCGGCGTTCCTGGCCGGTGACACCGACACCGCGTTCTTCGCCACGCACGGGCTCGACGTCCTCGCCGCGCCGCTGGTGTCGGCGTCCGACGAGGCGTTGTCCGTCGTGGCGGCGGCACTCGCCGAGGCCGCCGCCAACCGTGGCCGCGCGCGGGTGGGCGGCGGGCTGCCCAGCGGGTGGCGGAATCTGCCGTCGCAATCGCAGCGCAAGTCGTACGAGAGCCGCGCGACCGGGACGCACGAGGTGGGTTACCGCTTCGGCCGGACCGGCGTCACCGTGGACGGTCACGACGGCCTGGAACTCGTCGAGTCGGCTCCCGATCGTGTCGTGCTGTCGGTTCCGGGCGAACGCGGACCGGTGCGCAGGCGATTCGAGGTCGCCCGCTACGGCGACCAGGTCTACGTCGACTCGCCCCTCGGCCCGGTGGCGCTGCGCCGGGTGCCGCGCTTCAGCGACCCCGCCGACCAGGTGGCCACCGGCTCGCTGCTGGCGCCCATGCCCGGCAGCGTGATCCGGCTCGGAGCCGAGGTCGGCAGCCGGGTCGAACAAGGTCAGCCGATTCTGTGGCTGGAGGCGATGAAGATGGAGCACACCATCGCCGCGCCCGCCGCGGGCGTGCTCAGCGCCGTGAACGTCACCGTCGGCCAGCAGGTCGACGTCGGCGCCGTGCTCGCGGTCGTCGAAACTGTAGAAATCCAGGAGAACTGATGAGCTTCATCGAAACCGACGAGCAGAAGGCGCTGCGGGCCGCCGTCGCCGCGTTGGCCGCGAAATACAACTACCGCGACTACGTGCTGCCCAAGGCGCGCAAGAACGAGCCGCTGGACGAATTGTGGCAGGAGGCGGGCAAACTCGGCTTCCTCGGAGTGAACCTGCCCGAGGAGTACGGTGGCGGCGGCGCGGGCATGTACGAGCTGTCGCTGGTGATGGAGGAGCTGTCCGCGCAGGGCGCGGGCCTGCTGCTCATGGTGGTCTCCCCGGCCATCTGCGGCACCATCATCACCAAGTACGGCACCGACGAGCAGAAGCAGGAGTGGCTGCCCAAGCTCGCCGACGGCTCCGGCAAGATGGTCTTCGGCATCACCGAGCCGGACGCCGGCTCCAACTCCCACCAGATCACCACCACCGCGCGCCGCGACGGCGACGACTGGATCCTCAACGGCCGCAAGATCTTCATCTCCGGAGTCGACCAGGCCGAGGCCGTGCTGATCGTGTCCCGCACCGAAGACCACAAGACCGGCAAGCTCAAGCCCGCCCTGTTCATCGTGCCGACCGACGCCGAAGGCTTCACGAAGACGGCGCAGGAGATGGACATCATCGAGCCCGACCACCAGTACAGCCTGTTCCTCGACGACGTCCGGCTGCCCTCCACCGCGCTGGTCGGCAAGGAGGACGCGGCGTTGATGCAGTTGTTCGCGGGCCTCAACCCGGAGCGCATCATGGGCGCGGCCATGGCGATCGGCCTGGCCCGCTACGCCATCGATCGCGCCGTGGAATACGCCAAGGAGCGCACGGTGTGGAAGACGCCGATCGGTGCGCATCAGGGCATCTCGCATCCGCTCGCCCAGGTGAAGGTCGAACTGGAGCTGGCGAAGCTGATGATGCAGAAGGCCGCCACCCTGTACGACACGGGCGACGAGATGGGCGCCGCCGAGGCCGCCAACATGGCGAAATACGCGGCGGCGGAGGCCAGCATCAAGGCGCTCGACCAGGCCATCCAGACCCACGGCGGCTCCGGCCTGACCAGGGACGTCGGGCTGGCCGCGATGCTCGCCGCCGCGCGCATCGGCCGCATCGCGCCGGTCAGCAGGGAAATGGTCCTCAACTTCGTCGCCCAGTACTCGCTGGGCCTGCCGAAGTCGTACTGAGAGGACGCCGCATGACCGAGACGGCTCCGTTCGTCCGCTACGAGGTGAGCGACGGCGTCGCGACGCTCACCTTCGATTCGCCGCACAACCGCAACGCGCTGTCGTCCAAGCTGGTCGCAGAGCTGCTGCGCGGGCTCGACGACGCGGCCGCCGACGACGCGGTGCGCGTTGTCGTACTCGCGCACACCGGCAACACCTTCTGCGCGGGCGCGGATCTGAGCGAGGCCAGTGACGCCGATCCGGCCGTGGCCGCCGACGAACGCACCCGGGTCATGATCGGCGTGCTGCGCAGGCTGGTGGAGATTCCGAAGCCGGTGATCGCGCGGATCGACGGCAACGTGCGGGCAGGCGGCATGGGCATCGTGGCGGGCTGCGACCTCGTCGTGGCCGGACCGGCCAGCAGTTTCGCGCTCACCGAGGTGCGCATCGGGCTGGCGCCGTTCATGATCTCGCTGACCCTGTTGCCCAGGCTCAGCCCGCGTGCGGCCGGCCGGTACTACCTGACCGGCGAGAAGTTCGACGCCGCAGAGGCCGAGCAGATCGGCCTGGTCACCGTCACCGCCGAGGACCCGGCGGCCGAAGTGGCGCGGCTGTGCGCGGAGGTGCGCAAGGGCTCCCCGCAGGGGCTGGCGGAGGCAAAGCGACTGGTCAACGCGGACATCCTCGCCGAGTTCGACACCTCCGCCGAAGAACTCGCGCGGCGCTCGGCGAGCTTCTTCGGCACCCCCGAGGTACACGAGGGCATGCTGGCCTTTTTGCAGCGCCGCCCGCCGAGCTGGGCAGAATGACGACCATGGCGACACCCCACGAACCCAAGCAGGACCGCAGCCGCGCCACCCGGCAGCGCCTGCTCGAGGCGACCATCGACTGCCTGGCCGAAATGGGCTGGGCGGCCGCGACGGTCGCCGTGGTCGCCGAACGGGCCGGGGTGTCGCGTGGCGCGGCGCAGCATCACTTTCCCACCAGGGAGGATCTGATCACCGCCGCGCTGGAGTTCATGTTCGACACGCGCAGCGGGCAGGCGGTGCAGGAGGCCGCGACGCTGACGGAGCTGGGTGACGGGCCGGCCCGCACCGAGGCGGTGGTGGCGGGGCTGGTCGAGTCCTACACCAGCCCGTTGTTCAAGGCGGCCCTGCAAGTCTGGACGCACGCCGCCGCCGACCCGGTGTTGCGCGAGCGGATCGTCCCGCTGGAGGCCCGCTTCGGGCGCGCCTCACACCGCCGCGCGGTCGAAGCCCTGGGTGTGGACGACTCGGACCCGGTCACCCACCATTTGGTGCAGGCGACCCTGGACATGGCCCGCGGTCTCGGTCTCGCCGACGTTCTCACCGACGATTCGGCCCGCCGTAAGCGCATAGTCGAACAGTGGGCGGCCACGCTTCACGCCGCCTTGCACGCCTCCCGCTGAATCGGAGCCTGTGACCGGGCCGGACGCGATGGCTCGAGTGCCGGTCTCGGTGTGCGCGAGAGCAGGACGAGGGCGGTGGCCAGGAGGGCAACTGCAACCTGTATCACTACTTACGTAGTATTCGAAGGGTGTCCACCAAACGCGACCTCGTCTTGGACGCGGCGATCGACCTGCTGGGATCCCGCGGCACCCGCGCGCTGACCCACCGCGCGGTCGACGAGGCCGCGGGCATGCCCGCCGGATCGGCGTCCAATTACTTCCGCACCCGGGAAGCGCTGCTGATCGGTATCACCGAGCGCCTCGAGGCGCGCGACTACGCGGATTGGGAGGTGCTCACCCGGCAGCCCGCGCCCGGCACGATCGACGAACTCGTCGAGGGCATGGCGGCTTTCGTCGTGTACGCGGTGCGCGCCGACCGGGTGCGCACCCTGGCCCGCTATGCCCTGTTCCTGGAGGCGCAGTGCATTCCGGCGCTACGCGAGACCATCCGCCGAGGACATCTGCGGCTGACCGAATGGACCGCGTCGCTGCTGGCGGGTATCGGCGTGGAGCGGGCGGTGGCGCGGATCCTGGTCGACCAACTCGACGGGATCATCCTGCATCAGCTGGTGAACCCGGCAGCGGACTTCGATCCACGCCCCGCGCTGGACCGGCTGGTGCGCGCGCTGGCCGCGGGGAGCGATTGACCTGCGGCGCTCGCCGAGCGGCCTGCGCATCGCGGCGCGCCGCACGCCGTGCTCAGCACAGACCTTGCTGCTCGAGCCTTCCCGAATCGATGGCGTAGGAGGAAGCTCCGATGGCGGCGCCGATCAGGCCGACAATGATCGCGCCGGGAATCGCGCCGACGAAGAAGACGGGCAGGCCGACGAGCGCGCCGATGGCGGCGCCGATCGCCGCGCCGATTCCCGTGCGCAGTTCGATGGTGTCGCCGGGCGGCAGGCATGCCTTGATGTAGGTCACCTGCGGGGGTTCGCCGGTCGCCGCGACGATCGATTCGGCTCGATCGGCGGGGGCCGCCGACGCGGTGGCGGCGAATCCGACGGTGAGCGCGGTTGCGACCAGTGCGCTGACCACCGTCACGGCCAGCTTCATGAAAGCGTTCAACTGTTTCCCTGAAAGTTCGCGGTGGACACGTCCGCTGATGGTCCGGCTACCGGCCCGGAGCCGTCACGCGTGCGATCATCATCGCTGGAGTTTTGCGGGATGCCAAGAGCGGGCGCTCGAATCATCGTCGCCGGTCGCATGTTCGACGTTCCACCGCTGTGCGCCCGCGCGCGTTCGCGGGATCGCAACCAGGGAAGATGACTGCCGCACAACGCGATCCGCACCGGCGCCGAGGTATGGCGCCGGTGCGGATGCGGTGTTCAGCGGGTGCAGGGGTCGCGCTGAACACCGGGAGGCGATGCGGCCCCGGGGAATGCAGGGCGACAGGACCGCATCGCGCGGTTTCAGTGGGCGGCGGTCAGGTCGTACAAAGTGACCCCGTCCACCTGGGTGGCGGTGAAGTTCTCCTGGACCCACTGCGTGATCTGGGCGCTGGGGGAGGAGTCGGAGGAACCCGGCCCGCCCCGTCCGCCGCCGACGAAGTAATGGATCTTCCCTTCGGCGACATATTGCTTGAACTGCTCCAGCGTCGGCGAGGGGTCGCTGCCGTTGAAGCCGCCGATGGGCATCACGGGCAGTTCGGTGGCCAGCTGCAAGCCCGCGGCGCTGTTCGAGCCGATGGCCGCGGCCACCCAGGTGTAGTCGCCGCCGTTCTGCTCGAGCAGGGACACGACCTGGGCGCTGGGTTCGCTCGCCCCGAGCAGACCGCCGATTCCGCCGCCGGGGCCGGGACCGCCGTCACCGGGCGCGCCCTGCGTCGTGGCGGTGCCTTGCGGGGCCTGCCCATCGGGCAGCGTTCCTGGCGGGAACATCGCGCCGTCGCCGGGTGGGTTGCCCTGCGGTGCGGTACCGGGCGGCGTGCCCGCGCCGTCCGGGAGCTGCCCGTCGCCCGGCATCCGGCCGCCGGGTGCGTTGCCCGCTCGCGGAATGCCGCCGTCCGGTGTCGTGCCCTGCGGGCTCGTTCCCGGCGAACGCCCATCCGGCGGCGTACCGCCCGGAACCTGTCCGGCTCCATCGCGGCCGGTGGTCCCGGTTCCGTCCGGCATGCGGCGATTCATCCCCGGCATGCCCTCACCCCACGGTGGCCGACCACGCATCGCGACGTTCGGTCCGGCCGAAGGAATCGAACCCGCGTGCGGCGTCGCGATCGTGTCGACGGCGTAGGCGACCGGTCCGGCGAGGAAGGTGAACGCCACGGCCAGCGCCGACGCCACGGCGAGCTTGCGCGGCGCGGGCAAGAGCACGGCGAGCGTCGCGATCACACCGACGACCAGCACCGTCCAGCGCAGCCACGACTGCCATTCCGGACTGCGCGACAACAGCATCCAAGCGGTCGCCGTGGTGAGACCCACCGCGAGCGCCGACGCCAGCCGCACCCACAGCCGGTGCCGTCCCCGCCACGACAGCACCGCACCCGCGCCGACGAGCGCGGCGATGGCCGGAGCCAGGGCCACGGTGTAGTACTGGTGGAAGATGCCGGCCATGAAGCTGAAGACCAGCCCGGTCCCCAGCAGCCATCCGCCCCAGAGGACGAGCGAGGCGCGCTGCGGATCGGTGCGAGCGGCTCTGCCGCGCAGCAGGATTCCCGCGACGAGCGCGACCAGCGCGGCGGGGATCAGCCACGCGATCTGACCGCCTTGCGCCGGTTCGAACATCCGCGTGATGCCGGTGCTTCCCCACATGCCGTTGCCGCCCGGCGGAAGGTCGCCGCCCGGTCCGACGCTGCCGCGCTCGTTGCCGTTGAGCCTGCCGAGCCCGTTGTAGCCGAGGGTGAGTTCCAGGATCGAGTTGTCGTGCGAGCCGCCGATCCACGGACGTGACGAGGCGGGCCACAGTTCCACCGCCAGCAACCACCAGCCCGCGGCCACCACCATCGCGGCTGCGGCGGCGAAGAGTTGCAGGATGCGCTTGCCGAGTTTCGGCGGGCCCGCGATCGAGTAGGTCAGCGCGAGCGCCGGAACCACCAGCAGCACCTGCAATTGCTTGGTGAGGAAACCGAAGCCGATCAGCGCGCCGGTCAGGACCAGCCAGCGCCAGCGGCCGTCCTCCACCGCCCGCGTCATCGCCCAGGCGGCCGCGACCATCAGGAACACCAGCAGCGCCTCGGGATTGTTGAACCGGAACATCAGCGCCGCGACGGGCGTCACCGCCAGCGCCAGCCCGGCGAGCAGTCCGGCCGCGGGCCCGAACGGCCTGCGCACGGTCGCCCACAGCACTGCCACACCGGCCACCCCGAGCAGCACCTCCGGCACCAGGATGCTCCAGCTGCTCAGCCCGAAGGCCCGCACCGACAGCTCCATCAGCCACAGCGAGGCGGGCGGTTTGTCCACGGTGATCGAGTTCGCCGCGTCGGAGGACCCGAAGAAGAACGCCTTCCACGAGACCGAACCCGCCTGTACCGCAGCCGAGTAGAACGAATTCGCCCAACCGTTGGCGCTCAGGTTGCACAGATACGCCACCGCCGTGCCGATCAGCAGCGCAGCCAGCGCCGGATACTCCCAGTTCCGGCGCGGCCTCGGCCGCGGTTCGGTCGCGGCGGGTTGCGCGGTGAGCGTGGCCGTCATCAACGGTCTCCCTCGGCGGCGCTTCCGGCGGCGGCGAGAGCCGGTGCGCTCGGTGCGGCGTCGCCTCCGCTGTCGCGGAACACCCAGCGCAGCCCGACGAACCGCAACAGCGTCGCCACCAGATTGGCCATCACCAGGACGAACAGCTCCAGGTGCACCGAGGCGTCCGGCGCCCACCGATGCAGCGCGAACAACGATCCGCTGGTGAGCGCCAATCCGATGCCGAAGATCACCAGCCCTTGGAACTGATGCGACACGGCTCCGTTCGAGCCGCGCACGCCGAAGGTGAAGGCCCGGTTGGCGGCGGTATTGCCCACCGCCGTGATCAGCAGCGCGGCGAAGTTCGCCACCTGCGCGCCCGCGAGCGGCTGCAACAGCACGTAGAGCAGCAGATAGGCCAGCGTGCTCAGCACGCCGACGATCGCGAACCGCACGAGTTGCCCGACCATGCCCAGCGGCACCCCCGGCACCAGCGGTTCCCGGCCCACCGACCGGCGCAGTTCCTCGAGCGGCAGCGTGCCGGTGGCCAGCGCCCGCCCGAGCCGCCAGATGCCGAGCAGGTCCTTGCGCGCGGTGTCGATGATGTCGACGCGGCTGTCCGGATCATCGATCCAGTCCACCGGAACCTCGTGGATGCGCAGCCCCGCCCGCTCGGCGAGCACCAGCAATTCGGTGTCGAAGAACCACTCGCCGTCGTGCACCAGCGGCAGCAGGCGGCGCGCCACGTCGGTGCGCATGGCCTTGAAGCCGCACTGGGCGTCGGAGAAGTGCGCGCGCAGCGAGGCTTTCAGCAGGAGGTTGTAGCAGCGCGAGATGATCTCGCGCTTGGGCCCGCGCACCACCCTGGACGCGGCGTCGAGCCGGGTGCCGATGGCCAGGTCGGAATGCCCGGTGATCAGCGGTGCGACCAGGGGCAGCAGCGCGTTCAAGTCGGTGGACAGGTCGACGTCCATATAGGCGACCACCTGCGCGTC
Organism: Nocardia sp. NPDC047648; assembly: GCF_040642815.1. Classification (NCBI taxonomy): domain Bacteria; kingdom Bacillati; phylum Actinomycetota; class Actinomycetes; order Mycobacteriales; family Nocardiaceae; genus Nocardia; species Nocardia sp. NPDC047648. Next base: position 261,398 of record NZ_JBEYSX010000003.1, on the reverse strand, counting down.
GGAGCGTTCCCACACCGCTCGCAGCGCCCGCCCTCGTCCCTTGGCGGACAGGTGCACCACCCGTACGTCGTCCAGTTCTTCGGCGAGCAGCTGGGCGACCTGGAGCGTGTCGTCGGTGCTCGCGTTGTCGGCGACCGTGATGCGCGCCGGGAAGGGGAACCCGTCGCGCAGGTAGGCGTGCAGTCTGCGGACGCACACGCCGAGGTCGGCCTCTTCGTTGTAGACGGGTATCACCACGTCCAGCACGGGCGCACCCGTGGTCTCGGTCCGTTCCGCCGCCGCGACGGTCAAGGTCTCGGTCATGCGAACAACATTCGACGGCTACGCTGCCACGCTGCTGGGCCTCAGCTGTGAGGTTCCTGGGGGTGGCGCCCGAGCCGGATCACGCCGCGGGCAGGCAACGTAGCGTACGGTCGATCACAGCGGGACCATTCAGGTTCTCCGAGCAAAGGACCACGTTTGTCCGACAAATCTCCGCGCAGTTCGATGTCCAAGAAATCCGGGAAGTCCCTGAAGGAAAAGCGAGCGGAGAAGAAGGCCAAGACCGCGGGTGACAGCGGCGCTGGTTCCAGCAAACACTGACCGGTGGGGCGGGACCCGGCCGACGGCCGGGTCTCCGTCCCCGGTCGACAGGTAGCATCCGGATTCGTGATGCTCAGCGGCCGGACGGAAGACGACCCGCCGCGCAAACGTGTGGACGCGCGCACCGAGCGTTGGCGCGAGCATCGCAGGAAGGTGCGCGAAGAATTCGTCGACGCGGCTTTCCGCGCGCTCGACAAATTCGGCCCCGCGGTCAGCATGGGCGATATCGCCAAGGAGGCGGGCGCGGCCAAACCGAAGCTGTATCGCCATTTCGAAGACAAGACCGACCTCTACAACGCGATCGTCGACCGGGTGCGCGACATGCTCTGGGAACAGATCATGACCAGTTTCGACCTGACCGGCGACTCCGCCGCTGACCTGGTGCGCCGCGCCGCGTCCGAATACGCGCAGGTGGTGTCGCGGCAGCCGAATGTCTTCCGGTTCATGCTGCACAGCCATTTCACGCAACGCTCCGACGACGCCGACCGCGCGCTGCAATCGGCCCGGCAGTCCGCCCACCGCGCCGCCGAGCTGTTCGCCGGTGCCGTGGACGAGGAGTCGGTGCAGGTCGCGAGCGCGGAACTGGTGATCTATTCGATCTTCGGTGCGGTGGCCTCGGCCACCGATTGGTGGCTGGGGGTGAACCGGGTGGAGCCGCCCGCCATGCCGGTCGAGCAGTTCGCCGCCTATCTGAGCGAGATCATCTTCGCGCTCGTGGCGGCCAGCGCTCGGCTGCACGGCATCGCGATCGCAGCCGATCTTCCGCTGCACCGCGCCTTTTCCGCTCTGTGACCGCCAGCGCCCCCCGGGCCGGGCGCCGAGGTCTTCGCCGCATCCACGTCGAACGTCGTTGTTCCGATCGCCTCGCCGTTGAAGCCATCCGTGTCGGCGACGTCCTCAGTATCGCAGCGCCCACCGACAAGAAATGGCGTGCGCCGAGCGGTTGCCCGGCTCAGTTCCCATGCAATCGCCACAGCGGGGACACCGGCCCGTGGCCAGCGCCCAGATCGTAGGACGCGGCCAGGCAGCGGTAGGTCCACTCTTTGGCGAACTCGATCGCTTCGGGCACCGAATAGCCGTGGGCCAGGGCGCAGGCGGTCGCGGCGGCCAGCGTGTCGCCGCCGCCGTGGTCGTTGCCGGTCGCGATGCGCGGGGCGGTGAACTCGAGGAACCGCTCACCGTCGAACAGCAGGTCGGTGCTGCACTCGGAGGAACGCAGGTGCCCACCCTTCACGACCGCCCACCGCGGCCCCAGCTTGTGCAGCGCCTCGGCCGCGCGCCGCGCCGAATCCTCGTCGTCGACGTCGATACCCGTGAGCAGGCGGACCTCGTCCAGGTTCGGTGTCACCACGGTGGCGAGCGGGATCAGGGTGCTGCGCAGCGCGTCGAGCGCTTCGGCGTGCAGCAGCGGATCGCCGTGCATCGAGGCCGCGACCGGGTCGACGACCAGCGGAATGTCGCCGTCGCGACCTATGCCGACCTCCTGGCACACCCCAGCCACCGCCTCGATGATCGCGGTGGAGGCGAGCATGCCGGTCTTCGCGGCGCCGACGCCGATGTCCGTGGTCACCGAGCGCACCTGATCGGCCACGACCTGCGGCGGAATCTCGTGAAAGCCGCTGACGCCCACCGTGTTCTGCACGGTCACCGCCGCGACGGCCACCAGTGCGTGCACACCGCACAGCGCCATGGTGCGGGTATCGGCTTGGATTCCGGCGCCTCCGCCGGAATCGGTACCGGCGATGGTGAGCGCCCGGACGGGGGTCTGCCCCTCGGCGGGCAATGGCAGCAGTTTCACGACACAAACCCTACGGCGACCCGGTCCGGTGGCCACCGGCAACCGGACCCGCTCGCTGAGAGCAAATGAAAATCGTTATCATTAATGTCATGGACTCCGACCTGCTTCCCGTCACCGTGCTGTCCGGCTTCCTCGGCGCGGGCAAGACGACGCTGCTCAACCACATCCTGGCCAACCGGGAGGGCCGCCGGGTGGCGGTCATCGTCAACGACATGAGCGAGGTCAACATCGACGCCGCGCTGGTCACCGGTCAAGGCCACCTGGACCGCACCGAGGAGAAGCTGGTCGAACTGACCAACGGCTGCATCTGCTGCACCCTGCGCGAGGACCTGATCGAAGCTGTGGCCCGGCTCGCTCGAGAAGGCCGCTTCGATCAATTGGTGATCGAATCGACCGGCATCTCCGAGCCGATGCCGGTGGCCGCGACGTTCGACTGGGAATTCGAGGACGGCTTCCGCCTCGGTGACGTCGCCCGGCTGGACACCATGGTGACCGTGGTCGACGCTTCGACCTTCCTCGCGGAGGTGGCGCGCGGGCAGGCGCTGGCCGAGCGGAACCTGCAAGCGGGCGACGGCGACGCGCGCACCATCGCCGACCTGCTGGTGGATCAGGTCGAGTTCGCCGACGTCCTGCTGGTCAACAAGACCGACCTGGTCGGCGCCGCCGCGGCGGGGGCGGTGGAGGCGACGGTGCGCCGCATGAACCCGCGCGCCCACGTGCTGCGCACCAGCAACGGCGTGGTCGATCTGGCCGAGGTCCTGGACACCGGCCGCTACGACCCGGTGGTCGCCGCGGAGGTCGAGGGCTGGGCGGAGGAACTCGCCGGCGGGCACACCCCGGAGACCGAGGAGTACGGCATTCGCAGCCTCACCTACATCGCCGATCGGCCGTTCCATCCGCTGCGCCTCTCGGACGCGCTGGAACAGTTGCGAGGTCTGCTGCGCAGCAAAGGATTCTGCTGGATCGCGAGCCGGTCGACGCTGGCCGCGGTGTGGTCGCAAGCGGGGCCGAACCTGGTCTTCGAACCCGCCGCCTGGTGGTCGTCGCTGGAAGTGCCGCCGGGGCAGGAGATCGTCTTCATCGGGATAAAGCTGGATTGCGACAAGGTGCGCTCGCTACTGGATGGCACCCTGCTCACCGACGCGGAGTTCGCCGAGGGGCCGGGCGCGTGGGCGGAGTATCCCGATCCCTTCCCGGCGTGGGGGGAACTGCACGAGCACGCCTGAAGATCGCGGCCCATGCTCCCGGCTCCGGGGCATGGGCCGCTGCCGCGCCACCGCATGGCGCGCTCAGTTCGAGATGCCGGGCGTCTGGCGGAGGTAAGTCGTGTCGGTCAGTTGCTCGATCATGAAGTCGGCGATGTCGGCACGGGCGATCTTCAGGCTCAGACCGCCCTCGCCCGCCGGGAATCCGCGCCGGTAGCTGCCGGTGGCCGGTCCGTCGGTGAACGCGCTCGGCCGCACTATCGTCCAGTCCAGGTCGCTGGCCAGGACGTATTCCTCCTGCCGGACGTGATCGGCATAGGCCGGGCGCAGCAGCAACCCGAACATCACGTACTTCCACAGGAAGTTCAGGTTGCCCCGGCTGTCGCCGACGCCCAGGGTCGTCTGGCAGATCAGCCGCTTGACGCCCGTGCGATTCATCGCGTCGATGATCGCCGCGGTGCCGCCCGCCCGGACCACGCCCTTGCGCCCGTTGCCGAGCGAGATCAGCACCGCGTCCTGCCCCTGCACCGCTCGCTGCACCGAGTCCGTGTCCAGCACATCGCCTTCCACCACGCGCAGCCGATCGTGCCGCTGCGTGACGCTCGCGGCGCTGCGGGTGAAGGCCGTCACCTCGTGGCCCTCCCGCAGCGCCTGCTCGACGACGAGACGGCCGACGGTTCCGGTGGCTCCGAAGACTGCGATTTTCATGGTTTTCTCTCCTGTTTCGAAAGCTGCTGTGCCGTTGATGAATCCAGTACATCAGCGGGAAACGAGACGAACCATGGCCACAAGTCTCGATGCCATAAGAGAAAGTCTCAGCGCAGCTCGGCGAAGAACTCCGTGATCTCCTCCGCCATCAACGCGGGCGCCACGTGGTGCAGGTAGTGGGTGAACACGTCGTGCGTGCGCCAGGACACGATGTTGTGGTCGCGCTCGGCGAAGCGGCGGATGCCGTGGAAGTCCCCGGTGGAGCCGCACAGCGCGAGCGGAACCGTGGTCGGCGCCGCGGGGTGCTCGGCCTTGTCCTTCTCGAAGTAGTGCCGGATCGCCGAACCCGCGGTGCCGGTGAGCCAGTGGATCGCTATGTTGGTCAGCACGAAGTCGTCGTCGAGGTCCGGACCGAGCAACTGGCCGTTCCAGCCGACCAGCCCGGCGGGCGAGTCCGTGATCGCGTGCGCCAGCGTCTGCGGTTGCTGCGATTGCAGCACGTTGAAGCCCATCTTGTTCTTCATGAACCAGTCCAGGGTGGCCAGCGACCGCTGCTCGCCCTCGTCGAGATCGGCCAGCTCCGCCGGATCGCCGGACGGGAACGAGTACACCTGCGTCACGTGCACGCCGACCACCTGGTCCGGCGCCACCCGCCCGAGTTCCGGCGAGATCTGCGAACCGCCGTCGTTGCCCACCGCGCCGTAGCGGGTGTAGCCGAGCCGCCGCATCAGCTCCGCCCAAGCGCGTGCGATCCGGCTGTCGTTCCAGCCCGCCTCGGTGGTGGGGCCGGAGAAGCCGTAACCGGGCACGGAAGGGATCACCAGGTCGAACCCGGCGGCGGTGAGCGGCTCGATGACGCCGACGAATTCGACGAAGGTACCGGGCCAGCCGTGCGTGAGGATCAGCGGAAACGCGTCTTCCCGGGTGGACTTCACGTGCAGGAAGTGGATGTTCTGGCCGTCGATCTCGGTGGTGAACTGCGGGTAGGCGTTCAACGAGTTCTCCACCCCGCGCCAGTCGAACCCGTCGCGCCAGTAGCCGACCAGGTGGCGCACCCGCTCGACGCTCACCCCGTAGGTATCGCCCGAGCCGGGAATCTGCTCGGCCCAGCGGGTCCGGGCGAGGCGATCGCGCAGGTCGTCCAGGTCGGCCTGGTCGACGTCGATCCGGAAGGGGGTGATCGCGGTCATGTCCTGCTCCTTGTTGAAACGGAATGCTCTGTTCTGATTGAACTGTAACAGAACGGACCATTCCGTTCAAATGCTATCCTGGAGTCATGCCGAAGACATCCGACGCCCCAGCTCAGAAGGGTTTACCCGGCCGCAAGGCGCAGGCCGCCCGCAACGACGGCTTGATCCTGGAGGCCGCCCGGGCCGTGTTCCTCGCCGACGCCACGGCCCCGATCTCCGCCGTCGCGGAACGCGCGGGCGTCGGGATCAGTGCGCTGTATCGCCGCTATCCGAGCAAGGAGGTGCTGCTGCGCACGCTCTGCCACGAGGGTCTGCGCCGGTACAACGCGGAAGCCGATGCGGCGCTGGAAGATCCGGACGGCTGGCACGGCCTGGTCGGCTTTCTCGAGCGAGTGGTGGACGCCGACGTGCACTCACTGGCCGTGCATCTCGCGGGCACTTTCACCCCCGACGAATCGATGCTGCCCGATGTGCAGCACTCCGCGAAGGTCGCGGAGGAACTCGTGCGCCGTGCCCACGCCACCGGCGAACTACGTTCGGACGTCACCCCGCAGGATCTCGGCCTGATCCTGGAGTCCTGCGCGGCCGTCGCGGTGCCCGATCCGCAGCGCACGGTCCAACTGCGCCGCCGCGTGCTCGCGATGCTCCTGACCGGGCTGAGCGCGGGCGGCGAACTTCCCGGCCCCCCGCCCGCGCCGGACGAGTTCAGTTGGCGCTGGGCTCGGCGATGATTTCTCCCGCGCCAACCGGTCCGCACTGGTAGGAATACCGCTGCCCGCCCCGAAAGGATGCGCCGTGAACTGGACACTCGAGGTCGTCATCGTGCCCGTGTCGGATATCGACCGAGCCAAGAACTTCTACGCGGAGCAACTCGGCTTCGCCGTCGACCACGACACCAGGATCGACGACAACGTCCGCATCGTGCAACTGACCCCACCCGGCTCGGGTTGTTCGATCGTGATCGGCAAGGGCGCGGTGCCCGACATGACACCCGGCTCCCAGCAGGGCCTGCAACTCGTGGTCAACGACCTGCGCAAGGCCCACGAGGAGCTCACCGCCCGAGGCGTCGAGGTCACCGAAATCCAAGTCCTCGGCGAGAACCCCACCCCCATGCCCGACCCACTCGACAACGTCGGATTCTTCTTCTTCACCGACCCCGACGGGAACGGTTGGGGCGTCCAGCAGATCTCGACCCGTCCGTGAGGGTTGTCGCGACGAACGCCGAGTGGGTCTGCCTCGGCTATCGGTTGCCGAGGAAGAGGGTTTGCGTGCTGCGGCCCAAGGGACCCTTTTCGTCGTAGAGCGCCGATTCGGCCATACCTATGCCATGGGGTTGGGGGTAGGTGACGGCGTCGAGGCAGACCCATTCACCTGCGGGCTGGCGGTGCAGGGTGACCGTCAGGTCGGTGTTGATGAACAGGTACTTCGACCAGTCCATGACCGCGCTGACACCGTTTCCGGAATCCGCCGCCGCGAGGGTGCGTTCCAGCGGGCTCGGGTCGGTGCCCGCGACGATCGGATATTTGATCCTGATCCAGCACACCGCCGGGCCGGGCTCGGTGAAGGAGCCGCTGACGAAGCGGTATTCGATGGCGGTGTGAAAGCCCACCGGCTGGGTGGAGGGGAACGGTGCGGGCACGTCCGCGTGTTCGGGACCGGGACGTGTGCCGGTGGGCAGGAATCGTTCCGGCAGCGGCAATTCCGGCTCGGACAGCTTGAACCGCCAGGCATTCGCGCGCATCACCGGCCCGCGCTCGGTGGACAGCGTCGCCTCGATGAGTTCGACGCTGCGGCCGGGGCGGACGACCCGCGCCGCCGCGGTCAGCGGTGCCAGCGGCACCGGGCCGAGGATTTCGACCGCGACCCGGCCGACCTGGAACCCCGGGCGCGGCTCGCACCGCTCGATCACGTGCCCGAGCAGCGCCGAGGGCGGACCCGCGTGCTGGGCATCCGGCGACCAGGGGCCACGGGTGAGCTCGGTGGACAGAAAGCGATCCGGCCGGTCGGGGTCGGGAAGGTAGAAGGCGTCGCTCACAGCGCCCCGCCTGCGCTCGATTCCGTCGTGCACGCCCGCGCGCACGGTCCTCGGGTCCTTCGCCGGTGCTCGCTCACGTCGCTGTCCGTCCTTCGGGCCGATCGGTCGGTTGTACAACGACGGTAGCCCGCTCCGGAACGGAACTCGAGGTCAGACCCGGCCGAACGCCAGCGCGACGTTGTGCCCCCCGAAGCCGAACGAATTGTTCAGCGCGAAATCGATGCGCTGGGTGCGCGGCGCGCCGGCGACGACGTCCAGGTCGATCGCCGGGTCGAGATTGTCGAGGTTCAAGGTGGGCGGGACGACCTGATCCCGCAGGGTGAGCATGGCGACCAGCGACTCCAACGCGCCGACCGCCCCGATGGAATGCCCGAGCGCGGATTTCGGCGCGTAGACCGAGGCATCGGGCACCACGGACGCGATCGCGTTGGCCTCCGACGCGTCGCCGATGGAGGTCGACGTGGCGTGCGCGTTCACATGCTGGATATCCGAAGCCCGCAGTCCTGCGGTCTCGATGGCCTTGCGCATCGCGCGAGCTGCGCCGATGCCCTCCGGCTCGGACGCGACGATGTGATAGGCGTCGGAGGTGATGCCGGCGCCGAGCACCCGCCCGTGCACGGCGGCCCCGCGTGCGCGAGCGTGCCGCTCGGACTCGAGCACCAGCAGCGCGCCCGCCTCACCGAAGACGAATCCGTCGCGGTCCCGGTCGAACGGGCGTGACGCGCGTTCCGGGTCGTCGTTGCGGGTGCTCATGGCGCGCATCATGGCGAAACTCGCGATGGGCACGGCGTCGATATGCCCTTCGACGCCGCCCGCCACCACCACGTCCGCCTCGCCGGTGGTGATCAGCCGCCACGCGTGCGCGATCGCCTCCGAACCCGAGGAGCAGGCCGACACCGGAGCGAAAACGCCGGCCCTCGCTCCGATCTCGAGCCCGACCGTGGCGGCGGGACCGTTCGGCATCACCATCGGCACCGACATCGGCGACACCTTGCGATAGCCGCCCGCGCGCATCGCGTCGACCGCCGAGATCAGCGCGTCGCCGCCCCCGAGCCCGGTGCCGATGGCCACCGCCAATCGGTCACCGTCCACCTCGGGCGCGCCGGCGGAACGCCAGACCCGGCGGCCGAGCACCAGCGCCATCTGCTCGACGTAGGAATGCCTGCGCTGTTCGACCCGGGTGAGCTCGGCGCCGGGCTGTGACTTCAGCTTGCCGCCGATGCGGACCGGCAGGTCGTACTCGGCCACGAAATCGTCTGCGAGCGCGCCGATTCCGCTGTGCCCGGCCAGTAATTCGGACCAGGTCGTGTCCATGTCGTCGGCCAGCGACGTGGTCGCCGCGTACCCGGTGACCACCACCGAATCCCGAGTTTCTGAAGCGATTGTTACAGTCACGATGTCATGAATACCTGTACCAATCGCTACAGTCAACCCATGGCCCGCCCCCTAGACCACGCCAAACGCGCCGAACTGCTCGCCGCCGTGGTGCGCTACATCGCCGACCACGGCCTCGCGGACCTGTCGCTGCGCCCACTGGCCGCCGAACTCGGCACCAGCTCGCGCATGCTGATCTACTACTTCACGACCAAAGAAGAGCTGCTGGTCCAAGCGCTGGCGACGCAGCGCCCCGACGTCGCGGCCGTCTTCGCCGATATCCGGGATGCGTCCGAACTCCGCGACCGTCTCTGGGACTTCTGGACCGCCAACACCTCCGGTGAGGGCCGCACGAGCGTGCGGGTGATGCTGCAAGTCCTCGGCGCGGCATGCGCTCCGCGGAGTCCGTACGCCGACTACGCCGTCTCGGCGATCGCCGCGTTCGTGGCGGCGCTGGCCGACGGGCTGCGCAACCTTCCGTCCATTGACGACCCCGAAGTCGTTGCGACCCTGCTTGTGTCGGGCCTGCGAGGGATTTTGCAGGACCGGATGATCACCGGCGAGGTGGAGCGCACCGATCGCGCGGCCCGCCGCCTGATCGAGCAGACGGTGCTCTGATCTCGGCGCATCCGGGCGGTCATGGCGCGACGGCGACCATTCGTCCGACTCGTACGAGCGACCAGAGCGAGGTGGTCACCTCTGGCCGATGCCGCCGGAGATGCTCACGCAGCGGGTCGTCGCCGAAATCACTCGACAGCCGACTCCGGATGCGCATGCGCGAAGACGCGTTCCAGCATCGCGTGCAGTTGATCGCGCTCGGCCGTGTCCAATGGGGCGAGGATTTCGTCGCCGACCCGACCGGCCTCTCGATCGAGGGAACGCAATGCCGCGCGGCCCGTGCGGGTGATGCGCACGGTGATTCGGCGACGGTCGCGGTCGTCGCGCGTGCGTTCCACATGACCGGCGGCTTGCAGTTCGTCCACGATCTTGGCGACGTCGCTGGGGTGGATGGCCAGGCGCTCGGCCAGATCCCGTTGAGCGTGCGGGCCGAAATCGGCCAGCGCCGCGAGGATCGCCACGTGCCACAGGCGCAGGCCGCGGGCGGCGAGCCGGTCGGCGAATCGGCCGCGCGCGGTCTTGCCCACTCGGGACAGGAGGTAGATGTCGAGCCCGAGCAGGCTCGGCGGCAGTGCGCGTCCGGAGTCCATCGATCTATTGTAGGTCCGAACCTACAATAGGTCTGCACCAACTAGTTGGAGACGCCGTGGACGCACTTCATCCAAGACTTCTGGTCACCCGATTCGCCGAAAGCTTCGAGTTCTACGCGGCCGTGCTGCCCGAGCTGATCGGGGCGACCCTGATCAAGGGAACCGCTGCGGGTCCCTATGCGAACTGGGACGTCGGCGACGAAGGTGCGCTTGTGCTCTTCGATCGCTCCGCGATGGCGGAGGTCGTCGCGACGTCGGCGCTGCCGGAGCGAGCCGCGCCGTCGCAGGACGCGGTCATGTTCGTCTGCCGGGTCCGCGATGTCGACGCGGGTGCGAAACTGTGCGCCGAGCACGGCGCGACGGTCGTCGCGGGTCCGGCCGATCGGCCGCAGTGGGGTCCCGGGCTGCGCACCGCCCACCTGCGTGACCCGGAGGGCACGCTGATCGAACTCCAGTCCTACTGATCGCCGAGCGGTTCTGATCGGAAAAGTCATGTGTGGAAGGCCGCTTTCGATCCGCGCCTCTTCCCGGTTCAACCCGCCCGATGGAGGGGGTGGACGTATCCGTGGTCAGCGACGCGGAGCCGTGAAGAACGGCGCCGCGTCGCTCGACTGACCTGACCGCTGTCAGCCTGGCAACCGTGAAGCCGGGCAACTGCGTTCGATCTCCCAGTGCTCCTGGGGCATCGGAGTCTCGTTTCGGCAGCTACTCGGCGTACGGCTGATCCTCGCCCTGGGCGCTGTAGCCGATGCTCCAGATGTAGCCGTCCGGGTCCGCGAAGGTGCCGCCGTACCCACCCCACTGCGCGGCAGCGGCCGGCTTGAGGACCGTGGCACCGGCCTTCTCGGCTTCGGCGAGAATCTCATCGACCCGCGCCTCACTGCGTACCACGTATGTCAGGGCCAGCCCGCTGAAACCGCTCCCTTCCGGGCTCGTACCCATCTCCGCGGCAAGACCGTCGCGACCGTAGAAGCCGATGAGCGGCCCGTCCTCGGCCGAGAAGAACACCGACACGCCGTAGTCTCGATCGACCTTCCAACCGAGCCCGTCCACGTAGAAACGCTTGGACCGATCCATGTCCTGGACGCCGAGCAGGATCGAGCTGATATTCGCTTTCATTCCGTTTCTCCTTAGGTCATAAAGGCCGGGGACGCACACCACAGTCACGCTATTAGTGGCTCGCTGAGCAGCGCTTCTCGAATCCTGACCGGTTCGGCCGCCGGGCCGGACTGCTCCTCGCGGGTACGGATTTCGTACCTGGTCGACGTACAAGCGGTACGGAGTGTCATCACACGACGCGACACCACCCACGACTCCCCGTACTGGCCCGGATCTGAGTCCAAGAAGATCGATCAGATCGCGCCGCACTACGAGGTCCTGGCGAACGAATTCGGCGCGGCCATGGTGAGCGAATCCTCGGATCTCGGCCCCGCGATCGCTCGCGACAACCTCGGCCGACACACTGAGGTCTCGTCGCAAGGGCTGATACGTCCGGTCGAGTGGAAGTCCCGAGTGCCCCGGTCTACGAACTCCAGCTATCGCGCTAACACGCCGTAGAGCGTGTAATTGGTAGGCAGAATTCGGATCATATGATCCTATGCATATCCATTGAGGTGACGTGAGCGGAGGGACGATGGGTACCGAACCGCAGCAACAATCAGGGGGCGGAACGCAAACTGATCCACCTCAGGAACCGGACGCATCGCCGATGCCGCCTTCTGGCCACGGGCAAGTCGCAGAGGCCGATTCGGGGCGAGCGTCGGAGGTTGCGTCCCGCAGTGGACGCTATGCATTGATTACAGCGCTGGTCACTGCCATGGTCTCGAGCTTTGTATCTGCGGGTGCCGCTGTCTATGTGAGTATCAATGAGTCGAACCGAAGTAGTCAGCTGGCCGCATCAGAGGCGGCGAGGGAGAGCCGTCAAAAGCTGTACCGAGAGTTCCTCAGCACTCTGAACCGCTATGAGGGTGCATTGTCCGAGGCCAGCCCCCTGTTGATCGAACCGACCACTCCACCCAATCTCCAAATCGCGAAGCTGGGAGAGGTCGGCAAGGCCCAGATTCTGTTCGTGGACGCTTTGAACACCGTATGGATGACGGGAAGTGACAGCATGTTCCTGATCGCAGACCGGTTTGTAAACCGTGCCGACCTTTTTTCCAATGATCACATGGGACCATTCCTCAGTCGATACATTTCAAAAAACACGTACCCTAGTTGGGGGGATGACGAATGGCGAAAAGCCGCATCTTCTCTAGGGAAAGCGGGTCTTGACTTCGTCGTAGACCTCGAAAACATTACCAACGACTTTTTGAAACAGGCGCGAAAGGACCTTGCTTGAGCGCCGCAGCTGCGAGTGTAACGACTACAACTCACTGGATGCGGGCGAAGTCGTCGGCCATCGACGGCCAGTAGGTCCTGGCGTTCACAGCCGCTCCGCTGCCGATGACGACCACGATACCGTCGCCGAATGCCTTCTCGGCCCACCATATTGGAAGAACACCGCCGCCCGCCGGATCGCGGCGGGCGGCGGGCGGTCGTTACGAGACGACGGGCAGGTAGACGGCGTTGCCTTTGCCCGCGAACTCGGCGGACTTCTCCGCCATGCCCGCTTCCAGCGCCTCGACCTCGTTCAGGCCGTGGCGTTCGGCGTATTCGCGCACGTCCGCCGAGATCCGCATCGAGCAGAACTTGGGGCCGCACATCGAGCAGAAGTGCGCGGTCTTGGCGGGTTCGGCGGGCAGTGTTTCGTCGTGGTACTCGCGGGCGGTGTCCGGGTCGAGGGACAGGGCGAACTGGTCACGCCAGCGGAATTCGAAACGGGCCTTGGACAGTTCGTCGTCCCGCTGCTGGGCGTGCGGGTGTCCCTTGGCCAGGTCGGCGGCGTGCGCCGCGATCTTGTAGGTGATCACGCCGACTTTCACGTCGTCGCGGTTGGGCAGGCCCAGGTGTTCCTTCGGGGTGACGTAGCAGAGCATGGCGGTGCCCGCCTGCGCGATGATGGCCGCGCCGATGGCCGAGGTGATGTGGTCATAGGCCGGTGCGATGTCGGTGGCGAGCGGGCCGAGCGTGTAGAACGGCGCCTCCTCGCACCACTCCTCCTCGAGCCGGACGTTCTCCACGATCTTGTGCATCGGCACGTGACCGGGACCCTCGATCATCACCTGCACGCCATGGGATTTCGCGATCTTGGTCAGTTCGCCCAGGGTGCGCAGCTCGGCGAATTGCGCCTCGTCGTTGGCGTCGGCGATGGAGCCCGGCCGCAGGCCGTCGCCGAGGGAGAAGGTGACGTCGTAGCGCGCCAAGATCTCGCAGAGTTCCTCGAAGTGCGTGTACAGGAACGATTCCTGGTGATGCGCCAGGCACCAGGCCGCCATGATCGACCCGCCGCGCGAGACGATGCCGGTCACCCGCTTTGCGGTCAGCGGGATGTAGCGCAGCAGCACGCCCGCGTGCACGGTCATGTAGTCCACGCCCTGCTCGCACTGCTCGATCACGGTGTCGCGGTAGATCTCCCAGGTGAGCGCCGTCGGGTCGCCGTTCACCTTCTCCAGCGCCTGGTAGATCGGCACGGTGCCGACCGGGACGGGCGAGTTGCGAAGGATCCACTCGCGCGTCTCGTGGATGTTCTTGCCGGTGGACAGGTCCATGATGGTGTCCGCGCCCCAGCGGGTCGCCCACACCATCTTCTCCACCTCTTCGGCGATCGAGGAGGAGACGGCCGAGTTCCCGATGTTCGCGTTGATCTTGACCAGGAATTTCTTGCCGATGATGGTCGGCTCGAGTTCCGGATGCTTATGGTTGGCCGGGATCACCGCGCGGCCCGCGGCGACCTCTTCGCGCACCAGCTCCGCCGCGACGCCTTCGCGCGCGGCGATGAAGCGCATCTCGGGCGTGACGATGCCCTCGCGGGCCCAGGCCAGCTGGGTGCGCGGGCCCGCCCCCTCGGATCTGGTCCAGGTGTCACGCAGCTTCGGTAGACCGCCTTCGAGATCGATCGTCGCCGTCTCGTCGGTGTACGGCCCCGACGTGTCGTAGACGTCGAAGTGCTCGCCATTGGTCAAATTGATCCGGCGCACCGGTATGCGCAGGTCTTCGACTTCGAGATAGTGCTTGACGCTGCCCTCGATGGGGCCGGTGGTGACGCTGTCGACTGGTGCGGTTGCGCCGTCGGACGCAGCGGCGGGTGCCATTTTTTTCCTCCCTACGCCGGCATTACCCGGTCAGGTTCATACGGTCGACGGCCCTGACGCCTCTCGGCTAGCCGTCCTCTCAGCCCGCTGGTGCGAGCCCCCGTTGGTTGTGAAATTTTCCCGCCCGACCATACCCGGCCCGCCCGGCCGCCTGCCCGGCGATTCGCCGCGATCGAGCGAACTCCCAGGCAGTGGCATCGGCGGCGACGTTCCGAGGCGCGGTCGAAAGTCGCGTGCCGGGATGAGCGGGTGCACGAGGCGGCAGTCTCGGTCAGCGCGGTGCGGGCCGCGCCCGGACGCTTATGCGGGTATTAGAGGCCTTCGCCACTGGCCGCGTACGAGGCCGAGGGGTGCCGCAGGTCGGGGGCGGACCACTTCCGGAAAGCGGGGTAGGCGGGCAATGGTGTGCGGGCCATCGCGCAGCCGGCAAGGAGATGCATGACGCGTAAATTATGTTGCGGCGGAACCGATCACGACGCTGGCGCGTCCAATGTATCGACTGCCTTTATTCGCAGGTCGGGGGTGTCTCGTGCTCGGGGGTGACACGGATCCGGTGCCGGAGTTGGCAAGTCGAATCATGTTTAGACGAAAGAGGGGGATATCCCATGAAGGTTTGCAATGATCCGTCAGCTGCGCCGACGAGCCGAGTCGGTCGAACGCTTCTCTTCGCAGCGACACTGACGATCGCTATGATCGCGAGCGTGCTGGCCTCCGGCACCGCACAAGCTTCGTATCAGCCATGCACCAACTACAGAGTCACCACTCAGTGGGGCAGAGTCGAAGTCGACACCAGGCCGAAGGACGGGGACCCCATCGGCAACATCGCATGGGCCATGTTCATCAACAAGATCGCCGACGTCCCCGGCAGGTACGACTACCAGATATTGGTCAACGGCAGGGCCATCGAGACGGATGACAGGTTCAAGGACGACAACTTTCACATGTCGATCCCCCGATATCTAGATGGGCATTACCGGTACGAATCAGGGGATGAAATCCATGTCATCGCTTCTCACGCCGCCGGCAAGAACCTGTATGTGACCCCCCATCAACCGTTGCACCGTCCCCTACACGGCAGGATAGATATATGGGTCAGGAGATTTCGAGGCGAGGTGCCGACCTGCTGGCGGCCGACATCGAGTCGGCTCTCGGCTTCGAGGTGCACATCGATGAAGCGATTCCCGAGCGTCTTCGCCGACTACCCGATCCACCGGGATGGCGGATCGAATTCACCATCCCGACCTTGAGCGTCGTGATTGGCACCACCCCCGTGGAGAGCAGTCCCAACGGTGTGGCGTGCAGATTGGCCCGGGAAGTTCACGACGATGTCCTGTCCCGCAGTGGAAAGATCTGGCCCGCCGACCCCGGGGGTGGGGACCAACCGTTGCTCCCCACTCTCGGGGGATGGCGCGGGCCGGGCGGCTTGATACCGTTCGGGCAGGTCAAGGCGGCGAAGGATCCTGATCCGAGCCTCGACGGTGTGGTCCGATGGTGGCTGCCCGACACCTACGACGGACTCATCGCCAGCCACTCCGGCGACGTATGGTTCTCCCTCTGGCAATACCAGGGCGACGAACAACTCATCACACCGGGCATGCCGGTGACATGGGTCATCGGCGAAGGCAGCCACGGAAAATACCGCAAGGCAAGCGAAGTCCGGCCAGCTCAGCCGTAGCCCAGACGGCTCAGCATTCGACCCCGGAATCTCGAAGCCGGTCAAGCAGGTGTGATGCACCGGCGTGTTCGGTCGGCGTGCCGCCGATGGCGAGGGCACCCGACCAGTGGGAACGCGAATCTACGGCCTGGATATGGCGGGCTCACGCGATCGTCGCAGTACTCCGAGTCGGAGGTTGCGGCGATCGTGTTGTTCGCGACATCTGCTGCGGCGTGGAGGACGTGATCAGCGCTCGTGCCAGGCGAACGGAAACGCGAGCGCGCGGCAACCGTGGTCACGACAACCGCCGCCGACTTGCACGCCTCGGCGGCCACGCCTGCTCGCAGGCGGCATGCCCGGGATTTCCGGTCGAGATCACGAGTCTTCCGGTGTGGCCGAATGGCCGGGTGCGCCGCGGGTGCGGCGGGCTTCTTTCATCTCGGCTTCGTAGAGGTGGCGGCGACCGTCGAGCAATTCGTCTCGGGCGGCGCGTTCGAGATCGCGGAACAGGGCGTAGTAGCCGTCGTCGTATTCCTCGATGATCTGGAACGTCCAGCGTCCGGCCAGCACGTTGCGACCGATCAACTCGGTGGATATCCGGTCGGCGATGCGGGCGTGGCCCGCGTCGCGGAACAGCCCCACGGCCTCGTCGAGCGCCAGGTCGGCGCCGCCGGTCAGCTGGTGGAAGGCGTACAGGTGACCGCGGGCGCGTTCGATGACCTCCAGAGCCTCCGAGAGTTTGCCGGTGGCGGCGACGGTGGTGTCGTCGACGCCGTCGGGCCTGCGGTGCGCTTCGTCCGGGCGATCGGTCATGACCTCGCTCCTTGTCTGGCGGATGCAACCGTAGCCGCGGCGTACCCGGAAGGGGGCGAGCTCAAGCGCTGGAAGATTGCTGCTGCGCTCCGGCGGAGCGGGGACTTCGCCGCCGTCGGCGCGCTTCACCCGGATCGGTGGAGAGCCTCGGCCGAACCGATGCCGAGCGGCCGACGACAGACCCCGGTACTACCGCTCGGCAGCGGGGGCTCGGCGCGGAGGCGCCGGACGGATGCGGCCGGTGACCTCGCCCAATCCGATGCGGGACATGCGGGGACCGGGAGCCGATGCCGTGATCGTCACTTCGTCGCCGTCTTCGAGAAAGGTGCGTTGTCCGTCGTTCACCGGAATCGGTTGACTCCCACCCCAGGACAACTCGATGAACGACCCGCGCTGGTCCGGTTCGGGGCCGGAGATGGTGCCCGACGCGTAGAGATCACCGGGACGGGTAGAAGCTCCGTTCACGGTGAGATGAGCGAGCATCTGCGCCGGTGACCAATACATCCGGGCATAGGGCGGGTGCGCGACCGGTTGCCCGTTCCACGCCACGGTGAGATCGATGTCCAGGCCCCACGCCTCGTTACCCCGCAGGTAGGGCAGTGGCGCGGGCGACTGCTCGGGCAGCGGTATGCGCGCGGACTCCAGGGCGGCCAGCGGGGTGATCCACGGTGAGAGCGAGGTCGCGAACGACTTACCGAGGAAAGGCCCGAGCGGCTGATACTCCCAGGCCTGGATATCGCGTGCGGACCAATCGTTGACCAGCGCGACGCCGAAGACCCGGTCGGCGAACTCGTCGATGCCGACCGGCACGCCGAGTCGCGAGCCGACACCGATCACGAAGCCGAGTTCGGCCTCGATGTCCAGCCGCCGGGAGGGGCCGAACTCCGGCGCGCCGGATTCGGATCGGCGCTGCCCACACGGCCGCGCCACCTCGGTGCCGGACACCACCACGGTCCCCGCCCGTCCGTGATAACCCACCGGCAGGTGGCGCCAGTTCGGCAGCAGCGGGTCACCGTCCGGCCGGAACAGGCGGCCGAGATTCGTCGCGTGATCGATGCTGGCGTAGAAGTCCACGTAGTCGCCGATCCGCACCGGCAGCCGCAGTTCCACCTCGGACAGCGGATGGACGGCGGCGCTGTCCAGCTCGCCTTCGACCGCCTCGCGAATCCGGTCGCGGACCGCGCGCCAGCGTCCGGGCCCCTGCGCCAGGAAGGCGTTCAGGCTCGGTTCGGCGAACACCGGATCATCCAGGAGCGCGAGCACATCGATGACGTGTTCGCCGAGCCGCACACCCACCCGGTGGCTTCTTCCGCGCGGCGCGAACACCCCGTACGGCAGGTTGTCCGGACCGAACAAAGACTCCGGGGATACCTCCACCCTGGTCCTCACGCGGGGCCCCGCCCGGACCAGGTCCACGCGTAGGTCGGGTCCTCGCAGGCCAGGGCGCCTTCACCGAGTTCCAGCGGGCGGAAGGTGTCCACCATGACGGCCAGCTCGTCGAAGTACTCGATGCCGATGCTGTTCTCGTAGGCGCCGGGTTGCGGACCGTGGGCGTAACCGCCGGGGTGCACCGACACCGAGCCCTGCGTGATCCCGGAACCCTTGCGCGCCTCGTAGTTGCCGCCGCAATAGAACATGACCTCGTCGGAATCGACGTTGGAGTGGTAGTACGGCACGGGGATCGACAGCGGGTGGTAGTCCACCTTGCGCGGCACGAAATTGCAGATGACGAAGTTGCCGCCCTCGAATGCCTGATGGACGGGCGGCGGCTGATGGATGCGCCCGGTGATCGGCTCGAAGTCGGCGATACTGAATGTGAACGGATACAGGCAGCCGTCCCAGCCGACCACATCGAACGGGTGGGTGGCGTAGACCATCCGGGTGCCGACGACCTGCCCGCCGGCCCGGTGCTTGACCAGCACTTCCACCTCGGTGCCGGTCGCGGCGATCGTCTCGGCCGGTCCGTGCAGGTCGCGCTCGCAGTACGGGGCGTGCTCGAGCAGCTGACCGAACTTCGACAGATAGCGCTTCGGCGGAGTGATGTGGCTTGCAGCCTCGATCACGTACGCCCGCAGCGGTTCCGGGCCGGTGGGCCGCCAGCGATGCGTGGTGGCTCGCGGAATGAGCACTTGATCGCCCTGCCGCGCGGGCAGCGCGCCGAACACGGTCTCGACCACCGCCGCGCCGGACTCCACGTACACCAGTTCGTCGCCGATCGCGTTGCGGTACAACGGCGATCCGCCCTTGGCGACGACGTAGGAGATGCGCACGTCGGCGTTGCCGAGCAGCAACCGCCGCCCGGTGACCGGATCGGTCTCCGACGGCGTGTCGCCGGGGAACAGGTTGTGCAGCCGCAGATGACGATGGCGCAGAGGATGATTCGGCGTGGTCCGCTGATCGGGCAACTCCCAGACCGTCGAATCGACCAGCGCGGGCGGCAGGCCGCGGTGATAGAGCAGCGAGGAGTCGCCGGAGAAGCCCTCCTCGCCCATCAGCTCCTCGTAGTAGAGCCGGCCCTGCTCATCCCGATGCTGGGTGTGCCGCTTCGGCGGTACCGCACCCACTTGCCGATAGAACGCCATGCCCGTTCCTCCGCCAGCCGGTGGTCGGATAGTTGATCACCATCGTAGTGCGGCCGCGTCGTCTATCAGGCGTTTCGCAGGGCGCGGTAGACCGCGGCCCCGACGAACGCGCCGAGATCCGCCGGTGTCCAGCCCTCCTGGTCGGCGAGCAGCGCGCGCACCGCACCCTCGCCCGCGGAGACCCACTGCTCCACCAGCACGGGCAGCTTGCGCTCGGCGTCGGCGGTGCCCCAGGCGCGCAGCGTCGGTCGCAGAAGCTTGGCGCAGCGCTCGATGACCAGCTTGCGGCCGCGACCGAACGAGTTCGCCACGGCGGGGTCGGGGTTGCCGTAGACCAGCCGCCAGGCGTCGGGGCGGCCGGCGGCCTTCGTCAGCAGCGCGCGGAACCCCTCGACGAACACGGTCTCGTCCGCGTCCACGTCGCGCGGCGTCACCACCTCCAGCACACCGCTGACCAGGTAGCCCTCCTCGCGTTGGATCAGCGCCTCGATCAGCTCGACCCGATCGGCGAAGCAGGCGTAGACCACCGGCCGGGTGACGTTCATCCGCTCCGCGATCGCGGCCATGGTGACCGCGGCGATGCCGTTGTCCACGGCGATGGCGAGCGCGGTGTCGAGTACCTGCGGGCGGCGGCGCTCCGGGCCGAGGTGCTGCGCCCGCTGCCGTTGCCCCATGGCCGAGTCGCTGTTCACCCCGCCCAGGCGGGTGCCGGTTGCCCGGTTCCCGCTGCGGCGGGGGAAGGGCGGCTGCGCCGGGCGGGTCACGAGGGCTCGGGTCCGTCGGCGAATTCGGCGATCACCGGTGCGTGGTCGCTGGCGCCCTTGCCCTTTCGTGCCTCGCGATCGACCATCCCGTCCGTCGCGGTGGCGGCGAGCGCGGGGGAGGCGAGGATGAAATCGATGCGCATCCCCTCTTTACGCGGGAAGCGCAGCTGGGTGTAATCCCAGTAGGTGTAGACGCCCGGCCCGGGCGCGAACGGACGCATGACGTCCGCGTACCCGGCGTCCACGACGGCCTGGAAGGCATCGCGTTCCGGTTTCGACGTGTGCGTCTTGTCGGCGAAGTACTCCACGGACCAGACATCGTCGTCGGTCGGCGCGATGTTCCAGTCGCCCACCAGCGCGATCTTGGCCTGCGGGTCCTCGGCCAGCCAGCGTGCGCCGTTGTCCCGCAGCGCGGCAAGCCATTCCAGCTTGTAGGCGTAGTGCGGGTCGGCCAAGGTGCGGCCGTTGGGTACGTACAGGCTCCACACCCGCACGCCACCGCAGGTGGCCCCGATCGCGCGGGACTCGACGACCGGCGTGCTGATCAGCGACTCGCCCGCGTCCTTGTCGAAACCAGGTTGCTCGGGGAAGGCGAATTCCACGTCGGCGAGGCCGACCCGGGAGGCGATCGCCACTCCGTTCCACTGGTTGATGCCCAGGTGGGCCACTTCGTAGCCCAGTTCGTCGAAGCGCTCGAACGGGAACTGGTCGTCCCGGCACTTGGTCTCCTGAAGGGCGAGCACGTCGATGTCCTGGCGGTCGAGCCAGTCCGCGACACGGTCGAGCCGGGAGCGGATCGAGTTGACATTCCAGGTGGCGAGACGCACGGCGGCCTTCCTTCGCGCGGGTGACAGGTCTGTTCTACCGCAGGCCGCCGGGCCCGGCGAGTGGCTCCGGCGCGGCGTAGCGGTAGGCGTGGTGTTCGACGAAGCCCAGTTCGCGATACATCGCGCGGGCCGCCTCGTTGGTGGCCTCCACCTGGAGGTAGGCGTGGGTCGCGCCGCGGTCGTGACCCCAGCGCACCAGCTCGGCGCAGACCAGCGAGCCGAGCCCGTGCCTGCGGTGCGCGGCGGCGACGGCCACGCAGGTGAGGCCGACCCAGCGGCGCCCGTCCGGGGCGGTGGTGAGCGCGCCGCGGCCGATCGCGATGGGGCGCGGCAGGCCGAGCGAAGCGAAGCCGAGTTCGCCGTCGAGAACCGCGGTCAGCACGTCGGGATCCGGTGCGGGAATCGCCTGCGCGGCGGGAACTTCGCCGCCGTAACGGTGCGTCTCCAGCCAGTCGGCGTCGGGGGCGGCGGCGATCCGCACCATCGAAGGACCTTGGGGCAGCACGAAATTATCGATGTCGATGGCGAGCATGAGCGTTTCTCGCCAGCTGTGCCAGCCGGGCGGCACGGGGGCCAGCCGATCGGGCAGCGCGAGCTGCAAGGGCAGGCCGTGCGCGGTGTACCACTCGCCGATCCGGTGCAGCGTCTCCGCGGACACGGTGGCGGGCGCCTCGGAACTGCCCAGCGGCACAGCGGAGTTCGCGCGCCCGGTGTACCCACGGCCCGCACGCGCCAGCCAGCCGTCGATCCACGCGTGTTCCACGCCCGGCCAGGCGTAGGCGGCCGCGGCCTCCAGCGCGCGGATCTCCTTGGTGCGAATCGGCCTGGGGCCGAGCGCTTTCAGTGCCACCACGCGCTCCGGCGCCACCGAGACGACCGTGCCGTCGGCGCCGCGCACGGTCGGCGGATCCAGCGCGACGAGTTCGCCGATCACGTCGGTCAACGGTTGGGGATAGCCCGCGGGCAACCGATAGCGCAGCACCACGCGGCGGCCGAGCGGAATATCGGGCAGGCCGGCGGCGGGGTCAGTCGTCATGCCCGAACGGGTCCGGATCGGTGCCGGGCAGCCAGCTCAAACCCGGTGTGCCCCAGCCGTTGCGTTTGATCGCCTTCTTGGCGGCCCGTGCGTTGCGGCCGATCAGCACGTCCACGTAGAGGAACCCGTCCAGGTGCCCGACTTCGTGCTGGAGCATGCGGGCGAAGAAACCCTTGCCCTCCACCTCGACCGGCTCGCCGTGCTCGTCGGTGCCGGTCACCTTCGCCCAGTCGGCGCGGCCGGTGGGGAACTGCTCGCCGGGTACCGACAGACAGCCCTCCTCGTCGTCGTCCGGGTCGGGCATGGACTCCGGGATCTGCGAGGTCTCCAGCACCGGGTTGACCACCACGCCGCGGCGCCGGGTCGCGGCGCCGTCCGCGCCCAGGTCGGGGCAGTCGTAGACGAACAGGCGCAGCGGAACGCCGACCTGGTTGGCCGCGAGACCGACGCCGTGCGCCGCGTCGAGCGTCTCGTACATGTCCGCGATGAGCGGAGCCAATTCCTCCGGCGATCGGGTGACCCGTTCGGTCGGGTTGTGCAGGACCGGGTCGCCGACGATCACGATCGGGAGGATTGCCATGGGCCAATTATTGCCGTGGGTGCCACGTCACAGCGCTCCGGGTACCGCGGCTACCGGCAGGTAGGGAACACGCCGCGTCGTGGCCCGGGCGATTCCCGGGCTGCGTGGTTGAATGTTCCGCGACGTACAAGCACCATTTTCGTCTGGTGGTCACTCGGCGAGGGAGCGAGATGGACGGCGCAGCGGCACGGAATCTTTCCGAGAGCCAGGACGGCCCTTCCGCGAGCGAAGATGTCACGACAGGGCAGGCTCCGGCCGACCAGGCGGACGGCTCCGGGTTGAGCCGTCGCGAACTCGACATCCTGGCTTTCGAGCGGCAGTGGTGGAAGTACGCGGGGGCCAAGGAGGAGGCGATCCGCGAGCTGTTCGCCATGTCGCCGACCCGCTACTACCAAGTGCTCAACGCGGTGGTGGACCGGCCGGAGTCGCTGGCCGCCGACCCGATGCTGGTGAAGCGGCTGCGCAGGCTGCGCGCGAGCAGGCAGAAGGCGCGCGCGGCGCGGCGGCTGGGATTCCAGGTCTGACCCGGCGATGCGGACCCGGACCCGCCTCGTGCGACTAGGCTCGCGAGGGTGAGCTACCCGAATCCCACCTCCGGTGGGCCACCGTTGCGCGCCCTTGCGATGGTGCTGATCGCGTTGGCCATCGTCTTCGCCGGTCTGGGCGCGATGTCGTTGTCGAGTTCCGACGCCGACAGCGACGCCTCGGGGACCAGCGAATCGCCCACCTCCAGCGCGACGGCCGCGCCCCAGATCCCGGCGAGCACGACCACGCCCAAGGCGGCGACCTCGGTCGCGTCGTCGTCCACCGCGGTGGCGACGGTCACGCCGACCACGACCGCCGCGCCGACCACCTCCACGGCGGCCCGTTCGGTCCCGGTGCGCGTGCTGAACAACAGCATGGTGCCCGGACTCGCCGCCAAGACGGCGGGCCAGCTCTCGGCGAGCGGGTGGACGATCGCGGAAACGGGCAACTATCCCGGCGCGAGTATCTCGAAAACCACTGTGTACTACGGCACTTCGCCCGGCGACAAGGAGGCGGCGCAGGCCGTCGCGGACGAGCTCGGCGCGTCGGTGGCGCCGAAGTCGGACGGAATCGGGGACACCGGACCGGGTGTAACGGTGATCGTCACGGGTAACTGACCCGTGTGGCCGCTGTTCGCACGCTCGGACCGGCGAACGTGAGGTGAGGGCGCGCCGCCCTGTCGGGGACACGGCACGGCGGCGTGGCATCATCTTGTCCGGTAACGAACGTGTCCACCCAGCTTTACTCGTAAACTCGGTACTCGTAAAGGAGTTCCCCGATGGCCCCGTCCACAACTCGCCGCCCGTCCTGGCGGACTGTGACCCCGGTGCTCGCGGTCGCGGTGTTCGGCCTCGCCGCCTGCTCGAACAGCCAGGAGTCGAGTGACGTCCAGGGAACCACCCCGCCGGTGTGGACCGGGTCCGCCGCCCCGGCCGGGCAGTCGAGCACCGAACACGGCACGCCGAGCACGGAGCAGGGGGTGAACGTGCAGTTGAAAGACCCCTCCGGTGCCTCGGTCGGCACCGCGAACTTCGCCAAGGACGGCAACCACCTGCAGGTCACCGTCGAGGCCCACGGGCTGCGCCCCGGCTTCCACGGCCTGCATGTGCACCAGGCGGGCAAGTGCGAGCCGAACTCCGTCGCACCGACCGGCGGCCCGGCGGGCGACTTCCTGTCCGCGGGTGGTCATCTGCAGGTCGGCAGCGCCAACGCGCATCCGGCCAGCGGTGATCTGACCTCGCTGGAGGTCCGTGGCGACGGCGTCGCCAAGCTGGTCACCACCACCGACGCGGTGACGCTGGACGACGTGAAGGGCAAGGCCCTGATCATCCACGCCGACGCCGACAACTTCGGCAACATCCCGAATCGTTACAGCCGCGCCGATGGCGTCGCGGGCCCCGACGAGTCGACCCTAGCGACAGGTGACGCGGGCGGCCGTGTCGCCTGTGGCGTGATCCAGTAGCGCGGTGGTATATGGCCGGGGCAGGAATCGAGCACGTTCCCTTCGAAGGTTCGCCCCGGCCCACGATCGGGGTCGAATGGGAGATCGCCTTGGTGGACAAGGTGACCCGCGACCTGTCGAATACCGCCGCCGAGGTGTTCGATTCACTCGGTGAGCTGCGGGCCCACGACGGCACACCCCAGGTGACCAAGGAGTTGCTGCGTAACACCGTCGAGCTCGTCACCGGTGTGCACGACACCGTGGGGGCGGCGGTGGAGGACCTGACCGGCACCATGAACACGGTGCGGCGCGCGGCCGACCCGCTCGGCGTCGACCTGTTCTGCGCGGGCACCCATCCGTTCGCCCAGTGGTCGGCCCAGCAGCTCACCCGGTCGGAGCACTACGACGAGCTGATCGAGCGCACGCAGTGGTGGGGTCGCCAGATGATGATCTGGGGCGTGCACGTGCACGTCGGAGTGTCCCACCGCGACAAGGTGTTTCCGATCCTCAACTCGTTGCTGCTGTCGTATCCGCATCTGCTCGCGCTGTCGGCGGGCTCACCGATGTGGTCCGGATCGGACACCGGTTACGCCAGCAACCGGACGCTGATGTTCCAGCAGTTGCCGACCGCGGGCCTGCCGTTCCAGTTCGAGAACTGGACCCAGTTCGAGCATTTCGTGCACGACGAGGTCAAGACCGGTGTGTTCACCCAGCTGGGCGGCATGCACTGGGACATCCGCCCGGCACCCAAGTGGGGCACCATCGAGGTGCGGGTCTGCGACGGCATCTCCACGCGCGCCGAACTCGCCGCGCTGGCCGCGCTCATCCATTGCCTGATCGTCGACCTGGACCAGCGAGTCGAGAACGGCGAAACCCTGCCCACCCTGCCGCCGTGGCATGTGCAGGAGAACAAGTGGCGGGCCGCCCGGTACGGACTGGACGCGATCATCATCACCGATGCCGACAGCAACGAGCGCCTGGTCACCGACGACCTGGACGATCTGCTGAACCGGCTGGAGCCGACGGCGGCGCGACTGGGCTGCGCGGACGAGCTCGCGATGGTGGCCGAGATCCCTAAGCGGGGCGCGTCCTATCAACGGCAGCGCCGCGTCGCCGCGGCGTCGCAGGGCGACCTGATCGCGGTGGTGGACGCGCTGGTCGAGGAGCTGAAACAGTAACGTCCGGGGGCGGATAGGTCGGCTGTCGTTCAGCTGGCCAGGGGGATGGCGTTCATCCCCCGTTTACTATGGTCGGATGCTAGTCGAAGACCCGGGTGCCAAAGCAGGAAGCGCGGTATCGCGCCGTCCCGTACCGCGAACCCGGGTCCGGGTCACGGCGGCGGTGGCCGCGGTGCCTGTCCTGCTGATCGTGTTGCAGGTCGTCGCGGTCTGGCAGGGGTTCGACGGCCCGCTGGAGAGCGTGGCGCGGGACTATATCGGCACCCCCAAGTCCATGTCGGTGCCCTGGGCGGGGCTGGTCCTTGCGCTGGTGGGTATCTCGGCCCGCCGCAGGCTGGTCGCGGTGGGCGCCGCGGTCGCCGTCGACGTGGTGTGGGCGGGCGCCCGCTTGCTGGCCGGAGAGCCGTTCGTGATCGGGAACGGGCCGGTGATCGTGCTGACCGGCTTGGCACTGGTGGCCTGGCTGCGCTGGTCGGGTGCCGAACGGCGGAACGCGCTGCACGCGGCCGCGCTCGGCGCGCTGCTCATCCTGGCCACCAAGGTCGGCGACGTCTGGCTGCACGTCACCGTGATCGGCAGGCCGACGGTGCTCGACGAGTACGTGATCCTGGCCGACCACGCGCTGGGCGATCCGTCGTGGGTGCTCGGCCGGGCGGTCGACGCGCTCGGGCCGGTGGTCTACGCGGTGCTGCACTGGGTCTACATCGAGCTGCCCGTGGCGGCCATCGTCGTGGCGGTGTGGCAGCTGCGCGGGGTGGTGTCGTCGGGGCGGTGGCCGTCGCACTATCTGGTGCGAACCTTCCTGGTGCTCGGATTGATCGGCCCCCTGGTGTACGTGCTGTTCCCGGTGGTCGGGCCGATGTTCGCGTTCGGACCGGACGGAAACGGGCTGCAATTGGGCAACTACTGGCCGGGTGTGGTGCCGCCGATCGACCGGAACCCGCTGCCGCTGCCGTTCGACGCGGCGATCCCGCGCAACTGCATGCCCTCGATGCACACGGCCTGGGCGCTGTCGGTGTTCCTGCACACCCGCCGCGACAGCGACGGCGAGCCGGCCCCGGCCTGGCTGCGCTGGGGCGGCGCGTTCTGGCTGCTGGCCACCCTCACCGCCACCCTCGGTTTCGGCTACCACTACGGCGTCGACCTGGTCGCGGGCGCGGTGCTGTGCCTCACCGTCGAATCGGCGCTGCGTGAGCCGGAGCGCGGCTGGGGATGGTTCCGGGTCCGGCTGGTCGGCTCCGGTGTGGTCGTCCTGGCCACGCTACTGCTGGCCTACCGCTACCTCGCGGTGCCGATGGCCGAGTACCCGGTGCTCGCGGGCACGGTGGTGCTCGGACTGCTGGCCGGACTGGCGGCGGCGTTCCACGCGACGTGGTTCGTGACGGTGCGGCAACCACTGCGGGCCGAACGAGAGGTCGAACCCGCCACGCCCTGAGGGTCCGGCCGAGCCACCGACGCGGGGTCGAGCCCGCCCTGCGCTGAGCGGGGCTAATCGACGTCGTCGTCGCGCAAGGCGTTGACGCGCAAGAGTCCGTCGCGGTAGCGCTGCTCGCGGTAGGCGGTGCGGCCGATGAGGTGCGCGATCACCGGGGCCGTGAGCAGGGTGAACAGCCCGACCAGCACCAGCGTCCAGACGTTGCCGTGCCCGCGCAGCTGGATCGCGGCGCCCGCCAGCACCAGGATCAGCCCGATGACCTGCGGTTTGGTGGCGGCGTGCATCCGGGTGAGCGTGTCGGGGAAGCGCACGATCCCGATCGCCGCGGTCAGCGCAAGCGTCGAGCCGAACAGGATCAGGGCGCCCGCGAGCGCGTGCCAGAGGTTCATTTGTCGTCCCGCACCCGGAATCGGGACACCGCGGCCGAGCCGAGGAATCCGACCAGCGCCAGCGCGACGATCGCGGGCACCACGGTGGTGTCGGCGCTGTAGGCCGCCCACACGGCCAGGCCGGAGGCGGCGATGGCCATCAGCGAGTCGACGCCGACGACGCGGTCCAGCGTGCTCGGGCCCATGACGACCCGGTAGGTGGTGAGCAGCCCGGCCGCGGTCAGGATAACGGCGGCGATCACGGCGACGACGGTCACGATGGCACCTCCGGGAGCGCGGCGGTCCGGGAGCGCGGCCAGCCGGTCGGACGTTCGAACGCATCGATCAGCAGGCGTTCCAGCCGCCGGGTGATCCGGTAGAACTTGTCCACGGCGGCGTCGCCGCCGACGTCGAGGACGTGGACGTAGACGACCCAGCGCCTGCGATCGATCTCCAGCACCATCGTGCCGGGGATCAGGTTGAGCACATCGGTCCACAGCACCAGCACCAGATCCGATCTCGTGCGGGCGTATACCCGCAGCACCCCGGACACCGGCATCGGAGCAGGGCGGATCGCGAACCAGGCGACCTGGAGGCTCGACTCCAGCGCGTAGTACGCGCTCGCCACGATCAACGCGACCAGCGGCAGCGGGTTCAACCGGCCGGACACCGGCACGCGCGGCAGCGGCAGCGCCAGCATGATCAGCGCGGCGACCACCAGCCCGCCCAGCAGGTTCGCGACGCTGAGATCGCCCCACAGGGCGAGCCAGACCATGGTGAGCCACGCGAGTACGCCGATTCGGACGACCGTCTCGCGCCGCCGGCCGCGTCCGCTCTGCTCGACGCTCATCGCGGGCCCCCCGCGTCGCCACGCGGATCACCCAGTACCGCACCGATATACACGCCGGGGTCGCGCAGGTCGGCCGCGGCCCGGTCGGCGATCGTGAGAATCGGGCCTGCCAGCACGGTCAGGCACAACCCGACCGTCACGAGCGCCGCGGTGGACAACACCATCAGCGGCGGCATCCGGCCGGGGTCGGTGCGCTCGTCGTAGTGCACATCGGTCGCGTCCTCGATGAGCGTCGGGGGCTTCGCCGCGGTGAGATGGCCCTCCGGCGCGTCCGCGCGGGGCCGCCAGAACGCTTTGCTCCACACCCTGGCCACGGTATAGAGCGTGAGCAGGCTGGTGAGCACGGCGCCCCCGACCAGCACCCAGGCCAGCGCGCTGCCGCGCTCGGCGCCCGCCTGCAAGAGCGCCACCTTGCCGATGAATCCGGAGAACGGCGGTATTCCGCCGAGATTCAGCGCTGGAATCAGGAACAGCACCGCGAGCAGCGGGCTGGCCGCGGCGAGCCCGCCCAGTCTGCGCAGCGAGGTCGATCCGGCTTGCCGCTCGATCAGCCCGGCCACCAGGAACAGCGCCGTCTGAACCAGGATGTGGTGCGCCACGTAGAACACCGCGCCCGCCAGCCCGGACGCGGTGGCCAGACCGACCCCGAACACCATGTATCCGATGTGGCTGACCAGTGTGAACGACAGCAGACGGCGGATGTCGCTCTGCGCGATGGCGCCGAGGATGCCGACGAGCATGGTGAGCAGGCCGCACACCAGCAGCACCGAGTCGAAGCCGCCGTCGGGGAACAGCAGCGAGTGGGTCCGGATGATCGCGTACACACCCACTTTGGTGAGCAGGCCTGCGAACACGGCGGTGACCGGAGCCGGGGCGGTCGGGTAGGAGTCGGGCAGCCAGTTCGACAGCGGGAAAACGGCCGCCTTGATGCCGAACGCCACCAGCAGCACCGCGAAGATCGCCGTGCGGGTGCCGTCCGGCACGGCGCCGAACCGGACGGCGAGCTGGGCGAGATTCAGCGTTCCGGTGGCCGCGTAGGTCAGCCCGATGCCGGTGAGGAAGATCAGCGACGAGACCATCGACACCATCACGTAAGCCACGCCCGCCCGGATGCGCTCGGTGGTCGCGCCCACCGTCAGCAGCACGAACGAGGCCGCGAGCAGGATCTCGAAGCCCACGAAGAGGTTGAACAGGTCACCGGCCAGGAAGGCGGCCGAGACACCGGCGGTCAGCACCAGATACGTGGGCCGGTAGATGGAGGTGGGCTGCCGTTCGTCGCCGTCGCGGATGTTCTGGCCCGCGCCGTAGAGGGCGACCGAGAGCAGCACGATGGACGAGACGAGCAGCATCGCCGCGGAGAGCCGGTCCACCACCAGCGTGATGCCGATCGGGGCCGCCCAGTTGCCGACCTGCAAGGCGGTGGTGCCGTCCCGGTCGGCCAGATACAGCAGCAACCCGCAGATCACCACGACGGCGGTGAGCGCGCCGACGATGACCACGCTCTGGATGCGGGGCCTGCGGCCGAACACGAGGGTGGCGGCGGCGCCGAGCAGCGGAACGAGTACCGGCAGCGGCGCGAGGATCGGCAGCAGGCCGGGCGAGAGGTTCACGTCTCCGGATCCTCTCCGGCACGCCGCCGGGCGACATCCTCGTCTTCCTGGTCGTTGGCGACGTCGTCGCTGGTGGTGAGCATGTAGGCGCGGTAGGCGAGGGCGAGCACGAACGCCGCGATGCCCATGGTGATCACGATGGCGGTGAGCACCATCGCCTGGGCGAGCGGGTCGGCCATCTCCTCGGTCTCGGCCGCGCCGAGGATGGGCGGCTTACCGTTGGCGCCGCCCGCGGTGAGGATCAGCAGGTTCACCGCGTTGCCGAACAGGATCAGCCCGAGCAGCATCTTCGACACCGCGCGTTCCAGGAGCAGATACACCCCGCACGCGACCAGGATGCCGATCACGATCAGCAGGGTCAGATTCGCCGTCATGCGCCGGAACCGCCCTTCGTGGCCGGGGTGTCGGCGTCGGCCAGCTCGCTGTCCAGCCGCGCGCCGAGGCTGCGCAGCACGTCCAGCACCAGGCCGACCACGATGAGATAGACACCGAGATCGAACAGCAGCGCGGTGACCACTTTGACGTGGCCGACGACCGGCAGCGAGACCTCGATGATCGCCGAGGACAGCGGCGGCGCGCCGAGCAGCAGCGACGACACCGCGGTGCCCGCGGCCAAGGTGAGGCCCGCGCCGAGAACATGGCCCGCGTCGACGGGGAGCGCCTCGCCCAGTTCGTAGCGGCCGCCCGCGAGATACCGCAGGGTCAGCGCGAGCCCCGCGGTGAGTCCGCCCGCGAACCCGCCGCCCGGCGCGTTGTGGCCGGAGAAGAAGAAGTAGACCGACAACACCATGATGGTCGGGAACACCAGCCGCGTGGTGATTTGCAGGACCATCGACCGATCGGCCCGGTCGACCAAGCGGCCCGCAGGCAGCCAGCTCACCAGTTCCGGGTCGTAATCCGGGGAGTCCGCCGCGCGCGGGGCGCTGCCGAAACGCCTGCTGCGGAACACCAGGGAGGCGACGCCCGTGGCGGCGACGACGAGTACCGAGATCTCGCCGAGGGTGTCCCACGCCCGCAGGTCTACGAGCAGGACGTTCAGGGCGTTCTTTCCACCCCCGAATGTGTAGGCGGCCTCGGGGATCCGGGGCCAGACGGGTTCGGCGGTGCGCGCCGCGACGGCGAAACCGGTCAGGACGGCGACCACCGTTCCGGTTCCCGCGGCCAGAATCGCCCTGCGGATCTTGAACGCGGTCCTGCGGCGGGCCTCGATCCGCGCGGGGAAGGCGCGCAGGACGAGGACGAAGATCACCAGTGTCAGCGTCTCCACCAGGAATTGGGTCAGCGCGAGGTCGGGCGCGCCGTGCAGCGCGAAGATCACGCCGCTGCCGTATCCGGTCACGCCCACCACCAGCACGCTCGCCAATCGGTTGCGCAGCACCGTCGCGGCGAGCGCGGCCACCGCCATGATCACGCCGACGGCCGCTTGCAGCGGCGAATCCCACAGGCGCAGTGTGACGCCGGTGCGGGTGCCGAGGGCGAGCAGGACGGTCGGCAGGATGATCAGGGTGACCAGGATCGCCGCCTGGCTCAGCGGCAGCGACCCGCGTTGCACGGTGCCGGTCATTCGCAGGGAGAGGGTGTCCATCGCGCGCAGCGTGGCGTCGTAGGCGCGGTCGGCGTTGCCGAGGCGCGGGTGCGCCGATTCGGTGAAGCGGGCGCGCAGCCGGTACAGCCCGACACCGACCGCGATGATCAGCAGCGTCCACGCCAGCACGGAGGTGAAGCCGTGCCACAGCGCCAGATGGGAAAACGGGGGTCCGGCAAACGTTTCGGCGTAGGGGCGCAACCGTGCGTCCAGCCAGGACGGCGCGAGACCGGCCGCGAGGCTCGCGGCGGCGAGGGTCACCGGTGCCGCCAGGAAAAGCGCGCCCGGCGGCTGCCAGCGGAGGCGATCCTCGGATTCCCGCCCGGCGACGGGCACTTCGCTCGGATGGTGGGGCAGGGGAGCGGGGTCCGGCTCGACACCCTTGTCCGCGAAGGCGCCCCAGACGAACCTGATGCTGTAGCCGACGGTCAGCATCGAGCCGAGCACCACCCCGGCGAACACCGCGCCGCGGGCGGGCGCGGCGAGGATGTCCGCGTCCAGCACGGCGCTCAGGGCGCTCTCCTTACCGACGAAGCCGAGCAGCGGCGGAATGCCCGCCATGCTGAGCGCGGCGAGGATCGCGGTGGCGCACAGCACCGGCGCCCGGCGGCCGAGACCGGACAACCGGCGTAGATCGCGGGTTCCCGCACCGTGATCGATGATCCCGACCACCAGGAACAGGCTC
Source organism: Nocardia sp. NPDC047648 (assembly GCF_040642815.1). NCBI lineage: Bacteria > Bacillati > Actinomycetota > Actinomycetes > Mycobacteriales > Nocardiaceae > Nocardia > Nocardia sp. NPDC047648. The sequence continues at coordinate 229,175 of NZ_JBEYSX010000003.1, read as the reverse complement.
GCCTTGAACAGCGCGTGCGCGACGATCATCGTCACTCCGGCCAGCGCCGCGGCGGGCGTGCCGAGGCCGACCAGCACGATCAGGAAGCCCAGCTGGCTCACCGTGCCGAAGGCCAGCACCAACTTCAGATCCACGACCTGTAGTGCGCGCAGCCCGGCCAACAGCATCGACGCCAGGCCGAGGGTGAGCACCAGCGGGTGCCACACCGGGTTCTGCGCGAACGCCGGTGCGAGCCGGGCGATCAAGTACACACCGGCCTTCACCATGGCCGCGGCGTGCAGGTACGCGCTCACCGGCGTCGGCGCGGCCATCGCGCCGGGCAGCCAGAAATGCAAGGGCACCACGGCGGATTTGGTGAGCGCGCCCACCAGCAGCAGCGCCACCGCCACGTCGACGGCCGTCCCGCTCGGGGCGCCGGACAGCAGGTCCGACAGTAGATAGCTGCCGTTCGCGGTGCCGAGCACGACTATGCCGGCGAGCATCGCCAATCCGCCGGCCCCGGTCACCAGCAGCGCCTGGATCGCGGCTCGTCTGCTGGCCGCCTGCTCGGCGTTGTGGCCGATCAGCAGGAACGACAGGACCGTTGTTGCTTCCCAGAACACGTAGAGCAGCACCATGTTGTCGCTGGTGACCAGCCCGAACATGGCCCCGGCGAACGCGACGAGCTCGGCGGCGAACACCCCCAGCCGCGGCTCGTCGTTCTCGAAGTACCTGGCGCAGTACACCAGCACCAGCGCTCCGATGCCCAGCACGAGCAGGCACAGGATGGCAGCGAGCGTATCGAAACGCAGATCGATGTTCAGGCCGATGCTCGGCGCCCAGGTCAGCCGGACGCGCTGCGGCTCGGACCAATTCGCGATCACCCAGGCCGAACTGCCGAGCGGGACCGCGGCCAGCGGGTAGAAAGCATTGCGCCCCAGTGCCCGCACCCCCAGCGGAGCCACCAGGGCGGCTGCGGCGTGCACGAGCAGGATTGCGAGCAAACTTCACTCCGTCGAGTCGGGGCGGCGGGGTGTTCGGGACAAGCCTACGGAAAGCCTGCGTCTTTCGCGGCCGGGGTGAGTATGGCGTCCGCCATCCCCGCGAATCGGGGCTATATATCCGCTAACGATTCGCTTTCCGGTTGCCCTTTCGGTTGCGGCTTACAGCGCGGCCGCAATTTCCGCAGCATGATCAGCCCGATCGCGCTGCCGATGACGATGGCCAGCGCGGTGCGCCCCGGCGTCGCGTCGTGTACCGCCACGTCCTCGCGCCAGTCCTTGACCCGGTCCGGCATCACCGACACCGCCGAGGGAAGGTAGAGCGCGGTGAGCGCGAGCACACCGCCGGGCGGGTAATGCGGCCGCACCGTCCCGCAGCAGTAACCCGCGGTCAACGCGATGATCCCGCTGATCACGGCGAAGGCGACGGTACCCGAGGACGTCGAGGTGACCTGGGCGAAGACCGTGATGCCGATGAGGAACAGGATGGCGAGCGCGGTCGAGGGCATCCGGGAGCCGATGAACAGTCCCGCGGCGGTCAACGCGATGAGCACCGCCGAGGTCCAGCCGGGCCGGACGGCGTAGCCGACGGCGTCGACCGCCGCGGTGAGGCTCACGGCCAGGTACACGCCGGTGCCGTCGCGGCCGGGCAGCAGCATGGCCGCCGCGGTCGCGCTCACGATTGTCGCGGCGACGACGATCCCGATCTCGATCGCGTGACTCTCGGCGGGCAGTTTGCTGTACTGGCGGCCCAGCCATTCCGTGCCGGCCAGTACCACCAGCGCGAGCACCATGGCGGCGAGGATCGGCGTCACCGGCAGGGCGATCGCCATCTGCGGCGTCTTCGGCTCCTCGGTGCGCTTCCAGTTGTGCAAGGTGCTGATCACCAGCAGGGCAAGGGCGGCGCCGATCATCCAGCGCGTCGGCGTCTCCAGCACCGCGTACGGATCCGGGTTGATGTCGAGCAGGTTCGCCAGATCGCCGAAGCCGAAGAATCCGACGCCGCCCACCGCGAACGCGGCGCCCGGCAACGGTCTACGGAGCACAACGGCGCCCAGCCCGCCGAGCAGCACGGCGGCGCAGATCGAGTCGATGTAGTTCTGCGTGGTCAGCATCTCGGCCGTCGCCACGTGGCGTCCGGCGAAGTGATTGATCAGCTGGGCCAGCGCGGCGGCCGTCGCCGTGGCCCACCCGGTCAGCGGCCGCTTGGTCGTGGTGACCAGCACGGCGACCGCCACGGCGACGATCACTCCCAGCGCCGCGCTACGCGGCACGCTGTTGAGCAGACCGGCGATCCGGTACGACGTGGCCTGGCCTCGGGTGCTGACGGTGACCGGCAGGAACAGCGTGACACCCGCGACCGCGGCTCCCGTGAAGGCCGCGGTCGCGTCGACAATGTCGCCGACCCTGCGCACGGTTGTCGAACTTACCCGTGGTGCGCGCGCGATCTAGGGATTGCCAGATATTCGCTCGAAAATGTCTCTCGTCGGAAAAATGCGGCTTACGACGATTTACCAGAGATTGTCTGAGGGGCGATGAGTGCTCACCGCCTACCCGCGGCTGTCGGCGTACCGGCGCAACGTATCGATCTGCGACGGGTCCAGCGATGGCCGTACCACCGTCTGGGCGGCCAGCACGTCGGCGGCGGTGACATCGGCGGCGTGCACGTCCCGGCGCATCGCCGTGAGCGCGGATTCGCGCAGCAGCGCGGCGCAGTCGGCGGCGGAGTAACCCTCCAGCTCCTCCGCGAGGGCGTCGAGATCGACGTCGGCGGCCAGCGGCACCGCACGACCCGCGGTGCGCAGGATCTCCCGCCGGGCGGCGGCGTCCGGCGGCGGTACGAAGACCAGCCGTTCGAGCCTGCCGGGGCGAAGCAGCGCCGGATCGATCAACTCCGGCCGGTTGGTCGCGCCCAGCACCACCACATCGCGCAGCGGTTCCACGCCGTCTAGTTCGGTGAGCAGCGCCGCGACCACCCGGTCGCCCACACCCGCGTCGGCACTTTGCCCCCGGCGTGGGGCCAGCGCGTCCACCTCGTCCAGGAAGATCAGCGATGGCGCGGAATCCCGTGCGCGCTGGAACAGTTCCCGCACCGCGCGCTCCGACGAGCCGACCCACCGGTCCAGCAGCTCGGCGCCCTTGACCGCGTGCACGCTGAGCTGACCGGTACCGGCCAGCGCGCGCACCAGGAAGGTCTTGCCGCAGCCGGGCGGGCCGTAGAGCAGCACCCCGCGCGGTGGCTCGATGCCGAGGCGGGCGAAGGAGTCGGGGTGCCGCAGCGGCCACAGCACCGCCTCGGTGAGCGCCTGCTTGGTTTCCGCCATGTCACCGACGTCGTCGAGGTGCAGACTGCCGATGGCGAGTTCCTCCATGCCCGAGCGCGACAGCGGCCGGATGACCTCCAGCGCGCCGACCAGGTCGGGCTGGGTGAGCTGGGGATTGCCGTGCTCCCTGGCCCGCGACGCCGCGCGCAGCGCCGCCTCCCGGCACAGCGCCGCCAGATCGGACACCACGAATCCGGGTGTACGCGCCGCGATCTCCTCGAGTCTCAGATCCGCGGTCGGCACCCGGCGCAGCAGGTGCTCCAGCAGCGCCTTGCGCACGGCGGCGGTGGGCAGCGGCAGCGCGAGTTCGCGGTCGCACAGGTCCGGCGCCCGCAACCGCGGGTCGACGCCTGCGGGATGCGCGGTGGTGGCGATGAACGCGACGCAGGGTTCGGCGATCGCGGCGCGCAACTGGTCCAGGATGAGCGTGGCGACCGGCTCGGCGTCGGCGGGCAGCAGCGCGTCGATGTCGGTGATCAGCAGGACGCCGCCCTTGCCGCAGCCGATGTCGGCCACCGCCTCGGCGACTTCGCGCAGCCGCGCACCGCTCTCGGCCGCGCCGATGGTGGGGCCGTCCAGTTCCACTATGCGCCGCGGCGCCGCGACCGCGCGGGCCAGCGTGGCCTTGCCGACGCCTGCCGGGCCGGTGATCAGCACGCCGAGATGCGGACGCGCGCCGAGGGTGCGCAACAGTTCGGGCTCGTCCAAGGCGAGGCTGAGCCACTCCTGGAGCTTCGCGGCCTGGGTGCGCGCGCCCGCCAGGTCTTCGACCGAGATGCTGGGTGTGACATCGCCTGCCACCGCGACGCCGTCGGGGCCCGTGACCGCACCGGGGGCGACGGCTCCGCCGACACCGCGGGATCCCTCGTCCACCGTGAGCGGTGCTCCGGCCGACGCCGGGATGTCCCACGCGGCGACCGCGCCCGCACCCCAGGTCACGGCGGTATTCGGCTGAACGCTCACGGGGCCGCGCGGATCGGTGGCGGTGACGGTGAGCAGCTCCGTGGTCCAGGCGATGCCGAAGGTGCGCGACAGCGCCTGGGTGGCCGCCGCGGAGCTGATGTCGGGGCCGAGGTCGCGCGGCAACAGGGAGACCGCGTCGCCGACCGTGACGACCTTCCCGAGCAGCGCCTGCCGCAGCGTGGCGGCCGGAATCGTGCGGGTGGCGTGCACCGAGCCGCTCACCGTGATCTGTTTCGCGCCGTAGACGGTGGCGGGGGAGACCACCACGGTCGCGTCCTCGCGCAGCCCGGCGTTGGACAGCGTCACGTCGTCGAGCAGGGCGACTCCGGCGGGCGTTCCCTGCCGGGCGACGCCGACCACGGCGGCCGTGCGGCGGGAGCCGACCAGCATGATTCCGTCCCACTCGCGCAATCCGAGCGCGGTCAGCGCCTCCGGATGCAGCCGGACCACCCCGCGGCGGGCATCGGCGGCCGAGGGATTCAGGCGGGCGGTGAGTGCCAGTTCTGCCACTGTGCCATTCTGCCGCGCGGCCCGCGATCGGTCACGGTTCGTCGTCGCCGAATACGCGGACGGTTACTTCTTCACGATTCCGGCCGCGACCGCGACCGAGGTGTCGGCGACGCTCGGCGCCAGGCAGACCAGCTTGGCGGTGCCGAGCGCGACGTTCGGGCTGCCGTCGAACGGGCCGCCGGGGTTCTCCGCCAGGATCTGCTCGATCAGCGCTTTCTCCTGGTCGGTGTCGAGCTTGCGGAACTCACCGCAGGTGGTGCTCGACGCGGGACCGAGGGAGGAGTCGCGCTGCTTGGTCGTGACCGGGGCGTCGGTGTCCGGCGGGGAACTCGGCGTCGCGGTGCCGGGAGCGGTCGTGGTGTGCGCGACCGAGGTGGACGTGCTCGTGCTCGCGGCGCCCTTGCGCAATCCGTTCGCGTCGGCGGACTCGTCCCCTCCGCCGCAGCCTGCCAGCAGGAAACCCACCGTCCCGGCGATCAGGACGATGGCGGAAGTTCGTTTCATACCGTGCTTTCCCGGGTGGATCGTGGTGCCGGAGGCCCCGGCGTTCGCAGCAGCGTACCGGTTGCGGCGGGGTCAGTGGATGTGTGCCTGCCAATCCGCCGGAACCCGTTCGCGCGGGCCCGGCACGCCCTGATCCGCGGGATGACTGCGCGGTGGCGCCAATTCCGGTCCGCCGCTGTACATCTCTTCGGTCTCGAAGTTGTAGAACCACTCCTCGCCCGGTTCGAAACTCTGGATGAACGGATGGCCGGTGCTCTCGGCGTGCGCTGAGGCGTGCTGCGCGGGCGAGGTATCGCAGCACCCGACGTGCCCGCACTGCGCGCAGCGGCGCAGATGCACCCACCAGCCGGAGGTCTGCTCGCACTCCAGGCAACCAGGGCCGCTGGGTGGTACCGCGGGGTCGATGCCTGCGAATTGCTCGGTCATGACTGCCCTTCCGTATCGGTTGCGGTGACAGGCTCTTGTTCGGGGCGGTGCAGCGGCAGCCAGACGGTGAACCTGGTGTCGCCCGGCTCGGAGTCGACCCGGATGTCGCCGTTGTGCTTGTTGACCACGATGCGGAACGAGATGTCCAGCCCGAGCCCGGTGCCCTCACCCATCGGCTTGGTGGTGAAGAACGGTTCGAAGATCCGGTTGCGGGCCTCCGGCGCGATGCCGGGCCCGGTGTCGCCGATCTCCACGACCGCGCAGTCGTTCTCGTGCCGGGTGCGGATGGTCAGCGTACCGGCGCCGTTCATCGCGTACACCGCGTTGTCGATCAGGTTGGTCCACACCTGGTTGAGCTCGGCCGCGTAGCACGGCACCTGCGGCAGGGTCCGGTCGTATTCCTTGACCACGCGCACGCCGTCGCCGATCTTGCGGCTGAGCATCACCAGCGTGCTGTCGAGCAGGTCGTGGATGTCGACCACCTGGAACGGCGCACGGTCCATCTGCGAGTACTGCTTCGCCGCGCCGACCAGCGAGGAGATCCGCGTCGTCGAGTCGGCGATCTCGTTCATCAGCAGCTCGGTCTCGATGGTGTAGTTCAGCCAGCGGATCGCGCCTTGGAACACCTGCTCCGGAGCGCCATCCAGGGTGGCGGCCACCCGCTCGAGCCAGTCGGTGTCGAATCCGGCCTGCACGAAGTTCGGCGCGAGGTTCCAGCCGTCGGTGATTCCGTGCTCTTCGAGCCATTCGCCGAGCATGTCCTCGCGATCGGCGGCCTCCATCGGCGTCAGCTCCGGCGCCTTCGCGACTTGGGCCGCCGCCTCCTCCTGCAAGCGCACCAGGGCGCCCAGGGACGCCGGGTCGAACTTGCCGTCCGCCATCATCGCCAGCTTGTGCCGCATGCCCGCGACCCGCTCACGCAGGCCCGAGGTGGCGCGCACCGCGGCGGCGGCCGGGTTGTTCAGCTCGTGGGTGAGGCCCGCCGACAGCGAACCGAGCGCCAGCAGCCGTTCCCGCTCACCGATGCGCGCGTTGGTGTTGCGGTTGCCGAAGAACACGCCCTCCAGCAGGTGCACGGCCATCGGGAACCACTCGTGCATCATCCGGGAGAAGACCTCGGCGTCCAGCACGTAGAACCGCGACGGCCGCGTCACCTGCATCGTCCCGTTGTAGGTCTGATCGACCTTGTCGCCGATGTAGGACATCCAGGCGCCCGCGTACGAACCGCGGTGCTCGGTGCGGACCAGCTCGATCTCCGCGCCGCCGGACTGCTTGGTGAGCACCACCTCGCCGTCCATCAGCACGTAGAAGCAGGTGGCGGGCTCGCCCTCGCGGAAGACGAGACCCGGTTCGATGGTCTCGATCCGTCCATCGGCGCACAGCCATGCCAGCTGCTCGTCGGTCAGCTTCTCGAACAGGAACAAACCGCGCAGCTCGGCGGGGTCGCACACCGACCGGCTGCTGCGGTCCGCGGTCTGGTTCGAAGTCATCTGCGGCCTCCTGGTTACGCGAGATAGCGGTGCACGAGCATGACGGCCATGGCGCCCTCGCCGACGGCGGAGGCGACGCGCTTGGCCGATTCGGCGTGCACGTCGCCCGCCACGAACACGCCGGGCACGCTCGTCTCGAGATGATGCGGTGCCCGGGACAGCTCCCAGCCGGCGGGGCGCGCGCCGTCCACCATCAGGTCCGGCCCGGCGAGCACGTACCCGGCGCTGTCGCGGATGATCACTCCGTCGAGCCAATCGGTCTGCGGCGCGGCGCCGATGAACAGGAACAGCCGCTCCGCGTCGGCCTTCTCCTCCGCGCCGGTCTTGTTGTCGCGCAGCACGATCTGTTGCAGGTGATCGTCCCCGTCGGCGGCGATCACCTCGGTGCTGGTGTGCACCTCGATGTTCGCGATCTGCGCGATCTGCTGGATGAGGTAGTGCGACATGGACTGTTCCAGCGAATCCGCCCGGACCACCAGGTGCACGGTGCGCGCGTTGCGGGACAGGAACACCGCCGCCTGGCCCGCGGAGTTCGCGCCGCCCACGATGTAGACCTCGTGATCGGCGCACTCGGACGCCTCGGTCATCGCCGAACCGTAGTAGACGCCGCGCCCGGTGAAGTCGTCGACGCCCGTGGCCGGGTGGCGGCGGTAGTCGACACCGGTCGCGATGATCACGGTGTGCGCGCACAGGCTGCCGCCGTCGGCGAACCGCACGGTGCGCGCGGACCCGTTGACCTCCAGCCCGACCACCTCGCGCGTCGTGATCACCTCGGCGCCGAACTTCGCGGCCTGCCGCCGGGCCCGGTCGGCCAGCTGCGCGCCGGACAGGCCGTCGGGGAAACCGAGGTAGTTCTCGATGCGCGAACTCTGCCCCGCCTGCCCGCCGGTGGCGGTCCGCTCCACGAGCACGGTGCGCAGACCCTCGGACGCGCCGTAGACCGCCGCGCCGAGACCGGCGGGACCGCCGCCGACCACGATCAGGTCGTAGAACTCGCCCGCCGGATCGACGGTCAGGCCGACGTTCTGGGCCAGTTCGCTGTCGGAGGGCTGCACGAGCGCCTCGCCCGCCGAAGTGATCACCACCGGACAGCGCTCGGGGTCGGCCCCCGCCGCTTCCAGCAGTCGCGCACCCTCGGGCTCGTCGGCCAGGTACCACCGGTAGGGCAGTTGGTTGCGGGCGAGGAACTCACGCACCTGCGACGATCGCGGCGACCAGCGATTGCCGATCACCTTGGTCTCGGTGACCGGCCGGTGCTCGCTGCTGCGCCAGGCGTCCAGCAGGCCGTCCAGCACCGGGTAGAGCTTCTCCTCCGGCGGGTCCCACGGCTTGAGCAGGTAATGGTCCAGGTCGACGACGTTGATCGCGTTGATCGCGGCGTTGGTGTCGGCATAGGCGGTCAGCAGCACGCGGCGCGCGTACGGGTGCAGGTCCATCGCCTGCTCCAAGAATTCGATGCCGTCCATGCCGGGCATCCGGTAGTCGGCGATCAGCACCGCGACGGGCTGGCCGCGCAGCTTCATCTCGCGCAGCGCGTCGAGCGCCTGGGCCCCCGATTCCGCGCGCAGAATCCGGTAATCGGCGCCGTAACGGCGGCGCAGGTCGCGGACGACCGCCCGGGAAACCCCCGGGTCGTCATCGACGCTCAGGATGGCCGGTTTCGTAGTAGCGGGTGAAGTCACCTGACGAGTATGGAGCCTCTCGGCCCGGTCTGTCGTGGGCGTTCGCGCAGGGCTCAGAGCCGATGACGCAAGACGAGATCGAGCTCACTCGGCGTGAGCAGACGCTCCAGGCGTTCTTCCCCGGCGGCCGCGCGACCACCGCGGGGCAATGCCGACGCGGCGCGCGCTGTCCGCCCGTCCTCGGGCTCGACAGCGGGAAGCAGCGGAACCTGGTCCGCCGGTTGCCGATGCAGCAGGGAGCGCAGTTTCACGGCCGATCACCTCACGTTGGTACGCCGAAATGTTGGAGGCAGTGTCTGTGCTTCGTGTATCTGTGATCATGCGCCGTTCATTACAGCGGCCGGGGCGCGAGTAGCGGAAATGTGACGCAACTGGCTGTCCGTTTAAAATGTGCGCGACCAGTCCCACCGCGGTCGGACGGATGGCCGTCGGTCCGTCGCTCGTATCCCCGGAGGCAGCGTTGCCGAAGAACCTCGAAGCCAGCATCGACATCTCCGCGCCCCCGGAGCGGGTGTGGGCGGTGGTCTCCGATCTGAAGCGGATGCCGGAGTTCAGCCCGCAGTGCGTGCGCATGATGACGCTCGGCTCGCCCAAGGCGGGCGCCTGGACGCTCAACTTCAACCGTGACGGCAAGAAGTACTGGCCGACCACCTCGCGGATCGTGCGATTCGAGCCGAACCGGGCGTTCGCCTTCCGGGTCAACGAGAACCGGACGGTGTGGAGCTACACCCTGGAACCGACCGAGTCCGGCACGCGGCTGATCGAGCGGCGGGACGTACCCAACGGCACCACCTGGTTCTCCCGCAAGGCGATCGAGGCCGCGCTCGGCGGCGAGGCCCCGTTCGAGGAAGTGCTGGTCCGCGGCATGAACGAGACGCTGGGCAAGATCAAGACAGCGGTCGAAGCCGGCGCCTGAGCACGAGTCGCGCCAGGCGACCCGAATGCGCGTCACGCGGCGCCGGCTGCGGTGGTGTCACCGCCGCCGGCGCCGCGCGCGGCTTACTTCCAATTGGGCAGGTTCACGACCTGAGCCGCGTAGGACAGGCCGGCGCCGAACGCGATGAGCAGCGCGGTGTCACCCGGCTTGGACTCGCCCTTGCGCAGCAGCGCCTCCATGGCCAGCGGGATCGAAGCGGCCGAGGTGTTGCCCGCCTCCTCGATGTCGTTGGCCAGCGCGCAGTGCTCCGGCAGCTTCAGCACCCGGGCCATGATCTCGATGATCCGGCCGTTGGCCTGGTGCGGGATCATCGCGTCCAGGTCCTCGGGGGACAGGCCGGCGCGGTCGATAGCGTCACGGCAGACCTTCTCCAGCGAGTGGGCGGCCCACCGGAACACCGCGGTGCCCTCCATGGCCAGATAGGGCCGCACCGCGTCCAGGCCCTTCTCGTCGATCTCGTGGAAATACTCCATCCAGTCCTTGTCCTGCCGGATGGCGTGGTGCTGGGTGCCGTCCGAGCCCCAGACGGTGGGGCCGATGCCCGGCTCGTCGGAGGGACCGACGATCACCGCGCCGGCGCCGTCGGCGAAGAGGAAGGCGGTGGAGCGATCGGTCGGATTGACCGTGTTCGTCAGTTTCTCCACGCCGATCACCAGCACATGGGCGGCGGTGCCCGCCCGGACCAGGTCCGACGCCAGCGCGATCGAATGGCAGAAGCCCGCGCAGCCTGCCGAGACGTCGAAGGCGGCGGCGCCGTTCATGCCGAGTTCGGTGGCGATGCGCGGGGCGGCGGCCGGCGTCAGCAACAGATGGGTCGACGTAGCAACGATCACGCAATCGACTTGGTCCACCGCGATGCCCGAGGACTCCAGCGCGCCGCGCGCGGCCGCGACGCTCATGCTCTGAATGGTCTCCGATTCGTCGGCGAACCGCCGGGTCTTGATGCCCGACCTGGTCCGGATCCACTCGTCACTCGAGTTGATCGGACCCGCCACCTCGTCGTTGGTGACCACTCGAGCAGGGCGGTAAACGCCGAGCCCGAGGATCGCCGTGTGCTCTGCCCCGGTGGTCTGGGCGATTCGAGCAGCCATCTGCGTCTCCTATGTACCTGCGGCGGCGCCGCCGGGGATTCCCCGAAGCATCGAAATCGGTCCCTCATCAGCCACTGCCCATCAGCGGGATAGACATGAGGCTTCCTCATATTAGCTTGAAAGTCGCTCATCTGCCGCGCGTATTCCGACAATCGGTGGGTATCTCGTCCTCGCACGCCACCGCTGTACGAGGCGTGGCCCAACTAGGATGCGAGGACACCATGCTCGGTCTCGGGATTATCGGATGGATCATCATCGGCGGTCTTGCCGGATGGATCGCCAGCAAGATCATGAAGACGGACGCCCAGCAGGGCATCCTGCTCAATATCGTCGTCGGGGTGATCGGCGGTCTGCTCGGTGGGTTCCTGCTGAAGGTGCTTGGAGTCGACGTCGAGGGCGGCGGCCTCTGGTTCAGCTTCTTCACCTGCCTCGGTGGCGCGGTCATCCTGCTGTTCCTGGTGCGACTGGTCACGGGGTCCCGGGTCAGGTCGTGACCGCGCGTGCCACAGGCTCCTTCCCGTAAGGTGTGAACGCTTGCGCCCGGCCTATCGTTGGGTGAGCGCAACCCGTTTGCATCGAGCACGAAAGAGGAGCCTGTGGCCCGCCGTCCCACCCCGCCCGGCACGCCTGAGACGACCGGAGTCGGCCATGTCGTCGACCTGGTCCGCAACGCGATCCCCCCGTTGCATCCCGCCGGGCTCCCGTTCGTCGCCGCACCCCTCGCGGTCGCCGTCGTCGGCGGCAAGCGCAAATGGGTGCGGCGCACGGGTCTGTTCGCCGCGGCGGCCTGCGCGACCTTCTTCCGTCACCCGCATCGCGTGCCGCCGAACCGGCCGGGCGTCGTGGTCGCCCCCGCCGACGGCGAGATCGCGCTGGTCGACACCGCCGCTCCCCCGGCCGAGCTGGGTCTCGGTGACGCGCCGCTGCCGCGGGTGAGCATCTTCTTGTCCGTGCTGGACGTCCACGTGCAGCGCACGCCGGTCTCCGGCGTCGTGCGCACGGTGCTGCACCAGCCCGGCCAATTCCGTTCCGCGGACCTGCCCGAGGCGAGTTCGGTCAACGAGCGCAACAGCATGGTGCTGGAGACGCCGGAGGGCAGTCAGGTCGTGGTGGTGCAGATCGCCGGACTGCTCGCGCGCCGGATCGTCTGCGACGCCCAGGTCGGCGACGTGCTGACCATCGCGGACACCTACGGCCTGATCCGCTTCGGCTCGCGGGTCGACACCTACTTCCCGGCGGGCACCGAACTACTCGTGCAGCCCGGCCAGCGCACTATCGGCGGCGAGACCGTGCTCGCCGTGCTCGGCTCTCCCGCCGGCGCGTGATGGAAGCGGCGGTACCCACCCAGCGGCGCAGGCGGCGGAGCATCCGGCTGCTGCCCAGCATCGTCACCATCCTGGCGCTGTGCTCCGGGCTGTCGGCGGTGAAGTTCGGCCTGGACGGCAAACTCGGTATCGCGCTGGCCATGATCGGCGCGGCGGCCGTACTGGACACCCTCGACGGCAGACTGGCCAGGATGCTCGACGCCACCACGAAGATGGGCGCCGAGCTGGACTCGCTGTCGGACGCGATCTCCTTCGGTGTCGCTCCCGCGCTCGTCCTGTATGTGACGTTGCTCAGCAGCAACAGCGTGGGATGGATCGTCGCGCTGCTGTTCGCGGTCAGCATCGTGCTGCGGCTGGCGCGGTTCAACACCCTGATGGACGAGGACAACCGGCCGGACTGGGCGCGGGAGTACTTCGTCGGTGTGCCCGCCCCGGCGGGCGCGCTCATCGCGATGGTTCCGGTGGCGCTGTTCGTGCAGTTCGGTGACGGCTGGTGGGTCGGCTTCTACGAGGTCGCCGCGTGGACGGTGTTCGCCGCCGCGCTGGCGGTCAGCACCATCCCGACGCTGGCCATGAAATCGGTGTCGGTGGCGCCGCAGGCCGCGGCCGGGCTGCTGGTGCTGGTCGCGCTCGCCGCGGCGGCGCTGGTCACCTATCCGATCGTGCTGTTGCTGGTGCTGGTCGTGCTGTACCTGGGACATATCCCGTTCGCCTGGCATTCCCAGCGCTGGGTGGCCGCGCGTCCGGAGACGTGGACGCACAAACCCGCCGAGCGGCGTGCGCAGCGGCGGGCGAACCGGCGGCTGCCCGCGATCCGGCGTCCGGCCATCCCGCGTCCGGCGATCCGCGGCTCGGCGCGGCTGCGCCTGCGCCGCCCCGGGGCGAAGCAACGTGAGAACGGTCATCCGCTGCGGGACGCCGATTAGCCGGACGGACAATCGATCTCGTGAGCACACGGGTAACTCGCCGGGTACGCCCGAAGACCGAGCGGCGCCGAACGCGGGACCTGCACGCGGATCTCGCGGCACCGACAGGTACGGCCTGAACACTCGGAGAGGCGGGACAGCGATGGAGTCCGACGGGTTGCGGGAATTCGAACTGCATCGGCCGCGCCTGTTCGCGCTCGCCTACCGGATGCTCGGCTCGGCGAGTGAGGCCGAGGACGCGGTGCAGGAGACCTACCTGCGCTGGGACGGCGTCGACCGAACCGGTATCCGGTCCCCCGAGGCGTGGTTGACCACCGCGCTGGTGAATCTCTGCCGCACCTGGCTCGTTTCGGCGCGGGCGCGGCGGGAGAGCTACGTCGGGCCGTGGTTGCCCGAGCCGGTGCCGACCGCGCGCGGCGAACTCGGTCCGCTGGAGACCGTCGAGGAGCGCGAACAGGTCTCGCTCGCGCTGCTGACGGCACTGGAGCGGCTGACCCCGGTCGAGCGCGCCGTCTTCGTGTTGCGCGAGGCATTCGGATACGCGCATCGCGAGATCGCCGACATGCTCGACGTCACCGAGTCGAACTCGCAGCAGATCTTCCGCCGGGCGGCCCAGCGGGTGCGAGAAGGCCGGGCCCGCTTCGGCATTCCGCCGGAGCATGCCCGCGAGCTGATCGAACGATTCCTGAAGGCGGCGCGCGAAGGTGACATCGCGTCGCTGGAGCGGATGCTCGCCGCCGACGTGATCGCGACGGCCGACGGCGGCGGCAAGATCACCGCGGCGCGGCGGCCGATACACGGCGCGAATCAGGTGGCGCGGTACCTGGCGGGTCTGTTGCGCTGGGAGGTGCCGGGGACGCGGTTGCTCGTGGAAGAGGTCAACGGCGCGCCTGCGGTCGTCGCGCGGGTAAACGGTGCGCCGCTGGTCGTGCTGGGGATCGATGCGGCCGACGGCTTGGTCACGGCGCTGCGGTTGATCGTGAACCCGGACAAGCTGGCTTATTTCGCCGGCTCGGGTGGGTCGGTGGACACGCTGCCGGACCGGCCGCGCCGTCCGCTGTGACGCGCTTCACGGCGCGGGACTGTCAGCAATCGGGGGGCTGTCCGGTCTGAAGGGTGTTGGCCGATCGAAAGGAGCCACATCATGACCGGACAGCATCGGATCGTCGTCCTCGGCGCCGGGTACGCGGGCCTGGCGGCCGCACGCAGGCTCGCTCGCACGGCGGGGGACGCCCGGATCACCGTGGTGGACGCTCACGCGTCGTTCGTCGAGCGAGTGCGACTGCACCAGCGGGCGGCCGGACAGCGGATCGCCGCGTTGAACCTGCGGGAATCACTGGAACGCACGGGTATCGACTTCGTGCGCGCCCTGGCGACGGAGATCGACACGGTCGCGAAGCGCGTGGTGCTCGACGCGGGGCCCGCGATCGAGTACGACGCCTTGATCTACGCCCTCGGCAGCATCGCCGATGTCCAGAGCGTCCCGGGCGTCGCCGAGCACGCGTATTCCATTGCGACGCAGGAAGACGTGCGAGACCTGTCCGCCCTCGACGGGCCGGTGGCGATCGTCGGTGCCGGAGCGACCGGCATCGAACTGGCGGCGGAACTCGCCGAATCCCGGCCGGGAACCCGGGTGCTGCTGCTCGGCTCGGAGGAGCCCGGCGCCTGGCTTTCGGCGCGCGCGCAGGCGCACATCAGGCGGACGTTGGAGCGGCTCGGCGTCGAGATCGTGTCCGGCGCCAAGGTGATCGAAGTGACGTCCGAGGGCCCGCGCTCGGCCGACGGTTCGATGGTCGAGGCTGCGGCGACGGTGTGGACCACGGGTTTCCGGGTGCCCGACCTGGCCGCCCGCTCCGGTCTGGCGGTCGATTCCCACGGCCGGGTGCGCACCGACCCCACCCTGCGTTCGGTGTCGCACCCGGACATCTTCGCCGCGGGTGACGCCGCCGTCATCGCGGGGCCCGGCGGGCGAGATCTGCGCATGGCATGCGCCACGGCGCTGCCCACCGGCAAACACGCGGCCGATGCCGTCGTCGCGCGGATGCGTGGTCGGGAGCCGAAGGAACTCCGGTTCCGCTATGTGCTCCATTGCCTCAGCCTGGGCCGCGGAGACGGAGTCGTGCAGGCCGTGCACGCCGACGACGCACCGGCTCGGACGGTGCTGACCGGGCGGACGGCGGCGTGGGTCAAGGAGCGCATCGTGCGCTTCGCGGCCGGGGCGGCGCGCCCCTGATTCCTATCGTCAACTAACGGTTGACGATGGATCATCGTCAACTTATGGTTGACGTATGACCGCACACTTCCGCCTCGACGACTTGATCGACGGCATCAAGAAAGCCCGTCCCGACAACGTGCTCGAGCAACTGTCCGATGCCGTCGTCGTGGCGAATCACCTCGACGAAGTGGCCGACCACCTGATCGGTCACTTCGTGGACCAGGCCCGGCGCTCCGGCGCCTCGTGGACCGACATCGGCGCCAGCATGGGCGTCACCAAGCAGGCCGCGCAGAAGCGGTTCGTGCCCAAGGTGCCCGACCCGGCCGCGGCGGCGGCCATGGACCCGAACACGGGCTTCGCGCGCTTCACCCAGCGGGCACGGGCGGTCGTGATGGCGGCGCAGGAGGCGGCGCGCGCGGCGGGCAACCGGGAGATCTCGGTGGGGCACGTGGTGCTGGGGCTGCTCACCGAACCACAGGGCCTCGCGGTGCACGAACTCGTCCACCAAGGCGTCGCCATCGACGTGATCTCCGCCGCCGCCTCCGCGTCCCTGCCGCCGGGTGAGGGGGACGTCCCCGCGCTCGTGCCGTTCGGCGCGGAGGCCAAGAAGGTCCTCGAACTCACCTTCCGGGAGGCACTCCGGCTGGGCCACAACTACATCGGCACCGAGCACATCCTGCTCGCCCTGCTCGAGCAGGAGAACGGCACCGGTCTGCTCAGCGATCTCGGCGTCGACAAGGCGAAGGCCGAAACGCATCTGGGCGAACTGCTCGCGTCCATCACCTCCGAGAAATCCTGATCCGCGTGGGCGGTGGGAAGTTCCGTGCGCGGATCGCACTCGCCCTCGCGGTGTCCTCGCTGGTGATCGGGGTGGCCCGGCGATCGGCCCGGCACGGCATCCGCAACGCCGTCAACGGAGTGCGTGGCGCGCGTGCCGCGCGGGCGCGTCATCGCCGGGCGCTGCGTACCCGGAGAGCCGTTATCCGCGGGCCGCGCCGGGCCGCTCCGGTCGGCCACCACACGACCCGAGCGGCCTGATCACCCGCGCCCGGCCAGGCCGCCACCCCACCGTGGCCAGCGGGCCTGCGGTTTCGGCTCGGCGACCAGCGGCGCACGGTAGATGTCGGTGACGTAGAGGGGTAGTCGCGGTTCCAGCTCGGCGAGCAGGGGCAGTGCGCGTCCGCCTTGTGCCGCACGGTATTCCGGCATGGTCAGCCCGACGATCTGGAGGAACCGCACGCGCCCGTTCGGGCTGTCGACGGCGCCCAGTTCGGGGTCGGTCGTGAAGCAGACGGCGTGACAGGTGCAGTCGGGGTGGTCGGCCGCGATCGGCCCGTTCGTTTTGATGGTGTGCCCCGGTTCGAACCACTTGCCGGACTGGAAGACGTAATGGGCCAGATTCTGCATGAAATTCGCCGGCCACGCGGGCGGCTCGGTGTCCTCGGGCCCGCGCGCCAGCCGGAAGGTGAATTCGAAGCCCCAGCCGGACTCCGCCGGGTCGTCCCACTCCTTCTCTTGCAGCTCGGTCATCCCGTAGCTGATGTAATGCCAGTGCGGCACCGGGTCGGCGCGGGAGTACGCGCTGATCCCGTCGAGCGGGTCGGACCCGCCGAGGGACCACGGGTGGTCGGATGCCCAGTGGAAGGGCTCGATATCGCCGTACAGCGGCCGCAACGCGTCATCGATCGCATCCCAACCGGGTCGTTCACTCACGCAGCCACCATAGGCAGGGCGCATCCGGCCGTAGTCGGGGTGTCGAGCGCTGCGGCGCCTCAGGCATCCGGCACGTTGCGGGCGAGCTCCTCGAGCCAGGCCGCCGCGGACGCGTCGCTGGGCGCGCGCCAGTCGCCGCGCGGCGAGAGCGAACCGCCGGAGCCGACCTTCGGCGCGTTCGGCAGCGTCGAGCGCTTGAACTGGCTGGTCTGCACGAAGCGCAGCAGGAACTCACCCAGCCAGTGCTTGATCGCCGCGAGGTCGTAGGCGTTGCGCTGATCGGCGGGGATCAGGTCGGGCCAGCGGCCGGTGGCGGCATCGGACCAGGCGTGCCTGGCCAGATAGGCCACACGGCTGGGGCGGTAGCCGAAACGCAACAGGTAGTAGAGGTGGAAATCCTGCAATTCGTACGGGCCGACGGTGGCCTCCGAACTCTGACCCGGGGCGGAGGAGTCGGCGTTCGGGATCAGCTCGGGGGAGATCTCGGTGCGCAGGATCGACGAGAGCACCTCGCCCGCTTCCGCGCCGAGCTGCTCGGTGTCCACCGCCCAGGCGATCAGGTATTTGATCAGCGTCTTGGGCACCGACGCGTTGACGCTGTAGTGCGCCATATGGTCCCCGACGCCGAATGTGCACCAGCCCAGCGCCAGTTCGCTGAGGTCGCCGGTGCCCACCACCAGCGCGCCGTGCATATTGGCCAGCCGGAACAGGTGCGAGGTGCGCTCACCGGCCTGCACGTTCTCGTAGGTGATGTCGTACTGCGGCGCGCCGTCGGCGGCCGGGTGGCCGAGGTCGCGCAGCATCTGCGTGGCGGAGGGGCGGATGTCGATCTCGCGCGCCGTGACGCCGAGGGCGGCCATCAGCCGGTGCGCGTCGGTCTTGGTCCTGGTGCTGGTCGCGAAGCCGGGCATGGTGTAGGCCAGCACGTTCGCCCGCGGCAGGCCGAGCCGGTCCATCGTCTTGGCCGCGACGATCAGCGCCTGAGTGGAGTCCAAGCCGCCGGACACCCCGATCACCACGCGTTGCGTGCCGGTCGCCCGCAACCGCGTGCTCAGGCCTTCGACCTGGATGTGGTGCACCTCGGCGCAGCGCTCGTTGCGCAGCGCCGGGTCGGCGGGAACGTAGGGGAAGCGCTCGATCTCACGCTCCAGCGCGACCGGGTCCTCGGGGATCGGCAGCCGCACGTCGATGCGTCGCAGCGCGGCCAGCCGGTCGCGGTGGTCGTGCACGTTGTCGGCGAAGCTGGTGGTGCGCAGACGATCCGCGGCGAGGCGGCGCAGGTCCAGGTCGGCGGTGACCAGCTGAGGATGATCGCAGAACCGCTCGCCTTCCGCGAGCAGGTCGCCGTTCTCGCAGATCAGCGCCTGCCCGTCCCAGGCGAGATCGGTTGTCGATTCCCCGGTCCCCGCGGCGGAGTACAGATAGGCCGCGAGATAGCGCGCCGAATGCGAGGTGCACAGCGATCGCCGGTAGTCCGCCTTGCCGATCACGATATTGCTCGCGGACAGGTTGATCAGCACGGTCGCCCCGGCCAGCGCGGCGAAGCCGCTGGGCGGCAACGGAACCCATCCGTCCTCGCAGATCTCCAGGTGGAAGACGAAGTCGTCCAGATTGCTCGCCCGGAACAACAGATCGGAGCCGAACGGCGCCCGGTGCCCGGCGACGGTGACGTGATCCTCCAGCACCTCCCGCGCCGCCGCGAACTGGCGTTTCTCGTAGAACTCCCGATAGCTCGGCAGGTAGCTCTTGGGTGCGACGCCGAGCACGATGCCACGGCAGATCGCGATCGCGCAGTTGAACAACCGGTGGTGCGCGCGCACCGGGGCGCCCACCACGAGCACCGTGTCGATATCCGTGCTCGCCGCGACGAGCCGGGCCAGCGCCGCCTCGACCGCGGCGTCCAGTGCGTCCTGG
Source organism: Nocardia sp. NPDC047648 (assembly GCF_040642815.1). Lineage (NCBI taxonomy): Bacteria > Bacillati > Actinomycetota > Actinomycetes > Mycobacteriales > Nocardiaceae > Nocardia > Nocardia sp. NPDC047648. Next base: position 210,175 of record NZ_JBEYSX010000003.1, on the reverse strand, counting down.
TGGAACAGGTCGTCGGCGGTGTACGAGGAGAGTCCCAGCTCGGGGAACACCGTCAGCACGGCACCGGCCGCCGCGGCCCGCGCGGCCAGCTCCACGGTCTGCTCGACGTTGTAGGCCGGGTCGGCCACCCGGACCCGGGGAACCGCGACCGCCACCCGCGCGAAGCCGTGCCGGTACAGCGAATCGAACGGCAGGTCGGTCACCCGCGTCCCCTTCCGGGATGAGGTCGATCATGATCCCCTCGGAATCTACGCCGCCGCGGGCGAGCGGGCGCGGCGGCGAGTCCGCGGATCACCCGGCAGCGGCCTCGTGACCTGCGCTTCTGCCGACAGGGGCGGGAGGCGCGAATCGTCCGGCCGGAGATGTGAACCGCCGGCGGCTAAGCTATAGCAATGGCGGATGAAACGGATTCCGACCTAATAGCGGGGGAACGGCGCGCAGATCTGCTGCGCGCGCTTTCGTATGTGTCCACCGAGTCCCAACCGGACGGCAGCTATGTACTGAACGGCGACCTTCCGCCGGACGTCGCCCCGCCGTTCATTCGCGCCATCATGCGGGTGGAGGCGGAGTTGCTGCTGCATGATGCCGAGCTGGTCACCGTCGAGGGCGGAGAGCCCCGCACGCCGGAGGAACGGCGCACCGACGCGTTCGTCGCGCTGGTCTTCCGCGTGGACGACCGGCGCTAGCCCGGCGCGGACCTTGCACTCGACACCCTAGAGTGCTAAAAATGCTTTTGGCACTCCCCATCGGTGAGTGCCAGGTCGGGACGGTGAGACCGGGTTCCGTAGACACCCTCGGTCGTCCGTCGCGGGCACCGAACCTGGCCAGCGTAACTGGGGCGACCCGACCAGCGGTCGTCCTGTGTGTCAGCCATCCACATGGAGGATCTCAACAACGCCATGGCCAAGACAATTGCGTATGACGAAGAGGCCCGCCGCGGCCTCGAGCGGGGCCTCAACAGCCTCGCCGACGCGGTCAAGGTGACGCTGGGCCCCAAGGGTCGCAACGTTGTCCTGGAGAAGAAGTGGGGCGCTCCCACGATCACCAACGATGGTGTGTCCATCGCCAAGGAGATCGAGCTGGAGGACCCGTACGAGAAGATCGGCGCCGAGCTGGTCAAGGAAGTCGCCAAGAAGACCGACGACGTCGCGGGCGACGGCACCACCACCGCGACCGTGCTCGCCCAGGCGCTGGTGCGCGAGGGTCTGCGCAACGTCGCGGCCGGCGCGAACCCGCTGGGCCTGAAGCGCGGCATCGAGAAGGCCGTCGAGGCCGTCACCGCCAAGCTGCTCGACACCGCCAAGGAGGTCGAGACCAAGGAGCAGATCGCCGCCACCGCCGGTATCTCGGCAGGCGACGCGTCCATCGGTGAGCTGATCGCCGAGGCCATGGACAAGGTCGGCAAGGAAGGCGTCATCACCGTCGAGGAGAGCAACACCTTCGGGCTCCAGCTGGAGCTCACCGAGGGTATGCGCTTCGACAAGGGCTACATCTCCGGCTACTTCGTCACCGACCCGGAGCGTCAGGAAGCGGTCCTCGAGGACCCGTACATCCTGCTGGTCGGCTCGAAGATCTCGACCGTCAAGGACCTGCTGCCGCTGCTGGAGAAGGTCATCCAGGCGGGCAAGCCGCTGCTGATCATCGCCGAGGACGTCGAGGGCGAGGCTCTGTCGACCCTGGTCGTGAACAAGATCCGCGGCACCTTCAAGTCCGTCGCCGTCAAGGCGCCCGGCTTCGGTGACCGCCGCAAGGCGCAGCTGGCCGACATCGCCATCCTGACCGGTGGCGAGGTCATCAGCGAAGAGGTCGGTCTCTCGCTGGAGAGCGCGGGCGTCGAGCTGCTCGGCCAGGCGCGCAAGGTCGTCGTCACCAAGGACGAGACCACCATCGTCGAGGGCGCGGGCGACCCGGAGGCCATCAAGGGCCGGGTTCAGCAGATCCGCACCGAGATCGAGAACTCCGACTCGGACTACGACCGTGAGAAGCTGCAGGAGCGCCTGGCCAAGCTGGCCGGCGGTGTTGCGGTGATCAAGGCGGGCGCGGCCACCGAGGTGGAGCTCAAGGAGCGCAAGCACCGCATCGAGGACGCCGTTCGCAACGCGAAGGCGGCTGTCGAGGAGGGCATCGTCGCCGGTGGTGGCGTGGCCCTGCTGCAGTCGGCTCCGGCGCTGGAGGAGCTGAAGCTCTCCGGTGACGAGGCCACGGGCGCGAACATCGTGCGGGTCGCGCTGTCGGCTCCGCTGAAGCAGATCGCGTTCAACGCGGGCCTCGAGCCCGGTGTGGTCGCCGAGAAGGTGTCGAACCTGCCCGCGGGTCACGGCCTGAACGCCGACTCGGGCGAGTACGAGGACCTGCTGGCCGCCGGCGTTGCCGACCCGGTCAAGGTCACCCGTTCGGCGCTGCAGAACGCGGCTTCGATCGCGGCCCTGTTCCTGACCACGGAGGCCGTTGTCGCCGACAAGCCGGAGAAGGCCGCCGCTCCCGCCGGCGACCCGACCGGTGGCATGGGCGGCATGGACTTCTGAGTCCGGCCACCCGGCAACACAGTTCGAACCAGAAGCCGGTCCACCGCGAGGTGGGCCGGCTTCCGGCGTTTTCGGTCGGATTCGCGCGTCAGAATCCGTCGAGGGTGACGACGGCGAACGGCGTCCTCGGGCTGCCGGGTCCCATCGGGCCGCCCTTGTCGAATTGGGAGGAGACGATCAGGGTTCTGTCACCGGCGCGGGCCAGCGTCGTCGGGATGGACAGGGCCTCGTCGGTGCGCTGCTGTGCCAGCGTCACGGTGGCGCCGTCGTCGGAGACGGTCCAGCGGCTGATCGTGTTGGTCGTGTTGTGGACGGCCCACAGGGTGCCCTCGCGCAGTTCCAGTCCGTCGCCCTGCCGGAGATCGCCGCCGCGCAAGGCGACCTTGCTGATCGGATTCGCTTCCGGCGTCAACGCGATGCGGTACAGGTCGCCGCGCGGCATGTCGACCGTGAGCAGGTAACGGCCCGCCGGATCGGTGACGATGCCGTTGAGGCTGAAGCCGCCCGGCTCGATCGGCGGCAGTACGGGGCGCAGGTCGAACTGCGGCGTCAGTTCCCCGCGCCCGCCCTGTGCTCTGGCGGCGGCCAGTTGATCGGGAGTGACGCGATAGACCACCGCCCGCGTGCTGTCGGTCAGATACGCCGTGCCGTCCGGGGTGATGGCGAGATCGTTCACGAAGCGGGGATCGCTTCCTGGCACGGTGAAGTCGGCGAGCAGCGCGCGGGTCGCGACGTCGTACACCGCGACGCCCGTGGTCGAGTCGGTCACCCACAGCCGCCCGGCCGAGTCGACTTTCAAGCCGTTGGCGGTCTTGTGGTTGTTGGCGCCTTCGGGCAGGAAGACCTCGGCGCGATGGGCATCCGGTGTCGCGCGGTAGACGGCGCCGGTGGTGTAGGACCCGACGTAACTGTCTCCGGTGCGTGCGTCGACCGCGATTCCCTCCGGGTAGACGTGGTCGCCCGGCAGTTCGTAGGCGGTGTGGACGGGACTGCTCGGCGTATCGCCGGTGCCGCAGGCCATGAGCGTGACGCAGGCGCTTCCTGCGGCCAGGCTCGACAGCAGGCGGGACAGAGCATGGGACATCGGTCTACCTCTTAGGGTTCGCTCTAACGAATTTGTTCACACTTGAGAATGAGCACAAATCTAAGTTAGAACTCTAATGATCGTCAAGGCTAGAACGATAAGTTGTGCGGATACCATGCGTTTATGACGTCCTTGCCCGCCGCCGAACGGATCGGTTCGTATCTCAAACGTGCCGAGCAGTCCCTCAACACGGCGAAGAACGCCGCGTTGAAGCCGGCGGGCGTCACCGTGCCGCAGTACGCCGCACTGCTGTTCCTCGCGGAGAACCCCGGCATCTCGGCCGCCGCCCTGGCCCGGCTCTGCGGCGTCACCCCGCCCTCGATGAACACCGTGCTGAGCAACCTCCAAGACCGCGGGCTGATCGAGCGCACGCAGCACCCGTGGCACAAGAACGTCCTGGAGACCACGCTGACCGAGAAGGGCGCGGCGGTGATGCGCGACGCGGACACCCGCGCGGTCCGCGTCGAACGAGCCCTGGCCGAGGAATTCACCGACGCCGAACGAGCTACTCTGCAGGACTTGCTGATTCGATGCGCCGATCGGCTCGACTCGATCCGGCCCGATCCGGCCGCTTAGCCATCCGCGGGCAGAAACCGGACGCACCCGCGTCCGGATCGGCCGCTCACGGCCACGGAGTCGCCGAACGACGATGTTCGGCGCCCTCCGCTCGGTGGTGCGATGGGGCGACGGGCCGCTGTGGTGGATCCGTGGGAGTGGAGCGGATCGACTCACCGGCGGCGCGATCCGTGGTCGCATCGCTGCTGGACAGGCCTAGGCGGGAACCGGAGTTCGGGCGGCAGGCCGAGCCTTCCGGAGCGCGAGTGCGAGCGCCAGGCACGCGATGAGCGCGGATGTCCACGGCAGCCACTGGCTACCGGAGGAATCCAGCACGGTCGCACCGACGACGGACCCGATGCCCGCGCCGAGGTAGATGGCCGATCCGTTCAGGCCGAGGGCAACGGTGGGGGCGTCGTGGGCGATGCCGAACAGGCGATGCTGCTGCGGTACCAGGATCGCCGCACCGAACAACCCGGTGACGGCGAGCACGACGAACACCGCCCACGCGGCATGGACGGCCACGCCGAGCATGGCCAGACCCGCCAGTGCGCCGAGCAGCCCCACCGTCAGCGTGCGCTGCGGGCCGTACCGGTCGACCGCGCGCCCGGCCTGCGCGTTGCCGATCACCTGGCCGATGCCCATGGCCAGCAGCAACCACGCGAGCATGCTCTGCGGCACCGAGGTCGCGACCACCACCGGCAGGTAGACGATGGTGGTGTAGACGGCGGTGATCTGCGTGGTCGTCACGATCAGCACGCGCAGCACCGCCGGACGGGTCAGCACGCCGATCCGGTCGCGCAGGCCGGTGCTGGGCAGCGTCACCCGGGGCAGGAGGAGGACCAGCGCCGCCGCGACGGTTCCGCCGACCGCGATTCCCCACAGCACACCGCGCCAGCCGATCCAGCGCTCGGCGAAGATGCCGATCGGCACGCCCGCGACGCTGGACAGCGTGATGCCCGCGGTGACGATCGACAGCGCACGTCCCCTGTGCGCGTCGTCGGCGACGACACCCGCGACGGCGAACGCGTTGGCCTGGAAGGCCGCCGCTCCGATGGCCGCCACCACACGCGCCGCCGCCATGACGCCGAAGCTCTCCGCGGCGGCCTGTCCGATCATGCCGAGTACGAAAAGCGCGGCGCCACCGCCGAGTAGCCGTCGGCGATCCCAGGAGCCGGTCGCGGCGGCGATCAGGGGCGAGGCGATGGCGTAGGTCCAGGCGAACATCGTGGTCAGCTGGCCCGCGGTGGACACGGAGACGTGCAGGTCGGCGGCGATCAGCGGGAGCAGCCCGCTGAGCACGAAGCCGTCGGTGCCGAGCACGAAAGTGCCCACGGCGAGCGGTAGGAGCGATCGATACAAATTGTTCGATGGTTGTCGAAGCATCATAGGATGAGAGTGGGATATGATTCGATGGTTGTCAAATGATCGGAGAATGGAGATGCGCCCGCTGCCGCAGCCGAGTACCGCCGACATCGACCTGGTCCGGGTGCTCAGCGCCCTCGCCGACCCGGTCCGGCTCGAACTGGTGCGCGCGCTCGCCGGTGAGCGCGAACCGCTGAGCTGCAATGTCCGGGAGTTCGATGTGGAGATCACGGCGGCGACCGCCTCGCACCACTGGAAGGTGCTGCGGGACGCGGGCATTACGACGACCTTCGTCTCCGGCCGCAACCGGCTGGTCGAATTACGGCGCGACGATCTGGAGCAGCGCTTCCCCGGCCTGCTGGACGCGGTCATCACCGGCGCCCAGCGCTGAACCGGCCCCCGGGCGCGTGCCCCACCCAGCGCGAACGCCGCGAGAAACCGTGCTGCCGTGGGCATTCCGGCGACCTCCGCGGGTGGTCGTCCGTCATCGCGATCGTCGCGCTGCCGACGAACGACTGCACTGCGCGGGGTCCGGGAACATCGCCCCGGCCATCGTGTCCGCGCCTTCGGCGGCGGGCACGGCGAACAGCCCCCGGTCGAGATCGAGTGACCGTGCGACGGTCCGTCGGCGCGAGCGGCGGATGCGGGCAACCGTGCGCGGGCGGCACCCAGGATCAGCGGCGACGGCCCTCCTCGAGTGCGTAGCGGCGCCTTCGCATGGGATCACCCTGAGTCCGCGTGCCCGGAGGGCGGGCCGGTCGTACGCTGAACCCATGCCTGACCGCGGTCGGATCCGAGGCGTGCTCTACGACATCGACGGCGTCCTGGTGACCTCCTGGCAGGAGATCGAGGGCTCCGCCGCCGCGGTGCGCCGGATCGGGGAGAGCGGGCTGCGCCGCGCGTTCCTGACCAACACCACCTCGCGCACTTGCGCCGAGATCGCGCAGCGCCTGTGCGACACCGGCATCGAGGTCGAACAGGGCGAGATCGTCACCGCCGCAAGACTCACCGCCGAGTTCGTGCGCGGACGCTACCCCGATGCCGCCGTCTGGGTGCTCAACCACGGCGACATCACGGCGGATCTGACCGGTCTGACGCTCGACGAGGATCATCCCGACGTGGTCGTGATCGGCGGAGCGGGACCGGAATTCGATCACGCCGCGCTGAGCCGGGTGGTGGAACTGATGCTGGACGGTGTGCCCGTCGTCGCCATGCACAGCGGATTGACCTGGGCGACAGCGGAAGGGCTCCGCGTCGACGCGGGCGCCTACCTGCCCGGCCTGGAGGCGGCGGGCAATGCGCGCATCGAGGTGGTCGGCAAGCCCGCCGCGGCCGGTTTCCGGACCGCCGCCGCGCTGATGCGGCTGGACCCTTCGGAGGTCCTGATGATCGGTGACGATCTGTATTCGGATGTGCTCGCGGCGCAGGACGCCGGGTTGACCGGGGTTCTGGTACGCACCGGTAAATTCCGTCCCGGCGTACTGGCGTCGGCCGACCGCGAGCCCGATCACGTCATCGATTCCGTGGCCGCGCTGCCGGAATTGCTGGCCGAGGCGGCGGAGTCGGGCGAACTTGCCGTAACCGACGAATCGGAATGAAACAAAAAATTCTACAGTTTCCCTCTAAAATTGCCCGCGAACGCGGCGCTGCTAGGTATCGTCTGTTCCGGCAAATGGCCAGTGACAAGGAATGTCTCACGGACAGATCGGAGTTGCCGGATGCTCGATTCGCTGATGAGCGTGCTTGTGCGCAAACTACTATGGTCGCCGGGCTTCGGCTCGGCGACCGATCAATGAGGTAGCAACTGCTCAGCCAACTTTCGGCTAACGCGATGTAGGCCGCGGGTTGTAACGAAGGGCCCGATCCATGACGATGAGTTCGGGCCCTTCTGTATTGTCTGCCCCAATGTCACAGGATGCGAATACGGGTCGAATGTATGCCGGGCAACCCGTGGAGGACCGGCAGCGTCAGCGGCGTGCGCGTTTTCTGGAGTCAGGCCTGACGGTCTTCGCGCGGGACGGCTACGCCAACAGTTCGGTCGGCGCCATCTGTAAGGACGCCGGACTCTCCTCGCGACAGTTCTACGAGGAGTTCACCGGTCGCGAGTCCCTGCTCCTAGAGCTGTACGAGCAGATCGACCGGGAGTCGCGCGATGCCGTGAAGAAGGCGTTGGACGCGAAGTCCGGCGCCAAGTCGCTGGACGTCATCGATGCCGCGGTTCGCGCGTACGTCGAATCCATCGGATCCGATCCGCGCAAGGCGCGCGTCGCCTTGGTCGAGGTGGTCGGCGCGGGCCCGAAGGTGGAGAAGTTCCGTCTCGCGGTGCGGCGGGAGTGGGGTTCGCTGCTGGCCGGCGCCGCCGAAGACGCCGCGCTGCACGGCGAGATACCCGCGGGCGACTACGAGATGCGGATGCTCGCCATCATCGGCGCGGTCAACTACGTGGTGGACTCGTGGAGCGGTGCGGAGCCGCGTCCACCGCTCGACGACGTGATCCGGGTGCTGAGCAGAGTGATCATCGGCGCGGTCCGCGCATAGCGCCCCGGCCTGCGGGACCGGCGGCGACGAGTGCGGTAGCGTGCGGGAATGCAGACAGTTCCGATCCAGATGCCGGACGGCACCACGGTTCCGGTGCGGTTGATCCCCGCCGGGGGCGTGCACCGGCACCCGGTCACACCGGACGCGCCGCGTCCGGTGCTGGTGATCGTGCCCGGACTCGGTGTTCCGGGGGGTTACTACGAACTGTTCGCCTCGAGCCTGGCGGCACGCGGGTTCGACGTGGCCATCGGTGAGCTGCGCGGCAACGGCGACAGCAGGCCGAAGCCCAGTTCCGCCAGTACTTTCGGCTACCACGAGCTGGTCTCGGTCGACTTCCCGGCGATCTTCGAGGTGGTCCGCGAACAATTCCCGGACAGCACGCCGTACCTGCTCGGCCACAGCATGGGCGGCCAGCTCGGCGTCATGTACGCCGCGCGCGTCCGCGGCAGGCTCGGCGGACTCGTCCTGGTCGCGTCCGGCACGCCGTATTACCGTGGTTATCGCGGACTTTCGGGCCCTGGCATGCTGGTGGGCACCGCGGCGATCTCGCTGACGGCCAACTTGGCGGGCTTCTGGCCCGGCGACCGGGTGTCGATGGGCTTCGGCCGCCAGTCCAAAGTGCTGATCTCCGACTGGGCCCGGCTCGCGCGCACCGGCCGGTTCGTCCCGGTCGGCGCGGACATCGACTACGAGGAGCGCATCGCGCGGCTGCGGCTTCCGGTGCTGTCCATCACTATGACCGGCGACGACCTCACCCCGCCCAGCTCCGCCGAGCATCTGCTGGAGAAGCTGCCCAACGCGGAGGTGACGCGCTGGCGACAGCCGGAACCGCTGGGGCACAACGGCTGGATCCGGCAGTGCGACAGCACTGTCGACCAGATCGAGAAGTGGTTGCGCGACCGTTGAACCGAGCACGGACCGCGCCCGGCCCTGCCATTCGTCAGGCGCGGCGCTCGATCAGCATCTGGGTGAAGAACTCGTAGATCAGCGCCGCCTGGAAAGCCGACTGCTTGTTGTCGGCGGCGCCGCCGTGGCCACCCTCGATGTTCTCGTGGTACCAGAACTCGTGGCCCTGCTCCTCCAGCAGCGCGGCCATCTTGCGGGCGTGGCCGGGATGCACCCGGTCGTCCCTGGTCGAGGTGGTGAGCAGGATCGGCGGGTAGGCACGGTCGGCGCGCACGTTCTGGTAAGGAGAGTACTTGCCGATGTACTCCCATTCCTCCGGCTTGTCGGGGTCGCCGTACTCGGCCATCCACGAGGCGCCCGCCAGCAGCAGGTGGTAGCGCTTCATATCCAGCAGCGGCACCTGGCAGACGATCGCGCCGAACAATTCGGGGTAGCGGGTCAGCATCACGCCCATGAGCAGTCCGCCGTTGCTGCCGCCGACCGCGCCGAGCTGATCCGCGGTGGTGATACCGCGTCCGACGAGGTCTTTCGCGATCGCGGAGAAGTCCTCGTACACCTTGTGCCGGTTGGCTTTCTGCACCGAGGTGTGCCATTGCGGCCCGTACTCGCCGCCGCCGCGGATGTTCGTCATCACCCAGGTGCCGCCGCGCTCCAGCCAGCCCATCCCCGACGCGCCGCTGTAACCCGGAGTGCGCGACACTTCGAAACCGCCGTAGCCGGACATCACCGTCGGCCCAGGCCGGTCCTTGCGGTCGCGATGACGGATCACGAAGTACGGCACCGGCGTGCCATCATCGGACGTGGCGAAGAACTGCTCGGTCTCCACGCCGTCGGCGTCGAAGAACCCGGGCTCCTGCTTGAGCCGCTCGGTGCGCCCGCCGACCGCACTGGCCAGCAGCGTAGCCGGAGTGGTGAACCCGCTGGTGCTGAGCATGAACTCGTCGCCGCCCTCCAGCGGATCGAGATTCAGCACGCTGGTGGTGGCCATCGGCGGAGTGTCGGTCAGTGGCCTGCGACGCCAGCCGTCCGTCGCCGGGGTGAGCACGTGCAGCTTGGTCTGCACGTCCTCGAGCGTGACCAGCAGCAGGTGATTCTCGGTCCAGCCGTAGCCGTGCAGCGCGGTGTGCGCGTCCGGGGTGAAGAGGACCTCGAAATCCCGTGCGCCGGCCAGGAACTTCTCGAAGTCGGCGGCCAGCAGCGCACCCGCGGGATAACTCGCGCCGCCCACCTCCCACGGCGACTTCAACCGCACCAGCAGCCAGTCCTTGTACCAGGATTCGCTGGCGTCGCTGGGGATCTCGAGATGCCGCAGCGTGCCGTCGTCGGCCAGCAGATACACCTCTTCGTTGAAGAAGTCGGTGGCGCGGCCGACGTAGTGCCGTTCGTAACCCGGTGTGCGGTCGTAGCCCGCCGAGACCGCGACATCCCCGGTCTCTCCCTCGAAAACGGTGGTCGCCTCGTCCAGAGCGGTGCCGCGCCGCCAGCGTTTCGCGATCCGCGGATACCCCGAATCGGTCAGTGAGCCGGGGCCGAAGTCGGTGCCCACGTACACCGAGTCGATATCGATCCAGCGGATCTCCGACTTCGCCTCGGGCAGGAAGAACCCGCCGTCGGCGGGGTCGAGGAACACCCGCCGCGCGAGGTCGAATTCGCGGACCACTTTCGCGTCCGCGCCGCCGCGCGACAGGCTGATCAGCGCGCGGGACTGTTCCGGGCGCAGTACCGCGGCTCCGCCCCACACCCAGTTCTCGTCCTCGGCGGCGGCCAGTGCGTCGAGATCGATCAGCACGTCCCAGTCCGGCGAGTCCTCGGCGTACTCGGCGAACGTGGTGCGCCGCCAGAGGCCGCGCGGGTGTTCGGCGTCTCGCCAGAAGTTGTAGAGCCAGGGGCCGCGGCGAGACGGGTAGGCGATCTTCGTATCGGTGTCGAGCATGTCGAGGATGCGCCGCTCCAGCTCCCGGAAGCGATCGGAGTCGGCGAACCGGGAGTGCACGACGGCATTGTGCGCGCGGGCCCAGTCCAGGGGCCGCTCACCGGTCACTTCTTCCAGCCAGAGGTACGGGTCGGTCGCATTCTCCACACCGCTCATCCCCACATTGTGGACGAGCCGCCCGGGCGCGGGGTTACCAGGAGTGCGCTACGTCGACCACGATGCGCGATCCGCCACCCGGTCCGTCGAGGGTGTAGGTCTGGAACGGCAGCCGGGCGCGGGTGCCGAGACCGACCGTGGTCTGGCCTTCGAAAGAGCCGGCCCAGGCCACCTGACGGAAAGTCCGGTAGTCCCGCACCTCGGTGAGCTCGGCCCGGTTCGCGGGGTTGTAGGTGGGGGTGAACGAGTCGTCGTAGGCGGGGGCGTTGACGGTGATGCTCAGGTACGCATCGCCGCGCAGCGGGACGGGTGCGCCGGAGCCGTCCATGGTCACCCGCTCGACGTAGCCGACGTGGTACCCCGTCACGGGCCCGGCGACGTCGAACACCAAGCGGTCGAAGCAGTCGTGCCGCCCGGCGCGGACCCCGGTCAGCGGCGTGAGCGCGCGGGCCTGGCTCGTCTTGGGCATCGAACCCCAACCGGACGCGCACGCCGGGGCGGCGGAGGCAGGGGCGGGCGCGATCCAGAGACCGGCGACTGTCAGGAAGGAGAAGAAAAAGGGAAGCAAGCGACGCATGGTCGCACCGCCTTCGTGGCACGGGAGGATTGATGTATTACGTGCATCGGTCGAGGTGAGCGCGCTGTTACCGCCGCTTGTGGCGAAAAGTGTTGGCGAACGGGACAACTCGTCCACGGCAGCCGAGTAGCGGCGGCTCGCCGTTCGCTGGGGGCCGATGCCCGCTCGGAGGGACAAGTAGGATCGCTGCCGACGAGGTCGATCCGAACAGGAGGTTCGAGGTTGCCACCGTTTCTCTGGGAGCAGCACTGCTGCCTGCCGCTCTCGCCCGCCGCGCGCATCGGCGACCTCGCGCGCTACCCGGCCGGCTCGTACTTGTCGGTGAACGTGGGCTACTCCCGGCAGTCGACCGCGGACTCTCTGGCGTTGCTGAACCGATTCCGCCGCGAGGCGTCGGCGGACGACCGGTTTCGCCTGGTGCGCGGCATCGAGGACATCGGTGCGCCCGGGGCCGTCGCGCTCGCGTTCGATCTGGAGGACTCCGGCCCGCTGGGCGGCGATCTGGACAACGTCGCGCGGTTCTACGACCTCGGCGTGCGGTCGTTGCTGCCCACCTACAACCACGCCAACGCCGCGGGCTGCGGATGCCTGGACACCGAGGACACCGGACTCACCGGGTACGGCCGCGACCTCGTCCGTGCGCTCAACGAAGTCGGCATGTTCGCCGACGGCTCGCATTGTTCCCGGCGCACCGGGCTGGAACTGGCCGAGTCGAGTGTCGTCCCGATGATCTACAGCCACTCGAACTTCGCCGCCCTGTGGGATCATCCGCGCAACATCACCGATGAGCAGGCGCGGGCCTGCGCCGCGACCGGCGGCGTAATCGGAATCAACGGGGTCGGAATCTTTTTGGGCCGCAACGCCGCCGACGAACGCGCCGAGCGGATCGCGGCGATGGCGCGGCACATCGAATACGGCGCCGAACTGGTCGGCATCGAGCACATCGGCATCGGCTCGGACTACTCCTTCGACGCCGAGGACTTCAACGCCGAACTGGCGAACAATCCGGACGCTTTCTCCGAGGCATACACCACATGGGGCGCGCTGCAATGGGTGCCGCCCGAGGATCTGACCGGGGCCGCCGACGTACCCGGCCTCGACGAGGCGCTGGCCGGTCGTGGTTTCACCGCGGTGGACCGGGCAGCGGTCTTCGGCGAGAACTTCCGCCGCGTCGCCCGCCAGGTCTGGCGGACCTGACCCCAGCCGCTCGCCACCGCGTGGACCCCGCGAGGGGCGCACCACGGAGAGGTCTACCGCGGCCGGGTGCCACTCGCGGATGCTCTCGATACGGCTGCTCAGGCGGCATGCTAGCGCGGCGACACCACCGCGTTCTTCCCGATCACGGAAAGTTTGCGGGTAGGTGTGGCCCACGCCTCACCATGGTGGGGGATGGGTGGGTGAACATACCGCTGCGGAGTTAGGCTCGGTTCGTGACTTCCCACTACGATGTCGTCGTTCTCGGTGCTGGTCCCGGCGGATACGTCGCCGCGATCCGCGCCGCTCAACTCGGCCTGCGAACAGCGATCGTCGAGCAGAAATACTGGGGCGGTGTGTGCCTGAACGTCGGCTGCATCCCGTCCAAAGCGCTCCTGCGAAACGCCGAACTCGCCCACATCTTCACCAAGGAGGCGAAGACCTTCGGCATCTCCGGCGAGGTGAACTTCGACTTCGGGGTCGCCTTCGACCGCAGCCGCAAGGTCGCCGACGGCCGGGTCAAGGGCGTCCACTTCCTGATGAAGAAGAACAAGATCGACGAGTTCGACGGCAAGGGCACCTTCACCGGCCCGAACTCGCTCTCGGTCGAGCTCTCCAAGGGCGGCACCGAGGCGATCACGTTCGACAACGCGATCATCGCGGCAGGCACCGTCACCAAGCTGCTGCCCGGCACCCAGCTCAGCGCGAACGTGGTCACCTACGAGGAGCAGATCCTCACCCGTGACCTGCCCGGCTCGATCCTCATCGTCGGTGCGGGCGCGATCGGCATGGAGTTCGGCTACGTCCTGAAGAACTACGGCGTCGACGTGCGCATCGTCGAGTTCCTCGACCGCGCGCTGCCGAACGAGGACGCGGACGTCTCCAAGGAGATCACCAAGCAGTACAAGAAGCTCGGCATCACCATCACCACCGGTGCGGCCGTGCAGTCCATCGAGGACGACGGCGCCAAGGTCACCGTCGCGATCAAGGACAACAAGTCCGGCTCGGTCGAGACCGTCACCGTCGACAAGGTGCTGCAGGCCGTCGGCTTCGCACCGCGCGTCGACGGCTACGGATTGGAGACCACCGGCGTGGTGGTCACCGACCGCGGCGCGATCGGGATCGACGACTACATGCGCACCAACGTGCCGCACATCTACGCGATCGGCGACGTCACCGGCAAGCTGCAACTCGCGCACGTCGCGGAGGCCCAAGGCGTGGTCGCGGCCGAGACCATCGCGGGGGCGGAGACCGTCACCCTCGGCGACTACCGGATGATGCCGCGCGCCACCTTCTGCCAGCCGCAGGTCGCCAGCTTCGGTCTGACCGAGCAGCAGGCCCGGGACGAGGGCTACGACGTGAAGGTCGCGACCTTCCCCTTCACCGCCAACGGCAAGGCGCACGGCCTCGGCGACCCGACCGGTTTCGTCAAGCTCGTCGCCGACGCAAAGTACGGCGAGCTGATCGGCGGGCACCTCATCGGCCCGGACGTCTCCGAGCTGCTGCCGGAGCTCACCCTCGCGCAGAAGTGGGACCTGACGGTCAACGAGCTGACCCGGAACGTGCACACCCACCCGACGCTCAGCGAGGCCCTCCAGGAAGCCTTCCACGGCCTGGCCGGCCACATGATCAACTTCTGATCCGGTCGCGGAGAGAGGGCGTGCGGTCGTAGATCGCACGCCCTTTTCATTTGTCGGCCAATGGTTTCCGCCTCGGTAGGGCCGCCGGAGGTCGGCGCGGGCGCGGGCGGTCTGCTATACAGCGTGCATGCTTCGCAGGTGGTTGATCGGAAGTGTGCCGGTGCTCGTCGTGGTGGTGCTGCTGGGGACGGGCACCTTCTACCTGATGAACGCGCGCACCTTCCAGTTGGCCGGTCACGTGGTCAGCAGGGTGGACACCGACGCGAGGGTCGTCGCGCTGACGTTGGACGACGGGCCGTCCGATCGCGCTCCCGAAGTGCTGAAAGTCCTTGCCGACGCGCGAGTTCCAGCCACGTTCTACTTGAACGGGCGTGATCTCGCCGCGCATCCGGAGCACGGCAGGGCGATCGCAGCCGCGGGCCACGAGATCGGCAACCACACCTATTCGCACCGGCGGATGGTGTTCGTCACACCCGGCACGGTCCGGGACGAGGTGGAGGGCACGGACGCCGAGATCGCGAAGACCGGTTACGCGGGCCCGATCACCTTCCGGCCGCCCTACGGCAAGAAATTGTGGATGCTGCCGCACTATCTCGCCGAGCACGACCGGGTCACCGTGACGTGGGACGTCGAGCCCGATTCGGGCCGGGCGGACGTCACCGCCGACGACATCGTCGCCGAGACGCTCGGCGAGGTCCGTCCCGGTTCGATCATCCTCTTGCACGTCATGTACGGGAACGCTGAGGCGTCGCTCGCCGCCATCCCCCGCATCGTCACCGAATTGCGCGCCGCGGGCTATCAATTCGTCACCGTGTCGGACCTGATGTCCCGCTGATCCGGCCGTGCGCCGCGCCGGTCCAACGGTGGATCGGAGCGCCCGCCACTCGGCCGTAGTCGCCGCGGACCTCGGCCGATCTGCTAACCGGCGGCCGGGAGCATGCCGTAGGCGTGGGTGGGGGTGAACAGGACCAAGGCGCGGCGGTCGGTGACCATCGCGGCGCGGTACTCGTCCCAGTCGGGGTGCTCGCCGTTGGCGGTGCGGTAGTAGTCGACGAGCGCGTCGACGGTGGGGTCGCCGGGCGCGGCGGCGACCGGAGTGAGTTCCACCGTGCCTTCGAGCACGGCGTAGGCGAAGAAATCCTCGCGGGTCACATGCAGTGCCGCCCATGGATCGCGCACGAGGTTGTGATACTTCGCGCGGTCGGCGGTGATGGAGATGCGGATCCGGCCGTCGGCGCCGATGACGTGCAGCACGTTGGACAGCTGTGGGCGCCCGTTGCGGCGGATCGTGGTGAGCACGGACCTGCGATGTTCGCGTGCGAAATCGACGGCGGCGGCGAGTTCCATGTCCGTGTAACCCGTGGCGCGGGGAGTCTCTTCCCGGTCAATCGCGGTGGTAGGCCGCCTGTGCCTCGCGTACGCGGGGCATGTTGGTCTCCAGCACCTGGATCAGCGACTCCAGGTGCGCGGCCACCTCCGCGCCCAATTCGGTGAGGGTGTATTCGACGCGCGGCGGAATCGTCTCCTGCACCTCGCGGTGCACCATGCCGTCGCGCTCGAGCGCTTGCAGAGTCTGCGACAACATGCGTTCGCTCACGCCGTCGACGCGACGCCGCAGGGCGCTGAACCGGTACGGGCCTTCGCGCAGCGCGACCAGCGCCAGGGTGCCCCAGCGACTGGCCACCGTTTGCAGGACCGGCCGTGAGGTGCAGTTGCGCGCGAAGACGTCGGCTTCCAGCGTCGGGTCGTCGGCCTCCGCCGAGCCGGTGTGCTGGGTCGTCATGACCGTCATCGTACCCAACTTGACCGCAGTGGGTACGGAATGCATAGTACTTACGAATAGTTAGTGCATGTTGATCAGTACACAACCTGGAGGTAGTCATGACCATCGCCGTAACCGGAGCGAGCGGACAGCTGGGCCGACTCGTGGTGGAGGAGTTGTCGCGCGCGGGATCGACGCCCGTCGCGATCGTGCGTGATCCGGGGAAGGTCGCCGATCTGGCTGAACGCGGCGTGGACATCCGCGAGGCCGCCTACGACGACCCGGCCGCGCTGGAGCGCGCCCTCGACGGCGTCGACCGGGTGCTGCTCATCTCGGGCAGCGAGTTCGGCGCGCGAGTAGCGCAGCACACCAATGTCATTCGCGCGGCCGAACGCGCCGGCGTGGAACTGCTCGCCTACACGAGCATTCCGGGCGCTACCGACAACCCGCTGATCCTCGCGCAAGAACACAAGGGCACCGAGGCGGTGCTCGCCGAATCGGCCGTGCCGCACGTGCTGCTGCGCAACGGCTGGTACTGGGAGAACTACGTGGGCGGTCTCGCGCACGCGGTGGAGTCGGGCGTACTGCACGGCGCCGCGGGCGAGGGGCGCGTGGCGGGCGCGGCGCGCGCCGACTACGCCGAAGCGGCCGCCCGGGTGCTCACCACCGATGGTCACGCGGGCCGGGTATACGAACTCGGCGGTGGCGAAAGCCTCACCTATGCCGAACTGGCGCAGGCGATTTCGGAGGCCGCCGGTAAGCCGGTGCGCTACGAGAACCTGCCGGAGGCGGACTACGCCGCCGCGCTGATCCAGGCCGGGTTGCCGGAGGCCTACGCCGAGGCGCTCGCCGACGCAGACGCCGGTATCGCCCGCGGCATCCTCGACGTGCGCTCCGGGGATCTGGAGAAATTGCTCGGCCGACCGGCTACCCGGGCTGTCGAAGTCTTCCGTGCGGCGCTGGGCTGACGCTGATCGGGAAAGCAACCGTCGCGGGTGGTATCGCGCGTCGAAGGGCCGGATGCGGCGGCCTGTTTCCATGCCGCCACACCCGGCCCGGCTGCCGGTTCGAGCGAAGCTCGCGTGCTACACCCACTGCACCAGCTGGATGATGATCCCGTTCGGATCGCTCATTTGGAAGTACCGCTCGCCCCACTCCTCGGTTTCGATGGGCGTCACGATCGGCACCCCCTCGTCCTGCAAGCGGGCGTATTCGGCGTCGATGTCGTCGACCACGAAGGCGACGAGCAGCCCTTCGCCCGCACTGCCCGCCTTGCTCTTCGGTTTGAAACTCGCCAGCCCGGTGCGCAAGTAGATGACGTTCAGCCCGGCGTCGTCGCGGGCGAGGGAGACGAACCCCTCGGCCGACATCTTCTCCTCGAAGCCGAGGTGGTCGATGAGGAATTTCGCCGAGGCGGCCGGGTCGGGGACGTTGAGCGAGACGGCGGAAGCGGTGATGTTCATGAACTCTCCTCGGCGTCGGAAATCTGTACTAAGTACACTGTACTTTGTAGAGCATTTTGGGGCGATGCGCATTATGACCTGAGTCACACCGATACCATCGGTGGTTCGAGGTGGTCGAGGAGGCAGCGGTGGGACAGCCGAAGGAACGCAGCGGCGCGGGCGACCCGGTTCGCACGCTGGAGCTGCTATGGCGGATTCCGCCGGAGTCGGGCGCGGGACGGGGCCCGAAGCAGCGCAGCAGCGTCGAGGCGGTGATCGCCGCCGCGCTCGAGATCGCCGACGCGGAGGGGATCGGAGCGCTCACGATGCGCGCGGTCGCCAACCGGCTCGGCCTGACCCCCATGGCCACCTACACGTATGTGCCGGGCAAAGCCGAGCTGATCGACTTGATGCTGGACACGGTGTACGCGCGG
This sequence comes from Nocardia sp. NPDC047648, assembly GCF_040642815.1. Lineage (NCBI taxonomy): Bacteria > Bacillati > Actinomycetota > Actinomycetes > Mycobacteriales > Nocardiaceae > Nocardia > Nocardia sp. NPDC047648. The sequence goes on along the minus strand of NZ_JBEYSX010000003.1, from coordinate 192,064 downwards.
ATGGAACGGGCGGACCTCACCGGTCTGCCCTGGCGCGAGCGGGTTGTCCGGATCGCGGCCGAGAACCGCGCCATGCTGGCCCGCCATCCCTGGGTGGCGTATCTGCCGACCACCCGGCCGCCACTCGGGCCTGGCCTCGCCGCCAAGTACGACCACGAGCTGGGGGCCTTCGCGGACCTCGGACTCGACGACGTCGAGATGGACGCCGCGCTCACGTTCGTGCTCGGGTTCGTCACCTCCGTCGCCCGTATCGCCATCGACAGCGCGCGGGCGGCGTCGGACAGCGCGCTGTCCGACGGGCAGTGGTGGGAACGGGCCGCGCCCGTGCTGGCGCAGGTGTTCGACGCGGAACGCTACCCGCTCGCCGCCCGTGTCGGCACGACCGCGGGCCAGGCGCACGACGCCGCCTACAGCGCCGACCATGCCTACGAGTTCGGGCTGACGCTGGTGCTCGACGGCCTGGCGCGCCGCATCGAGGGGCCGTCCGCTGGGGTCTAGACGCCGTCGCGCTGGATGCGCAGGGCGGTGATCGTCGCGGCCAGCCCGTCGTATTGATTGATCAGCAGCACGATTTCGATGAGGCTGCGCTCGTCGTAGTGCTTCGCCAGCTCGGCCCAGGTGTCGTCGTCGAGGTCGCGCGTCTCGACCAGCTGGTCCACCGCGGCCAGCAGCGCGCGGTGCTTGTCCGACCAACCTGCCGCTTCGGGGCCCTTGCGCAGCCGCTCGAGGATTTCGGTGGTCACCCCCGCGCGGCGACCGAGCCGGATGTGATGGTCCATTTCGTAGTCGCAGCCGCGCAGCTGCGCGACCCGGATGATCACCAGCTCCGACTCGTGGCGTGGTAGCCGCCCGCCCGGCATGAGTTTGCCCGAGTAGTGCAGCCAGCCGCGGAACAGTCCGCGGGTTCGGCCGAGGGTGCTGAACAAGTGGGCGTCGCCGGTGCCCGCGGCACGGGAAAGCACCTGCCAGACAACCCAGTTGAGCGGGCCGAGTTCCCGCAGCCGTCCGGGCGAGATGCGTGGTTGCAGCGCTGAAACCATCGTGGTTGCCACCTCCGCGTGGTCTGTGCGGCCGGCGTCGGTGCCTGCCGAGAAAGAGCCTACTCGGCAGTATCCCGCGCGGCGCCCGCCATTCTTTTGCTTTCGGAGTGGTTTTCGGCCGGGTACCCCGTCATCATCAGTACCGGTGCGGGTCACCGCGGCCGCAGTGAGTTGGCGCGGCGTCAGGTGTGGACAACAGGTCGGCAGGGGAACAGATGCTGGTGAGGATCAGGCCCGGAGCGGAGCTTTCCGGCGCCGAGCGGGAATTCGTCGCGTGCCTGCGGTCGTATCCGACCACCGGTTTCGCCGTGATCGATCTCGAGGCGGACAATCGGCGCGTCGACGCGGTGGTGTGCACCCCGCGGGGCCTGACCGTCCTGGAGGTGCACGGATTCCAGCGCAGGCAGAGCGGCATTCTGAGCACACCGGCCGAAGGGCCGTGGAAGATCAGCGACGCGCCGGTGGAATTGGACGACCCGGAATCCGGGAGCCCCGCCGAGCGCGTGGAACACGGCATCTACGCGGTCAAGCACATGCTCCAGCGGGCGTTGCAGGACCCGGGGCACATCAGCGGCGCGGTGGTGCTCGTCCCGTTCCGCGGTGCCGTGGTGCGTCCGGCGCGCACCAACCTGCGCCCGGGGCTGGACGTGGTGGTCGGCAATGTCACCGACGCGACCGAGTTGCGCATCTACCTGGAGGGATTCTCCGCGGGACCGCGCGACTGGACCGCGGACCGGGTGATCGGCGCGTGCGGCGCGCTCGGGCTGGCGGAGATCGCCCCGACCCGCGCGGAACTCCTGGAGGCGGGCTTCGAGGAGAACGCGCCGGAGCCGGTCACGACCATTCCGCGCACACCGAAGCCGCGGGTCGAGCCGACGCCCGGCGCCCCGACGAAGAGCCAGGCCTACGCGGGCTGGTCGGTCGTCGTGATCGCCGTGGTCGGGGTCCTGTTCGTGCTCGGCGTGATCGCCACCGCGCTGGCGCACGACTCGGCGCAACCGATTCCGGCCACCGGTACGACGACTACCACCCCGTCGCCGCCGTCGCACCGGCCCACCGACTGCTTCCCCTTCCAGCAGAACTGCTGATCGCTCAATCCCGCACGGCGCGGCCGAGTTTGGTCAGGCGCAGCGCGTGCTGGGCGCGGGCCAGCACGTGCGTCCGGGAGGTGTCGATATGGGCGGTGAGGGTCTGCGCCGCCGCGTCCACCGCACCCGACACCAGGAGTTCGGCGATCTCGATGTGCTCGGCGGTCATGGTGGCGATCCGCTCCGGAGTCGGCATGTCCAGCGTGCGCACCGGGCGCACCCGGATGTGCACGGCGGTGAGCGCCTCGGCGAGTGCGGCGTTGCCCGCGGCGGCGAGCAAGGTGGTGTGGAACCGTTCGTCGGCGGCCACCAGCGCCGGTCCCGGTTCGGGCGGATCGTCGCGCAGCGCGCGCCAGGCGTCGAGTTCCGCGCGCACGAGAGCCAGATCGTGCGCGGGCGCCTCACCGGGCGCCCGCACGCGGTGCATCCCCCTGGCTTCCAGCACCAGCCGCAGCTCGTAGAGGTGATCGAGTTCGTCGAGCCGGGGCCGGTACGGGTAGAGGCCGTCGGCGAGCCGCTCCACCAGGCCGTCGGCCTGCAACCGGGCCAGCGCCTCGCGCACCGGGGTGCGCGACACCCCGTAGGCCTCGGCGAGGCGTTCCTCGCCGAGCCGTTCGGTCGGCACGATCGCTCCGGTGGCCAGATCCCGCCGCAACGAGTCGTACACCTGCTCGCGCAATGGAATCCGACCCCTGTCGCGGGTCATGGCGGCGCTCAGATCGCCATCGCCGAGCGGACTTCGCTCTCGGCGCCCGCGCCACCCGCGCCCGTGGAGGTCACCCGGCCGGACCGCAGCACGTAGTAGCGCTGCGCCGCCTGCAACGCGAAGCCGATGTGCTGTTCGACCAGCAGCACGCTCAGTCCGCCCCGGCGGGTGAGATCGATGATGGTGCGCTCGATCTCGGCCACCACCGACGGCTGGATGCCCTCGGTCGGCTCGTCCAGGATGAGCAGCTTCGGCTCGGTGATCAGCGCCCGCGCGATGGCCAGTTGCTGGCGCTGGCCGCCGGACAGCAGGCCCGCCTTCCGCGCGAGCAGTTCGCGCAGCGCGGGGAACAGATCGAGCGATTCGTCGATCAGCGCCTTGCCGCGTTTACGGCCGTCGGCGACCACCTGCAGATTCTCCGCGGTGGTCAGTTGCGGGAAACTCTGCTGTCCCTGCGGCACGTACGCGATCCCGCGACGCACCCGCCGCGACGGCGACAGTTTGGTGATGGCCTCCCCGTCGAATTCGATCCGGCCCGACTTCGTACCGATCAGGCCGACGGCCGTGCGCAGCAGCGTGGTCTTCCCCGCGCCGTTGTGCCCCATGACGGCGACCACGCTGTCGTCCGGGACGGTCACCGAGACGCCGTGGATGACTTCGGTGCGGCCGTAGCCGGAGTGGATATCGGTGAGTTCAAGCATCGCTGTCCCCTTTCCGGGGTGACTCCGGGTTCGGCGCGGTCGAGGCGTCCTCCAGTTCGGTGCCGATGGCCGCGGCGGTGCCGAGGTAGACCTCCTGGACCTTCGGGTCCGCCTGCACCTGTTCGACGGTCCCCTCGCTGAGCACCTTGCCGCCCGCGAGAACGGTGACCGAGGTGGCGAAGGCGCGCATGAAATCCATGTCGTGCTCGACCACCACGACCACCCGGTCGCCGCCGATGCGGCGCAACAGGTTTCCGGTCTCCTCGCGTTCCTCGGCGCTCATGCCGGCCACCGGCTCGTCCAGCAGCAGTACCGACGCGTTCTGTACCAGGAGCATGCCGATCTCGAGCCATTGCTTCTGCCCGTGCGCGAGTACTCCGGCGGGCTTGTCGCGCAGGCCGGTCAGACCGGTCGTCTCCAGCGCCTCCTCGATCACGGGGAGCACCGATTTGCGGCGGCGCAACATGGTGAGCGCCGAACGGCCCGCACCCGCGGCGATGTCGAGATTTTGCAGCACGCTGAGCTGCTCGAACACGCTCGCGGTCTGGAACGTCCTTCCGACGCCGAGCCGGGCGATCCGGTGCACCTTCTTGCCGAGCAGTTCCACGCCGGTCTTCTGCGCCGACCCGGTCGCCGGGACCAGACCGGTGATCGCGTCGATGAGCGTCGTCTTGCCCGCGCCGTTGGGACCGATGAGGAAGCGCAGATCGCCCTGCAACACCGTCAGATCGACATCGGTGACGGCCTTGAAGCCGTCGAAACTCACCGACAGGCCACGGATCTCCAGGTACTCGCTGGACATTCCCGCGTTGCCGCCGAGCTTCGGTTCGTGCGTCGTCTCGGTCATCGCGATTCCACCTTCTCCGTCGCGGGTTCCGGCAGCGCCTCGACCACCGCGGCCGCAGGCGGGTCCGCGGGCCGCTGGAACCGGTTGCCCAGCACACCTTTCAGCAAGGGCCACAATCCGGCGAGGCCCGCGGGCACGAAACCGACCACCACGATGAACAGCACGCCTTGCAGATATGTCCACCCCGAGGGGAACTCCTCCGACAGCGCCGTCTGCGCCCATGCCACGCCGATCGCGCCGAGCACCGGCCCGAGCAGGGTGGTCCGGCCGCCGATCGCGACGCCGATGAGAAACGCGATGGACGGAACGACGCCGATGTCGGCGGGGGAGATGATGCCGACGATCGGGGTGAACAGCGCACCGGCGATGCCGGCGAAGAACGCCGCGACCACGTAGGCGACGATCTTCACGTTCGCCGGGTCGTATCCCAGGAAGCGCACCCGCTCCTCTTGGTCGCGTACCGCAACGAGCAACTCGCCGTACCTGCTGTGCATCAGCTGCCGCACCAGCGCGACCACCACCAGCAGCGTGCCCGCCGCGATGAAGAACAGCATCTGCCGGTTGACCGGGTCGGACAGCTTGAACCCGAAGAACGCCCGGAAATCCGACAGACCGGTGAATCCGCCGATGGCCTGCTGGCCGGTCAGCAGGATGGCCAGCGCGGCGGCGAGCGCCTGACTGAGGATCGCGAAGTACGCGCCCTTCACGCGGCGCTTGAACACGCCGTAACCGAGCGCCGCCGCGATCAGCGCCGGCAGCACGAGGATGCCGAGCAGCGCCACCGGACCCGACGCGAACGGCGTCCAGAACGACGGCAATTCGCGAATGCCCGCGATCTCCATGAACTCCGGCACGTCGTTGCCGAGCCGGGCGGCGTCGGCCATCTGCAGATGCATGGCCATGATGTAGGCGCCGATGCCGAAGAACACGCCCTGCCCGAGGGTGAGCATTCCACCGCGCCCCCAGGCCAGCCCGATGCCAACCGCGACGATCGCGAAGCACAAGAACTTCGCCAGCAGGTTGAGCCGGAAATCACTGAGCACCGCGGGCGCGACCGCGAACAACCCGACGGCGGCGACGGCGAACCCGGCCAACGCGGTGAGCGAGGAATGCGCGCGCCACCGTTGTACGAGTGTGGTCATGCCAAACTCCTTGTCCGGACGGTGAACAGGCCCTGCGGACGGACCTGCAGGAAGATCACGATGACGACGAAGACGACGACTTTCGCGATGGACGCGGTGGTCGAGTACTCGATGTAGGAATTGAGCAGGCCGAGCGCGAACGCCGCGATCACCGTGCCCTTGATCTGGCCCAGCCCGCCGATGACCACCACGAGGAACGCATCGATCAAGTAGCTCTGGCCGATGGTCGGGCTGGTCGAGCCGATCAGGGTGAGCGCGACACCGGCCACGCCCGCCAGGCCGGAGCCGATGAAGAACGTGCTGATATCGGTGAAACGGCTGGAAACGCCCGAGGTTTCGGCCAAGCCGCGGTTCTGCACCACCGCGCGGATCCGGCGGCCGAGCGGAGTCGCCTTGAGCACCGCGGCCAGCGCGGTCACCGCGACCACCGCCAGGACGAGGATGAAGATGCGCGTCTTCGGCACCACCGCGCCCAGGATCGTGACGCCGCCGCTGAGCCACTCCGGCGCGATGACGTTCTTCGCGGGCGCGCCGAAGATGTCGCGGGCCAGCTGTTGCAGCACCAGCCCGACGCCGAAGGTGACCAGCAACGTGTCCAGCGGCCGGTCGTACATCCAGCGGATCAGGCCCATCTCCAGCGCGGCGCCGAGCAGGCCGCCGACCAGGAAACCGATCAGCAGCGAGACGACGAGCGAGGTACCCGCCGACGAGATGACCTTCTGCACAACGTAGGTCGTGTAGCAACCGGCCATGATGAACTCGCCGTGCGCCATGTTGATCACGCCCATCTGCCCGAAGGTCAGCGAGAGGCCGAGCGCGGCGAGCAACAGAATCGATCCCAGACTCAGCCCGGTGAAGAGCTGTCCGATCACAACGTCCATGCGAGCTCCTGTGTTTGATCTGCCGCGACTTCGTCGCGGCGTGTCCGCGGCCCCTTGATGGCTCAAAACCGGGAGTTGAGGCGCTCGGGGCGCGTTGGTGTCCGATGCTGTCCGCGGCCCCCCTCATTACGCGCTCCGCGTGCTCGCCGCGGCGACTGGGTCGCCGGGCGGGCACCGGTAGCTGGGCCGCGGACAGCCGCGGACTACTTCAGGCCCTTGGCCCAGTCGTAGGACTTCAGGTAGGGATCCGGCGTCACGGCCTTGCCGGAGTCCCACACGGTGTAGATGAGTCCGTCGGGACGGATCTCGCCGATGCGGGCGGTCTTGGTGATGTGGTGGTTGGAGCCGTCGATGGTGACCAGGCCCTCGGGGGCCTCGAAGCTGACGCCGTCGGCGGCGGCCTGGACGTCCTCCACCTTGAACGACCGCGCCTTCTCGACGGTGTTCTTCCACAGGTAGACCGACGCGTAGGCGGCTTCCATCGGGTCCGAGGTCGGCTTGTCGGCGCCGAAGGCGGCCTTGTAGTCGGCGACGAACTTCTTGTTCACCGGGGTGTCCACGGTCTGGTAGTAGTTCCACGCGGTGAGCTGGCCCGCGATGTGCTGCGCGCCGATGCCCGCCACCTCCTCCTCGGCGATGGACACCGAGATCACCGGCATCTCAGCGGCTTTGAGGCCCGCGTTGCTGTACTCGCGGAAGAACGCGACGTTGGAGTCGCCGTTGAGGGTGTTGAACACCGCGCCCGCCTTGGCGGAGCGGACCTTGTTCACGATGGTGGAGAAGTCGGTGGAGCCGAGCGGGGTGTAGTCCTCGCCCTTGATCTCGATGCCGTTGGCGGCGGCGTACGCCTTGATCTCACGATTGGCGGTCTGCGGGAAGACGTAGTCGCTGCCGACCAGGTACAGGGACGTGATGCCCTTCTGCTTGAGGTAGTCCAGCGCCGGAACGATCTGCTGATTGGTGGTCGCGCCGGTGTAGAAGATGTTCTTGCTGTCCTCCAGGCCCTCGTACTGGACCGGATAGTAGAGCAGCGAGTTCAGGCTCTCGAATTTCGGCTTCATGGCCTTGCGGCTCGACGAGGTCCAGCCGCCGAACACCGCGGCGACGCAGTCGGAGCTGATCAGTTTCTCCGCCTTCTCCGCGAAGGTCTTCGGGTCCGAGGCGCCGTCCTCGAGCACCAGATCGATCTTCTTGCCGAGCACGCCGCCCGCGGCGTTGATCTGGTCGACGGCCAGCTTGGTCGAGTTGGCGACGGTGACCTCGGAGATGGCCATCGTGCCGGACAGCGAGTGCAGCGAACCGATCTTGATCGTGTCCTTCGAGGTGTCGACGCAGGAGGCGGCGCCGGAGCCGGTGGTCGAGGCGTCGTCCTTGGCGCCGCAGGCGGTCAGCAACAGGCCGGCGAGCGCGACCGCGGTGGGCACCGCCACCGCTCGGACCAAACGCCTGGAGCGATGGGTGGCACGGGAATCTGGCATGGGGCGAACCCTCTCCTCATCAGGTATTGCGGCGGCGTCGGCAGGGCGCCGCATCGAATACCGCCGTCTTCGCCCCGCTCACGGCTGTAGACGGGGCTGTATACAACGGCTGTATTCGTGATGCGAACGGTAGACAGAACTTGTTGCGCCGGAATATCTCTCGATGACAAGTCCGTTTCGTCTGTTTCGCTCGTGTGAACCTTTCCCGTAAACGGACGGTGAACGGTTGTGAGATCCGGGCAAACCCGCTGGCCGGGGCGGATGTGGCTACGGTTGCGTAGCGTCGCCGCGATGCGGCACGCTTCGATTCGTACAACATCTGAACCGTCCCAAGCTGCGGCGGCGGGCCGCGGACTCGAGTCGAGGAGGACCAGATGGGCCACTACAAGGCGAACTTGCGGGACATCGAGTTCAACCTGTTCGAAGTGCTCGAGCTGGACAAACTCCTCGATACCGGCGCCTACGGCGACCTCGATTCCGACACCGCCCGGGAGATCCTCGCGGAGGTTCGGCGACTGGCCGAGGGGCCGGTGGCGGACTCCTTCGCGGCGGCCGATCGCGATCCGGTGGCCTATGACGCGCCAACCTTCTCGGTCTCTGTTCCGGAGCCGCTCCGTAGGACCGTCGCCGCCGTGCGCGACGCGGGCTGGAGCAGGCTGGGCATGCCGGAGGGCATGGGCGGCACCCCGGCGCCCGCGGCGCTGGTCTGGGCCGTCGCCGAGATGATCACCTGCGCCAATCCCTCGGCGTCGTTCTTCAACATGGGGCCGGTCATGGCGTCCGTGCTGTACAACGTCGGCACCGAGCGGCAGCGGCACTGGGCCACGCTCGGCCTCGAGAAGGGCTGGCAGGGCACCATGGTGCTGACCGAGCCCGACGCCGGATCCGACGTCGGCGCGGGACGCACCAAGGCGATCCCGCAAGAAGACGGCACCTGGCACATCGAGGGCGTCAAGCGGTTCATCTCCGGCGCGGAGGTCGGCGACACCGCCGAGAACGTCTTCCACCTGGTGCTGGCCCGGCCGGAAGGCGCCGGACCGGGCACCAAGGGCCTGTCGCTGTTCTACGTGCCGAAGTTCCTCTTCGACCCCGAGACCTTGGCACTCGGCGAGCGCAACGGCGTGTACGTCACCGGAGTCGAGCACAAGATGGGCCTGAAATCCTCGCCCACCTGCGAGCTGACCTTCGGCGGCCACGGCGTAGCGGCCAAGGGCTGGCTGGTCGGCGACGTGCACAACGGCATCGCGCAGATGTTCCAGGTGATCGAGAACGCGCGCATGATGGTCGGCGTCAAATCCTCCGGCACCTTGTCGACCGGTTATCTCAACGCGCTCGACTACGCCAGAGAGCGTGTCCAGGGCGCGGATCTGACCCAGATGACCGACAAGGCCGCGCCCCGCGTGGCCATCACCCGGCATCCGGACGTGCGTCGTTCACTGGCGATGCAGAAGGCATACGCCGAGGGCCTGCGCGCGGTGTACCTGTACACCGCCGCCCACCAGAACGCCGATGTGGCCCAGCTCGTCTCCGGCGCCGACCCCGATCTGGCGCACCGGGTGGACGATCTGCTGCTGCCGATCGTCAAGGGCGTCGGTTCCGAGCGCGCCTACCAGTTCCTCACCGAGTCGTTGCAGACCTTGGGCGGTTCCGGTTATCTCCAGGACTACCCGATCGAGCAATACATCCGCGACGCGAAGATCGACTCGCTCTACGAAGGCACCACCGCCATCCAGGCGCAGGACTTCTTCTTCCGCAAGATCATTCGCGACAAAGGTGCGGCGCTCGGGCACGTCAGCGCGCGGATCGCGGCATTCCTCGACGCGAAGACCGGACGATTCGACACCGAGCGCGACCTGCTGCGCACGGCCGCGGAGGACGTGCAGGCGATGGCCGCCTCGCTCACCGGCTTCCTGATGGCCGCCCAGCAGAAGCCCACCGAGCTGTACAAGGTCGGCCTCGGTTCGGTGCGCTTCCTGCTCGCCGTCGGCGACCTGCTCATCGGCTGGCGCCTGCTGGTTCAGGCGGAGATCGCGGCCACCGCACTGGCCACCGACGCGCCGGAGAAGGATCGCGCTTTCTACGCCGGAAAGGTCGCCGTCGCGAGCTTCTTCGCGAAGAACGTGCTGCCGAACCTGGCCGCGGTGCGCGGGATAATCGCCGCACTCGACGACGACATCATGAACCTGGACGAAGCCGCGTTCTGATCGTCTCAGCTCTCGGGCTGGGCGAGCAGTTTGAGCACGACCGGGCGGGACAGTGTGCCCGATACCTGTCTGGCGAGCTGGTTTGCGCTCGTGCCTGCGGCGTGGGCGGCCTTCAGGGCGGTGGCCAGTTCGGTGCGGGCGGCTTCGGCGGCGGCTTGGGCGTCGCGGAGTCGCTGGGCTGCGCGGTCCACGCCGGGCTGCTCGTCGCTGGTGGTCAATTCATTGACCAGCTCGACCTCCGGGAGGCGGGCTTCCCGCTCACCCGGGGCCGCGTCCCGGCGCATCGCCGCCCTGGCGAATTCCATCAGGAACGCGCGGGTGGCGTCCTTGTCCTCCGCGGCGGCCTCGCCGAGCAGCAGTCTGGTGGTCTGCGGGACGGCGTGTGACCAGTTGGCCAGGCCGCACAGAGCCAGCAGCAGGCGGCCCGCGTTCGCGGAGTCGACGTCGAACTGTTCCTGGGCGCGATCGAATTTCTGCACGTAGTGCGCGGCGCGCCAGCCGTCGATGTCGTGCGCGTCGGCGCCGCGGTGCAGCGCCTCCCACAGCAGCAACCGCAACAGCTGGGGATTGTCCCGGTGATAGTCGAACAGCTTGCCGACGTAGGCCCCGGGTTCGGTGTCGGCCAACGGCTTGACCACATCGATGAACTCGCGCAGCGTGTCGATCAGGATGACGTCGAACAGCTTGTCCTTGCTGCCGAACAGTCCGTAGATGCGCTCTTTGTTGACGCCCGCCGCCTCGGCGATCCGGTCGACCCGCGCGCCGGCCAGCCCGTACTGCGCGAATTCCTCGCGGGCGGCGCGCAACAGGGCCTGCCTGGTCGCGTCACTGCGTTTGATCGTGGCCGTCATGACCGACACTTTACCATCTCATTAAACCAACTATTTGGTTGACAACTGGCCTGTCGCAGGCCTACCTTCGAGCCATGGCAATGTCCACCTTCCAGTCCGCGGCTCCGGCCCGGACGCGCGGCCGAGACACCTCGGCGCGAGCCCACACCGGGCGCACCCTGCCTTTCTTCGTCCTCGCCGCACTGCTGGCCACCGGCCAGATGTACGTTCCCATCCCGCTTTTCACCGCCATGCGAGCCGACTGGGGTGTCGGCTCGGCGGCGATGACCTGGATCATCAGCGCGTTCGCCTTCGGCTACGCGGGCGGTTTCGTCCTGTTCGGGCCGCTGTCGGATCGCTACGGTCACCGCCGGGTGCTGGTCACCGGCATGCTGGCGGCCGCGGTGGTCACCATGTTGACCGGCTTGGCGTTCAGCGCCCCGCTGGCCGTCGGCCTGCGGGTGGCGCAGGGCTTGGTGGTCGGCTCGATTCCGCCCGCGATCATGGCTTATGTGGCGACCCGCATCACCCCCGCGCACCGTGCCGTGGCCACCATGTCCGTGGCAACGTCGTTCCTCGCGGCGACGGTGGTCGCGCAGATCGTGTCGCAATGGATGGTCGGCGCGTTCCCGTGGCGCACGGTGTTCGTCGCCTCCGCGATCGGGTTCGCCGTCCTCGCGCTGGCGTTGCGGTCGGCGTTGCTGGCCGACGCGCCCACCGGCCGGGACAAGCCGCTGCGGCACAGCTACGCCGCGATTCCCGCGGTGCTGCGCATCCGGGCGCTGGTGCCGATGCTGATCGCGGGCGCGATGAGCATGGCGGTGATGGTCGGGGTGTACACCGGCCTGGAACTGACCGGGGTGGTCCGCGGCTCGGGCGAACTACTCGCGCTGCGGGCGGGCGCGCTGCCGGTGATGATCGCGCTGCCCGTGCTCGCGGTGCCGCTTGCCCGGCTGTCCAAGCACGGTCAGATCGTGCTCGGGGTGCTCATCGCCGCGACGGCGATGGTGGTCGCGACCTTCGAGGGAACCCATCCGCTCGTGCTGGCCGTCCTGCTGGCCGTGCTGGTCGGCGGACTCGGCATCATCGCCCCGGCCGTGCTGCAGAGCGCGGGCGAACTGGGCGGCGAATCCCGTGCCGCCGCGATGTCGGTCGCGATGTTCAGCTTCTACGTGGGCGCGACCATCGGCCCGCTGGTCGCCGCCGCGGCGGCGCCGCACGGCTTCGCCACCCTCGCCTGGACGCTGGCGCTGTTGCTCGTCGCCGCACTGGGTATGACGGTGGCCGGGCTGCGGATGCAGCGAAAGGCGCAGGCCGCCTGACCGAACACCACGTCCGGCCGGTATCGGTACTCCGATCCCGGCCGGACGCGCGTTCATCCCGGGCCGCCGGTTCGCCTTGCCGGAATCACCCGGCCGGCTACTTCAGCACATACGGCGAAACCGAGCTGCGGTGCTCACTGATGTCGAGCACCTTGCCCAACGGCGGGAACGCGCGCTGCGGGCAATTGGCCCGTTCGCAGACTCGGCAGCCCGCACCGATCGGCGTCGGCTGCACCTCGTCGAGGTCGATGCCGTCGGCGTAGATCACCCGGGCCGCGTGCCGCAGTTCGCAGCCGAGGCCGATGGCGAAGGTCTTGCTCGGCTGGCCGAAACGGGTGGCGCGGCGTTCGACCGTGCGAGCCACCCAGAGATATTTGCGGCCGTCGGGCATCTGGGCGATCTGCGTCATGATCTTGCCGGGATAGGCGAAGGTCTCGTAGACGTTCCACAGCGGGCAGGTCCCGCCGCTGGCGGAGAAGTGGAAACCGGTGGCCGACTGGCGCTTGGACATATTGCCCGCGCGGTCGACCCGCACGAACGAGAACGGCACGCCGCGCAGCGACGGTCGTTGCAGCGTGGACAGCCGATGGCAGATGGTCTCGTAGCTCTGCGTGAAGAACGCCGACAGTCGCTCGATGTCGTAGCGGAAGTCCTCGGCCACCTCGTGGAAATGCGTATACGGCAGCACCGTCGCCGCGGCGAAGTAATTCGCCAGCCCGAGCATGGCCAGCTTGCGGGCGTCCTCGGACGCGAAATTGCCCTCCTCGACCAGCTTCTCCAGCAACTCTCCGCATTCGAAGTAGGCCAGCTCGGCGGCCAGTTTGAAGGTGCGCTGCCCGCCGGAGAGATGCGGCGCGATCTCCAGGTTGCCGGTCTGCGGGTCGTAGCGGTGCAGCACGCCCTCGCCGAGATCGATGCGCTCGGTGATCCGCACGTCGTGCGCGCGCAGGATCCTGGCGATCTCGCTGTTCACGTCGCCGCCGTGGAAACGGATGCGCGCGGTGAGTTCCTCGGCGGCGGTGTCCAGCTCGTGGATGTAGTTCTGGCGCTGGTAGAAGTAGTCGCGCACTTCCTCGTGCGGCTTGCTGATCGCGCCGCTGCCCGCGCTGTCGGCGAACCGGTCCTCGGTGGCCGCCGCCAGCTGGGCGGAGGTGTTGCGGTAGCGGTTGTGCATGTTGACCAGCGCGCGGGCCATGCTCGGATGCGCCGAGACCATGTCCGCGATCTCCTGGGCGTCGGCCTCGATGCCCAGCTCCTGGTCCATCACGACCTCTTGGAGCTCCGCGATGAGCCGGGTGTCGTCCTGCGCGGAGAAGAAGGTCGCGTCGACGCCGAACACGTCGCTGATCTTCAGCAGCACCGGGACGGTGAGGGGGCGCACATCGTGCTCGATCTGGTTGAGGTAACTCGCCGAGATCTCCAGCTGCTGGGCCAGCGCGATCTGGCTCAGCCCGCGTTCGGTCCGCAGCTGACGCAGCCGAGCGCCGACGTAAGTCTTGGCCATGCGTCCAGCTTATGGCCGGGTTCGCATCCGTGCCAATTACGGATTAACACTGCTCGCAGACAGGTGTCGTACCCGGCGGCTACCGTCGGCAGGGTGTTGTTCTCGGATGTCGTCCTGGCCTCGGAGACCGTGCGCGCGACCAGGTCACGCAAGACGAAGATCGCCACGCTGGCCGGGCTGCTGACCTCGGCCGCCGCCGACGAGCTCGCGCCCGTCGTCGCCTGGGCGTCCGGCGAGCTACCGCAGGGGCGGATCGGCACGGGGTGGCGCACGCTCACCACGCTCGACAGCCCGCCCGCGCCGGTCGCGACGTTGACCGTCGCGGCGGTACACGCCGCGCTGAGCGAGCTGGCCGGTACCTCCGGTGCCGGGTCCGCCGCCCGGCGCAAGGAGCTGCTCGGGGCGCTGTGGTCCGCGGCGACGGCGGATGAGCAGAGTTTCCTGGTGCGCCTGCTCACCGGGGAACTGCGCCAAGGAGCGCTCACCGCCGTGGTGGCCGAAGCGGTGGCCGTCGCCGCGGGCGTACCGCCCGATCTGGTGCGCCGGGCGTACATGCTGTCGGGCCGATTGCCGGTCACCGCCGTTGCGGCGCTGACCGGCGGAGCTGCCGCACTCGCGCAGTTCCGACTCGAGGTCGGCCGCCCGATCCAGCCCATGCTCGCCTCGCCCGGTGCGACGCTGGACGAGGCGCTGATCGAGTTCGAGGGCGAGGTGAGCGTCGAGCACAAGCTGGACGGCGCCCGCATCCAGGTGCACCGGGACGGCGACCGGGTCCGCATCTTCACCAGGACGCTGCGCGATATCACCGCGGGCGTGCCCGAACTGGTCGAGCTGGTCGCCGGCCTGGACTGCACGAGCGTCGTCCTGGACGGGGAGACGCTGGCGCTCACCGACGCGGGACGGCCACGTCCGTTCCAGGAGACCATGAGCCGCTTCGCCGAGGTGAGTTCCACCCGGGAGTTGCTGCTGCACCCGTACTTCTTCGACTGTCTGCACCTGGACGGCCGGGATTTGCTCGACGCTCCGCTGTCGGAGCGGCGCGCCGCGCTCACGAAGGTGGCGGGCACGCACACCATTCCCGCGTTGCTGCGGCCGGATGCCGAAGCGGCCGCCGAATATTTCGACGGCGCGCTGGCGGCGGGCCACGAGGGCGTCATGATCAAGTCGCTGACCGCGCCGTACGCGGCGGGCAGGCGAGGCAGGGCCTGGCAGAAGATCAAGCCGACGCACACCCTCGACCTGGTCGTGCTCGGCGCGGAATGGGGCTACGGCCGTCGCACGGGCTACCTGTCGAACCTGCATCTCGGCGCGCGCGACCCGGACAGCGGCGAGCCGGTCATGGTGGGCAAGACCTTCAAGGGGCTCACCGACGCGCTGTTGCAATGGCAGACCACCGAATTCCCCCGCCACGAGCGCTCGCGCGATCAGCACACCGTGTATCTGTGGCCGCGACTGGTTGTGGAGATCGCTTTGGACGGCGTGCAGGTCAGTCCGCGCTATCCCGGCGGGGTCGCGTTGCGTTTCGCTCGGGTGGTGCGCTACCGCCCCGACAAGGAACCCGCCGACGCGGACACCATCGACGCCGTCCGCGCGCTACTGCCGTGACCGTCGCCGCGATGTGAAGCGCGCTTGCTCCCGCGCCGGGTGCGTGTCGAGCGTGCGTGGCGAATCGAGCCACTGTAAGTATGGGCAGCGCAAGGTTCCGGATGGCCGCCACACTGCAATGGTCCGGCCGGTTCGTACCTCCGGACAAGGAATCGGCGGGCGGGTGCGACGATGCGAATTGTGCTGTGCGGACGCTATGTCCGGCTGGTGGCGGCGTTGCTTGGCGCCTTGGCGGTGAGTGCGGTCGGCACGCCCGTGCAGGCGAATCCGATCGAGCAGTTCCTCACGCCTTCGCGGGAATACTCCGGGATCCTGCCCACGCCGCTGGGCGACCCGTTCTACACCCCGCCGCCGGAATTCGAGAACGCACCGCCGGGAACGGTTCTGGCGTCCCGTCCGGGCGGCACCGGCCTGACCGCGTTCCCGTTGCACTCGACCGAACTGCTGATCCGGTCCACCGATTCCAAGGATCGCCCGGTCCCCGTGGTCGCGACGTTGCTCGTGCCGCGGACGCCGTGGACCGGGCCGGGGCCGCGGCCGGTGCTGTCGCTCAATCACGCGATCGACTCGCTCGGGCATCGGTGCGCACCGTCCTACGAGCTCAAGAACCCGTTGTGGGCCGAGATGTGGGCCGCCCAGATTCCGTTGTCCAAGGGATACGCCGTGCTCGTGCCCGACCATCAGGGCCCGCGGCAGGCGTACGGGGCGGGACTGATGGCCGGGCACGCGGTGCTCGACTCGATCCGGGCCGCGGTGCGAACGCCGGAACTCGGATTGCGACCGGACGCTCCGACGCTGGTCACCGGATACTCCGGCGGCGCCATCGCCAGCGGATGGGCCGCCCAGCTGGCCCCGGCGTACGCGCCCGAGCTGAATCTGGTCGGTGCGGCGTTCGGCGGTGTTCCCGCCGACTTCGGCATGCTGCTGTCCACCATGAACGGCCGCAACGCCGCGTCCGGAGTCTTCTTGGCGGCGACGCTCGGATTGGCGCGGGAGTATCCGGAGCTGCTGGGCCTGATGAACGACGACGGCTGGCGACTGGCCCAGCTCGGCAAGGACATGTGCATGACCGGGGAGGAGTTCGGCGGTGCCGTGGCGCCGATTCCGGTGCAGGCGCTCACCCATGCCGCCGCGCCCACCGAGCTGCCGATGGTCAGGGAGATCCTGGCCGCCAATCGGCTGGGCGCGAGCGCGCCGACGGTGCCGGTGTTCCTCTATCACGCGACGCACGACCCGTGGGTGCCGTTGGCCGGGGCGGAGAAGCTGTACTCGGACTGGTGCGGAGCCGGGACACCGGTGGACTTCCAGGTCTATCTCGGCGAACACTTCCTGGTCGGCCTCAGCGGCATCCCCGGCGCGAACTCGTGGATCGATGATCGGTTCGCAGGCCGTCCGGTCGCCGCGCGGTGCACTCGATCCGGCTGAGCAGGGCGAACCAGACTAGTCCATCTCGGTGGGCGGAACTTTCGGTGACCGACCTGGCTCTGCCATCCGGGGGTGCAGCACACTGGAGGCGTGACCGTCGAATTACTGGTTCTCCTGATCGTCATCGTCACGGCGCTCGCATTCGATTTCACGAACGGCTTCCACGACACCGCCAACGCGATGGCGACCTCGATCGCCACCGGTGCGCTGCGTCCGCGGGTGGCGGTCGCGCTCTCCGCGGTGCTGAACCTGGTCGGCGCGTTCCTGTCGGTGGCCGTCGCCGCCACCGTGGCGAAGGGCATCGTGCGCCTCGATGCCGTCGGCGGCCAGGACCTGATCGTCATCGTGTTCGCCGGTTTGGTCGGCGGGATCCTGTGGAACCTGCTCACCTGGCTTTTCGGCCTGCCGTCGAGTTCGTCGCACGCGCTGTTCGGCGGTCTGATCGGGGCGACGCTGGCCGCGCTGGGCTGGAGCGGGGTGATCTGGGCGTCCGGATCGGACGGCGTGATCACCAAGATCATTCTTCCCGCCGTGCTCGCGCCCATCGTCGCCGCGCTGGTCTCGGCGATCGGCACCTGGCTGGTGTACCGGATCACCCGCGGCGCCGACGAAGGGAAGGTCACCGAGGGCTTCCGGTGGGGGCAGATCGGCTCCGCCTCGCTGGTCTCGCTGGCGCACGGCACGAACGACGCGCAGAAGACGATGGGCGTGATCTTTCTGGCGCTCGTCGCGCACGGGACCCTCACCAAGGACGACGACCTGCCGCTCTGGGTGATGGCCGCGTGCGCCGTGGCCATCGCGGCGGGCACCTACCTCGGCGGCTGGCGGATCATCCGGACGCTGGGCAAGGGCCTGGTCGAGATCGACTCGCCGCAGGGCCTCGCGGCGGAATCCGCCTCGGCCGCGATCATCCTGAGCTCGGCCCATTTCGGGTTGCCGCTGTCCACCACGCAGACGGCCACCGGCGCGATCCTCGGCACCGGTCTCGGCAAGGGCGCCGAGGTGCGCTGGGCCGTGATGGGGCGGATGGTGGTCGCATGGTTGCTCACGCTGCCGCTGGCCGCTGTCGCGGGAGCGATCTGCTGGGTCATCGCCCACGTCATCGGGGGGCTGGCCGGTGTGCTCGTGGTCTTCGGCATCCTGATCGGCCTGTCGACGCTGATGTACCTGCGGTCGCGGCGTGATCCGGTGCACACCGGCAACGTCAACGAGTGGCCGGGCGACGGGAACGAGCCGCCCACCGCCGCGCCGCCCGCCCCGGCGGCGGACAAGAACCGTTCGGCCCAGGTGTAGGAGGACCAGGCGTGCACACTCTCGTCACGAATCTGAACGCGCTGTGGAAAGTCGTCGCGGCAGGCCTGGTGCTCGGCGCGGGCCTGCCGATGATCTTCGCGATCGGGGTGCGATTCTGGTCGACGACCGTGACGACCGACGCGGGAACGGGCGCGGTGCGGCGCAATTATCCCGCCCTCGCGGTCGCGGTGGCGTGCTTCGCGCTGGTTGTCGTGGCGATCGTCAGCGGCATCCTGTATACGGCGAAAGCGTTCATCGCCGCCAGATTCGGCATCCATTTGTTCGGGCAGGCGTGAGGAGTGCCAGCGTGACCGATCCAGTGAAACCAGCTCCGCTCCGGCCGAAGCTGCTCGGCAAAGTCGTGGGCTGGCTGCGCGCGGGGTATCCGCAGGGCGTCCCCCAAGCGGATTACGTGGCCCTGTTCGCCGTGCTGCACCGGCACCTCACCGACTACGAGGTGGTCGCGATCGCCGAGGAGCTGGTCGCTTCGACTACGGAGAGCACGATCACCCACGCCGAGATCGAGCAGGCCATCGCCCGGTTCGCCATGGAGCAACCGGCCGAAGGCGACGTCGCTCGCGTCGCCTCCCATCTGGCCGCGGGCGGCTGGCCGCTGGCCGATCCGCCCGCCGATTCCGACTGACCGAGCCGCCGCCGATGCCACCCTTCCTGCACGCGATCATCGGCTGGCTGCGGGTCGGATACCCCGACGGCGTGCCGGAGTCCGACTACATCCCGCTGCTCGCGCTGCTGCGCCGTCGCCTGTCCGACGAAGAGGTGGCCCGGATCGCCGCCGAGCTGACCGGCTTCGGCGGGGCGGACATCGACCAGACCGATATCCAGGTGATGATCACCAAGATCACCAACGACATGCCCTCCGAAGCCGACGTGGCCCGGGTGCGCGCCCGGGTCGAGGCCAATGCCTGGCCGGATCCGGACGTCGAGTGAGTCACGGTTGATCGCGCGGGCCGCTGAGGTAGGGCAGGCGGCGCACGCCCGCCGCGACCTCGTAGGCGAGATCCTCGTAGCCGAGCGCGAGTTCGGCGAGACGCTCCCAGGCATCGTGCACGGCCCATTCCGGGGCGCCGGAGAGGATCTCGTAGGCGCAGGCGGAGAACTGGGCGAGCCGGTCGACCACCATGCCCACGGTTTCGGTGTGCATGTGCGCGCCGCCATGTGGCAGCGGCGCCTCGGTGGCGACCCAGCGGTCGATCGCGAGGACGAGGCGGGCGCGGTGCCCGTCGATGTCGTTCGTCCCGCCCAGGCCGCCGCGCAGGCGGCGTTGATGCAATCCCGCGAGTAGGTGGGCTGATTCCAGGATCGGGTGTGCGCGACGGGGCGCGGTGCGGCAGGCCTGCAGGATGAGCTCTTTGGTCGGCAGTGGTTCCACTGCGATAACCCCCTGGATCGAATGGTCGCGGCGGGCGTCACGCGAGACGCGAAGGATCATCGACGATGCCGCCCGCCCGGACGCGGCAATCGGTACCGCTTGCGCGATGGCCCGGTGTCCCACGGCGATTCGAGGACGACGAGACCGACGGCCTCCAGCGGCGTGAGCCCGATGCGGCGCACCAGCTCCTCCGTCAGCGCAACCATCTCCGCCGCTTGGATAGCCGCAGTCGCCTGCTCGGTGGACACCATCCGGCCACGCAGATAGGACACCACCCACGCGTCGTCACTGACCCGCCGCGCCTGATGCGGCGTCTGATCACTCACGATCCACATCCGGTCGACGACATGCACCGACATCAGAACCCCCTTCATCCCCGCCGAGCGGGCTGTTCCACCAGCCCCGCTGTGATGCGCAACACAAGCAGCGTAGGTGCGGGACTGCTGACAGGTCAACTTGACCAGTCAATTTGACAAACTTGCCGTGCTGTGGATGCGGGTACGGTCATCTGCACGAACAGCCGGAAGGACTCATCGGACGATGGCACCACTTTCGCCCACGGTCGCGCGCTGGGAGCTCATGCTCCGAATCAAACGCCGCCGCACCGAGTTCGACGTGTCCGCGTCCGTCATCGCCAAGGAACTGGGCTTCACGCTGTCGTACTGGTCGAAGGTGGAGAAAGAACGCGTCCTGGCCGAGGACAAACTGCGGAATCTGATGAGCCTGCTCGAATTCGACCCGGCCGAACGCGAGGAGATGTTGCGGCTGCGCGACATCGCGAAGCAGCGCGGGTGGTGGTCGGAGTACGCGGGGTTGCTGTCGGACGAGGTGATACGCCTCTATGGATTGGAGCACGGGGCGCGCAGCGTCCGTAGTTACGCGAGCATCTTGATTCCCGGTCTGCTGCAGACCGAGGACTACGCGCGGGCGGTGATCGCCAACGACCGGGCGCGGGTGCGGCAAGTGGAAATCGAGCGCTGGGTCGAAGTTCGCATGCGACGTCAGCAGCGGCTCACCGGATCGGAGCCGCTTCGGGTCACCGCGATCGTCAACGAGGCCGCGCTGACCCAGCGCACCGGGGGTGTCGCGGTCCTGAAAAATCAGCTTTCACACCTGCTGTCGATTACCGAGACGCACGCCGACACAGTCGACATTCGGGTCGTGCCCTTCGACGCGCCAGGTGGTGTACTGCTGACCGGTGCGTCGTTCCATCTGCTCGGGTTCGACAGCGCACTCCTTCCCGACGTGGCGTGGACCGAGACGCTGGTCCATCTCGGAGTGATCGAGGAGAGCGAACCGGTGCGTCACCTCGCGACCATGTTCGCCACCACTCTCGCCGAGCACGCGCTTCCACGGAACGAGTCGATCACGTTGATCGAGCGCAGACTCGCCGCGCTGTAGCGTGATCGGCATGCGGAGCGCGGCCGGCTGGTTCAAGTCATCACATTCGAACGACAGCACCGCCTGCGTAGAGGTGTGTTTCGACGGTGGTCGGGTCCTGGTTCGAGACAGCAAGTTTCACGGGTCGCCGGACGCATCGCCCATCCTGGCGTTCACGCCGACCCAGTGGGCGGCGTTCACCAGGGCGCTCCGCACCGAACTCGCCTGACGCATCTCCCAGCCGACTCTCAGCTTCACGACACCGAGCACTCAGCTCCACCGGCAAGAGTGTCCCCGTCGATGCGAAGCGATCCATCGACAGCTCCACCGGTGGGCAACTGCCCTGCCCGCCACCCGAACCGGCCGACGGCGCGCAAACCCTCGCACGCGCCGCCGGCCGTTTCCTTGGAACTGTCTACTTCGGTGTGTCGAAGTCAATCTCCGGGGGTGCTGGAGCCGGCGAGGAGGTGGAGGAAGTGTTCGACTTCCGATTGGACGGCTGCGCGGGCTGGGGTGAGGTACTTGCGTGGGTCGGAGAGGTCGGGGGCGTTCGTGAGGTGATCGCGGATGGCGGACGTCATTCGGATGTTGAGGCGGGTGGCGATGTTGATCTTCGTCATGCCGTGTTCCACGGCGGCGCGCATGCCGTGATCGGGGACGCCGGAGGAGCCGTGCAGCACCAAGGGGACGGGAACCTTCGCGGCCAGGTGGGCGATCAGGTCGTTGTCGAGTTCGGCCGTGCGAGCGTGCATGGCATGTGCGGAGCCGACGGCGACCGCGAGTGCGTCGACGCCGGTGGCGCGCACGAACTCCACCGCCTCGTCGGGATCGGTGCGCGCGCCCGGCGCGTGGGCGCCGTCCTTGCCGCCGATCGCACCGAGTTCGGCTTCGATGTGCACGCCGCGCTCGTGGCACCACGCGGTGATCGCGGTGGTGGCGGCGACGTTGTCGGCGTAGTCGAGAGCGGAGCCGTCGTACATGACCGAGCGGATGCCGAGATCGACCGCGGTATGGATCAATTCGGCGGTGGTGGCATGGTCGAGATGGACCGCGATCGCGGCGTCGCTGTCGGCGGCGATGCGCAGGCAGGCGAGGGCGAGCGGGGCGATGCCACGGTGATAGAGCGCGGTGTTCTCCGACAGCTGCAGGACCACCGGTCGTTTCGCCGATTCCGCGGCGGCCGCGATCGCCTCGGCGTGCTCGAGGGTGATCACGTTGAACGCGCCGAGTCCGCCGGGACGGGCCGCGGCGATCAGCTCGGGGATCGAGGTCAGCGGCATGGCGCGGGCTTTCGCGAGACCACTGACTGCGGCGGTACCTGCGCGGTTGGACCGCTCGTAACCGGCGTGCCGCAGGCTGTGGTTATGGGAGTGCCGACGCCGTGCCGAGTTCGCCCCGCGAACCGTGCCCACGATTGCGGGGCCAGGGTGCCGCTGCTCGGCCGTGCAGCCCGCTCGTCTACGCGCCTTTCCGACGGCCTCCAGGAATGCATGATCGAGCGCCGCTCGGGCACCCAGCGGCTCCTCTCGGGACAATGGATCGGACGACCCGGCACACCGGGCGCCGCCGTGGTCGCCGTGTGACGAGGAATATGCCGTGGCGGTTCGCAGGGCCGGTGGCCGGCCGGATCGGTGGGCTGGGCGGTCACGAGGCAGCCTCCTGCGGTGCTGGTAGGTCCAGTTCTCGAATCCGGACGGTCGGAGTGAGGCGGGTGCGCAGCCCGCGATCGATCTCGCCGGCCACCGGGACGACCACGGCGGCCGCCGAGGTCGCGACCGCGTCGGAGAGCAGGGCGGGCCAGTCGGTGCGCGATGCGGACGAGAGGGCGGCGATCACGGCCGCCACCGCGGCGTCGCCCGCGCCGGTGGGATTTCCGGCGAGCGGTTCTGCGAGCACCGCCGACCACGCGCCGTCGGCGGTCACGGCGGTGATCCCCTCGGGGCCGCGGGTCGCGATCACGGCGCGCACGCCGTGCGCGATCAGCGGCTGCACGGCGGCGACGATGTCGTCGGCGGTCGTCGGCTCCGCACCGGTGAGACGCTGGAGTTCGCTCTCGTTCGGGGTGAGGACGATGCCGGGCACCTGCGCGGCCAAGCGCAGCGCCTCGCCGTCGACGTCGCAGATGGTGGGCACGTCGGCGGCGATGGCGGTGCGGGCGATCTCGGCGGGCAGCGAGGGGTCGATACCGCCCGGCAGCGAACCGGAGATGACCAACCCGGCGATATCCGGTAGCAGGCCCGCCACCCGGACCGCCAACTGCTCCGCGGCGTGCGGATTGGAGACCCGGGCGCCCGGCTCCCACAGCGCGGTGGCGGTGCCGTCCTCGGATTCGCTGATCACCACCGTGCGGCGCACCCAGGGCAGCGCGTGCACGAAGTCGACCGGCAACTCCAGTTCGGCGGCCGCCGCGAAGGCGTGATCGGAGAACCCGGTGGCCCTGGCGTACTTGCCGAGCTGATTCAGCACGCGGGTCACGTTGATGCCCTTGCCGCCGATGCGTTGTTCCACCGACCGGACCCGGTGGGCCTGCCCGCGTTCGAAACGTTCGACGCGATAGGTCATGTCGTACGCGGGATTCATTGTCACGGTGAGGATCACCTCAACCACTGTCCACGTCTGAGCACCCCGCGCAAGTGGAGATTGTCACTGACTGTCAATATGTCGGCGAATTGGCCGGGCCGCAGGTCACCGACGTCGGCGAGCCCGAGCGCGGCGGCCGGAACCGAGGTGGCCGCGAGTACCGCGTCCCGCAGCGGGACACCCGATTCGCGCACGGCGCGCGCGAGGCATTCCAGCAGGGTGCTCACGCCGCCCGCGATGGATCCGCCTGCGACGCGCGCCACCCCTTCGCGCACCGTCACCGGCTGCGGGCCGAGCTGGTATTCGCCGTCACCGAGGCCCGCGGCCTGCATGGCATCGGTGACCAGCGCGACGCGTCCCGGCGCGGTCGCGAAAACCAGCGCGGCGAAGCCCGGGTCCACGTGCACGCCGTCGCCGATCAATTCCACGATCGCGTCCCCGGCCGCCGCAGCCACCAGTGCCGCGGCGACCGGGCCCGGGTGACGGTGGTGCAGCGGCGGCATGCCGTTCGCCAGATGGGTCACCACGCTCGCCGATCCATTCGGCCGCAGAGCGTTCCGGAAGGACGCGTAGTCGGTGTCGCTGTGGCCGAGTGCGATCACCACGCCGCTGTCGGCCAGGCGCCGTGCGACGGCCGCGTAACCGGGGCGCTCCGGCGCGAGGGTCATCGCGCGCAGGTGCCCGCCGCCCGCCGTCAGCAGCCGGTCGGTCAGTGCTGGATCGGGGTCGCACAGGAATCGCGGGTCCTGGGCGCCGCAGCGCGCCTCGGACAGGAACGGCCCCTCGACGTGGACACCGCCGAGCACGCCTTCCTCGGCGAGTTCGCGCAAGGCGGCGGTCTGCGCCACCATCTCCTCGGCGGGACCGGTGACCACGCTCGCCACCACCGTGGTCGAGCCGCGCGCATGGTGCGATTGCGCCGCCGTCCGCGCCTGCGCGCCGTCCACGGTGTCGAACCGATACCCGAATCCACCGTGGTTGTGAATATCCACAAGCCCCGGCAGCACGGTGCCGGAAAATGGCGGCTCAGGTAAATCGCGATGCGCCGCGCGCCACTGCGCGAACGACCGCACCGCCTCGATCCGGTCCCCGGAGATCATCACCACGCCGTCGTCCAGCGCGACGCTCGCCGAGACGATGCGGCCCCGGATCATCAGCTCTGTCATGTCAGTCCTCCTCGGCCCGCGATTCGGATGGCGTCCGCCGGGAGGGAGCAGTCGGCGGAGTTCGCGCGCGATGGCGGTTTCCGCCGTACGCGACGGTCGGCGAGTCGCGCCGCGGATGCGGCCGTCTCGCGGCGGCGGGTCGGCGGACGAACGATCGCGCCGCCCGGATTTCGATGTGAGGAGTTCTCGCTATCTCGGAGATCGCGCTCGGCATCGGCCCGGCCGCCTCCGCGATGCGATCGACCGGGAAGGAGGTTGGGGGATTCGCCGGTGGCGGGCTTTCGGTGCGGCGTCATGTCAATGCTCCGCGTCGGGCGAAGAGGGCGGCGCCCGCGAGGCCCGCGCGAGCGCCGAACTCACCGAGCACCACGCGAGGTGCGGGGACCAAGCGGAGCCGGTCGGACAGTGCCCGGTGCAGGGGCTCGGTGAGCGCCGCGCCGGCTCCGGCGACCCCGCCGCCGAGGACGATCAGTTCGGGGCAAGCCGCGTGCACGATGCCGACCAGTCCGTCGGCGAGCGCGTCGACCGCGTCCTCGACCACGGCGGCCGCGTCGGGATCGGTGGACATCAGCGCGAAGACTTGCGCCGCGCCACCGATCTCGCGCCCGGTGCGCCGGGTGTAGGCCCGCGCGATGGCCGCGCCCGAGGCGACGGTCTCGACGCAGCCGGTGTTGCCGCACGGGCAGGGCAATCCGCCCACGCGCCGCACCGGCACGTGCCCGTACTCGCCGACCTGCCCGTAGCCGCTGCGCACCAGCCGCCCGCCGACCGACAGCGTCCCGGAGATGCCGGTGCCGAGAATGACGACGCACACGTTCTCGTAACCCTGCCCGGCGCCGTACCGCCATTCCGCCCAACCGGCCACGGCCACATCGTGTTCGATGAGTGTCGGCACGCCCCAGCGCTCGGCGAAGCGGTCGCCCACGTGCACGTCCCGCCAGCCGACATTGCTGCTGAACACCGCGACCGATCGGGCCGTGTCCACGATGCCGGGCAGCACGACAGCCGCCCGGCGCACCCGGCGGCGGTCGGCTTCCGGCAGTTCGGACAGCAACCGCTCGCCCAACTCGCCCATCGCGTCGAAGGCAGCCGGACCGTGCGGCGTGGCGACCGTGCCCACGGCCAGCGCCGTGCCCTCGGCATCGGTGACCTCGCCTTTGATGGTTGTGCCGCCGACGTCCAATCCGAGGACGAGCGCGTCGTCGGGCAGGTCTGCCGCTGCGCCCAGCACAGCGGTGGGCTGCGCGGCCGCGTCTCGACATGGGGCCTGCTGTGGCCCGGCGGCCTGGTCGAACCGCATCGCACGGGCGTCCTCGACGGTGTCCTCCAGCTCGGCGCGCCCGCACCGGTCGTCGGTGCGCGCGCGGTCCGTCCCCGCGTCGCGCGGTCCGGAGATGGACTCGCCCGCCGACGTCCGCGGCTGATCGGTACCCATTCTCGGCACAGTAGTTCGTGCCGCCTCCCGGGCCGGCGCACACGCGGCCCGCGACGACGTCGTGCCATGGTGCGGGGACTCGGGTCCCGTTCCCGGGCCGGTGCTTCGAAGCGATTTCTGCGCGGATGCGGGCGCGGCGTGGGGTGCGCCGACGATGAGGTGTGTGGCGGTGCGCGCGGTCGCGAGCGGCTGGAGCATGGCGACGGGCGCGCCGACGATGAGGTGCGCGGCGGGGCACGCGGTCGCGAGCGGCTGGAGCATGGCGACGCCGGACAGCACGGTCCGCGACGAGGGGTGGCGGGCCGGGTTTCGCGAGGATGTGTCCGACACCCGCGCGACGAAGGGGACCCGGCCGACGTTCACCGCTCGCCCTCGCTCATGACTTCAGGACCACCGAGCGATTCAGGCCGCGTGGGTGGTCGGGGTCGAGTCCGAGGTCGGCCGAGCGCAGCAGGCAGAGCCGGTGTACTCGGACCAGGTCCGCCATCGGGTCGATGCCGCGGTGTTCCAGATGGGCGCCGGTGGCGGTGACGTCGGCGGCGAAGCCGGGCTCCAGCGCTCCGAAGGCCCAGACCGCGCGGCCGGGCGCGGAGATGGCGATCGGGCCGTGGCGGTACTCGGTCGCCGGATACGACTCCGTCCAGGACTGGCAGGATTCGCGCAGCTTGAGCGCCGCCTCGTCGGCGATGGCCGCCGCGAAGCCCATGCCGACGAAGCTGATCTGCTCGGCGCCGCGCACCCGGGCCAGCGATTCGGCGGGATCCTCGGCGAGCACCGCCCGAGCTTGGGCGATCACCGGCGCCAGATCCTCGCCCAGGTGGCTGCGCAGGACGGCGAGGGCGGTCGTCGCGAAACGCGTCTGTACCACCGACCGCTCATCGACCTGGTCGATCAGGATCGGGTCGCCCAGTTCGAGGACGGGTGTGCCGGGGCTGGAGCAGATCACCGCGCGGGGGACGTGCGCCGGGATCTCCCGCATGGCGCGCACCACCTCGGTGGTCGTGCCGGAACGGCAGATCACCAGGTAGCGGTCGTAGTCGCGAGCGCGGACCGCGCTGGCGGGCCAGGCGTCGGTGACGCCGGCGCCCGCCCCCTCGCGTAGTTCCGCGATCGCACGTGACATGAAATACGAAGTGCCGCAACCGATCACCGCGACGCGCTCGCCCGGTCTCGGCAGCGCGGCGTGATGATCGGCGGCGATGGTCGCGGCGTGCGTCCAGTCGTCGGGCTGGGTGGCCACCTCGGTGGCCAGATGCGGCTGCGGCGTGCGGGCAGGCGTAGGCACCAGAACAGCCTCATCCTTGTGATTGTTTATGTCAAATTTACGATCGAATCGGTCACATATGATCACGATCCGGGCTAGATTGTCGTGCACGGACCGTGCGTCCTCCCATCATCGGCGGCTGGGCTGGCGCCGGGTGGGTAAATCTGAAAGGTTCTGCTCGTGAAAAGACCATTTCGTCGCGTGCTTGCCGGAGTCGCGATGGTCACCGGCGTCGCGCTGACCCTCTCGTCCTGCGGGTTCGGTTCCAAAGACGCCGCGGACTCCGCCACCACGATCAATTTCCTCGCCCCCTCCTACAGCGACGGCGCCACGGGCACCAAGGCGCTGTGGGACGGCATCATCGCCGAATTCCAGAAGCAGAACCCGGGCGTCACCGTCAACTTGCAGATGGAGTCGTGGAACTCGATCAACGACGTGGTGCGCACCAAGCTCCAGTCGCCGTCGACCACTCCGGACCTGCTCAACATCGACGCCTACGCCAGCTTCGCGGGCGACGGCCTGCTCTACCCGGCCGCCGACATCGTCTCCGCGCCGGTGCTGGCCGATATCCAACCGGCTTTCGCCCAGAACGCGGCACTCAACGGCACGCAGTACGCGCTGCCGCTGTTCGCCTCCACCCGCACCCTGTTCTACAACGCCGAATTGTTCGAGAAGGCGGCCATCGCCCGGCCGCCGAAGACCTGGGCCGAGCTGACCGACGCGGCGAAGAAGATCCAGGCGCTCGGCGGTGGCGTCTCCGGGTACGGGCTTCCGCTGGGCAGCGAGGAGGCGCAGGGCGAGACGTCCATCTGGACCTTCGGCGCGGGCGGCGCCTGGGCCGACGGCGACCGGATCACCGTGGACACCCCCGAGAACCTGGAGGGCGTGCGGGCCATGCGTGACCTCATCGATGCCGGTGCGACCCAGCCGAATCCGGGCGCGACCGACCGCAAGGACGTGATCAACGCCTTCATCCAGGGCAAGATCGGCATGATCGAGGCGCTGCCGCCCACGATCGGCCAGATCCTCGCGAAGAACCCCGGCCTGCGCTACGCGACCGCCCCCTCGCCCACCAAGACCGGCACGCCGGTGACGCTCGGGGTGGCCGATCACCTGATGGCGTTCAAGAAGGACGGCGCCAAGGCCGAGTCGCTCGAGAAGTTCCTCGACTTCTTCTACTCGGCCGCGGTGTACGCGGACTTCGTCAAGCACGAGGGTTTCATCCCGATCACCCACAGCGCCGCGACCGCGCTCGCCGAAGACCCGGTGACCAAGGCGTTCGCCGCCACGCTTCCGGTGGCGCGGTTCTATCCGAGCAACAATCCGAAATGGGCCGCGGCGCAAGGCGCCATCCGTCAGCAGATGGGCACCATCGGGCAGGGCGCCGACCCGGCTCAGGTCCTGCGCCGGATCCAGGAAGCCGCGAACTGACGTGCGGCGCAGAGGAATAGCGGCGGCATTGCCGTGGATCGGGCCTTCGCTGGTGCTGATCGCGGCCGTCGTCGCCTTCCCCGCCTGCTACATGGTGTGGACCAGCACCAGGGATCTCAGCGCCTACGGCCAGGACCGCGGCAACGCCGGACTGGCCAACTACCGGACCCTGTTCGGGATCTCCGAACTCGGCTCGGTGCTGGCTCACACGGTGGTCTGGGTGGTCGGCGTCGTGCTGATCACCCTGGTGCTGTCCGCGGCGCTGGCCCAGTTCCTGAACAAGGATTTCCCCGGACGCACCGCGGTGCGGATGGCGATCCTGGTGCCGTGGGCGGCGTCGGTCGTGATGACGACGACGATCTTCTACTACATGCTCGACCCGGACGTCGGCATCGCGAACCGGTTCCTGGTCGACATCGGGCTGCTCGACCGCGGTTACGGTTTCACCAAGCAGCCGACGCAGGCGTTCCTGGTGGCGATGGGCGTGGCGGTGTTCGTCTCCGTGCCGTTCACGACCTACACGATTCTGGCCGGGCTCCAGTCGATTCCGGCGGAGATCGACGAGGCGGGGCGGGTCGACGGCGCGGGCGCGTGGCAGCGCTACCGCTACCTCACCCTGCCGCAGCTGCGTCCGGCGATCGCGGTGGCGACCATCATCAACATCATCAACGTGTTCAACTCGCTGCCGATCCTGCAAGTGATCACCGGCAGCATCGCCGGGTTCTCGGCGGACACCACCACGACGCTCACCTTCAAGCTGATCCGGCAGAACCAGCAGATCGATACCGCCGCGGCGATGAGCGTGCTGAACTTCGCGCTGATCATCGCCGTCATCGCGATCTACGTTCGGCTGGTCCGCCCGACCAGGGAGATCGACCGATGACGGCGCGGGCCGAGGCCATCGAGCAGGCAGGCCCGGCGCGCACCCGCGCAGGACGACGCCGCTGGGAGCTCACCGCGGTCGGGGCGATACTCGCCGTGGTGTTCCTGCTGCCATTCGTCGTGATGGTGCTCGGTTCGCTGAAGAGCAGAGCGGAGATCCTGCGCATCCCGCCGACGTATCTGCCGCAGTCCTGGCATCCGGACAACTACGCGACGATGTGGGACACCCCCGAGACGCCGTTGCCGTTCAACCTGGTCAGCACGATCGTCATCGCGGTGTGCGCCACCGCGCTGGTGCTGGCCGTGGCGATACCGGCGGGGTACTACACGGCGCGGCACCGCTTTCCGGGCCGCGCGGTGTTTCTCGGCGTGGTGCTGGTGACCCAGATGTTGCAGCCGACGGTGCTGGTCACCGGGTTGATCCGGGAGTTCTTCGCGCTCGGCATCAACGACACCTGGCTGGCGATGATCCTGGTGAACGCGGCGTTCAACCTGTCGTTCGCGGTGTGGATCCTGCACAGTTTCTTCGCCGCGATCCCGGTGGAGATCGAGGAGGCCGCGATGCTCGACGGACTCGGCCGCGCGCAGACGCTGCTGCGGGTGAGCCTGCCGCTGGTCTGGCCCGGCGTCGTCACGGCGACGATCTTCGTGGTGGTGGCGTGCTGGAACGAATTCGCCGCCAGCCTGGTCGTGCTGACCACGCCGGAGAACCAGCCGCTGTCGGTGGCGCTGACCAAGTTCGTCGGCCAGTACGACACCGCCTGGCAGTACGTGTTCGCGATCTCCACCGTCGGCAT
The DNA here is from genome assembly GCF_040642815.1 of Nocardia sp. NPDC047648. NCBI lineage: Bacteria > Bacillati > Actinomycetota > Actinomycetes > Mycobacteriales > Nocardiaceae > Nocardia > Nocardia sp. NPDC047648. Next base: position 161,673 of record NZ_JBEYSX010000003.1, on the reverse strand, counting down.
CATTCCGGTGGTGCTGCTGTTCGCGCTCATCGAGAAGCGTCTGGTGGCGGGACTGACCGCGGGCGGCGTGAAATAGCGTGCGAGCGCAGGACCACCCGGACGACGGAATCGCCACGGCACCAGCGCTCGACGCGCTGGGGGCAGGTAGCCGCGCGGTAGCATCTAACGGTGACACGGCGGGATCACGGACCCAGGGACAGTCGCAGCTACGGCGGGCTGTCCAAGGAACAGCGGGTTGCCCAACGGCAGACCCGCCTGATCGACGCCGCCCTCGAACTATTCGGCACCCAGGGTTACGCGGCCACCTCGATCGAACGGATCTGCGCACTGGCGAACGTCTCCACGCGCAGTTTCTACGAGGACATGGGCAGCAGGGAGGCTCTGCTCATCGCCTTGGCGAATCGCATCACCTCCCGTGCGCTGGAATACGCGCTCGCGGCCCTCGCGGCGACCGAGCACGAGCCCTTGCCCGTACGCGTGGTGGCGAGTTTCCGGGCGTACCTGGGCGTCACGTGTGCCGATGCCCGGTGCGCGCGAGTGTGTTATGTCGAAGTGGTCGGCGTGAGCGCCGCGGTGGAGGAGTGGCGCAGGCAGCAGCGTCGCTTGCTGTCGGCGTTGCTGATCAGCGAGGCCGAGCGCGCCGTCGGCCGGGGCGAGACCGGCCCGCGGCGTTTCGATCTCTTCGCGCTGGCCGTGATCGGCGCGGTCACCTCGCTCGCCCAGGAATTGGTGCAGAGTACGGAGCCGGAGGCGACGGTGAACCTGGACGAGATCTGCGCGGAGATCGCCTACTTCGTGAATTCCGGTCTCTCTGGCACGCGGGTCGATCCGCCGACGGAAGACGGGGCCGGACCGATTCCCCTCGCGCGGCCGGAGCGGCGCACAGTCGAGGCCGATGTGTCCTGAGCCGGCCCGCCTCGGTCGTGGGGGGATCGCTCCGAGCGGCGCGCGCGTGTGGTCATATTGTTCGCGTGCTCGCCGAAACAGCAGGTTTCCCGCGCGACGGGGGCGGTATGAGATGACCGGGCCGACGGATCGTCCGCAACGGTGGAATCGGTTGCTGGAGCTGCTCGCCGAATCCGGGCGGCTCTCGGTGGAGGAGGCCGCCGATCGGCTCGGCGTATCCGCCGCTACGGTGCGCCGGGACTTCACCGCGCTCGCCGAACAACAGCTGGCCACCAGGACGCACGGCGGCGTGGTGGCGACCACGGTGGCCTACGACCTGCCCGCGCGGTACCGGCAGAGTGCGGGCGAGGCCAAGCAGCGCATCGCCGAACACGCGGCGTCCCTGGTGGATCCGCACGCGGTGGTGGGGATGAACGGCGGCACCACCACCACGGCGGTGGCCAGGGCGCTGGCCGGGCGCACGGATCTCGGGTCGGCCGGGGACGAGCGGCTGACCCTCGTGACCAACGCGCTGAACATCGCGGGGGAGATGGTGCTGCGCCCGCACATGCGCACGATTGTCCTCGGCGGGGTGGCCCGGCGGGAGTCCTACGAATTGCACGGGCCGCTGGCCGAACGGGCGCTGGCCGAATTGCGGCTCGACGAACTCGTGCTCGGCGTGAACGCGATCTCCGTCGCGGGCGGCGCCCAGTGCAGGCATATCGACGAGGCCGGGGTGACCACCGAGATGGTGCGGCGTTCCGGCCGGGTGATGGTGGTGGCCACCGGCGAAAAGCTCGAGCGCACCGCGCTGGCCCGCATCTGCGGCATCGAGCAGGTGCAGGTGCTGGTCACCGACACCGACGCGAATCCGGCGGCGGTGGAGACGATCCGCGCGGCGGGCGTGCGGGTCGACGTGGTGTAGGCGGATCTAGTTCGCGGTGGCCGGTGCCCGCGGCCGCGAAACCTCGACGGCGGGGCGGATGCCGCGCCGCCAGACCAGGAACCCCCAGGCCACGAAGCCCGCGTAGACCAGATACAGGGCGGCCGACGGGTAGTAGCCCGCCCGCACCAGCAGCGGAATGCCGACCAGGTCCACCGCGATCCAGATCAACCAGAATTCGGCCAGCCCCCGGGCCATGCCGTAGGTGGCGAGCACCGAGCCGGTGAAGATCCACGCCTCGGCCCACGGACCGTACGAATCCAGCCACGCGAAGAGCTGCGCGAACACCGCCGTGCCTGCGAGCATCGCCGCCACCAGGGCGACCCGCTCGCGCCCGCCCGCCCAGCGCGGGTCGACGCCGCGGTGCTCCAGTCCGGTCTCGCGCGCCGCGTGCCGGTGCCAGCTCCACCAGCCGTAGACGCTGACCGCGACGAACATCAGCTGACGTCCGGCCTGCCCGGCCATATTCAGTTGCTGCGGGGTGTGGAAAACCCCGCCAACGAACACGGTGAACAGCAGTGCGTTCCCGGCGATGCCGACCGGCCAGGCCCACACCCGCCGCCGCATGCCGCCGATCGCGGAGGCCAAGCCGAAGCCGTTGCCGATCACTTCGCGCCAGAGGATCTCCGAGCCCGCGATGTGCAGCTTGGCGTCGAGCAGCGTGGGGATCGGGTTCACCTGTCGTGTAACCCGCGGCGGGGCGTATCTCATCCGATCGGCTCGGCCCGATTCGAAATCCACCCCACGCGGTCGGTGCGGACCGTAACGATTGCGCAATCCGGCGACGCGATTCGCAATGTCCGTGCAATGAGGTGCTCTTATCGTGGCCGTCATGAGCACGGAGAGCGGTACCGCCGGGGGGACCGGAATTCATCTCAGCGGATTGACCAAGACCTTCCGGGTCGGGCGGAAAACCGTGCAGGCGTTGGCGAGTGTCGATCTGCACACCGAGCAGGGCACATTCCTGTCGCTGCTCGGCCCGTCCGGCTGCGGCAAGTCGACGGTGCTACGCATCCTCGCCGGCCTGGAGGCGCCGACCGCGGGCACGGCGTTGATCGATGGCATGACGCCCGCGCAACTGCGCGGCAGGCACGGGCTCGGCATCGCGTTCCAGGATTCGGCGCTGCTGCCGTGGCGGTCGGTGGCCTCGAATATCGCGCTGCCGTTGCAGGTCGCGGGGATCAAGCCGGAGCAGGGGCAGATCGATGACCTGATCCGCCTGGTCGGACTGGACGGCTTCGAGAAGGCCAAACCCGCGCAGCTCTCGGGCGGTATGCGCCAACGCGTCTCGATCGCGCGGGCGCTGGTGGTGAAGCCGACCGTGCTGCTGCTGGACGAACCGTTCGGGGCGCTCGACGACATGACCAGGCAGCGGCTCAATCTGGAGTTGCTGCGGATCTGGACCGAGAAGCCCGCGACGACCCTGATGGTCACCCACGGCATCGCGGAAGCGGTGTTCCTGTCCGATGTGGTGGCCGTGCTGAGCCCGCGGCCGGGGCGGGTGCTCGAGCTGGTCGAGATCGATCTGCCGCGCCCCCGGCTGCCGGAGATGATGCGAACACCGGAGTTCCACAAGCTGCACGACTATCTGTCGGAGCTGCTGTTCGGGAAGTCGGGAAAGGGAGGAGTCGCGTGAACGCACCGCAACCGCTCGCGCGCCGCATCCGTCGAACGGGCGGTGCGGCATGAAGCGCTTCGCAGGCGTGCTCGGCGTACTCGGACTGGTCGCGGTGTGGTGGGCTCTCGCCGCGTTCGAGGTCGCGGGCGGCACCATACCCAGCCCCTGGCAGGTGCTGCACACCATGTACACCGACGGATGGGACCTCTACGGCCCCAATTTCCGGATCACCGCGCTCGGCGCGCTGCAGGGATTCGTCTGGGGCAACGGCCTGGCCATCGCGCTGGCCGTCCTGATCGTGCTGGTCCCGCCGATCGAGTCGCTGGCCACCCAGCTGGCGATCCTGAGCTACTGCACGCCGCTGCTCGCGCTGGGCCCGATCATCCTGGTGGTCTTCGGCGGACGCACCCCGACGGTGTTCCTCGCCGCGATGTACTGCTTCTTCACCACGATGGTCGGCACCGTCGCCGGGTTGCGCTCGGCCGACCGGACCAGCCTGGACCTGGTGCGCGCCTACGGGGGCGGGCGCTGGCAGCAGCTGTACCGGGTGCAGGCGATCTCGGCGCTGCCGAGCACGTTCGCGGCGTTGAAGATCGCCGCGCCGTCGGCCGTGCTCGGCGCGATCATCGGCGAGTACCTCGGCGGCGTGGACAGCGGAATCGGGGTGGCGCTGACCGCGGCGCAGACCTCCTACAACGTGCCACGCACCTGGGGGATGGCGCTGGCCGCCGCGGCGCTGGCCGGACTCGGCTACGCGCTGGTGGCGCTGGCCGCCCGGCTGGCCGCGCCCTGGACCGGGCGGGAGGCGCGATGAACCTGCTGCGACGGATCGGGATCTTCCTGTTCCCGCTGGGCACCTCGCTGCTGCTGATGCTGGCGATCTGGTACGTCTTCCTCAGGGCGTTCCCGCAGGTCGGTCCGCGGGTCGGCAAGACACCCGGCGATATCTGGACCTACTTGGTGACCGCGCCCAACGCCGCCACCGCGCGGCAGGCGATCCTGGACGACTTGCAGATCACGTTGCGCGACGCGGCCATCGGGTTCGGTGCGGGGATGCTCGCCGCGCTGGTGGTCGCGGCGCTGTTCGTGTCGTTCGCCGCGGTGGAGCAGACCTTTCTCCCGGTGGCGATGCTGCTGCGCTCCGTGCCGCTGGTGGCGCTCACGCCGATCATCGTGCTGGTGTTCGGCCGTGGCCTCGCCGGGGTCGCGGTGCTCGCCGCGATCGTGGTGTTCTTCCCCGCCTTGGTCATGATCACGGCGGGGTTGCGCGCCGCACCGCGACAGGCGCTGGAGCTGGTGGCCGCGTACGGCGGTTCCCGCTGGACCGGGTTGCGCATGGTGGCCGTGCCCGCGGCGCTGCCTTCGGTGTTCGCCGCGGCGCGGATCTCGGTGCCGGGCGCACTGATCGGCGCGTTGCTGGGGGAGTGGCTCGGCAGCGGCACCGGTCTGGGCGCAGGCCTGATCCGGGCGATCCCGACGTTCCAGTACAGCAAGTTGTGGGCCTCGATCGTCATCGTCACGCTGGTCTCGGTGGTGCTCTACGCGATCGTCGGCGTCATCGAGAACCTCGTGCTCGCGAGGTTCGGACCGGAAGCGGGACGACTCTGACCGAACGACCCCGCCCGGCGAAGTACAGGCGAATTCTCGCTCGGAACGCCAAAGTAAAGAAAATGAAACGCGCTGCACCTAGATTCGGCCCATGACACCCGCGCAACGCTCCACGTTCGGGCACCTGAACCGACGCTCGTTTCTCCGATACTCCGCGTTCGCCGGCGCCGCGCTCGGCGGTGCGGGGGCGCTGGCCGCCTGCGGCGGGAATTCCGGCGGCTCGTCGAACGGCACCACCGAGGACGGCTCGAAATACGGCAGCGTCGCGGTGCAGCTGTCCTGGCTGAAGAACATCGAATTCGCGGGCGAATACTTCGCCGACTCGAAAGGCTATTTCAAGGAAGCCGGTTTCGGCTCGGTCGACCTCGTCGCGGGCGGCGCGGCCAGCACGTCGGTGGAGGCCGGATTGGACACCGGGAAGGTGTGGCTGGGACTGTCCGCGCCGCAGACCACCGCACCGGCGATCCTGGAGGGGCTGCCCGCCAAGATCGTCGCCACCACCTATCAGAAGAATCCGTTCGCGATCGTGTCCGCCGCCGCGAAACCGCTCGAGTCGCCTCAGGACATGAAGGGCCGCAAGATCGGTGTGCAGGACACCAACCAGCTGATCTTCAACGCGCTGCTCACCGCCAACGGGCTGAAGCCCGGCGATGTCACCGTCGTACCCGCGCAATACGATCCGACCCCGCTGGCCAACGGTGAGGTCGACGGGTGGGTCAGCTACGTGACCAATGAGCCGATCACGCTGGCGGCGAAGGGCTTCCAGAACACGCACTTCTTGTTCGCGGACTTCGATCTACCGCTGGTCGCGGAGACGCTCACGGTCGCGCAGTCCACCATCGACAAGGAGCGCGACAAGCTGAAGGCTTTCCTGGCCGCCGAGATCAAGGGCTGGAAGGACGCGGTGGCCGACCCGGCCGAATCGGCCCGGCTCGCAGTCGAGGTGTACGGCAAGGATCAGAAGCTCGATCCCGCCGAGCAGACGAAGGAGGCGAGCGCTCAGAACGAGCTGGTGGTCTCGGCGGACACGGCCGCCAATGGTCTGCTCTCCATGACCGACGCGCTGATCGAGCAGAATATCGCCGCGCTGCGCGCCGCGAAGATAGATATCAAGGCCGCCCAACTGTTCGACCTGTCCGTACTGCGCGAAGTGTATGCCGAGAACCCCGGCTTGAAATGATCAGATGCCCACAGCGGTCCTCGACGGGATAGGGAACTCGCCGCTGTACGGGTCGGCCGCTCGCACCGGTTGGGCGGCGCGGGCGGCCAGCAGTTCGGCGGCGATCGCCACGGCCATCTCGGGGGCGGTGCGCGCGCCGATGTCCAATCCGGCGGGCGAGTGCAGCCGTGCGAGCGTCTCCGCGCCGAAACCGCCCGCTTGCAGATCCTCGATCCGCCGGATGTGCACCTGGCGGGAGCCCATCGCGCCGAGATACCCGAGCTCGGGTAGTCGTAGCGCTACGGTGAGCAGCGGGATGTCGAACGTGGGATCGTGCGATAGCACGACTATGGCTGTGCTGCTGTCGATCTCGCCGGCCGCGGACAACGTGTTGAGATAGCGGTGCGGCCAGTCGACCACCACTTCGGCGCCGGGGAACGATTCCGGCGTAGCGAAATTGGATCGCGAGTCGCAGATCGTCACCCGGTAACCGAGCAACCCGGCCTGCACGGTGAGCGCGGCGGCGAAGGAATTGGCGCCGAAGATGAGCAGGCGCGGCGGCGGGGCGAACGAGGAGACGAAGACGTCCGAATCCGGTAGCGCGACCAGTTCGGTGGCGTGTTTCTTGTCGGTGATCAGGTGCTGGCCGATAAGGTCGGAATCGGAGTTCCAGACCACCGTGAAGACGGTGACCCTGCGGTGCGCCGCGATCTCGGCGGCGACATCCGGGAACTCCGGGAAGTGTCTTCGCGAGAACGGCTCGGTGAAGACGTCCATCATCGCCTCGCCGTTCCCGCCCGCCTCCAGGCCGCCGGCCACGCCGAAGCGGTGCATCGCGCGACGGCCGGTGCGCGCCGCCTGGAGTACCGCCTCGTACGCGATCTCCTCCAGCCCGCCCGCGGCCACCGACCCGTAGACGCCTCCGTCGGGACCGACCAGCATCGCCGAGCCCACCGGTAACGGGGCGGCGCCCACGGTGCGCACGATGGTGCCGAGTCCGCCGGTCCGGCCCGAGTGCCACACCCGCAACAGGTCGTCGACGATGTCCCGCATCAGCTAGCTCCGATCACCGTGCGGTCGTGGCCGGGAAGTCACGATCGACGCCCGTCGCCAAATCGTCGCACGTGACGCACACCATATCTTTTCTGCCGGTCAAATAGGTGCGGGCGCCGGAATCTCCTGCTGCCGACCCACAAACCGCATTCCAGTGCTTGTGGGCTATAACAACGGGGTGCCCCGGTGTGTCGTGGAACACAGCGCGAGCCAGCCCGCTGGGAGACGCCAGCGCGGCGGCGAGCACCCGGGCGACCACGTCGGCGCCGACATCGGGGGTGTCCACCGGCATGATCGCGGCGTAGCGCGCGGGCGTGCCCGCCGCGGCGATCAGGCCCGCCCGCAGCGATGCGCTCATACCGGTGGCCCAGTCCGCGGCCCACACGTGCCGCGCGCCCGGCGGCAGATCGACGATTCGCGGTGTCGGGCCGGTCGCGCCGAGCACCACGATCACCGGGTCGCAGCCACCGTCGCGCAGCGCGGTGACGGTCGCTCGCAGCCAGGCGCCGTCCTCGGCGAGCACCTTGGGTTTTCCGTAGCGGGTGCCCGCGCCCGCGGCGAGCACGACGCCGGCGCAGGGCGCGACGGCGGGACGATCAGGGTCGGCCATGGCTGAAACGGTAATACCGCGCGGTCTGCGCCGCACGAGGTGAAGGCGGTGCCGGGACGCGCTTCCGCGAGCGACACGCCGAAGGTGATCCATCCCTTTCCGGTGGCGGCTCACCGGGTCGTATCCGATGCTGGTCCGATGACGGATCGGCGACCCGGGATCGCGACGTTCGACGCGCTGTCCGGCGACGCGGCCTACCGGGCGGTGCTCGGCTGCTGCTCGTCGCCGGGCTTCGCGCGGTCGCTGGTCGCGGGCCGTCCGTACCGCAGCGTCGAGGCGCTGCTCGACGCGGCGGACGAGGTGCTGGCCGGGCTGCCGGAGTCCGAACTCGACCTGGCCTTGGCGGGGCATCCGAGGATCGGGGAGCGGCCGCGTTCCGCGGCTTCGGCGCGGGAGCAGGCCGGGGTGGCGGGAGCCGCCGACGCGGTGCGCGCGGCGCTCGCCGAGGGCAACCGCGCTTACGAGGAACGGTTCGGGCACATCTATCTGGTGTGCGCGAGCGGAAGGTCGGGCGAGGAGTTGCTCGCGCTGCTCACCGCCCGGCTGTGCAATGATCCCGAGACCGAAAGGCGAGTCGTGCGAACAGAATTGGGCAAGATCAATCGGATCCGGCTGCGCGCGCTGCTGGCGGAGCGGTCGTGAGTGGGCGTAGCGAGCGAAGGGTCGGAACGGCCACGTTCGTGGTCATGGCACAGCCGAGCGCCCGCGGGACGCGGTCATGAGCACGCTGAGCACACACGTGCTGGACGCGGTGCGCGGCGCACCCGCCGCGGGCGTCACCGTGACGTTGCATCAGGAGGACCGGCAGCTCGATTCGGGCGAAACGGATGTCGACGGACGGATCGGGGCACTGGGCGAAGCGCTCGAACCCGGAACCTATCGGCTGGTGTTCGATACCGGCGCCTACTTCGCGCGGCGGGAGGTCGAAACCTTCTATCCCGAGGTGAGCATCGCGTTCGCCGTGACCGAGGAGCGGCACTATCACGTCCCATTGTTGTTGTCGCCCTTCGCGTTTTCCACCTATCGAGGGAGCTGAGCCGAGCATGGAACTGACCGGGCCGATCGTGCTGACCGACCACCGATACGGCAAGGCGGAGAACCGGATCGTCCGGATCCACCGGCAGACCGCACGTCATGAGATCCGCGATGTGAACGTGTCCACGGTGCTGCGCGGCGACTTCGCCGACGCGTACATCGCGGGCGACCAGGCGAAGGTGCTGCCCACCGACTCACAGAAGCAGACCGCCTACGCCTTCGCGAAGCAGCCGGGACTGCGGGCCATCGAGGACTACGCGCTCGCGCTGGCCGATCATTTCGTCGCCGAGATCGAACCGGTGCGCAGCGCGCGCGTCGAGGTCGACGAATACGCCTGGCAGCGCGTCTCGGTCGGCGGCGTGGAGCACGACCACACCTGGGTGCGGCAAGGCCCCGAAGTGCGCACCGCGGCGGTCACCGTGGCCGGAAGCGGCGACGAGCGGCGGGCCTGGGTGGTGGGCGGGGTGAAGGACCTGACCATCCTGAAGTCGACCGGGTCGGAGTTCGCGGACTTCCTGACCGACGAGTTCACCGTGCTCGCGCCGACGCACGATCGGATGCTGGCCACCGCACTGGTCGCCGAGTGGCGGTTCGCCGACAGTGCGGGCGTCGACTGGGACGAGGTCTACACCGGCGTGCGGGCGCGGTTGGTGGAGACTTTCGCGACACTGCACTCGAAGGCCATGCAACAGACGCTGTTCGAGATGGGCAAGGCCGCGCTGACCGCGTACCCGGTGCTGGCCGAGATCCGGCTCGCGGCGCCGAACAAGCATCACTTCGACTACGACCTGGGCCGCTTCGGCATCGAGAACCGCGGCGAGGTGTACCACGCCGACGACCGGCCCTACGGGCTGATCCACGCCAACGTGGCGCGCGCCGACGCGCCGGAAGCGGGGCCCGCGTGGACCAGGTGACCGTCATCGCGGACTGCGCCGTCGCGACGGTCGACGCGCTCGGCACCGAGCACGCCCGCGGCCACGTCGTCGTGCGCGGCAACCGGATCGACGCGGTCGGCGCGGGGGACGCGCCGGAAATCCCGGATGCTCGGCGCATCGACGGGCGCGGCTGCCTGCTGACCCCCGGGCTGGTGAACACTCACCACCACCTCTATCAATGGATCACCCGCGGCCTGGCCACCGACCACACGCTGTTCGAATGGCTGACCACGCTCTACCCCGTCTGGGCTGGTATCGACGAGGACGCGGTGCGTGTGGCGGCCACGGGTGCGCTCGCGGCCCTCGCGCGCACCGGATGCACCACCACCACCGATCACCACTACGTGTTCCCGCGCGACGGCGGTGACCCGCTCGCGGCCGAGATCGCCGCGGCGGCGCGGGTGGGCCTGCGGTTCCATCCCTGTCGCGGCTCGATGGACCTAGGGGTGAGCGCGGGCGGGTTGCCGCCCGACCACTTGGTGGAGAGCCTGGACGACATCCTCACCGCGAGCGCGGCGGCCATCGCCCGCTGGCACGACCCGTCATTCGATGCCATGCTGCGGATCGCGCTGGCGCCGTGCTCGCCGTTCTCGGTCACGGCGGACCTGCTGCGCGAATCGGCGGCGCTGGCCCGCGCCACCGGCGTCCGGCTGCACACCCACCTCGCCGAGACCCTCGACGAACAGGATTACTGCGCCGAGACTTTCGGCTGCACGCCCGCGCAGTACATGGAGCGGCTCGGCTGGTTCGGTTCGGATGTCTGGTACGCGCACGGCGTCCACCTCGACGACGACGCGATCGGCGCCATGGCGGCGACCGGCACCGGCGTGGCGCATTGCCCCACGTCGAACGCGCGGCTCGGCGCGGGCGTCGCCCGCACCGCCGACCTGGTGCGCGCGGGCGTCCCGGTGGGTCTCGGCGTCGACGGGGCGGCGAGCAACGAGGCCGGTTCGATGATCGAGGAGCCGCGCCACGCGTTGCTGTGGGCGCGCAACCGGGGCGGCCCGCGTGCGATGACCGTGCGCACCGCACTGGAACTGGCCACCATGGGCGGCGCGCGAGTGCTGGGCCGGGCCGCCGAGATCGGCTCGATCGAGGTGGGCAAGCTGGCGGACCTGGCGCTGTGGCGCCTGGACATGGCCGCGCACGCCGGAATCGAGGATCCGGTGACCACGCTGGTGCTCGGCTCGGCCCCGCCGCTGGTCGCGCTGCTGGTGAACGGACGCCAAGTGGTGCGCGACGGCGAGGTGCGCACGGTGGACACGGAGGTGGTCGCGGGCGAGGTGGCACGGGCGCAGGCGGCGTTGGTCGCGAAAGCGGGGTGATCGCTGCGCGGATGTGGGCGAGGTGTCGTGCCTGGTCAGGCGGGACGAGCAATACTGAACCAGGGTCGGCTCCGGCGGCCGTCGAGGCGGGTGGAGCTGTGGTGTCGTGGACGGCGCGCCCGCTCGGCAGGGGTGGTTCCCGGCCGCGGGTGGCCGTCGTGCGGCGAGGTAACGGCCGCGCAATCTGGCGGGCGTCGCAGGCAATATGGCGGCAACCGACTGGCTCTACGGTGACGGAGAGGCAGGAACGAGGTGAGACGTGGACCTGGACACGATCCGCGAGGTGGTGATCGCCCGCGAGCGGGAAGACCTGGCCGTGCTCGGCGCTTCGACCGCGGTGCTCGCCGGAGGGACGTTCCTGTTCTCCGAGCCGCAGGATCAGCTGGTGCGCCTGGTCGATATCACCGGCCTGGGCTGGCCCGCGTTCGAGATCGGGGACGACGGACTGGAGATCGCCGCGACCTGCACCCTGGCCGAGTTCGCCGGGGCCGCGCCGGGACGTGAGCTGGGGATGCCGGTGTTGCACGACCCGTGGCCGGGAACCGCGCTGTTCGCCCGCTCCTGCCGGGCGCTGCTGGCCTCGCACAAGATCTGGCGCACCGCCACCGTCGGGGGAAACGTCTGCCTCGCGTTGCCCGCGGGCGCGGTGCTCGGCGCGCTGGTCGCACTGGACGGGACGGCGGTGGTGTGGACGACGGACGGCACCGATCGGTGTATCCCGTTGCGCGAGTTCGTCCTCGGTCCGGGACGCACGGTGCTGCGGTCCGGTGAGGTGCTGCGCTCGATCCGCCTGCCGCGGTCGAGTCTGCTGGCCCGCACCGGCTTCCGGAAGATCGCGCTCGCTCCGCTCGGCCGGTCCGGCGCCGTGGTGATGGGGCGGCGGGAGCGGGACGGCCGCAGCGCGGTCACCATCACCGCCGCCACCACCAGGCCCGTCGTCCTGGATTTCGCCGCACCGCCCACCGACGGTGCGATACGCGACGCGCTGGGCACGATCGATCCAGCGCTGTGGTTCGACGATCCGCACGGTTCGCCGGAGTGGCGCGGGCACGTCGCGGGGGTGCTCGCCCGCGAGGTCGCCGCGGAATTGCGGGAAGACTGATGCGGTTCGAGGTGGACGGCAGGACCGTCGACATCACGGCGCGGCCGGGCCAGTGCCTGCGGACGGTGCTGCGCGAGAGCGGCGCCCGCGCGGTGAAGAAGGGGTGTGACACCGGCGATTGCGGGGCCTGCTCGGTGCTCGTCGACGGAATGACGGTGCACTCCTGCGTCTTTCCCGCCTATCGCGCCGCCGGACGGTCCGTCACCACCGCCGCCGGGCTCGGAACGCCGGAGCACCCGCACCCCGTGCAGCGCCGGTTCGTCGACAACGCCGCGTTCCAATGTGGTTTCTGCACCGCGGGCATGGTGGTCACGGCCGCGGGGCTCGGGTGCGGGGACGACGAGCGGAACGCCGTGCCGGGCGACGAACTCGCCGAATTGCTGAAGGGAAATCTCTGCCGCTGCACGGGCTACCGCGCCATCCGCGCCGCGCTGGGCGAGCCGCTCGATCCCGGCGACTCTACTTCCTTCGCCTCCGATCGAACCGCGACGACCACCGCGGGCGCTGGAGCCGGAGTCGGCGCGCCGGCCGGGCCGCGCATCGTCTCCGGGAGTGAGCCGTTCACGCTGGATCTGCCGCAACTCGGCTCCCCGGCGGAGGACCGGCCGCGGACGAGCGATGCCGCCACCGCGCCGCCGACCGCCCCGCTGCACATCGCCGTGTCGACCAGCCCGTATTCCCACGCGCGCATCCGCTCGATCGACACCGCCGCCGCCGAGGCACTGCCGGGTGTGCACGCGGTATTGACGTATGCCGACGCACCGGATGTGCCGTTCTCGACCGCGCGGCACGAACTGCGTACCGACGATCCCGACGACACCTACGTGCTCGACCGGACCGTCCGGTTCGTGGGGCAGCGGGTGGCCGCGGTGGTGGCCGACAGCGTCGCGATCGCCCGGGAGGCCTGCCGTCTGCTGGAGGTCGACTACGAGGTCCTGCCCGCGGTGTTCGATCCGCGCGACGCGCTGCGCGCCGAGGCGCCGAAACTGCACGGGGACAAACCGGCTTCGGCCCGGATCGCCGATCCCGGCCGCAACCTCGTCGCCGAACTGCACGGCGAGGTGGGCGACGTCGCGGCGGGACTGGCCGCCGCGGCCCACGTCGTGCGCGGCGTCTGGCATTCCCCGCGTGGGCAGCACGTGCACCTGGAGACGCACGGCGGGGTCGGCTGGCTGGATGACGCCGGGCGGCTCGTCATCCGGTGCAGCACTCAGGTCCCGTTCCTGGTCCGGGACGAACTGTGCCGCTTGTTCGGGCTTTCGCCCGCGCGGGTGCGGGTGTTCGCGGCCAGGGTCGGCGGCGGATTCGGCGCGAAACAGGAAATGCTGGCCGAGGACCTGATCGCGCTGGCCGTGCTGCGGACCGGCAGGCCGGTGCAGTACGAGTTCACCCGCGCCGACGAGTTCACCTCGGCGACCTGCCGCCACCCGATGCGAGTCGAGGTGACGGCCGGTGCCGACGCCGGCGGCGTGCTCACCGCCTTGGCCGTCGACGTGCTCGCCGACACCGGCGCCTACGGCAATCACAGCGGCGGGGTGATGTATCACGGCGTCGGCGAGTCGGTGGAGCTGTACCGCTGCGCCAACAAACGGGTCGACGCGCGAGCGGTGTACACCAACAATGTCCCTTCCGGCGCGTTCCGCGGTTACGGTCTCGGCCAGGTGATCTTCGCGGTGGAGTCGGCGTTGGACGAGCTCGCGCACGCGCTCGGCATGGACCCGTTCGAACTGCGCCGCCGCAACGTGGTGGTGCCCGGCGACCCGTTCGTCGGCGCCGCGGTGAACGAGAGCGACCTCATGTTCGGCAGCTACGGTCTGGACCAGTGCCTCGACCTCGCCGAACGGGCGCTGCTGCGCGGCAACGACGTGCACGCGCCCGGCCCCCAGTGGCGGGTGGGCACCGGCATGGCCGCCGCGATGATCGCGACCGTCCCGCCCCGAGGCCACCGGTCGACGGCGACGGCCTCGCTGCTGCCCGACGGCCGCTACGAGATCCGGGTCGGCACGGCGGAATTCGGCAACGGCACCACGACGGTGCACGCGCAGCTCGCGGCCACCGCGCTGGACACCGAGGTCACCCGCATCGTGATCCGGCAGGCCGACACCGATCTGGTGGAGTACGACACCGGCGCGTTCGGCTCCACCGGCATCGTGGTCGCGGGCAAGGCCGTGCACGAGGCGGCGTGCGCGTTGCGCGGGCTAATGCTGGCCAGGGCGGTCGAACTGACGGGGGTTCCGGAGCGGGACTGCGTACTCGGCACCGGCGGCGTGCGCTGCGCGGACCGGCTGCTCACCGCGGCCGAACTGCTGACCGGCGGCGATCTCACCGCGCGCGCCGAGCACGGGGGCAGCCCACGGTCGGTGAGTTTCAACGTGCACGCCTTCCGCGTCGCCGTGCACCCCGGCACCGGAGCGGTACGGATCCTCCAGTCGATCCAGGCCGCCGACGCGGGCACCGTGCTCAATCCGGTGCAGTGCCGTGGGCAGGTCGAGGGCGGCGCGGCGCAGGCCGTCGGCACGGCGCTGTACGAGGACATGCGCAGTGCGGACGGAGTGGTGGGCGCCCAGACCCTGCGGCACTACCACGTGCCGCAATTCGCCGACGTGCCGCGCACGGAGGTCTACTTCGCCCGGACTTCCGACGCGCTCGGCCCGCTGGGCGCCAAGTCGATGAGTGAGTCGCCGTACAACCCGGTCGCCCCCGCGCTGTCCAACGCGATCCGCGATGCGGTCGGTGTGCGGCTGTACCGGCTGCCGATGACCGCGGACCGGGTATGGGCCGCGCTGCGGGAGAGGGGATCACGATGACGAAGGTGCCGGAGAACGTACGCGGGCGGATCGAGTCGATGCTCGACGCGGTCGATGCCGACCTGCGTCGCAGGTATCCCGGATCGAACGGCCGCTCGCAACCGATCCACACCGTGTACGTCCCGGCCGACCGGGTCGCCGAGGAGACGCCCGGGGAGTGGGGCGCGGCCGCGGTCGGGCTGCTCGACCGGCACCACGATCTGCTGGCCACGCTCGACGCGACCGGCTCGCTGCCCGACGTACGCAAACGACTGGAAGCGGACCCGGTCCAGGATCTGCGCATCGACTTCGAGGACGGCTACGGCCTGCGCGCCGACGCCGAGGAGGACCGCGCGGCCACGGCGGCGGGTGCGGTGCTCGCGGCCTGGGCGCGGCGCTCCGGAGGCCCGGCGAACAGCGGCATCCGGATGAAGGGCTTGGGCGGCGGCGAGCGTCGTCGTGCGCTGCGCACGCTGGATCTCGTGCTGGAGGGCGTGGGGGGTGTGCCCGCGGGCTTCGTCTTCACGGTGCCGAAAATTCGCGCGGTGCAGCAGGTTTCGGCATTGGTGCAGCTCTGTGTCGGGCTGGAGCGCGCGTACGGCATCGCCGAGGGCAGCCTGCGTTTCGAACTACAGATCGAGAGCCCGCAGGCGATCCTGGCGGCAGATGGCACCGCCCCCGTGGCCGCCATGCTCACCCTCTCCGAAGGTCGTTGCACCGCATTGCACTTCGGTACCTACGACTACACCGCGGCACTCGGCGTCGCCGCGCCGGACCAAGCGCTCGACCACCCGGCCGCCGATTACGCCAAGGCGGTCATGCAGGTCGCGGCCGCGCAGACCGGGGCGTGGGTGTGCGACGGTTCCACCCAGGTCGTGCCCGACGCCGACCCGGAGGCCGCGCTGCGCAACCATCACCGCCTGGTCGCCCGGTCGTTGCGGCGGGGGTACTACCAAGGCTGGGACATGCATCCGGGCCACCTGGTCACACGCTGGCTGGCCACCTACGACTTCTTCCGCCAGGCGATCGATGTCGCGGTGCCGCGCCTGCGCGACTATCTGGCCCGGCGCGGCGGCGACGTCGTCGACGAGCCCGCCACCGCGGAAGCGCTGGCCGCCACCGTGCTGCGCGGCATCGAGTGCGGCGCTCGCCCGGACGCGGGGGCCGCGGAGCTCACCGAGACGGTCCTGCGCGCGCTGGCGGCCCGCGCGCCGATCCCGACGGAGGCGACGTGATCGGCCATCCGAACGGTGCGGTCCCGAAAGACACAGGAGATGCGATGCGGGGCGACGACGAAGAGATCACGCTGTTGCCGGATCTGGCGGTCCGGCCGCTCGGCGGCTCGGTGATCTGGGCGAACGACGAGTTCTTCGCCGAGAAGGAAAATCTGATCAGCCCCGGTCCCGCGCAGTACCGGCCGTCCAGCTTCGGCCACAAAGGCCAGATCTACGACGGCTGGGAGACCCGCAGGCACCGCGGTCGGCCCGGCGACGACTCCGCGATCGTGCGGCTCGGCGTGCCGGGCGTGATCCGCGGGATCGTGGTGGACACGGCGTGGTTCAAGGGCAACTACCCACCCGCCGTCTCGGTGTCGGCGCTGGAGATCGAGGACTACCCGCCCGCGGAGACCATCGCCGCGCGGGATGATTGGGTGCTGCTGGTCGATCGCTCTCCGGTGGCGGGCGACAGCCGCAACCTGTTCGCGGTCGACAACGAGAAACGCTGGACGCACGTGCGACTCACCATGCATCCCGACGGCGGCGTGGCCAGGCTGCGGGTGCACGGCGAGGGGCGGCCCGATCCGCGCCTGCTCGGACTCGGCCCGCTGGATCTGGCCGCGCTGGAGAACGGCGCGCTGGTGCTGGACTGCTCCAACCGCTTCTACAGCTCGCCCAACCAGTTGCTGTACCCCGGCCGGGCCCGGTCCATGGGCGAGGGCTGGGAGACCGCCCGCCGCCGGGACGACGGCAACGACTGGGTGCGCATCCGCCTGGCCGGACCGGGACTGATCCGGCTCGCCGAACTCGACACCTCCTACTTCCTGGGCAACAGCCCGGGCGCTGCCCGGCTCACCGGCCGCACCAACGACGGCACCGAGTTGGAGTTGTTGCCACGCACCGCATTGCAACCCGACACCAGGCACCGGTTCCCGATCGCGCCGATGGCCGCGTCCGTGGAAGAGGTGCGCCTGGACATCTACCCGGACGGCGGGCTGGCACGGCTGCGCCTGTACGGCGAGCTCGGCGCATGAGCGTGCGGAAGTCGATACCGCGCGTCACGCCCGCGGGTGCCGAGCGTCGTCCGGGCGCGGTCGCGAGGCTGGGCCGAGGCCCGGCGGCGGAGCGTCGCAAGGGCGCGGTCGTTAGCGGCCCGGCGCGAAGGCGCGAGCCGAGCGTCGACGAGGCGCAGTCGTGAGCGAGCAGGACCGAGGGCGGCGGAGCGTGACAGGCGCGGGCGAGAGGGATTTCGTAGGTTACGGCCCGAATCCGCCGGACCCGCGATGGCCGGGCGCGGCGCGGATCGCGGTCCAATTCGTGCTCAACTACGAAGAGGGCGGGGAGAACAACGTCCTCGATGGTGACGAACACTCCGAGACGTTCCTATCGGAGATGACGCCCGCCGAAGCGTTCCCGAACCGTCATATGAGCATGGAGTCGCTCTACGAATACGGCTCCCGCGCCGGGCTGTGGCGGGTGTTGCGCGTCTTCGAACGGCGCGGGCTGCCACTGACGATCTTCGCGGTCGCCCGCGCCGCGCAACGCAATCCGGAAGCGGTGGCGGCCTTCCGGGAACTGGGCCACGAGATCGCCTGCCATGGTCTGCGCTGGAAGTCCTATCAGCTCACCGATCGCGACACCGAACGGGCGCAGATGGCCGAGGCGGTGCGCGTCCTGACCGACCTGACCGGCGCGGCGCCGCTGGGCTGGTACACCGGCCGCGATTCGCCGCACACCAGGCAATTGGTCGTCGAGCACGGCGGTTTCCGCTACGACGCGGACTCCTACGCCGACGACCTGCCCTATTGGGTGCGCGTACACGGCCGCGACCACTTGGTGGTGCCCTACACGCTGGACACCAACGACATGCGCTTCGCCTCACCCGCGGGTTTCCCCACCGGCGAGCAGTTCTTCGCCCACGTACGCGACGCCTTCGACGTCCTGTACCGCGAAGGCGCCGAGGGTAGCCCGAAAATGCTCTCCATCGGCCTGCACTGCCGCCTCATCGGCCGCCCCGCCCGCACCGCCGCCCTCGAACGCCTACTCGACCACATCCAGTCCAACGACCAGGTCTGGATCACCCGCCGCATCGACATCGCCGACCACTGGCACGCGACCCACCCCCCACCCGCCTCCCCCTGACGCGATCGTTCACCGCGACGAAGCGGCACATGGCTGTGGCGAAACGCGAGGGGCTCTCGCTGATGTGCCAGTCAGGCGAGAGGGCGAGGTTCGCGGGGGCGTAGGTGGCGGGTGAGGGTCGCGAGTGCGTCGAGCACCTCGCGCACGGCGGCCGGGTCGTCGTCGGCCAGCGCTGCTGCCACCGCGTCGTCCACGGGTGTCGCTCGCACTTCGGCGACTCGTGGTGAAGCCTCCGGGGCCGCGCGGACCAGGGTGCGTCGGCGGTCGCGTGGGTCGACAGCGGAGATGATCGAGCCGGCCTCTTTGAGGCGGGCCACCGCGGTGGACACCGCGCTCTGGGGAAGACCGGTGCGGTTGGCGATCTCGCCGACGGTGCTGTCGGGGTGTTCGAGGATGTCGCTCGACACGACGAGCACGGGGCGGTGGCCACCGCCGAGTCCCGCTGTCGGCAAGGCGTCCTCGCCGATCTTCATCAGCGTCCGGCCCAAGAGGAACAGTTCTACTCCGTCCACAGGGGAACAATACATCAATAAAGATGCATCACTATTGATGCATCAAACCTGATGGATTACGCTGGGTGGCATGAGCACGATTTCCACCGGCACCCTCGAGGTCTCCGGAGCCGACCTGTACTACGAAGTTCGCGGCAGCGGTCCGATGTTGCTGATCGGGCAGAGCGGGGAGGGGGACGCGCGGCGCAGCGAGGATCTGGTCACGCACCTCGAACGGCGCTTCACCGTCGTCACCTACGACCGGCGCGGACTGTCGCGCAGTGTGCTGCGTGATCCCCTCGGGCCCGCCTCGGTGGCGACGCACGCCGACGACGTGTTCCGCTTGCTCTCGGCGTTGACCGACGAGCCGGTGCGCATGCTCGGTTGCAGCATGGGAGCGGCCGTCGGCCTGCACCTCGCGGTTCGGCATCCGGATCGGCTGCACACCCTCATCGCGCACGAGCCCGTCACGCCGTGGCTGCTCGCCGCCGCCGACCGCGCCGATCAGCTCGCTGAACTCGAAGACTGCCAGCGAGTCTTCGCCGAGCACGGCTGGCAAGCGGCGCTCGCGCCGATGGTGCGGACGCTGGGGATAGATCCGCGGAACCAGGATCGGGAACCCGGCGTCACCGCGCCTCCGCTCGGACCGGAGCGCGCCGCGAACTTCGAGTACTTCCTGGAGCACGACTTCACTGCGATCCGCGCCGACCATCTCGATGTCGCGCCGTTGCGGCAGTCGCCGGTGCGCATCGTTCCGGCCTGCGGGCGCACTACACCCCGGCAGGTCTTCGACTACAAGGCCGCACAGGAACTCGCGGCCCTGTGCGGCGAGCCGGCGGTGGAATTTCCCGGCGGGCACAACGGGAACCTCACCCATCCGGCCGCGTACGCCGCCAAAGTGTGTGAGGTCCTGGGAGTGCCGGAGTAGGCGGTTCGGCGCGCCCCTCCGCGCGTTCGGCCCGCTCGCCGAGGGGTGGCGTGGCCCACACGAAAGGCACCCGCCAGGACTTGTGAAGGTGCTCACAGTGTGGAATGCCGACCCCCGGCGCGGGAGGGCCGCCCGTCGATCGCTAACAGTACAAGCGTTACGCTAAAACCGCACGTCAGCGCTACCGGCCAGTAGATTGCACCTTTGCAATTCAGTGGCAAATTTTGCAGAGTTAGCAAAGGTGCCGGAAAACCTAGCTGAGATTCACACTAACAACAGGTAGACGCCCATTTCTTCGTGTGCCATCGTGTGGAAGTACACCCCAAAGGCCTAGCAAGCCTGCAAATTGCCGCTCCAGCAGTACGAGCTGCCTCGTAGCTCGGGACCGGGCGGCATGGACCGAACGAAGAAGTGGAGTCACAGATGTCGACCACCGGCACCCCGAGGACCGCCGCGGAAATCCAGCAGGATTGGGACACCAACCCCCGCTGGAAGGGCGTCACCCGTAACTACACCGCGGAGCAGGTGTCGAAGCTCCAGGGCACCGTCGTCGAGGAGGCCACCCTCGCCCGCCGCGGTTCGGAGATCCTCTGGGATCTCGTCAACAACGAGGACTACATCAACTCCCTCGGCGCTCTCACCGGCAACCAGGCGGTCCAGCAGGTCCGCGCCGGCCTGAAGGCCATCTACCTGTCGGGTTGGCAGGTCGCCGG
Source organism: Nocardia sp. NPDC047648 (assembly GCF_040642815.1). Taxonomy (NCBI): domain Bacteria; kingdom Bacillati; phylum Actinomycetota; class Actinomycetes; order Mycobacteriales; family Nocardiaceae; genus Nocardia; species Nocardia sp. NPDC047648. The sequence continues at coordinate 141,123 of NZ_JBEYSX010000003.1, read as the reverse complement.
TGACGCGAACCTGTCCGGCCACACCTACCCCGACCAGTCGCTGTACCCGGCCAACTCGGTTCCGTCCGTGGTCCGCCGCATCAACAACGCGCTGCTGCGCGCCGACGAGATCGCCAAGGTCGAGGGCGACACCTCCGTCTCCAACTGGCTGGCGCCGATCGTCGCCGACGCCGAGGCCGGCTTCGGTGGCGCGCTGAACGCCTACGAGCTGCAGAAGGCCATGATCGCCGCCGGCGCCGCCGGTGTGCACTGGGAAGACCAGCTGGCCTCCGAGAAGAAGTGCGGCCACCTGGGCGGCAAGGTGCTGATCCCGACCCAGCAGCACATCCGCACCCTGACCTCCGCGCGTCTGGCCGCCGACGTCGCCGACGTGCCGTCGGTGATCATCGCCCGCACCGACGCCGAGGCCGCCACCCTGATCACCTCGGACGTGGACGAGCGCGACCGTGAGTTCCTGGACGGCACCCGCACCCCCGAGGGCTTCTTCGGTGTGAAGAACGGCATCGAGCCCTGCATCGCGCGTGCGAAGGCCTACGCCCCCTACGCCGACCTCATCTGGATGGAGACCGGCGTGCCGGACCTCGAGGTCGCGCGCAAGTTCGCCGAGGCCGTCCGTAGCGAGTTCCCGGACCAGCTGCTGGCCTACAACTGCTCGCCGTCCTTCAACTGGAAGGCCCACCTGGACGACGCGACCATCGCGAAGTTCCAGCGTGAGCTCGGCGCGATGGGCTTCAAGTTCCAGTTCATCACCCTGGCCGGCTTCCACTCGCTCAACTACGGCATGTTCGACCTGGCCTACGGCTACGCCCGCGAGGGCATGACCGCCTTCGTCGACCTGCAGGAGCGCGAGTTCAAGGCCGCCGCCGAGCGTGGCTTCACCGCGATCAAGCACCAGCGTGAGGTCGGCGCGGGCTACTTCGACACCATCGCCACCACCGTGGACCCGAACACCTCCACCGCGGCGCTCAAGGGCTCCACCGAAGAGGGTCAGTTCCACTGAGCCGTGTTGAATTGCAGCGCCTGCGGCGCTGCGTGTTCGCGGCCCCTGTGAGTCTCGTGTCCGAGCGCCCGCTGCTCGCGCCTGCGGCGCATGCGCACCGGACACTCGGACATGAGACGGGCCGCGAACGGCGCTCGATGGCCTCGCGCGTGGGGTGGTTGCGTAAGCAGCCGAACTCACGAACGGATGCCTACCACTGGTGCTCGCTAGGGAAGTGAGGTTCCCGACGTGAAAACCGCCGATCCTCTACTCCGGTAGGGGTGTACTGCCCTCCCCGCTGAACAGCCCCGGCGGGGAGGGCATCCCTATACCTTGGACCATCGAAGGACGCGCTCACACCGGAGCGACACCTTCGCAGACCAGCCACCCCAGAGCCAGACAACCCAGCAGGAGCGGGACGTGAGCAGCGAAAAGATCCAACGCGTCGGCATTATCGGCGCCGGCCAGATGGGCGCAGGAATCGCGGAGGTGTGTGCCAGGGCGCACGTCGACGTGCTGGTGTACGAGCAGACGCGGGAACTGGCCGCCGCGGGCCGCGCACGCATCCTGCGTTCCCTCGATCGCGGCGTGAGCAGCGGCAAGATCACCGAGCGCGAGCGCGAACAGGCCGCTTGGCGTCTGCGGTTCACCTCCGACCTCGGCGACTTCGCCGATCGCCAGCTGGTGGTCGAGGCGGTGCTCGAGGACGAGAAGGTCAAGACGAGCATCTTCGCCGAACTCGACAAGGTCGTCACCGATCCCTCGGCCGTGCTGGCCTCCAACACTTCGTCCATCCCGATCATGAAGATCGCGGTCGCCACGGCGAACCCCGAGCGCGTGGTCGGCATGCACTTCTTCAACCCGGTCCCGGTGCTGCCGCTCGTCGAGCTGGTCACCACGCTCAAGACCAGCGAGTCGGTCTCCAAGCGGGCCGAGGCCTTCGCGGGTGAGGTGCTCGGTAAGCAGGTCGTGCGCTCGGCCGACCGCTCCGGCTTCGTGGTCAACGCGCTGCTGGTGCCGTACCTGCTGTCGGCGATCCGCATGGTCGAGTCCGGCTTCGCCACCAAGGAGGACGTCGACAAGGCGATGGTGCTCGGCTGCGCCCACCCGATGGGCCCGCTGGCGCTGACCGACCTGGTCGGCCTGGACACGGTCAAGTCCATCGCCGACTCCATGTACGGCGAGTTCAAGGAGCCGCTGTACTCGGCCCCGCCGCTGCTCATGCGCATGGTCGAGGCGGGACTGCTCGGCAAGAAGACCGGCGCGGGCTTCTACCAATACCGGGCCTGATCAGCAGCGCCTGCGGCGCTGCGTGTTCGCGGCCCCTGGAAGTCTCGCGTCCGAGCGTCCGCTGCTCGCGCCTTCGGCGCATGCGCAACGGACACTCGGACGCGAGACGGGCCGCGAACGGTGCTCGTAAGACTCGCACCCGGCGGGTCAGGCGGGCGAGTTCCGAACGATTGACCGACGCCACGGTGCGCGACTGGTGAGAAACGACACCGGCACACTCGATGCGGAGTCGACCAGAAGTTGGTGTTGCCGAGCCGGTGACGGCAATCGGCATAAGCTGCACAACAGCGGGGCTATGTCGACGGCTCGGCTGGGTATCCAGTGCGCAGCGCTGGATAGGTCCGTCGATCTCGGCGGGCCGCGCAGGTGATCGAAAGGGGTTGTCCCGCTCATGGTGAACGTGACCGACGGCTACGGGTCGAGCATTCTCGGCTATCCCAGGATCGGGCCGCACCGCGAGCTCAAGCGGGCGCTGGAGGCCTACTGGCACGGTTCGCTCGACCGCGAAGAACTGCTGGCGGTGGGTCGCGAGATCCAGGAGACCCAGTTCAACGAACTGGCCGCCACCGGACTGACCCAGGTGCCGGGCAACACCTTCTCCTTCTACGACCACGTGCTGGACAACGCGCTGCTGTTCGGTGCGGTGCCCCGGCGGTTCGAGCCCTACCGCGACGGACTGCACCCGCTGGACTTCTACTTCCTGATGGCGCGCGGCCGCCCGGATCTGCCGCCGCTCGAGCTGGTCCGGTTCTTCGGCACGAACTACCACTACCGCCAGCCGGAAGTGGACGCGGGCACCGAGTTCTCGCTGCACCCGGAGGCGCTGCTCGACGAATTCGACCGCGCGAAGGCGGTCGGCATCGAACTGCGGCCGGTGGTCATCGGCCCGGTGTCGCTGCTGCTGCTGTCCAAGGCGGGGCACATCCCCGGTGAGTCCGGCGGATTCGACACCCTCAGCCTGCTGGACAAGCTGCTACCGGTCTACGAGGAACTGTTCGAGATCCTCGCCAAGCGTGGCGCCACCTGCGTGCAGCTGGACGAGCCCGCGTTCACCAGCGAGCGCACGCCCGCCGAGCTGGCCGCGTTCGAGGCCGCCTATCACCGCTTGGGCAAGGCCCCGCTGCGCCCGCGCATCCTGGTCACCGGACAGTACGGCGATTTCGGCGAGGCGCTGACCATCCTGGCGGGCACCAATATCGAGGCGATCGGTCTCGACCTGGCCAGCTACCGGATGCGTCCGGAGGATCTCGCCGAGGTGCCCGGCATCCGTCGCAAGCGCTTGTACGCGGGTGTGATCAGCGGCCGCAACGTGTGGCGCGCGGACCGCTACGTCACGCTGGAATACCTCAACGAACTGGCCCAGGTGTGCCCGGACCTGGTCGTCTCGACCGGGACCACGCTGTTGCACGTGCCCTACGACCTGCTGATCGAATACGACATCGAGGGGCACGTCGCCGACCGGCTCGCGTTCGCGAAACAGAAGGTGGGCGAGGTGGTCTCGCTCGCGAAGGCGCTCACCGAAGGCCCGTCGGACAAGTGGCGCAAGCGCCCCACCGAGGTGCACTTCAAGCAGAAGCACGCGGTGCGGCAGCGGGTCTACGCGGTCACCCCGGACATGCGCTCGCGGGAGCCCTACGAGGTGCGCCGCGAAGCCCAGCAGCGCAAGCTGAACCTGCCGCCGGTGCCCGCGACCACGCTCGGTTCCTTCCCGCAGACCGACCGCATCCGCCAGGCGCGCTACGAACTCGGTGAGGGCCGGTTGTCCTACGAGGAGTACCGCAAGCGGATCGAGGCCGAGATCGAGGCGACGATCCGGTTGCAGGAGGACATCGGCCTCGATGTGCTGGTGCACGGCGAGCACGAGCGCAACGACATGATCCAGTACTTCGCCGAGCTGCTCGACGGCTTCGCGACCACCCGCTTCGGCTGGGTGCAGGTGTACGGATCCCGTTGTGTGCGGCCGCCGATCATCTACGGCGATGTGTCGCGGCCTGCGCCGATGTCGGTGGAGTGGATCAGCTACGCGCAGTCGCTGACCGACAAGCCGGTCAAGGGCATGGTCACCGGGCCGGTCACCATGATCGCCCGATCCTTCGTCCGGCAGGACCAGCCGCTGCACGAGACCGCCGACCAGGTGGCGCTGGCCATTCGCGACGAGGTGGTGGACCTGGAGAAGGCGGGCATCGCGATCATCCAGGTCGACGAACCGGCGATCCGGGAGATGCTGCCGCTGCGCCCGGAGGGCCGCGCCGAATACCTGCGCTGGGCGATCGGCGCGTTCCGGTTGGCCACCTCAGGGGTGCAGGCCGAGACGCAGATCCACACGCATATCGGATATTCCGGCCGCGCCGAGGTGGTGGAGGCGATCGAGGAACTCGACGCCGACGTCACCGCCATCGTGGCGACCCGCTCGATCGAGTGGGTGCTGCGGGCGCTGAAGGAGGACTGCGCCTCCGGGCACGGGCTCAGTCACGGCGTCGGCCCCGGCGTGTACGAGAGCCGGTCCGCGCGCATCCCGGACATCGATGAGCTGGACGAACTGCTCACCGCGGCAGCCGAAGCGGTGACGCCGCAGCGGCTGTGGGCCAATCCGGACGGCGGTCTGAAGACCCGGCACTACTGGCAGCTCGAGCCGTCGTTGCGCAATATGGTCGCCGCGGCGCGGCGTATTCGCAGGCGGGTGGAGTCCACCGACTGAGCCGGAACCGCGCGCCGAGGGCAATGCACGACGTGGCGCAGCGGCAAACCACGGTGACGGCCAGCGCGCGCGGCGAAGTGGACCCCGGCATCGATGTGGATTTCGTGCTGGACCCGGTCGCGGCGTCGATCTACTACCGCGCGTTGTTCGGACGCTGACGGACGAACTCGCCGGATAGTCGGTCGCGGCGGTGCTCAGCGCGACAGCCCGCTGACGGCGGGCAGCGCGCTCAACGTAGCGAGCAGGTCGGTGGCGGCGTCTGCCACCGCGTCGGCCTCGGCGACGGCCAGCGCGGCCGCCGTGGCGGCCCGCACGTGCGGCAGCAGCGCCAAGCAGTCCGCGGCCGCGGCGCGGTCGGCCGGAGTGAGTTCGGCGTCGTCCTCGGCGGCGGATTGCCATGCCGCGGTGGCGATCACCTCGTGCAGCCAGTTGAGCAGTTCCACCCGCAACGGTTGCGGCTCGCGCAGCCAGGCGCGGGCGTAGGTCACCTCGGTGCGCTCGTGCAGCAGGGCGCCGAGCACGACTTCGGCGGCGGGCGCGGTGACGGAGTAGATCGACCCTTGATGCAGTACGGCGGAGAACAGGAAGATGACCCCGCGCACCTGGTCGTCGACATCCGTGCCGATCAGATCGGCGAGCATGGCGGGAGCGTCGCCCGCGGACCCGTGGGCGTGCGCCAGCGCCGCCCAGTCCGTCTCGCGCAGCACGGTCGCGGCGCGCTCGTGGTAGGTCGGAGCGAGCGCGGCCGCCGCCCGGGTGCGGGCTTCGGCGTCCGCCGAATCCAGCGCACGCTGGAACGCCGCCAGCGCCACGTCCGGTTCGCCGAGCCGCTCGCTGAACACCCCGACCTCGAAGCTGGCCCGCGCTGCGACCGCGGGATCGTCCGATTCGGCCATGGACCGGCTGATCTCCCTGGCCCCCGCCCAATCGCCAGCCTCGCCGAGATGCTGCACCAGATCGCCCGCGACGATCAGCGCCTGATCGCCGGGCCAGCCGTCGATCACGGAGCGGTAGGCGGCCTTCACGCCCGCGAGGTCGTCCTCGGTGCGCAGGAGGTAGGCCAGGTTGGACAGCGCCAGCCGGGCGATATCGCCGGGTCCGGCGTCGATGGCGTGCTGGTAGGCCGTGCGCGCCGCGTCCGAGTCGCCGCGCTTGGCCCGCGAGTAGCCGAGATTGATCCAGGCCCGCGGTGCGGCGTCGGCATGGCCGGACGCGGCGGCGCGCTCGTACATCGCTTCGGCCGCCGCGGTGTCGCCGCGTTCGGCCAGCAGCAGGCCGAGATTGTAGGCCGCGCGCGGCGCCGCGTCTTCGTGGCCGGAGTCGACCGCGACGTGGTAGGCGCCTTCCGCGGCCGGCTTGTCACCCGACGCGCTGAGCAGCCCGCCCAGCTCCGCGGCGGCCAGCGGCGCCCAGTTCGGATGACCGGAGGCGATCGCGATCTGGAACGCCTCGCGCGCGGCCGCCAGGTCGTTGCGCCTGCGGTGCATCTTGCCGAGGTCGAAGGCGAGGTCCGGCGGCCGCTTCAGCATTGTCCCCATCCAGCCTCGGCACCGAGTGGTGCGAATCGTTTCCGAGAAGTTCTACATCGGCGCGCGATCCCTGGCTACCCATGGCGTGGGATACGCCGGTCACCGGCGTGGACTCATTCCTCGGGCGGGTTGTGACGGCCCGCCAGACGGAGGGTCAGCTGCCTTGCGAACTTTCGGCGCCGCTTGGGCGGACTCGTGCGCTCGATGTCGGCCTCCACGTCCGTGGGGACGTCGTAGCGGCGGATGTAGGCGCCGGCGAACGCCTGCACCGTCGCGGTGACCGGGATGGCCAGCAGTGCGCCGGTCGCGCCGCGCAGCGCTGCGCCCGCCAGCACCGCCCCGAACGCGACGGCCGGGTGCATGTCCAAGGTGGAGGCGGTGACGCGCGGTTGCAGCACGTAGTTCTCGAATTGCTGGTAGAGCACGATGAACCCGAGAATCCACAGCGCGGTGCTCGGGCCGTGCACGAGGCCGACGATCACCGGCAGCGCGCCGGCGAGATAGGTGCCGACCGTGGGGATGAACTGGGAGACCACGCCGACCCACAGCGCGAGGGCGAACGCGGACGGCACGTCGAGAACCCGCAGCATCACGTAGTGCGCCAGCGTCGAGACGAGGGCGAGCAGCACGCGCGAGTAGAGGTAACCGCCGGTCTTCGCCACCGCGATGTCCCACGCGCGCAATATGTGTCGCTGGCGCCGCGGCGGCAGCAGCGAACAGACCGCCGTGCGGATCCTGGGCCCGTCGGCGGCGAAGTAGTAGGTGAACAGCAGAATGCCGAGGCCCTGGAAGAGCGCGCCGAGCGCGGCGGTGCCGATGCCCCACACGTTGCCCGCCAACCCGGTGAGGTAGCCCTCCAGGGTCGAGCTCCAGTCGGTGGCGTACTTCTGGATGTCGGTGCTGGACAGATCCTGATGGAAGGTGTGGTTGATCCACTCCACGCCCCGGTCGGCGTATTCGGGGGCGTTCTTCACCAAGGTGGTGACCTGCTCGACCAGCAGGGCGCCCAGCGTCCACAGGAAGCCGAAGACGAGGGCCGCCAGGACGAGGAACACCAATCCGGTCGCGGGACCACGCCGCATGCCGCGCCGGGCCAGCCAGTTCACCGCGGGCTCGATCGCGAAGGCGAGGAACAGCGAGACCAGCAGAACCGTCAGCAGGCCCTGTAGGCGCTCGAGCACCCAGAAGGCCGCCAGCAACCCGGTGATCGTCGCCGCGGCGAGCAGGAACGCGCGCGGTAGCCACGGCGGCATGCCGCGGGCCCCGTCGGCGGGTGGCGTCTCGTCCTCGTCCTGCACAGACACACCGCCAAGGTACCCACGCCGCGACCGGTTCGCGGCCGGACTTCGCGGGGCCGCGCCGGTACGGCGAGCAGGCTCACATGGTCGAGACGTCGATGACGAAGCGGTAGCGCACGTCGCTGGCCACGACCCGGTCGTAGGCGCCGTCGATCTCGTCGGCGGCGATCAGCTCGATCTCGGCGCCGATGCCGTGCTCGGCGCAGAAGTTCAGCATCTCCTGGGTCTGCGCGATGCCGCCGATCATCGAGCCCGCCAGCGAGCGGCGGTACCCGGCCAGGTTGAACGGCTTGACGCTCATCGGGTTGTCGGGGAGACCGAGAATCACCAGGGTGCCGTCCAGGTTCAGCAGCCGCAGGTAGTCATCGATCGGCAGGTCCGCCGACACGGTGTTGAGAATCAGGTCGAAGCGGCCGCGCAGCTCGCGGAAGGTCTGCTTGTCGCTGGTCGCGTAGTAGGCGCTCGCGCCGAAGAGCTTGCCGTCGTCCTGTTTGCTCAGCGAATGGCTCAGTACGGTCACCTCGGCGCCCATGGCGGCCGCCAGCTTCACCCCGACGTGGCCGAGCCCGCCCATGCCGATGACCGCGACCTTCTTGCCCGGTCCGGCGTTCCAGTGCCGCAGCGGCGAGTACAGCGTGACGCCCGCGCACAGCAGCGGCGCGGCCACATCCAGGCCGATCCCCTCGGGGATGGCGACCACGAAGTTCTCGGTCACCACGATCTGTGTGGCGTAACCGCCGAGGGTGTGCCCGCCGGGCTGCACCGCCGGGTCGACCGGGCTGTTGTAGGTCATGGTCGCGCCCGCGGTGCAGTACTGCTCCTCGTCGGCCAGGCAGGGCGCGCAGACCCCGCAGGAATCGACCATGCAGCCGACGCCGACGCGGTCGCCGACCTGATGCCTGGTCACCGCGGCCCCGACCGCGGCGACCACACCCGCGATCTCGTGGCCCGGCACGCAGGGGTAGCGGGTTCTGCCCCACTCGTCCCGGGCGGTGTGGATGTCGGAGTGGCAGATGCCCGCGAATTTTATGTCGATCAGCACGTCGTGCGGGCCCAGGTCCCTGCGTTGGATCGTGACCTTCTCGAACGAGCCATCAGGGGTGGACAGGGCGTAGGCGGCGGCTGTGCTCATGAGGACATGCCTACCGTCGCATGGGTGCGATTGCCAACTGTGACACGGAAAAGACCCGCTCACGGCACATTTTCCGGCGCGGTCGCCGGATCGATGATCTTCGGCGGCGTTCTCCGGCGACAATGGATCCGGTGAGCGGTTCGGCCGAGGCGGGAGTGCCATGGACGGAGAACGGCAACAGTGGACCGGAGCGCGGCGCGCGCCGCGTGGTGGCCGGGTGTTCGTGCTCGTCGTCACCCTCGTGCTCGCGGTCGCCGCGTTCCTCGGATATCGCGGCGAACCGGCCGGTAGCGACCGGCCCGGCCCCGCCGGGACCGCGGCCCCGGTCGCGTTCGCTCCGCCCGAGCCGCTGGACCTCGGGCTCGTCACCGCGGCGGTGCGACCGGCGCTGGTCAACATCAATGCCTCGACCGAGCGGTCCGGGCCCGGCGCGGCCGGCTCCGGCATCGTCCTCACCGCCGACGGCGAGGTGCTCACCAGTCATCACGTGGTCAAGGGCGCCGACACCGTGACCGTCACCGACGTGGGCAACGGCAAGGTCTACGACGCGGAGGTGCTCGGCTACGACGCCGAGGCCGACATCGCGCTGCTCGACCTGGCCGCGGCCACCGAACTGCCCACCGCGACCATCGGCACGTCGGCCGGACTGCGCGTGCGCGAGGAGGTCCTGGCGATCGGCAACGCGGGCGGGACCGGCGGCACGCCGACCGCGGTGCACGGCCCGCTCACCGACCTGGACACCGCGATCGTGGCGGTCAACGCCGCCGATCTGTCGCGCAAAGCGCTCAACGGGATGCTGGAGGTCGCGGCGGCGGTGACGCCGGGACAGTCCGGGGGAGCGCTGGTCGATCGGAAGGCCTCCGTGGTCGGCGTCATCGCGGCGGCGTCGGGCGAGGGAGCGCGGGCGGCCGACCACCCGGCGAACGGCTACGCGGTGCCGATCGACGCCGCGATGCGGGTGGTCGATCAGATTCGCTCCGGCACCCCGACCGACACCGTGCACATCGGACCCACGGCCACTCTCGGCGTGCTGGTCTCCAACGCACTGCCGGTAGGTACCGGAGCCCGGGTGGACACGGCGCTGTACGGATTGCCCGCCCATGCCGCCGGTCTGGCCGCCGGTGACGTGATCACCTCGATCGACGACCGCGCCGTCACCAACGCGCAGTCCCTGCGCAGTGCGCTGAACACACACAAGCCCAACGACACCATCCGCTTGGGCATCACCGGCGCGAGTGGCCGGCGCACGGTACCGGTGGCGCTGGTCGCAGGCCCGCCGAACTGATCGGGGTCAGACCAGCGACAGCCAATAATCCTGGAAGCGCAAGAACACCAGCAGCAGCACGACCGCGAAGAACAGCGCGACGAGCGTCCAGCGCCATTCGGCGAGCACGCCGAGCGGACCACGGGAACGCCCCCACAGCTGATCGGTGCTCACCGCGAGCAGCGGCGTGATGATCGCCCAGACCACCATGCAGTACGGGCACAGCGCGTTGATCCGGTACAGACTCTCGAAGATCAGCCAGCAGACGAACGCGAGCCCGAGCAGGTTGCCCAGCCACAGCCCACCCCAGACCCAGCGCGGGAAGCCGACGCCGGCCACCGACAGCGCGGCCAGCGTGACGACGACCGTGAACCCGACGATGCCCATCAAGGGGTTGGGGAACCCGAAGACCGCGGCCTGGTCGGTCACCATCACCGACCCGCAGGACAGGATCGGGTTGATGCTGCACGACGGCGTGTAACCGGGATCGGTGAACAGCTTGAACCGTTCCACGGTCAGCGCCACCGCGGCCAGCCAGCCGGCCAGCCCGCCGATCAACAGGACCCAGGCCGCCCGGGGCCCCGCGGTGATCATCGGCCCGCGGCGGCGCTGATCACGGGTGCGAGAGCGCCGTTACCGAAGATCTCCTGGCTGGACTCGACCTTCTTACCGTCGACGAACACCGATGGCGTCGACTGGATGCCGCTGTCCAGCACTTCCTTGGTGCGGGCCTGGATGTACTTGTCGTACTTGTGGTCGGTGATGCACTGGGCGACGGCGTCGTCGGTGTAGCCCGCGCTCTTGGCGATCTGGACCAGCTGGTCGTCGGACAGACCCGCGCCGCCCTCCGGCGGCTGCTGCGCGAACATCGCCTTCAGCCAAGCCTGGTACTTCGACGGGTCGGCTTCGGCGACGCAGTAGGAGGCGCTGCCCGCGCGCGAGGAGTACCGCGTGGTGGAGGCCTTGTCCAGGAAGGCGATGATGTTGTATTCGACGGCCGCGGTGCCGTTGGCCACCGCGTCCTCGAGCACCTGTCCGTTGGCCGCCTCGAAGGCCTTGCAGGCGGGGCACTGGAGGTCGGCGACGACGCGCACGGTGACCTTCGCGTCCGGCTTGCCGATCCGGATGGCGCCGTTGTCGGTGATCGAGGCGGGCACGGGGCCCGCGTTCGTGGTGCCGGTCGCCGCGATGGACGGGGTGGGGCCGGGATCGTCGTTGCGGGCCTTCTTCACCGCGATGCCGATGCCGATCGCCGCGATCAGCGCGACGAGCACGGCGGCGACGGCCACCTGGATCAAGATCTTGCGGTTGCGGTCGGCGCGTTCCGCCGCCAGCAGCGGGTTCGACTTCCCACCCTGGTTTTTGCTCACCGTGCGCTCACCACGCCTTTCGCTCGCCGGACGGTTCCTGCCGCCACGATCGTAGATCCGCAGGCCACCTACCCGCGTGATCGCCCCACAGTGGTCATCATGGTCGGCTTTCCTGAGAGATTCCGAAACGCTCGTCCGCCACCGGTGATACCGGCCGAATCACGCCGGTGGCGTGGTCAGCGCGGTTCGATGCCGGTGAGGATCAGATCGACGGCGTGACGGGCCAGGCCGGGCGGCAGCTCACCGCCGAGCTGCGTGACGTGCAGATGGACCAGGCCGCCCAGTGTCAGCATGGTCAGCCGGGGGTCCACCGTCGCCGCCACGTCCCCGCGGGCGATACCGCGCCGGACGATCTCTTCCGACGACGACAGCCGCCGCAGCCAGAATTCGCGCCGGATGGCCTCTACCTCGGGATCGGACTCGGCAATCACGGTGCCGCGGATCAGGGCCCGGCCCGACGGAGTCTCCGCGAAGCGAATGAGATCGGTCATGAACCGCTCCAGATCGCCGCGCAAGGAACCGGTGTCCGGGAGTGGGATCTGTTCGCCCACCCGGGACAGCAGCGCGTCCAGGAGCAAGCGGGGCAGCGATTTCCATCGACGGTAGATCGAGGTCTCGTGCACGCCCGCGTCCGTGGCGACATCGGCGATCCGCACGTCGCCGATGCCGGCCGACTCGATGCGGGCCAGCGTCGCGTCGAGCACGGCCTTCTGTAACCGCGCACCGCGGATCTGTGCGGGGGAGTCGCCCATGCGGCGATTATCGCAAGTCCTCTTGCGTTCCTCCGATGTGCAGCCTTAGCGTGGTGCTATCGCAAGTCAACTTGCGATAGCAGGAGGAAGTGGCATGGAGCAGGTGGTGGCGTCCGGACGCTGGCGTGGGGAGGCCCGCGGTGCGGTCGCGGTGTTCCGCGGGATTCGCTACGCGCGGGCCGAGCGGTTCGGCGCGCCGGAGCCGGTCGAGGCCCACGAGGGGGTGTACGACGCGACGCGCCGGTACGCCATCGCACCGCAGTTGCCGGGACGGCTCGAGGGCGTGATGGGGCGGGCGGAGGCGCTGGAGCAATCGGAGGACTGCCTCGCCCTAACCGTCACCACCCCGGTAGGCGCGGAGCTGGGCAGCTGTCCGGTGCTGGTGTGGCTGCACGGCGGCGCCTATCTCGCGGGCAGCGGGCAATGGAACCTGTACGACGCGGACCGGCTGGCGCGGCAGACCGGCATCGTGGTGGTGTCGGTGAGCTACCGGCTCGGCGTGCTGGGCTACCTCCGCGCACCGGGCGTCTCGGCGGGAAATCTCGGTGTGCGCGACCAGATCGCGGCGCTGCGGTGGGTGCGGGAGCACATCGCCGAGTTCGGCGGTGATCCGGAACGCGTCACCGTATCGGGGCAGTCGGCGGGCGCGCAGTCGGTCGTCGCGCTGCTGGGGATCGCGGAAGCGCGGCGGCTGTTCGCCCAGGCGATCGTGCAGAGCGCACCGTTCGGTGTCGGCTTCCAAAGCCATCGGCGGGCCGAGCGGGTCGGTGCGATGTTCCTCGCCGAACTCGACGCCGATCCGCGCACCGCTCCGTTACCCGACCTGCTCGCCGCGCAGGGGCGTACGGTCCGCCGGGTGGCCGGGCCCGCCGCGCTGAACCCCGCCCCGCCCTTCTTGCCCGTGGCCGATGCGGGCCCACTGCCCGACCAGCACGCTTGGCGGCGAGCGGTACGAGACGCGGCCACCGATCTGCCGGTGGTGCTCGGGTGCACGGCCGAGGAGTCGCGAGCGTTCTACGGCGGCCCGCATCCGGTTTTCGGCAGGTTACGGCGACTGCCGGTGACGGGCGCGCGGCTCGACGCGGCGGTACAGCATCTCATCGGGCGAAAGGCGTTCGAGCACGGGTTGTTTCGTTTCGCCGACGAATTGGCCGATGCCGGGGCGCGGGTGTACTGCTACCGCGTGCAACAGCTTCATCCCGCGAATCCGTACGGCGCCTGCCACTGCATCGATCTGCCGCTGCTGTTCGCCGACGGCGACACCTGGCACGACGCTCCGATGCTCGCGCCCCTGACCGCCGCGGAGATAGACGCGCTCGGCCACCGAACTCGGGAGTATTGGGGCGAATTCGTGCGCACCGGACGGATCGCCGATACCGGCTGGACGCCCCACCGTCCCGGCTCGCGTATCGTCCGTCAGCTGCCCTGAGCAGGCACGCGCGCAAGCGGCGAACCCGCGGCGTCGGCCTGCCTCGTCGCCGGTGAGCAGCCGGCCACCGCGCGACCGGGCCGTCTTTCGGCACGATGCCGCCGGACGCCGTCGCGCGATTGATCCGCCTCCGCCGAGGACAACCGGTAGGAAGATGGGATGACTGTTCTAGGTGCCGTGTTCCGTCCGCAAAACCCGCCCGAACTGTTGCGCGAGGCGGCCCGCGTGGCCGAGGCGACCGGTCTGGAAGAGCTGTGGTTGTGGGAGGACTGCTTCTTGGAGAGCGGAATCGCCAGCGCGGCGGCCGTGCTCGCCTGGACCGAACGGGTGCGAGTCGGTATCGGGCTGCTACCCGTGCCACTGCGCAACGTCGCGCTCACCGCGATGGAAGCGGCGACGCTGCACCGGCTGTTCCCCGACCGGCTGGTGCTCGGTGTCGGGCACGGCGTGCAGAGCTGGATGGCGCAGGTCGGCGCGCGCGTCGAATCGCCGGTGACCTTGCTGAGCGAACATCTGGCCGCGTTGCGCGCGCTACTGGCCGGTGAGCAGGTCACGGTCTCGGGTCGCTACGTGCGTCTCGACGCCGTCGCGCTGGACTGGCCGCCCGCGACGCCGCCGAAGGTCTACGCGGGTGCGCGCGGGCCGCGCTCGATCCGGCTGTCCGGGGAGCACGCCGACGGTACGCTGCTCGATTCGATCGCCGACGCCGACGGCGTCCGCGCCGCACGCACGCTGATCGAGGAGGGGCGCGCCGCGTCCGGGCGAACCGACCGCCACCACGTGGTGGCGAACCTGCTGGCGGTCACCGGCTCGGATGCCGAAGCTCGCTTGGCCGCCGAACGCACCCCCGAGCATGCGCCGGGGGCGGGAGTGGCGGGTGACGCGCACGCGATCGCCGCGGCCGTGACCACGCTGGCCGAAGCAGGCGCGGACACCGTCGTACTCCAGACCACCGCCGACGATCCGGATCCGGCCGCTTACCTCCGGTTCGTCGCCGAGGAAGTCCGGCCCCTGGTCTCCTGGGCACCACGTGCGCGAGTGACCTAGGCCCGCGCCAGGCGCCGCTTCTGCTGCTCGACGTCGAACGTCGGCAAGGGCCAGTCCAGTTCGAGCCGCTCCAGGGCCGCGATCAGCAGTTCGGTGACCGCGAGCCGGGAGAACCACTTGCGGTCGGCGGGCACCACGTGCCAGGGGGCGTACTCGGTGGACGTGCGGTCCAGCATCGCCTGGTAGGCCTCCTGATAGGCGGGCCAGTAGGCGCGCTCGTCGATATCGGCCGGATTGAACTTCCAGAACTTGTCCGGGCGTTCCAGCCGCTCGGCCAGCCGCCTCTTCTGTTCGTCCAGCGAGACGAACATGGCCACCTTCACCAGCGTGATGCCCTCGTCCACCAGTTCCCGCTCGAACGCGTTGATCTCGTCGTAGCGCGGCTCCCACACCGTCGGCGGCACCAGGTTGTGCACCCGCACCACGAGCACGTCCTCGTAGTGCGAGCGATCGAACACGCCGAGCTGGCCCGCGCGCGGCAGCGCCTCGCGGATGCGCCACAGATAGTGATGGCGCTGCTCCTCTTGCGTCGGCACGCCGAACGCGGCGTGATCGACGCCCTGTGGGTCGACCGAACCGATGACGTGCCGGACGATGCCACCCTTGCCCGCGGTATCCATGCCCTGCAAGACCAGCAGCACGCTGCGCCGGTCGCCGGAGCGGCCGTTGGCGTACAGCTTCTCCTGGAGATCCGACAGCACCTGGCTGCGTTCGGCGAGCAGTGCGACACCCGCCTTCTTGCCGCCGGTGAACCCCGGCGTCCCGGAGGTGTCCAGCTCGGCTACTAGCAAGCCGTCGGCTTTCATGGCCTCGGCCGGACACACCGTCCACTGTTCAGGCATAGCCCCACCCTAACCACGCGGTAGTTCGCCCCGGTCACACTTGCGCGAGCCGCAGCAGCTGGGTGGCGAACTCCTCGTCCGACACGGGAGCGAGGGTGAGATCGTGCGCGGTGGTGAGCAGGTAGCGACCGTCGCCGGTGAAGTCCAGCCAGGTGCGATGACGGGTGGGCGGGGACATCGGGTTCTCCGGCTCCACCGTGACGGTGATGAAACCGCGCCCGTCCACCGGCTTGCGCAGTGTCTGACGGAATTTCGCCGCGCCGCGATGGCCGTTGGTGACGAACGGCTCGGTGCGGTCGGGGCTGAGCACGGCGTCCTGCGGCTCGCGCATCGGGGCGAGCTTGCCCGGCCGCGCCGAACCGATGATCTGCACCAGCCGTTCGCCTATGGCGCGCGCATGGCACATCTGTACGGTCACCCGGTCCGGGGTGGCGACCAGGATGCCCGCGTGATTGTGCACCACCGCGGCGAACGCGAGAATCCGTTCGGTCTCGCTCTCGCTTCCATTGCGCGCGAGGGCGGAGCGTTCGCCGGAGACGGTGATGGTGGTCGCGTCGTTGCGCGCGCAGAGCACCAGCGCGGCGGCCAGGTCGGGCTCGGCCTGCCGGGCGAAGCGCTGCGGCAAACGCAAGGCGTGGTACTCCGATTCGGTCCGCGCCGTGGCCGAGGGGACCATGTTGACCGGGTACGGCCTACGGTCCAAGCTCGTTTCGTTCGTCCAGACATGCGTGAATTCGTCCGGGGTCAGCACCCATTTCACCGTGCGCCGCCTCCGCGGACGGAATTCGGATCGCCGGATGCGTTGTCGGCCGCCGAACCTTCGTGCGGCCGGGGGAATCGGGGGACACGGTCGCCGGTGGCCGGCATCGTCGGGGTATAGACGTAGGTCATGGTGTCCCGGACATCCGCCTCGATGTCTGCCGCCGCACTGTCGTGTTCCATCCTACGTTTTCCACCGTAAACCGCTTCGGCGGCCGGGTCCGCCAGCGGCCGATACCGCTGCGGCGGCGCGATCGCGCTCCGGACCGTTTGCGCGGCATCGCTATTCAACTCCATCAGCCGAGCGACCGCCCGGCACACGTCCTGCGCATCCCCGCCGGCGCGGACGAATTGCCTGGTCGCGCCCACTGCGGCGTCGGCTGCGCGGCCGGACCAGCGCGCGAATTCCCGGTTGGTGGCATCGGAGAAGGCCTGGAACGCGTCGGCCACCGCGGCCGCGTTGGCCTGCCATGCCTCGGCGATCCGGCCGAGCGCCGCCGGGTCGAGCGCTTCGTGCACCAGATCCCAGATCTGCTGATGGGTGTAGGCGCCGAACAGTTCCCGATCCGGCGCGTAGGCGGGATCGGTCGCCCCGTCGGCGAATCCGGCCAGCTCCTGCCGGATGTCGTCGGCGGCGGCGCGTGCCGCGGAGTCTGCCATCCGTCGTCCCCCTCAGTCGGTTCCGGCGCGCGGGTGCGTGCTCAACTGGGCTCCAGGTATTCGGCGATCAGCCGCAGAGCGGCCTGATTCGCCGCCTCGGCGTCGGCCAGCCGGTTGGCCGCGGCGAGATACGCGGCCTTGAACAGCAGCGCAGTCTCCTGGAACGCCGCCAGGGTGTCCAGGTACTGCCGTCCTTTCGCGGCGAAACCGCGGGACAGGCCGTGCCCGGTGGGCAGATCGGGAAAGCCGGTCACCTCGGTGACGAGGTGCTCCCCGGCCATCGCCCGGCGTAGATCGTCGACCAGCTTGTCGCACGCGGCGGCCAGATTCTCCGCGACCGCCGTATCCAGCTCGAACTTCTCGCCCCCGCCCGCGCCCATGGCCGCCGCGTACAGCTCTCGCGCCGTCCCCTGTCCGGTATCGGGTACCGCCACGTGGAAGCCCCCTTCCGCTCGGTCCTGTTCGTACCGCGCTGTACTGGACCCGCACTTTACCGCTCGGTTCAGCGCGGCGGACCGGCTCGGTATGTGCTTGTGCCGAGCACCCGGTACAGGGATCCGCCGTTGTTACACTGACCAGCGGTCCGAGGGGCGGTGTCCGCAGGGGAAGGCGACCGGTGGCCGAAAACGACGATGTAGTCCCGAAATACCTGCAGATCTCGGGTCATATCCGTGCGCTGATCGAACGCGGTGAGCTGGCGCCCGGCGCCGAGGTGCCCTCGGAGCGGGAACTCGCCGCACGCTGGAAGGTGGCCCGGCCCACCGCCGCCAAGGCGCTGAATACGTTGCGCCAGCAGGGGATCGTCCGGTCCCGCCGCGGATCGGGCACCTATGTGGCCGAACAGCCTGTGCTGCTGCGGGAGAGTGCGCCCCGGTACGGACCGTCTTCGCCCGAGAGCCGGTCGGTGACCGTGCTGCGCGCCGGAGTGGTGGAAGGGCCGCGGGAGGTCACCGACCCGCTCGGGCTGCCCGTTCCCAGTTCGGTGATCGTGCGAAAGACGTTGCACGACGACATATCCGGATATGCGCGACTGGTCACCTGCTGGTATCCGGGAGGATTCGCCGAAACCGCGGCCCTGTTGCTCGAATCCGAGCCCGTGCCCGGTGGAGTCGCACGGTATCTGGAAGACGCGACCGGACGCGCTCTCAGCGCCGTGCGCGAGAGTGTCGGCGCCCGGCTGGCCACCGACGACGAACGCCGGCACCTCACGCTTCGGCACCCGGCGGCGGTGCTGATCGTGCGCCGTCTCGGTCTGGACGCTCGGGGCGTCCCGCTCGAGTACCGCGAGACCGTCCACCCGCCCGGCCGGTGGATCATGCCGCACGAGTATTTCACCAGCTCAACGGCCGATTCCCGCCGTTGACACCCCGCTGCCACAACTGGCATAGTCCACTTGTCGGAAGTGTCGAAGGGTGGGAGGGGCGATGTCCGATCGGTTGACCGTCGGCGGCTGGGTGATCGTGGGGGAGCAATGCTCGGTCCGCCTGGCCCCGGTACCGCGCGACGACTACCTCGCGTTCGTCTTCGAAAGCAGCGGAACCGAATTCGAATTGGCCCTGGCTCCCGCGATCCTGCACCGCATGGTCGACCTCGGCTCCGGACCGTCGGTGCCGTGACATGCTGCGGTAGTGGCGAGTTCGTCGCGTACTTCGGCCTTGTGAACAACGATTGCGCACGAGCCAGGCGAATGCCAGCTAGCCTCACTCCACAAGATCGTGCATTCTCGGCAGAGGACCATCCGCCATGAACAACCCCCTACCCACGCCCGCGTCCGTTCGTGCGGATTCGACCGGGGATCTGCTCAGGGGCAGAACCGCTGTCGTCACGGGAGCCAGTCGAGGCATCGGCCGGGCGATCGCGATCAGGTTCGCGGCGGAGGGCGCGAACGTCGCGATGATCGCCCGTACCCAAGAGCCACATCCGAAGCTGCCCGGCACGATACACACCGCCGCCGCCGACGTGGCTGCGGCGGGCGGCGACGTACTGCCGCTCGTGGCCGATGTGCGCGATGACAAGGCGCTGGAGGAGGCGGTCGATCACATCGTCGATCGCTTCGGCGGCATCGACATCCTGGTCAACAACGCCGGATCGGTCGATCTCACCGGCGCCGAGCAGATCGGCATGCAGCGCTACGACCACATGCAGTCCGTCAACGTGCGCGCCCCGTTCCTGCTGTCCAAGCTGGCGCTGCCGCACCTGCGCCTCTCGGCGCGAGCCGGGCGCAACCCGCACATCCTCACCCTTTCCCCACCTCTCAACATGAGCCCCGCGCACGTCGGCAACGGCGTCGCCTACACCGTCTCGAAATACGGTGTCAGCATCGCCACTATCGGCTTGGCGCACGAATTCCGGGCCCATGGCATCGCCGTGAACTCGCTGTGGCCCCGGACCAAAATCGACACCGCCGCGGTACGCAACCTGCTCGGCGGCGAGGACGCCGTCGCCGCCTCCCGCACTCCCTTGATCTGCGCCGACGCCGCTCTGCTGATCGTGACCAGTCCCGCGTCGACCTACACCGGTCAGCTTCTCTTGGACGAGGAGGTCCTCGCGTCGCATGGGAGCACCGACCTGGACCGGTATCGGGTCGTAGCGGGCGGCGGTGCGCTCGCCGCCGACCTGTTCGTCGACGGGTAGGCACGGCTGAAAAGGCCGAATGCGAACCCTGTCTCCGGCGCCTAGGCGGGCTTCGTCGCGCTGATGTACTGGAGCAGGCGATGGACCCGCTGGTCGATCTCCACCAAGCCCTCTTCGGCGAAGAGGGTCGGGAAAGTCCGCGTGCCGAATACCCGCAGGCCGCTCAAACCGCCGACCACGCGGCTCACCTCGCCGATGGGGTTGGCGGCCCGATGGCTGGTGGTGATCGCGATGCGGCCACCGGGGGCGAGGACGCGAATCATCTCGCGGGCGGCGACGAGTGGGTCGGGAATGAGGTAGAGCGCGCCGAAACAGCAGACGGCGTCGAAGGTGCCGTCCGCGAACGGGAGTGTGCGCGCGTCGGCGCGCAGATATCCGACGCGCGGTCCGGCGTTGTCGGCGACGGCGCGCGCCAGCATCGGCTCGGAGTAGTCCAAGCCGATCGCGTAGCCGTCGCCGGACAGCGCCTCGCTCAGATATCGGGTGAAATTGCCCGGCCCGCAGGCGATGTCGAGCACCTTCTGCGCGCCGCCGAGCCGCAGGGTGGCCACCGCGTCACGCCGGTCCGCCGCGGTCGTCCGCCCGCTGGCGAGATAGAACAGCGTCGGCCGCCAGGCCCGCTCGTACACCGCCGCGAGCGCGGGGGCATTCATCGTTTTTCGTGCGAGGTTCACCGGTGTGCGTCTCTCAGGCGCGGTCCACGGTGATGGTCATGCCCGCCGCGCGCAGCCGCTCGGTGAGCGCGTCGCCCATCGCGGCGGCGGGTGTGAGGATGCCCGCGAGCTCGGGTTGCTTGTCGGTGTCGAACGCCAGGCACAGGCCGCTCTGGCCGAGCAGCACCGCGGTGGCCTGGTAGCCGGGATCGCCGGTGCCGGAGAAGGTGGCCACGTACTTCGCGCCCGAGGTGGTGTGCGCGAACGTCTTCATGGTGAACCAGCCGCTCTTGCGCGCTTTCTCGTCCGGTCCGGTGCCCGGCTTGGGCAGCACGCGGTCCAGCAGCTTGCGGCCCGCGGCGGCCCGCGACAGCAGCGCGCCCGCGGTCAGGCCCGCCACGATGCCGCCCGCCATGCCCGCCGCGACCAGCGGCGCCATCCGCGACCTTCCCGCGCTCATCACTTCGCGGTAGCGGAAGTTCTTGCCGTACACCCAGCCGAGCAGCCCGTTGGTGCGCCGCACGACCTTGGTGTTGTGCGCGGCCATGACGAACGTGCTCACCCACCCCTCCAGGCTCGGGTCGACGGCACTCGCCCGGGACAGCGCCTGGTCGGACTGGCGGCCGACGTCGGGATCCATCGACTTGTCCGGGCTCAGCGAGTACGGGTGCGAGAGCACCTTGCCCTTGGCCGGATCGGCGGCGACCGCCTCCATCATGGCCCGGCCGGAATCGATGGTGCCGCCGCTGACGCCGCCTTTGAGCGAAGCCACCAGCGTGGTGTCGACGAGTTCGCCGGCGTTGTCCTCGACCGTACGGCGGTAGAGCTGGTAGACGCTCAGATCGGACGGAATCGAGTCGTATCCGCACGAATTGACGATTTTCGCGCCGGTGGCGACGGCCTGTTCGTGATAGGCGTCGATGGCTTCGCGGATGAACAGCGGCTCACCGGTGAGGTCGGCGTAATGGGTGCCTGCCTTGGCGCACGCCGCCACCAGCGGCAACCCGTAGCGCAGGTACGGGCCGACCGTCGTGACCACGACCTTGGTGCGCGTCGCCAGCTCGTCCAGTGCGGCCTGGTCTTTCGAATCGGCTACCACCAGGCCCCAGCTCGCGGCCTTCGGGCCGAGGTCGTCGCGCACGGCGGTCAGCTTGTCCAGCGACCGTCCAGCCAGCGCGATCCGCGCGGATTCCGGGGCGGCCCCGGTGAGGTATTCCGCGGTCAGCTTGCCGACGAAACCGGTGGCACCGAAGAGGATCAGGTCGTATTCCCGAGTGTCTGCCATGGGTCTTCCGTTCTGCGGTCGTGTCGCCGTTCGGCGGCTACTTCGTGGTCTTCTTGCGCGGCCGTTGCGGCGCTGCCTGCGGGCGGCCGTCGAGCCAGGCGTGATGGGCGCGGCCGAGTTCGGTGGCCGGTGGTTCGTCGTAGAGCCATTCCCGGGCGATGCGATGCCAGTTCGCGGTGCAGCCGAGCTGGCCGAGCATGCCGAAGGTCAGGAAGTCGGCGCGGCGGGAGAAGAGATGTTCCGGCGGCAGGTTCTGCTGCTTCATCCCGGTGAACTCGCTGGCCCTCGGGTCCACCGCGAGCAGGAAGGCGCCGCTGGCCAGTTCAGGGGTGATGGTCAGTTCCTCGTCGACCAGACACCATTCCGAGGCGGCGAGCACGTATTCCAGGCACTCCTCGGCGCCGATCTCCTCCGGTGAATCGATGACGCCGCGCCGGATCATCAACTCGCGCAGATCTTCCGCGCGGTCTTCGGCGGCGGCGCGCAGGCAGACCAGCTCGAACTGCACGTGCTCGGGATCCATCCGGTTGAACAGCCCGAAATCCAGGAACCCGACCCGGCCGTCGGTGGCCAGCAGCACATTGCCCGGATGCGGGTCGCCGCAGAACTCGTTGAAGGTGAACAGCGACCCCATGTAGAACCGGTAGATGATCTCGCCGATCCGGTCGCGCTCCGCCTGGGGCAGCTGCCGGATCTCGTCGAAACCCTTGCCCTGGACGTACTCGGTGACCAGAACCCGCGTGGTGGAGAACTCCGGCAGCGAGCGCGGCACGATGACGAACGGGTGCTCGGCGTAGAGTTCGGCGATCTGCAACTGGGTGGCCGCCTCGGCCCGGTAGTCGAGTTCGGCCTCCATGTTCAGCCGCAGCTCGTCCAGTACCGCGGGCGTCACCCACGGCATCGCGGACTGTAGTACGCGCCGGAACATGGCGAGATTCTTCAGGTCCGCGCGCACCGCGGCGTCGATGCCCGGGTACTGCACCTTCACCGCGACCTGGCGGCCGTCGTGTAGTCGCGCCCGGTACACCTGGCCGATCGAGGCGGCGGCGACGGGCTCGGCGTCGAACTCGGCGAAGACGGCGTCCAGCGGCTTGCCGAAATCGTCCTCGATCACTTGGCGCATGGCCGCGAAGGACACCGTCGGGGCCGCGTTGCGCAGCACCGCCAGGCGTTTCTGGAACCGCTCGCGGTGGTCCTCGGGGACCAGGTCCAGATCGAGCACCGACATCATCTGGCCGAGCTTCATCGCGACGCCCTTCATGGTGCCGAGCACCATGACCACCTGCTCGGTGGTGCGGATCATCGATTCCTCGGCCATCTTCGCCCGGACGGCCTCGGATCTGCCCCGCATGGTCAACCGAGTGCGCTGGGTGCGAAGCACCGAACTGGCTGCCACCGCACCCAGCTTGGTGCCACGAGCAAGCCGAGAGGTCGGTACTTGCTTCGCCATCGAGGTACCTCCGTTGGTGCCGCGGTCGGAGCGACGGACGCGCAGGCGGCAGCGTGCGGGCCGTCATGTCCCGCGCGGACCGCCGTCGAGTACGGCGCCGGCGGTGACGCAGCGCACTCGGCGCACCGCTCGGGTTCAGACTAGCCAAGGTTCCGGCAAAGTCGACAGTGCCGGTGAACTTCAGCAAGCGGTCCAGCTAGCACCTGGGCCGACGGCCCGAGTCAGTCCTGCGCGGGCGCCTCGGGGGTGGGCAGCACGTGCTGCTGCGCGTTGAACGTCGCGGGCGAGCCGCCCGCGCGGGCCATGCCCTCGATGGCGCTCCAGGCCAGCATGGTGAGGTAGTCGATCACGTCCTCGCGCGACAGCGACTTGTTGGTGGTCCACCAGTGCGTCGCCAGCTGAATGCCGCCGACCAGCACGTACGACGCCAGTGCGGCGCCCTCGGTCGCCACGCCCCGCTCCCCGGCGCGCTCGGTGATGACTGCGCACACCACCTCGGCGAACAGCTTCTCGAACTCGGCGAGCGAGGACTGGTCGGCCGAGCCGTTGCCCATGATGAACCGGTAGACCTCCGGGTCCTCGTCCACCGTCCCCACGTATTCGGCGAGCGCCGAGCGCACCAGTTGATACTCGTCGGCGTCCAGGCTGATCGCGCCGTACACCCGCGGCATCAGCGTGGTCTCGATGAACCGCTGCATCGTCGCGTGGACCAGGTCGTTCTTGTCGGAGAAGTAGCGGTAGAGCACGGTCTTGGAGACGCCGATCTCCGCGGCGATCTCGTCCATTCCCGCGTTGCTGCCGCGGGCGCGTACCGCGGCGAGGGTTCCGTCGACGAGTTCCTCGCGGCGGTCGATCTTGTGTTGCCGCCACCGGCGCTTGCGGCCGTCCATCCGGCCGCCGCGCACCGCCGACGGTCGCTCGCCGATATCGACAAGGTCTTCGGTGGACAGCGTGGGCTCCCTCGTTCGTATGGGCTCGGTAGCTCCAGCTTAGGTCCCCGCTACCCGTGATATGCGCTTTTGAGCCCGGATGCGGTAGGAACCACAGCTTCGGGCGCGTCCGGCGTGTCCGCATCGCGCTCGCCCGCTCGCCCACTTCGCCGCGCACAGCAGAATGGGAGGCATGGAGAAAGCTCCCGGCAACACCGCGGTGGCGGATGCCCCCGCCGGGCCTGCCGCCGCGCCCTTCGGCCTAGCCGCCGTACTCGACGAGGCGGCCAAGCGTCGTGACCTCTGGCGGATGAAGGCGTTCGCCACCGGCCTGCTCGCCCTGGCCACCGCGATCTATCTGTTCTGCCGCTGGACCGAATCGCGAGGGGCGGGTGGCGACTGGGTCGGCTACCTGCGGGCCGCGTCGGAGGCGGGCATGGTCGGCGCGCTGGCGGACTGGTTCGCGGTGACCGCCCTGTTCCGTCATCCACTCGGCCTGCCGATTCCGCACACGGCGATCATCCGGCGCAAAAAAGACCAGCTCGGCGCCAGTCTCGGTAGCTTCGTCGGCACGAACTTCCTGGCGCCGGAGGTGGTGTCGGCGAAGGTGAACTCGGCACAGGTCTCCTGGCGGGTCGGGCGCTGGATGGCCGATCCGGGTCATGCCGCTCGCGTGGCGCAGGAGAGTTCGACGATCCTGCGGGCCGTCGTCGGCGTGCTGCGCGACGAGGACGTGGAGCAGGTCATCGACAACACCATCGTCAAGCGGATCGCCGAGCCGCTGTGGGGTCCGCCGATCGGGCGGGTGCTAGCGGAACTGCTCGCCGACAACCGGCAGCAGGCGCTGCTGGATCTGCTCGCCGAGCGCGCGCACCAATGGGCGCTCGGCTCGCAGGAGACGATCGATCGGATCGTGCTGCGGGACGCGCCGCAATGGGCGCCGAAATTCGTCAACATCCTGCTTTCCGAACGGATCTACCGGGAATTGGTCGAGTTCACCTGGAAGATCCGCTCCAATCCGGAGCACGAAGTCCGCCTGGCCGCGAATCGGTTTCTGGAGGAATTCGCCGAGGACCTGCAGAACGACGACGCCATGATCAAGAAGGCGGAGCGCATCAAGGCGCAGATCATGGGCAGGGAGGAGATCACCGGACTCGCCTCGGCCACCTGGCGCGCGGCGAAGCGGCTGATCCTGGAGTCCGCCGACGATCCGCGCAGCACGCTGCGGCGCAAGGTCGCCGAGAACGTGCAGCAGCTCGGCGAGCGACTGCGCGACGACGCGGACATGCGCGCCAACGTGGACGGCTGGATCGACCGCGGCGCGCGCTACTTGGTGGAAAACTATGCCGGTGAGATCAGCACCCTGGTCACCGACACGGTTGCCAGGTGGGATGCCGAAGAGGCGAGCAAGAAGATCGAATTGCAGGTCGGCCGGGATCTGCAATTCATCCGCATCAACGGAACCGTCGTCGGTTCGCTTGCCGGACTGGCGATCTACACGATTTCCCATTTGATGTTCGGCGGTTGAGCCGCGGCACGCGGAGCGTTTGCCCGAACACTGCTAGCAGACTGCTTGCAATAGCTAGCACCCTGTCCTAGAATCGAACTCGTACAACCGCCAGAAGGTGAGTGATGGCAGACCAGCCCGAGGTTTCCGCCGAGTACACCGACAGATCGGACGAGCACTCGTCCGGCGTCGGCGAACGAGGGGGACGCGTCGTCAACGCGGCGCACGACATCGGAGGCTTCATCAGGGCGCAGCGGGAAGCCGCGCAAGTCTCGCTGCGTCAGCTCGCCCAGCTGGCGGGGGTGAGCAATCCGTACCTCAGCCAGATCGAGCGCGGACTGCGCAATCCGTCCGCCGAGGTGCTCACGCAGATCGCGAAAGCGCTGCGGGTCTCCTCGGAGGTCTTGTACGTACGGGCCGGCTATCTCGAGCAGCGGCCGCACAGTCCGGTCCGGGATGCCCTGCTCGCCGACACGTCTATCAGTGAGCGGCAGAAGCAGGTGCTGCTGGACATCTATGAATCGTTTCGCCGGGAAAACGGAGGAAACGAGGCAGGGGGGGACGTATGGGACAGCGACGTTCCGCGCACGACAACCGACACTCCGCCACGCCAGGAGAACGAAACATCATGACCGAGAAGAACGCCACCGTCACGAAGCCCTTGCTCGCCACCGTCGGTGCGGGTGACGCCCTCTACGCCGCGGTCAACGACGTGGTCGCGCAGGTGCGCGAACGCGCGGCCACCACCGACGTGCAGGCCCGGGTCGAGGAGGCGCGCGAGCGCTTCGCCACCGTCCCCGCCGATGTCCAGGCGCAGTTCGAGTCGCTGCGCGAGCGGCTGTCCGGGCTGCCGTCGGAGCTGCCGGAGGACCTCGCCGAGCTGCGCGAGAAGTTCACCGCCGAGGAGCTGCGCACGCTGGCCGAGAAGTACTACCGGCAGGCGCTCGACCTCTACGCCGACCTCGCCGTCCGCGGTGAGGAGGCCATCGAGCGGCTGCGCGCCAACCACTTGGTCGAGGAGCGGATCGGCAAGGTCGAGACCATCTACGGCGACGCGGTGAGCCGCGCCGAGGACGTGTTCGGGCGCGTCAACGGGCTGCTCGGCCGCCCGGCCAAGGTCGAGGACGCCGAGGCCGCGCCGGTGGCCGAGCCCGCGCCGGTCGTCGAGGCCGAGGTCGTCGAGGTGACCACCGAGGCCACCCCGGCTCCGGTGACGAACGGTGCGCCGAAGAAGGCTCCGGCCAAGAAGGCGGCGACCCCCGCCGCCGCGGCCAAGAAGGCTCCGGCGAAGAAGGCCGCTCCCAAGAAGGCCTGACCGCCCGCAGCCGAAGCTGTCCGACGCCCCCGCGCACCCCTGGTGCGCGGGGGCGTTGCTTCTATGATGGGTGGGGTGAATATGGTGCACGGATTGACCGGGATGATCCTGCTGGTGTTGTGGCTGGCGGCGCTCGGTGCGACGATTTTCGCGCTGATCCACGCCGTTCGTCAGCGTCCGGACGCGTTCACCGCGGTGGACAAGCTGACCAAGCCCATCTGGCTGGCGATTCTCGGGGCGGCCGTGCTCGTGCTCCTCCTCTCGCCCGCGGGTCTGGGCCTGCTTTCCTTCGCGGCGATCATCGCCACCGGCGTCTACTTGGCCGACGTCCGGCCCAAGGTCGACGAAGTGCAGCGGGGTCCGCGCTGGTGAGGGTGGAGATCGCCGAACGGTAAGGGTGCTTGCACTAGCAAGCGGTACGAATCGGGGTTACTGTATCTAGCAGTAACACAAAGGAGTGTCCGATGCGTGCCATGCTGCCGACCGCGTTGACGAGCTTCCCGGGGCTGCTCCGGAGCTTGCGCGACGCGCACAGCGCCGACTTGCGTTCCCGTACCTACCGGATCGCGGCGTTCAACCCGCCGACCGTGCCTCACGAGGTGATCCCGGTCCGCGCCGGGGACGGCGCCCGGCTGCGCGTACACGCCTACGGTTCGTCGGACAAGCCGGTCATCGTGCTCGTGCACGGGTGGACCTGCTGTCTCGAATACTGGAATCCGCAGATCAACGCGTTCGCGGGCGAGTACCGAGTGATCGCCTACGACCAGCGCGGCCACGGCGAGAGTGAATACGGGTCGAGCGAGTTGAGCATGGACCTGCTGGCCGACGACCTGGCCGCGGTGCTCGACGCGGCGCTCATGCCCGGACAGCGTGCCGTGCTGGTGGGGCACAGTCTCGGCGGCATGACGCTGCAGGCCTGGGCGGGACGCTACCCCGAGCGGGTCGCGCGCCAGGCGCAGGCGGTGCTGCTGACCAATACCGCGGCCGATCGGCTGATCCTGGAGACCACGGTGGTGCCGCTGCTGAACCGGCCGTGGCGGATGCTGCAATTGAAGGTGCCGCTGCCGTTCCTGTTCGGCAGGTTCGGGCTCGGCGCCCCGATGGTCTTCCCGCCCATCGCGCCGGTGCGCTGGCTGTTCGCGCGCCAGATCCTCAGCACCGCGGCCAAGGGCGAGCTGCTGGACTTCAGCATGGCCATCGTGCGGTCCTGCCCGGCCCTGGTGCGTTCCAGGTTCGGTTTCCTGCTCGCCACGATGGATGTGGGAGAGTCGGCGCGCAATCTCGTGGTCCCCACGACGGTGCTCTCCGGACAATTCGACGACATGACGCCGCCGGTCCACTCCGAGCGGATCGTCGAGCAGCTGCGGCAAACCGGCAGCCTCGTGCGTTACCAGATGCTGCCGACCGGCCATCTCGGCAATGTCGAGGCCTACGAGCGGTTCAACGAGGAACTCGGGCGCCTGCTCGCCGAGGTGGGCGAGCGCGCCCGCGCCGACCTCGCGGGCTGACGCGCCGGGGCTGCGTTCGCCCCGTCAGGAGAAGACGACCGTCCGGCGGCCGTGCACCAGCACGCGTCCCTCCAGATGCCAGCGCAGCCCGCGCGCCAAGACCACCCGCTCGATGTCGCGGCCTTGGCGGACCATGTCGCGCACTTCGTCCGCGTGATCGATGCGGATGACGTCCTGCTCGATGATCGGGCCCGCGTCCAGTTCCGCGGTCACGTAGTGACAGGTGGCGCCGATCAGCTTCACGCCGCGGGCGAACGCCTGGTGGTACGGGCGAGCGCCGACGAACGACGGCAAGAAGCTGTGATGGATGTTGATGGCCTTGCCCGCCCAGTGCTCGCACAACTCGGCGGGCAGCACCTGCATGAACCGCGCCAGCACCACCGCGTGCGGGTTGTGCGCGTCCACCAGGGCGCGGACCTCCTCGAACGCCGGACCGCGCTCGGCCGGGTCCTTCGGAAACGGCACGTGATGGAACTTCACCCCGTGCGCCTCGGTCATCGCCGCGAGATCCGGGTGATTGCCGATCACCGCCTCGATGGTGGCGGGCAGTTCACCGCTGGCGGCGCGCCCGAGCAGATCGTGCAGGCAGTGGCCGTCCTTGCTGACCAGCAGCACCGCGCGGCGGCGGGCGCGGGAGTCCAGCAATTGCCATTCGGTCTGCGGACCCAGGTCGGCCGCCACCCCGGCGAACCGGTCGCGCAGTTCCTCGATCCCGAACGGCACCGTCGCCGCCTTGATCGCCTGGCGAGTGAAGAACCAGCCCGTCTCCACGTCGGAGTGGTACCCCGCCTCCACGATCGAGCCGCCGAACTCGGCGATGAACGACGTGATCCCGGCGATGATGCCCGGACGATCCGGGCAGCCGAGCGTCAGCACGTAGCGGCGGTCGTCCAGGACGGGTGGAGCGGAACTCATGCGTTCATCCTCGCAGGTGCGCCAGGCAGGATTCGCCGCGCCTTCGCCTGATCTTCGGAAGGCGGCGAGGGCCCCGAGCAGGTCGATCTGCTCTACGATTGAAGGCAATGAAGGCAATGGCGCTATTGCTGGCATACGGAATGGGTGAGTGGAGATGGCCAGACTGACCGTCCGGGATCTACCCGACGAGGTACGCGAGGCGCTGCGTGTCCGCGCGGCGCAGCACGGCCGCAGCACCGAGGCCGAGGTCCGCGCGATTCTCATCGAAGCCGTTACCCCTGCGGCGCAGGTCGAACTGGGTACATTGCTGGCGGAGATCGGTCGCGAGATCGAACTCACCGATGACGAGTTCGATGCGCTGACGACGCGCGACCGCCGCCCGGTCATTCCCTGGGAGTTCGAGTGATCGTTCTGGACACCAACGTCCTTTCCGAACCACTGCGCAAGGCGCCGGACCCCCGCGTAGTCGCCTGGATCGATGCTCAGCCTTTACGCACCTTGTACCTGTCGGCGGTTACCGTGGCCGAACTGCGGTTCGGCGTTGCCGCGATGCCAGAGGGTAGGCGACGAGAAGTCCTGCGCGACAGGCTCGAGACTCGGGTGTTGCCTCTGTTCGCGGGGCGAGTTCTCGCTTTCGACCTGGCCGCATCCGCCGCGTACGCCGAACTCATGGCCGCCGCCCGCGCCGGCGGAGCCGCGATCGGCACCGCCGACGGCTATATCGCCGCGACGGCGGGCGCCGCGAACATGACCGTGGCTACTCGCGATACCGCGCCTTTCCAGGCTGCCGGAGTACCTGTCATCAACCCGTGGGTTTAGTGTCCGTTATCTGCTCGGCTCAGGGCGTCCACCCGGCCGACACCGTGCATTCCTGGCGCTGGGTCGTCTCGGCTCGGTGCCCCGGTGTCGTGCTCAGAGGTGGTAAAACGGCTCCGCGTAGTGGAATTCGCCTGCGATCCGGGAGTCGTAGGCCGACAGGGAGCGGACCTGGAAGTGGCTGACCCAGGCCGGGTCGTCCGGGGTGATGCCGAGCCGGGCGGCGGGGACGAAACCGAAGCGCGGGTAGAACTCCAGGCTGCCGAGCAGGCCGATCAGGGGTTCGTCGAGGGCGTCGGCGGCGCCGAGCGCCGCGTGCATGAGGGCCGAACCGACCCCGGAGCCTTGATGATCGGCGAGCACACCGATCGGGCCGAGCGCCAGCACGGGGAACGGGCCGACGGCGGCTCTGGTCAGGCACAGGTGACCGACCACGCTGTCGTGCTCGATCGCGACCAGGGAGAGCGTCGGGATCCAGCCCTCGTCGCTGCGCAACCGCGTGATCAGCTTCACCTCGGGCGGATCGGCGCTGTCACCGGGCACGGCGGCGCCATCGGTATCGCCGGCATCGGCATAGCGCGGTGCGAATGCGCTGCGGTGCACCGCCGCGATCGCAGCGGCGTCGTCGGCGCGTTCGCGACGGATCAGCACGGTCGTCTCCTCCCGAACGAAAGTAGGGCCCATCCGCACACGTTAGTCAGTCGACCGTGGCGAAACGTTCTCCGATGCGCCATCAGCTACGAGTGTGCGGGAAGTGGCGCCAGGCGCGCAACGGAATTCGCCTCCGGTGTGCCAGACTCTCACCCCATGGCAAGTTCCGCGTCGCTGACCAGGGCCGAAGTGGCCGCCATGATCGATCACACGCTGCTCGCCCCGGAGGCGACGCCCGCCGAGGTCGACGTGTTGATCGAGGACGCGCGGGCATTGGGCGTGCTCGCGATCTGCGTGTCGCCGTCCATGTTGCCGGTGCGCGCGCCCGGACTGGTGGTCGCGACGGTCGCCGGATTCCCCTCGGGGAAGCATCATTCGCTGGTGAAGGGCGCCGAGGCGCGGCTCGCGGTGGAGCAGGGCGCGGCCGAGGTCGACATGGTCATCGATGTCGGCGCGGCCCGCGCGGGCGATTACACGGCGGTGCTCGCCGACATCGTCACGGTGCGCGAAGCGGTGGGCGATCGGACCCTGTTGAAAGTGATCATCGAATCCGCCGCCTTGCCGGACGAGGCGATCGTGCAGGTGTGCCGGGTCGCCGAGCGCGCGGGAGCCGATTTCGTCAAGACCTCCACGGGGTTTCATCCCGCCGGCGGCGCGAGCGTCCACGCCGTGCGGTTGATGGCCGATACGGTCGGCGGGCGGCTCGGCGTCAAGGCCAGCGGCGGGATCCGGACCGCCGAGGCGGCCGCGGAGCTGATCGCGGCGGGCGCGACCCGGCTCGGGCTGTCGGGATCCCGCGCGGTGCTCGACGGCTTCGCGCCCTGATCGGCTGCCGAAAAGCGTTCGCGGATATCCGGTCTTCCCTCGTCTGCCTCCGCAACGCCCGATGACGTTGTGGCGGGGCGCGTTCAGCAGCGCATGTCGGAGCTGTCGCCCGCGGGCTCGAGCTGGGTGCGTCCACCCGACAGGTGGACCGCGACGCCGGAGTCGGTGACCTGTAGTTCGGTCGCCGACATGCCGAGCGGGTAGCTCTGCAGGCTCTGGGTGAACAGGTCGACGATGCTCTGCACCAGGTCGGCGGGCAGGCCCATGCCGAGCAGTTCCGCCGACATCGTCTCCACCTGCACCGCCCCGTTCACGATCTGGGGCTTCAGCTGGAGCTGGGCGAGGCCGCCGAGCACCGACAGGGTGAGCAGGCCGGTACTCGCCGAGGAACTCACGTCACTGACCATGCTGCCGAGGGTCTCCTTGATCCCCTCGTTGCTCCACGTGACATCGGCCGAGGAACTGCCGATCTCGCCGCCACCGTGGTCGGCGAGGTCGACGTCCCGGAAGACGGCGTGCACCACCATCCCGACGGCGGGACCGAACTTGGTGTCGTCGCTGTTCACCCGCACCGAGGGCACCTTGCCGTCGATCCAGGTGATCAGCATCGGCTTGGGGCCGAAGCCGACGTCGATCTTCGATCCCATCTCCTTCTCGAACTGCGAACTGATGCACTTCGACACCGTGTGCCTGGCGTAGGCCTCGCCGCCGACCAGGATCGTGGCGAGCAGAACAGCTACCACGGTCAGGGCGATCAGCAGGGCTCGCCGGTTGATCGTCTTGGTGGAGGTTGTGTTCGTACTCATGGCGAAAATTCTTCCCGACCTTTCTGTGCCGTCTCTGAGGAGGCAGTGAGGGGTTCGAATGTGACATGCAGCACAAAAACCGAGCGTAGCCTGATGCCCATGGCTGGCGATGTGGCAAGCCGCGCGATCGGATCCGCGGAACAAGGATGGCGTGTTCTGCGCCGCTGGGCCGGTCGGCACGCCGGTTTCTTCACGACTCGGCAGGTACTGCGCACGGGGTGTGGGGCGCGAGTGCGGGCAGCTCTCGGCGACGGTTCGGTGACCAGGGCAGGAACCGGCATGCTGCGGCTGGCCGGGTGGCCGGAAGGTCCGCTCGACGAATACGCGATGTGGGCTGCCTGGTTCGACGGCGCCGCGGTGGTCTCCCATCAGAGTGCGGCGGAGCTGCACGGGCTCGGCAGCCTCGCCCCGCGGTTCCTGCACCTGTCCGTGCGCGCGGGACGTCCACCGGTGACGCCGCGGCTGGCGGTCGTGCGCCGGTCGCTGGTCGGCGCCGACGTGGAATCGGCGGGCCCGTTCCTGGTGACGACGCCGGTGCGCACGGTGCTGGACCTGGCCGAGGGCGATATCGGGCAGGCGGCGTTGAACGAGGTGGTCGCCGACGCGGTCGCCATCGACCGCTGCGCGGGCCGGGAGATCACCGACGCGGGAGCGCGCCTCTCGCCCCGGGCGGCGAGACGGGTGTACCAGGCGCTAGCCGTAGCGTGACGAAACTCCGGCTAGCTCGGATCGAGCGGCGCGACGGCCGACCACGGCACCGACAGCACATTGTCGCGCAGACGACGGCGGTACGGGCGGATCGGGAAGCCTTCCGCGCGCAAGGCCTGGGCAGCCGCACGCCAGCGGACACGAGGACCGAACGGCGCCATCGGCGCGGCGTGGGCCCACGCACGATCGGCTGCCGCGAGCAGCGCGTGGATGGGTTCCCCGGGGACATTGCGGTGGATCAGCGCCTTGGGCAGGCGTTCGGCGAGGTCGGAGGGCCGCTCGACGGTGAACGGATCCCAGGCCAGCGTGAGCGAGCGCGGCCCGTCCCGGTCCAGCAGGATCCACGCGCAGCGCCTGCCCAATTCGTCGCAGGTGCCGTCGACCAGCAGTCCGTCCGGCGCCAGCCCCGCCAGGACGGTCGACCACGCGTCCGGGACCGCCGATTCCGGATACTGCCGCAGCACATTGAAAGCGCGAACGAGGACCGGTCGCAGCCCCGCCAATTCGAAGCCGCCGCGTGCGAAGGTGACGCCGTCGCGGCCGGGCACCACGCGCTGCGGGTCGATCTCGAGCCCCACCACGCGCACGTCGGCGCGGATCGTGCGCAGGCGCGCCGCCAGCTCGAACGTGGTCCACGGGCTCGCGCCGTACCCGAGGTCGACCACCAGCGGATCGGGTGCGCGGGCCAGCCGGTCGGCGACGAGGTCGTCGTTGATCAGCCGGCGGTCGCTGCGGCGGAGGCGGTTGACGGCGGTGGTGCCACGGGTGATGTTGCCGACCGGTCTGGTCAGCGAGTGGGGTGCTGTTCTTCCAGCCACTTGACCGTGAACTCGGCCTCGCCGCGGAACAGGTCGACCAGGTTCACCAGCATCAGCTGCTCCAGGCGCGGCCCGACCATCGGGATGAATACCTTCGCCTCCGAGGAGAAGCGCATGGTGCAACCGGTGTCGGTGGGGAAAAGTCGGATGGTGCCGCCGAGGCTGCCTGGGCCCGCCGGAATGGCCGCCGAGTACTTGCCGGTGACCTCGTCCGGGGCGAACGGGCTGTAGGTCTCCTTGCGGGTGATCACCATGTCCTTGCGGATGACCGTCTGGGCGATCTCCGGCAGCATCTCGCGGGGCAGGATGTGGTGCAGTTCGACGTCGATCCCGCCGTCGCCCGCCTCCAGCCGGACCACCTCGTTGCCGGGCGAGTACTTCCTCATCTCCTGCATCCGCGCGTCCCAGTAATCGCGGTTCGACAGCGCCGCGTACAGCTCTTTTGTGGTGTGCAGCGGATAGCGGGCGGAGTAGTCCAATCGGCGTGCCATGGGCTCACACGTTACTGGGTGCGGCGCCGCCGACCTCGGCGGGCGGGTGGAGTGCGGACCTGCCACGAACGCGGGGACCGCACGGTGTGACGTCGGACAAACTCCGCGTTTCCCGCGTGGATCAGTGCTCCGCGAGCCAGCGGCCGGTGAATTCCGCCTCGTTCTTCAGCAGCTCGGTGAGGTGCTCCGCGATCGCCTTCTCGATCTTGCTGCCGAACAGCGGGATCTTCACCTCGATGCTGCCCTCGACCGTGGCGACGGCGCCGGAGCCGTCGGGGGCCAGCGTTACGGTGCCGCGCACCTCGGCGGGCGCGCCCTCGACGCGGGCTTCGAAGTCGGCCCGATCGCCGGTCCAGTCTTCGACGCGCGGGATGATCAGATCGCCGGGGCGCACCGCGGTGACCGCGGCGGGCAGCTGTTCGGCGGCGATGGCCTGCACCATCTCGACGCGCACCTGATCACCGCTGACGGTGACCGAATCCAGCCGGGCATTGGGGCCGCCGACCGCCGCGATGCGATCCTTCCAGTACTGATCGTTCGCGAACGCCGCGCGCACCGCGGCGGGCGGATGAGAGTAGCGGGCCGTGTACGCCAGCGGTGTAGCCATGGGTGCACACGCTACCGTGCAGCGCCGGAGCCACACGAGTGGTGTTGTCCGATCCGCTCGCGGCCGAACGACGCCCCCGCGGCCATCGGCGCGCTTGCTATCGGGTGGCGCTCGTGCCGTCCGAGTGGTGCCATCCGATCCGCCGCGAGAGGAATACACCAGCGTGTAGCCGTCAGCACGCACGCTACCGTTTAGCACCGTGCGAACTTCACGAGTTGTGCCGTCGGACCTCCTCGCCGGTACCGGTGCGCGGCTGCGCGCCGACGTGCGGCTGGCGGAGCTGACCACACTGCGGGTCGGCGGCCCCGCCCTGGTCGCCGAATGCGCGACGACCGAGGCCCTGGTCGCGACGGTGCGCGCGCTGGACGCGGCGGGCGTCCCGGTCCTGCTGCTCGCGGGTGGCTCCAATCTGCTCATCAGCGACGACGGCTTCGACGGCGTGGTGGTCCGGATCGCCACCACCGGCGTCGAGATCGGCGACGGCGGTGTGATCGCCGAGGCGGGCGCGAACTGGGACGCCGTGGTGCGCGCGACGGTCGACGCCGGTCTCGGGGGACTGGAGTGCCTGTCGGGCATTCCCGGTTCGGCGGGCGCGACGCCCGTGCAGAACGTGGGCGCCTACGGCGCGGAAGTGGCGGGCCTGCTGCGCCGGGTGCGCCTGCTGGACCGCGCGAGCGGGGAGATTCGCTGGGTGGAGCCCGGCGAACTCGGCTTCGGTTATCGCACCAGCGTGCTCAAGCACCGTGACGACGCCGTCGTGCTCGCGGTCGAGTTCGCGCTGCGCCCGGACGGTTCCAGCGTGCCGCTGCGTTACGGCGAACTGGCCTCGGTGCTTGGTGCGGGGGACGGGGAGACCCGGCCCGCGGCGCAGGTCCGGGACGCGGTGCTGCGGTTGCGCGCGGGCAAAGGCATGGTGCTCGATCCCACCGACCACGACACCTGGAGTGCGGGTTCGTTTTTCACCAACCCGGTCGTCGCGCCGGAGCGGGTGGCGCAGGTGCGCGCCGCGATCGCCGCGCACCTGGGCGATGTCGCGGTGCCGACCTACCCGGCGCCGGACGGGGTCAAGTTCTCGGCGGGCTGGCTGATCGAGCGCGCGGGTTTCGCCAAGGGCTTCCCCGGCGCCGGAGCTCCCGCTCGGCTGTCGACGAAACACACACTGGCGCTGACCAATCGCGGCGCCGCCGGTGCCGCCGATCTGGTGGCGCTGGCCCGGACGGTCCGCGACGGCGTCGCCGAGCGCTTCGGGATCCGGCTGGAGCCGGAGCCGGTCACCGTGGGCGTCACGCTCTGACGCTGAGGCCGACACCACACGCCGCGGAAACGAGACCGGCCGCGCGCCGCGCGTAGATTCGACGAAGTGAACCACCGTCCGATGATCCGCCGATCGGTTGCCGTGGCGTCGGCCGTCCTGCTGGTGGTCGTCGCCCTGGTGGCCGGTTGCACGATAGACCGTGACTCCGGCCCGTCGAGTCGCGACTCCGGCCCGATCGCCAAAGTGAAGTTGACCCCCGCCGACGACGACGCCGACGTCAACCCGACCGCCCCGGTCTCGGTGACGATCAGCGACGGCACCATCGATCAGGTCGCGCTGACCAATGCCGCGGGCAAGCAGGTCCGCGGTGAGCTCGCTCCGGATCGGCGCGGCTACACCATCACCGAGCCGCTCGGCTACGACGCCACCTACACCTGGTCGGGCACCGCCGTCGGCACCGATGGCAAGCCGATCCCGATCGATGGCTCGTTCCGCACCCTCGCGCCCAAGAACACCGTCCCCGCGACCCTGAACATCGGTGACAACCAGGAGGTCGGCATCGCGGCGCCGATCATCTTGCAGTTCAAGTCCTCGGTCGTGAACAAGGCCGCGGTGGAGAAGGCGCTCACGATCACCACCGACCCGCCCACCGAGGGCGCGTGGGCCTGGTTCCCGGACGACGGCGGCTCACGCCTGCACTGGCGTCCGAAGAACTACTGGACCCCGGGGACGAGCGTGCACGTCTCGGCCCGGCTCTACGGACTGGACCTGGGCGCGGGCAACTACGGCGATTCCGATCTGACCACGGATTTCCGCGTCGGCCGCAGCCAGATCGTGAAGGCGAGCGCTCCCAGTCACCGCATCCAGGTGGTGCGTGACGGGCGGACCGTGTTCGATCTCGCGGCCAGTTACGGCGAGGGCAACGAACCGCGCAACGTGACCCGCTCCGGCGTTCACGTGGTCACCGAGAAATACGAAGACTTCATGATGTCGAACCCGCCGTACTACACCAACGTTCGCGAACGCTGGGCGGTACGCATCTCCAACAACGGCGAATTCATCCACGCCAACCCGGAATCGCTGTCGGCGCAAGGCTCGGCGAATGTCACCAACGGGTGCATCAACCTGTCGCCCGCCGACGCGCAGGCCTATTTCCCCACGGCTTTGTACGGCGATCCGGTGGAGGTGACCGGAACCTCGATCCCGCTCTCGGCCGCCGACGGCGACCTCTACGACTGGACCATCGACTGGAGCACCTGGAAGACCATGTCGGCGTTGCAAGGCGCGCCGTCGCCCGTGGTCTCCGCCACGCCCCTGCCCCCGCAGCCCGCGGGAGCGCGCTGACCGGCTCTAGCGCGCCTTCACGTTCTGCTCTTCGAACTCGCTGTCGTCCGAGTGTTCCGCTTCGATTCTGCGGTCGGCGGATTGTTGCGCGCGAACCGCTTCGTGCCGCTCGGCGAGCAGGTCGCGGATCTCGGTCAGCAGCTCGATCTGGGTCGGTTCGGCGGCTTTGGGGGTGCCGAAGCGGTTCTTGATCGTCTTCATGGGCAGGATCAGCACGAAGTACAGCACCGCGGCGACCATGACGAAATCGATGGCGGCTGTGATGATCGGGCCGATGGCGATGAAGGTGGCGGGCTTGGAGGGGATCAGCTGAACGCCGAGCCCGAGCGCGTTGGTGCTGCCGAACACCGCGAGCAGCGGATTGACCACGCCCTTCGTCACCGAGGTCACCACGGAGGTGAACGCGGTGCCCATCACGACGGCGACCGCGAGGTCGATGACGTTCCCGCGCATCAGGAACTCTTTGAAGCCCTTGAGCATGAGCCGAACCACTCCCATCCGATGTCCTTGAACTGACGGCTCCTGGGATGCTAACGGCTCGAAACGCACAGCGAAGACCGAGCAATCCGCAGCCCCGGCTCAGGTCGCCGAAAGAGTAATGCGATTCGGCTATGAAATATTCAGGTGCGGCGGGCGAACCGCCCCGCGTCGGCCTGGTCACGCGGCTTGATGATGATCTGATCCAGGTTGACGTGCGCGGGCCGTGACGCGACGAACCCGATGACCTCCGCGATGTCCTGGGCGACCAGCGGGTCGATGCCCTCGTATACCTTTGCCGCCCGCTCGGCGTCGCCATCGAAGCGCACCAGCGAGAACTCGGTTTCCACCGCGCCGGGAGCGATCTCCGTCAGGCGTACCGGCTGCCCGAGCAGCTCACCGCGCAGGGTGCGGTGCAGCACGGCCTGCGCGTGTTTGGCGGAGGTGTAACCGGAACCGTTGTCGTAGGCGGTGAACGCGGCCACCGAGGTGACGGTGACGATCAATCCGTCGCCGGAGGCGATCAGTTTCGGCAGCAGGGTTTTGGTGACACGCAGCGTGCCGAGCACGTTGGTCTCCCACATCCAGCGCCAGTCGTCCAGGTCGGCCTCGGCCACCGGCGCCAGGCCCTTGGCGCCACCAGCGTTGTTGACCAGCACGTCGACGCGTTCGACCGCCTCGCCGAACGCGCGCACGGACTCGTCGGAGGTGACGTCGAGTTCCACTGCGGTGCCGCCGATCTCCTCGGCGAGGCGGCGCAGCCGATCGACCCGGCGCGCACCGACGTAGACGTGATAGCCCTGCTTCGCCAGCTCCCGGGCGGTGGCCTCGCCGATGCCCGAGCTGGCTCCGGTGACGACGGCGCTGCGAGTGCTCATGCCGTTAGATCCTAGGTGCGCGAGGTTTGCCCGATCGTCCGCGGTCACCGGAACGACGGTTAGCCTCGGTGGCATGGCTATTCGGGACGTGGTGAGCGCGGACGGAACGAACATCGTCTATCGGGTGAGTGGTCCGGCGCACGGTCGCCCCTTGCTGCTGATGCACGGCTGGTCGGCGAATCTGCGCTGCTGGGGTGCGGCCGCCGACGATCTCGCCGCGCGCTTCCGGGTGATCGCCGTCGACCTGCGCGGCCACGGCTACTCCGACGCGCCCGCCACGGGCTACGACGATCCGAAGAACTGGGCGGCCGACCTCGCGGCGGTACTGGCCGCCGAGGACATCGCGTCCGGCGCGGTGCTGCTCGGCTGGTCCTACGGGGGGATCGTGCTATCGGACTACTTGACCGCCTACGGCACGGACGCCGTCGCGGGCGTCGTCTACACCGGCTCGATGGCGAACATCGGCCCCGGTGTGCCGGGCGCGGCGACCGGCCGCATGATGGGCGAAGCCATACCGGGCGTCTTCGAGGAGAGCGCGGGGCGGGCCGTGCGTGCCTTCGGGGTGTTCGGCAACGCCAACACCGGACCGGGCGCGGACAAGGGGCCCGACGCGCAGCGCCTGTTCGGTGCCAGCCTCGCCACCCCGCCCGCGGTGCGCAAAGCGCTGTTCTACCGGACGGTCGACAACACCGAGACACTGCGCACGCTGGTCGTTCCCGTGCTCGTCCTGCACGGCACGGCCGACCAAGTCGTCCCGATCGAGAACGGCCGCTACATCGCCGAGGCCGTCCCGGACGCGCGCGCCTCGTTCTGGGAAGGGGCCCAGCACGGGCTGTTCATCGAGGACCGTTCCCGCTTCGTCGCCGAGGTGAGCGCCTTCGTCGACAGTCTGTGATCGGATTCACGTCCGCCCTGTGATAGCTCTCACTTGCCGCGGATAGCGTGTCTGGGCCGGGGAACGCAACGTGCACTATGGATAGTGTGAGTCAGCGCCCGGACCTACGGCCGAACCGTATCGCCGTGTTATCGGTGCACACCTCACCACTCGCGCAGCCGGGCACCGGCGACGCGGGCGGCATGAACGTCTATGTCCTGCAGACGGCCGTCGAGCTGGCCCGGCGCGGCACCGAGGTGGAGATCTTCACCCGGGCCACGTCGTCGAACGTCCCGCCCGTCCAGGAGGCCGCGCCCGGCGTGCTGGTGCGCAACGTGGTGGCAGGCCCGTTCGAGGGGCTGGACAAGCACGATCTGCCCACCCAGCTGTGCCCCTTCACTGCCGAGGTGCTGCGGCAAGAGGCCCGGCATCTGCCCGGTTACTACGACCTGGTGCATTCGCACTACTGGCTGTCCGGCCAGGTCGGCTGGCTGGCCAGGGACCGGTGGCGGGTGCCGCTGGTGCACACCGCGCACACCCTGGCGGCGGTGAAGAATTCCGCGCTGGCCGAAGGCGACTGTCCCGAACCGGTGACCCGCGAGATCGGCGAGAAACAGGTGATCGCCGAATCCGATCGGCTGGTCGCCAACACCGCCGAGGAGGCCCGCCAGCTGGTCGAGCTCTACGGCGCCGACCCGGAGCGCATCGACGTCGTACCGCCCGGCGCCGACCTGGGCCGCTACCACCCCGGCGACAAGGCGGCCGCCCGCGCTGAACTGGGGCTGGCCGCCGACGAGCGGATCGTCGCGTTCGTCGGCCGGATCCAACCGTTGAAGGCGCCCGATGTGCTGGTGCGCGCCGCGGCCGAGGTGTTGCGCGCCGACCCGGATCGCAAGCTGCGCGTGCTGATCGTGGGCGGCCCGTCCGGCAGCGGGTTGGAGCGGCCGCACGCGCTGATCGATCTGGCCGCCGAGCTGGGCATCGCCGCACGGGTCAGCTTCCTGCCCCCGCAGCCACCGCAGCGGCTGGTGCAGGTCTACCGCGCCGCCGACCTGGTCGCGGTGCCGAGCTACAACGAGTCCTTCGGGCTGGTCGCCATCGAGGCGCAGGCCAGCGGCACACCGGTGCTGGCCGCCGACGTCGGTGGTCTCGGCACGGCCGTGCGACACGATGTCTCCGGTCTGCTGGTCCCTGGGCACCGCACCGCGGACTGGGCGAACGCGCTGGGTCTGCTGCTGGACGACCCCGACCGCCTGCACCGGATGAGCGAACAGGCCGTCGCGCACGCGGCCAACTTCTCCTGGGCGCACACCGCCGACGGGCT
Source organism: Nocardia sp. NPDC047648 (assembly GCF_040642815.1). Lineage (NCBI taxonomy): Bacteria > Bacillati > Actinomycetota > Actinomycetes > Mycobacteriales > Nocardiaceae > Nocardia > Nocardia sp. NPDC047648. The sequence goes on along the minus strand of NZ_JBEYSX010000003.1, from coordinate 100,004 downwards.
GCTGGCCAGCTACGCCGCGGCCCTGGCCGGTTTCCGGGAGGAGCGGACGGCGCTGGGCGGCCGCGGCTTGGCGCACAGCGTGGTGCGGGAGGATGCGTACGATTCGGACTCCGCCGACCGCACCGGCCCGGCCGGGGAGCGGACGGCGGCCCTGCTCGGTGAGACCAGCCAGGCCAGATCACGGGCGCTGTGGCGGCGCCGGATGGGAGTACGCCGGTGAACGAGGTGCAGGCGACCGCGCAACTCATCGACGAGACGCTGCGCGACAGGGAGATCGAGTACACCCGGCCGGGCGAGGAGACCTTCGTCGTCGTCCTGCCCGGTGAGCGCAAACTCAAGACCACGGTGATGCTCACGGTGGGCAAGCACGGTGTCCGGGTCGAAGCGTTCGTCTGCCGAAAGCCGGACGAGAACTTCGAAGGTGTCTACAGGTTCCTGCTGCGCCGCAACCGCAGGCTCTACGCCGTCGCCTACACCCTCGACCGGGTCGGCGACATCTATCTGGTCGGCCGCCTGTCCGCGCACGCCGTCACCCCTGACGAACTGGACCGGGTGTTCGGGCAGATTCTCGAGGCCGTCGACGCCGACTTCAACGTGCTGCTGGAACTCGGTTTCGCCGAATCGATCCGGCGGGAATGGAAGTGGCGCGTCTCGCGCGGTGAATCGTTGCAGAACCTGCGCGCTTTCGAGCATCTGGTCGACTCCGCCGACAAGCCCTGACCGGTCGCCGGATCCGGCCCGCCGTGGCACCGACCGGGTGACAATCGCAGTCGGCTCGGCTCGGCTCGGCGAAGGGACACGACGTTGGCGATTCTCGCTCTGGACATCGGCGCGACCAAGTTCGCGGCCGGAGTGGTTGGCCCCGGTCCCGAGGTGCGCGAGGTACGCCGGGTGGACGTGCCGGACGCGGGTGTATGGGAGGCCTGTCGGGAACTGCTGCTCGCGGTGTCGGGGGCCGAACCGGTCAGCGCCGTGGGGATCGGCGCGGCTGGTCCGGTGGACGTGCGGGCCGGCGTCACCGGTCCGTTGAACATTCCGGAGTGGAAAGCGGGCTTCCCGGTGGTCGCCGCCGTGCGAGAGCTGTTCCCGGCCGCCACGATTCGCTTCGCCATCGACGGCGCCTGTCTCGCGCTGGCCGAACACCGCCTCGGCGCGCTGCGCGGAGTGCCCGACGCGCTGGCCATGACGGTGTCGTCGGGGATCGGCGGTGGGATCGTCGCCGACGGAAAGGTGCTGCTCGGGCGCACCGGTAACGCGGGCCACGTGGGGCATATCGTCGTGCCCGGCTGGGACACACCCTGCGGATGCGGCGGCCGCGGCTGCGTCGAGGCGATCGCGAGCGGCATGTCGTCGGTGCGCTGGGCGCGCGACCAGGGCTGGTCCGGCGGCACGGGTGCGCGACTGGCCGCGGACGCGCGCGCGGGTGACCAGATCGCGGTCGCCGCCCTGCACCGGGCGGGCACCGCGCTCGGCACGGCGATCGCCTCGGCCGCCGCCCTGCTCGACGTCGACCGGGTGGTGATCGGCGGCGGGTTCGCGCAATCCGGTGCGCCGCTGTGGGATCCGTTGCGCGCCGCGGTGGCCGCGCACGCCGGGCTGAATTTCCTGCGCGGCCTGCGGGTGGAACTCTCCGCGATCACCGAGGGCGCGACGCTGGTGGGCGCGGGCGTGCTCGCCACCGATGAACCGGTCTGACATCGCGCTTTGCCGCGTAGGCGGTGGCGCAGGGGCGGGAACCGATGCGACCCGGCCGGGCGCGCATGGGAGGATGGCCGCATGACGTACACCCTCGTGCTGCTGCGCCACGGCGAAAGCGAATGGAACGCCCTGAACCTGTTCACCGGCTGGGTGGACGTGCATCTGACCGACAAGGGCATCGCCGAGGGCAAGCGCGCCGGGGAGCTGCTGGCCGAGCACGGCATCCTGCCGGACGTCGTCTACACCTCCCTGCTGCGCCGGGCGATCTCCACCGCGAACATCGCGCTGGACGCCGCCGACCGGCACTGGATCCCGGTGATCCGGGACTGGCGGCTCAACGAGCGCCACTACGGTGAGCTGCAAGGCAAGAACAAGGCGCAGGTCCGGGAGAAGTACGGCGACGAGCAGTTCATGCTGTGGCGCCGCAGCTACGACACCCCGCCGCCGCCGATCGACCCGGCCAACGAGTACAGCCAGGAAGGCGATCCGCGCTACGCGGGCATCGATGTCCCGAAGACCGAATGCCTGCTCGACGTGGTCAACCGGATGGTTCCGTACTGGGAGTCGACCATCTCCAAGGACCTGCTGTCCGGCAAGACCGTGCTGGTCGCCGCGCACGGCAACTCGCTGCGCGCCCTGGTCAAGCACCTCGACCAGATCTCCGACGAGGACATCGCGGGCCTGAACATCCCCACCGGGATCCCGCTGCGGTACGAGCTGGACGAGGACCTCCGCCCGGTGCGCCCGCACGAGTACCTCGACCCCGAGGCGGCCGCCGCTGGCGCCGCCGCCGTCGCCGGTCAGGGCGGCAAATAGTCGGCACATCGCGAACTACGTAACGCGCTGTCACCCGTTCGGGTGGCAGCGCGTTGTCGTTTCGGACGCGGGTTCAGGGTGTTGCGGGCGACACGCCGGTAGAGGGGCCATCGAACGGTGCTACAGCATCAGCCGATTAAGTTACCCACTGTTTTTACCGGCAAGTAGGTCGGTACACTCTGGTCGTTCGACCAGCCGAGAGGTGGATCACGTCCGATGAAGCACGCGTTGCGGGCCACGGTGGCGGCAGTTGCCGTCACGATGCTCGTCCCCTTCCTCGCAGGCGGCGCGGATGCCGTCGCGCCGCCCACCGGCCCGGACGGCGGCGCCGCCGGAGCGGACTGGGCGGCCACGCAAGACGGCCCCCAGCAGTACCCGGGCATCAACATCCAATGGGACGTCCCCATCACGATGAGTGACGGGACCGTCCTGAAGGGCAACGTCTACCGCCCCGCGGACGCCTCCGGCCGACCCATCGATACGCCCACGCCGACGATCGTCAACCTCACGCCCTACACCAAGCTGGTGTCGAACCTGGCCGATCACGCGCAGTCGATTCCCGGCCTGTCCGACGCGCTGATCGAGTTCTTCCGCCAGATCGACATGAGCGGCACCCCGCTGTCCGGCGTCACCGATCTGACCAAGGCGTTCGGCGGCGGCGAACTGCGCAACTTCACCGTCGACCGGCAGCTGATCAAGAGCGGCTACTCGCAGGTGGTCGTCGACGTGCGCGGCACCGGTTTCTCCCAGGGCGTCTGGGACATGCTGCGCGACCGCGAGCAGCAGGACACGGTCGAGGTGATCGACTGGGCGTCCCGGCAGCCGTGGTCCAACGGCCGGATCGGCATGAACGGCATCTCCTACTCCGGGATCAATCAGGTGCAGGCTGCCGAGCAGCGCCCACCCGCCTTGCAGGCGATCTTCCCGGTGGTGCCGGGCAGCGACCTGGTCAACGACGTGCTCGCGCCCGGTGGCGGCTTCGGTTTCAACTTCATCCCGCTGTGGCTGACCGCGATCAACGGCCTCAAGCTGATTCCCGATCTGGCTTCGGTGCTCAACGGGCAGCTGGACACCACGTGGCTGGCCGATCGCGCCCGAGATCCGTTGACATTCATGGACGTCCTGCTGAACGTCTACACCACCGCGCGCCTGGAGGATCTCGACCCGCGCGCCAAGGAACTGCTGACCGACGGTTCCCGGCCGCGTCAGGACTGGCTCGGTGACCCGAGCGGGATCCGGACGCCGACCTTCGTCACCGGCGGTTGGCACGACCTGTTCGCCTACTCGGAATCCAAGATCTACAACGAGATTCCGCTGCCGCCGGGCCAGAAGCAATTGCTGATGGGCAACACCTACCACCTCAATTCGGGCAACGAGTACGGCAGGCCTGGTCTGCCGCCGCGGCTGGACGTGTTGCAGCGCGCGTGGTTCGACAAGTGGCTCAAGGACGTCGACAACGGCATCGACCGGTACGGCCCGATCACTTTGCGCCAGCAGGGTGGCGGCTGGATCACCACCGACTCGTTCGCCGCCCCGGCTCCCGCGGCGGAGGCGCAACAGGCGGTGCACCGCAGGATGTATCTGTCCGCCGCGCCCAGCGGCACCGCCAACAGTGTCCACGACGGTTCGCTCAGCCCCGAGGACAGCGGCGAACCCGCTCGCCTGACCGTCGCGCCCGGCCTGACCAGCCTGTGCTCCAACGATGCCGCGCAGGGCACCGCCGGCGTGCTCTCGGTGATCGACGGTTGCGCCAAGGACTCCAGGGTCGAGGAGCTGAACGGCTTGACCTTCACCAGTGCTCCGGTCGCCGAGCCGACCTCGATCTCCGGGCGGATCGCGGTGCGGCTCAACACCGTGCAGGACGCGGCCGACGGCTATTGGGTGGTCACCGTGAACGACGTCGCGCCGGACGGGCAGTCCAGCGTGCTGTCGTCGGGGCAGCTCATGGCTTCGCTGCGGGCGATCGACGACGCGAACAGCAGCAAGTCGGCCAACGGCGACTACACCGATCCGCGGCCGTTCACTTCGCTGGAGCAGCGGCAGCCGACGGTCCCCGGCGAGGCGACCACGCTGGACATCGCGCTGCCCGCCACCGAGGCGCTCTTGCAGCCGGGCCACCGCCTGCGCGTCGACGTGTACGCGGGCAACTTCCCCAAGGGCCTGCCCATCCTGCCGATGCTGATCGACACCGGTCTGCGGCCACAGCATCTGGAGCTGGATCCCGCCCGTCCGAGCTTCGTCAACATCCCGGTCAGAGGAAATCCGGGCTGGTAGATCCGGGCGTGTGCCCTTCGCGCATCATGATCGACGCCGCGGGGTATGGGCGAGGGCACACGCTCCGATCGAAGGTCCGGCGAACCGGATCGAAAAAATCTCGGCGCGTCTGTCGATCTCCGAAGGCCCTCGTTCGACCTATGGGTGAGAGGGTCCGGAGAGGGACCCGGACAGCCAGGGAGACAACCATGAAGTACATGCTGATCATGCGCGCCACCGACGAGGCCTACGCGGGGATGGTGAACACCGACTTCGACCAGCTGCTCGACACCATGGGCAAGTTCAACGACGAGCTGATCCGGGCGGGCGTGCTGCTCGCGGCGGAGGGGTTGGAGGACGCCGCCGAGGGCGTGGTCGTCGACTACTCCTCCGAGACACCCGTCGTCACCGACGGCCCGTACGGCGAGACCAAGGAGCTGTTCGGCGGGTTCTACATCCTCAACGTGGCCTCGAGGGAGGAGGCGATCGAATGGGCCAAGCGGATGCCGATGACCGGTCCCGGCTTCAAGACCGAGATCCGCCGGGTTCCGACGATCGACGAGTTCCCGCAGGACAACGTGTGGATTCAGAAGGAGCGGGCGTGGCGCGAGGCCACCGGCCAGCTCTGAGCGGACCGAGCGGCGATGGGCGACCACACCGGCCGTGAGGCCGTCGGCGCGGTCTGGCGGATCGAGTCGGCCCGGATCGTCGGCGCGCTCGCGCGGTATACCGGAGACTTCGCGCTGGCCGAGGATTTGGCGCAGGAGGCGCTGGCCGAGGCGCTCGTGACCTGGCCGCGCGACGGCGTGCCGCGCAATCCCGCCGGGTGGTTGCTCACCGTCGGCCGCCGCCGCGCGATCGACGCGTTCCGGCGGCGCTCCGCCCTCGACGAGCGGTACACCGCCCTCGCCCGGGATCTGGGCGAGGGCGGCGCCGTCTCGGGAGCAGCGCCGGCCGATCCGGCCCGGGACGCCGAGAATGTGCTGTGGGATCCGGACCGGATCGATGACGACCTGCTCGCGCTGATGTTCATCTCCTGCCATCCCGTGCTGTCGCGGGAGGCGCGGGTCGCGCTCACCCTGCGTGTGGTCGGCGGTCTGACCAGCGACGAGATCGCCAAGGCTTTCCTCGTTCCGGCCGCCACCGTGCAGGCCAGGATCACCCGGGCGAAGAAGACCCTCGCGGCGGCCAGGGTGCCTTTCGAGGTGCCACCGGCCGAGCAGCGCACCGAGCGCCTCGGCTCGGTGCTCAGCGTGGTCTACCTGATCTTCACCGAGGGATCATCGGCCAGTTCCGGCGCGGACCTGATCCGGCTCGACCTCGCCGGCGGAGCACTGCGCCTGGCCCGGGTACTCACCCGGTTGGTGCCGGAGGCGCCCGAGACGCACGGCCTGCTGGCGCTGCTCGAGCTGACCACGGCGCGATTCCCCGCCCGCACCGGCCCGGACGGCGAGCCGGTGCTCCTCGAGCACCAGGACCGCCGCCGCTGGGACCGCGCCGCCATCCGCCGGGGCCGAGCCGCCTTGGCCCGCGCCGAGCAGGTCGGCCGAGGACTGGGCGCGTACGGGTTGCAGGCGGCGATCGCCGAATGCCATGCCGTGGCCCCATCGGTCGAGGCGACGAACTGGGAGCGGATCGTGCTCATCTACGAGGCGCTCGGCAGGCTCGCGCCCTCGCCGGTGGTCGACCTCAACCGGGCGGTGGCCGTCTCGATGGCGCGCGGGCCCGCCGCGGCGCTGCCGATCGTGGACGAACTCGCCGCCGCCGCGGCGCTGTCGCAGTGGCACTTGCTGCCGAGCGTTCGTGGGGAACTGCTCGTCCGGCTGGGACGCACGAAGGAGGCGCGCACCGAACTGGAGCGCGCCATCGATCTGTGCGGCAACCAGCGCGAGCGGGCGGTGTTGGAGCGCAAGCTCGCCGACCTCGGCTCGGTCGATCCGGCCTGATTCCCGGCCGGTCAGTCGGTGACGGCGAACGCGGCGTCCACCGGCGGGAACATCGCGCGGACGTCGTGTCCGGCGAACCAGAGGCCGACGGTGAACACCGATACAGCTTCCAGATAGCGGGCCCGGTGCAGCCCGCCCGCCGGGATCGGTTGCAGCCCGAGGTCTTCGGCCAGCGCCGCGACCGCTCGCACCGCCGCCTCGTCGTCGCCGCACAGCGGCATCGCCAGGCGGCTGCCGTCGAAGATCCGCTCCTTCGCCTCCCATACCTCAGCGGCACAGAGGTTGAACGCCTTCACCACGTGCGCGCCGGGCGCCTGCGCCGCGATCCCCTCCGCGACAGCGTCTTCGGTGAGCACGAACGCGGTGGTTCCCTCGGGTGCCGCGGCATCCGGTGCGAAGGCGTTCGTACAGTCGACGATCGTGCGGCCGGCCAGCAGGGTCCCGACGGCGTGCAGCACCTCCGGCAACGCCTGGACCGGCAACGCGAGCACGACGACATCGCCGAATCCGGCCGCCTCCCTGATCGTTCCGGCCCGCGCGCCGATCGTGGCGGCCAGTTCTCCTGCGGCGGTGGCGGAACGGGCGCCGACGAGCACCTCGTGACCGGCCGTGCTCCAGCCGCCGCCGAGCGCCCGCGCCATCGCGCCCGCGCCGATGATTCCGATTCGCATTGCAACTCCTGACTCGACAGTGTTCGCTCACCACGCTAGGAATCCCGATGGGCACTCCGGGGTGCGCGACGGCGCTGGCAAGCTGGAACGGTGAGCACGGCACCGATCGAACCGGTCACCGCCGAGCGGGTGGAGTTCGCGCCGTACGGCGACTTCGAATCCGATTGCCCCGCGCGGATGGGTGTGGACATCTTCGGCAACTCCTGGTTGCCGGTGATCGTGTACATGCTGCGCGAGGGGCCCATGCGGCCCGGCGAGCTGCGCGCGGCCATCGGCGGGATCAGCCAGAAGATGCTGACGCAGACGCTGCGCCGGATGGAGCGGATGACGCTGGTAAGCCGTCACCGCTATGCCGAGGCGCCGCCGCGAGTCGAATACGAGCTGACCGCCGCGGGCACGGACCTGCTGATCCCGATCTACGCCCTCGGTGACTGGGTGGACAAGCACGGTCGCGCCGTGAACGAGGCGCTCGCCGGGGCCGAGGACGAAGCAGACTGACCGCCCGGTGAATACGTTGCCAGTACCCCATGCCGAACAGTGCGTAAACATGCGGCTAACGGGGCCGGAAGGGCCTGTGACCTGCGCGAAACTTCACGTACCCGGCGGTGGCCTACTGGTCGGCGACCGTACGATTCAAGTGTGAGTGTTCCCCAGGCCGTGCTGCTGGCCATCTTGGCGGCTGTCGTCGGCCTGGCAGTCGGCGGGCTATTGATCCCGTATGTGAATGCCAGGCAGGCCGCGCGCAGGCAGGCCGACTCCGGTCTCACCATGTCCCAGGTCCTCGACCTGATCGTGCTCGCCTCCGAGAGCGGTATCGCGGTAGTCGACGAATACCGCGACGTCGTGCTGGTCAACCCGCGCGCGGAGGAGCTCGGGCTGGTCCGCAATCGCCTGCTCGATGAGCGCGCCTGGGCCGCGGTGGAGAAGGTGCTTGCCACCGGCGAATCCGCCGAGTTCGACCTCACCGCGAAGAATCCGGTCCCCGGCCGGGGCCGCATCGCGGTACGCGGCGTCGCCAGGCAACTGTCGCGCGAGGAGACCACCTTCACCGTGCTGTTCGCCGACGACGATTCCGAACAGGCCCGCATGGAGGCCACTCGCCGCGACTTCGTCGCAAACGTCAGCCACGAGCTCAAGACCCCGGTCGGCGCGATGAGCCTGCTCGCCGAGGCTCTCCTGGAATCCGCCGAGGACCCCGACGCCGTGCGACACTTCGGTCAGCGCGTGCTCGGCGAATCGCGCCGCCTCGGCAAGATGGTGACCGAGCTGATCGCTCTCTCCCGCCTGCAGGGCGCGGAGAAACTGCCCGAACTCGAGGTGGTGGACGTGGACACCGTGGTCACGCAGGCGGTCGATCGTTCCCGCACCGCCGCCGAAGCCGCCGGGATCACGGTCAGCACCGACCGCCCGAGCGGGCTCGAGGTGCTCGGTGACGAAACCCTGCTGGTCACCGCCCTGTCCAACCTGGTGGAGAACGCGATCGCCTACTCACCGGCCGGTTCGCACGTGTCGGTGAGCCGCTCGCTGCGCGGCGATCACGTGGCGATGGCGGTCACCGACCGCGGCATCGGCATCGCCAAGGAGGACCAGGAGCGGGTGTTCGAGCGATTCTTCCGGTCCGACAAGGCGCGTTCGCGTCAGACGGGCGGCACCGGACTGGGCCTGGCTATCGTCAAACACGTGGCCGCCAACCACAACGGAGAAATCACCCTGTGGAGCAAGTTGGGCACCGGATCGACGTTCACCTTGCGCATACCCGCCCACCACGAAGCAGGCGCCGACGACGACCACGACGGCGCCGTGGTGAGCACGATAGAAATAAGCCCGCGTCCTACCGGACCGGGCCGACCGAATGGTGTGGAGGCACGCAGATGACGAGTGTTCTGATCGTCGAGGATGAGGAGTCGCTGGCCGATCCGCTCGCGTTCCTGCTGCGCAAGGAGGGTTTCGAGGTCACCGTGGTCGGTGACGGGCCGTCCGCGCTCGCCGAGTTCGACCGGTCCGGGGCGGACATCGTCCTGCTCGACCTCATGCTGCCCGGGATGAGCGGCACCGACGTGTGCAAGCAGTTGCGCACCCGCAGCGGCGTCCCGGTGATCATGGTCACCGCGCGCGACAGCGAGATCGACAAGGTGGTCGGCCTGGAGCTGGGCGCCGACGACTACGTCACCAAGCCGTATTCCGCACGCGAACTCATCGCGCGCATCCGCGCCGTGCTGCGCCGCGGCGCGGGCGACGAACTGGACGGCACCAACGAGAGCGGCGTGCTGGAAGCCGGTCCGGTCCGGATGGACGTGGACCGGCACACCGTGATGGTGAACGGCAAGCCGGTCACGTTGCCGCTCAAGGAGTTCGATCTGCTCGAATACCTGCTGCGCAATTCCGGGCGGGTGCTCACCCGCGGTCAGTTGATCGACCGCGTGTGGGGCGCCGACTACGTCGGCGACACCAAGACTTTGGATGTGCACGTCAAGCGACTGCGCTCGAAGATCGAGGCGGACCCGGCCAAGCCGGAACACCTGGTCACCGTGCGCGGCCTCGGCTACAAACTGGAGGCATGACCGCCCGCGCGGCGCGGAACACGAACGGCCGAGAGCACTGCGGTGCTCTCGGCCGTCGCGTCGGCGGATGTCAGGGGAAGTAGATCCAGGTGGTGCCGAGCGGGGTCTCGGTCTTCTGCAGGGTGATCCAGCCCAGATCGTCTTCCTGCATGCAGTCGTAGAGGTCGGCGGTGTTGGTGCCGCGGCAGGCGATGGTGTGCGAGGTGCCGTACGGGCTGGCGATCAGGAGTTTGCCCGCGGCCTTGGCGTTGACCGCCGCCGGATCGGTAGCCGCCACGAACTCCGTGGTGAAGTCGTAGAACTTGTGCGGGTCGCCGTTCGGCTCCGCGTGGGCTACTCCGGTCAGCGAGAGGGCGGCGCCCAGGGCGATGGTCGCCGCGGTGAGAACTTTCTTGGACATAACGGCACATCAAACCCCATCGGAGTGAAGCGCGCATGGCGACGGGGTGAACCACGCGCGGTAGCGCGCGGCGAACGGCCGCCCTATCGGGCGCTCGGTCGGCAAACGATCAGGCGAGCGGATCCGTGGAATCGGGCATCCGCTCGGCATGCACCGTCGCCGGATGGATGGCGATCAGGCCGAGGCCCTCGCGGCGCTTGCAATGCCTGGCCAGCTCCGCGTAGGCGGGCGCGCCGATCAGTTCGGTCAGCTCGGGGCCGTAGGACTGCCAGACCGGCTTGCTGCCGACGTGCGCGTCGGGGGAGCCGGAGCAGTACCAGTCCAGATCGGCGCCGCCGGGCCCCCAGCCGCGGCGGTCGTACTCGGTGATCACGGTGCGCAGGATCTGCACGCCGTCGGGCCGGTCCACCCAGTCCTGGGTGCGGCGGATCGGCAGCTGCCAGCACACGTCCGGCTTCACCTCCAGCGGCTCGATGCCGCGCCGCAGCGCCATGGTGTGCAGGGCGCAGCCGACGCCCCCCGCGAAGCCGGGGCGATTCAGGAAGATGCAGGCGCCCTCGAACCGGCGTGTGCGCAGCGCGGGCTCGTCGTCCAACTCGTCGAGTTCCAGGTAACCGCCCCTGGTGATCTTGCCCTGCGCGTTGGTCGCCTCGCCGCGCAGCTGCCAGTCCTGGGGTGTGAGCATCTTCACAGCGCGACTCAGCCGTTTCCGGTCGTCCTCGTCGGAGAGGAACGCGCCGTGCGAGCAGCAGCCGTCATCCGGCCGGTCGGACAGGATGCCCTGACAGGCGGGGGTGCCGAACACGCACGTCCACCTCGACAGCAGCCAGGTCAGATCGGCGACGATCAGATGCTCGTCGTTTGCCGGATCGACGAACTCGATCCACTCCCGGGGAAAGTCGGGATCGACTTCGGGGGCTGGGTCGATCTTCCCCGCTGGTCGGGGCCGGGTCTGGCTGCTCTGGGATGCGCCTACCGTCACGAAATAGGACGCTAACAGTTCAGTCGCCTGGGTTGTAGTGCCGCGTCACCCAGTACCGTGTTCATGTGCGGCTTGGGGTACTCGATGTCGGAAGCAATACCGTTCACCTGCTCGTGGTGGACGCGCATCGTGGCGGTCACCCCCTGCCGATGAGCTCGACGAAGGCCACCTTGCGACTGGCGGAGAACATCGACGCCGCGGGTTGCATCACCGAGGCGGGCGCGCAGCGGCTGATCGACACGGTCGCCGAATTCGCCAGCATCGCCGAGACGTCCAAGTGCGTCGAACTGATGCCGTTCGCCACCTCGGCGCTGCGCGAGGCGGCAAACTCCGAAGAGGTGCTCGGCCGCGTGCGCGCCGCGACGGGCGTCGACCTGCGGGTGCTGACCGGCGTCGACGAGGCGCGGCTGACCTTTCTCGCGGTGCGCCGGTGGTACGGCTGGAGCGCCGGGCGCATTCTCAATCTGGACATCGGCGGCGGCTCGCTGGAAATGACCAACGGCGGCGACGAGGAACCCGACGTCGCGGTGTCCCTGCAGCTCGGCGCGGGCCGGTTGACCAGGGAATGGCTGCGCGAGGACCCGCCGGGCAAGCGGCGGGTGGCCGTGCTGCGCGACTGGCTCGACGCCGAGTTGGTGGTGCCTGCGAAGAAGCTGCTCGAGCCGGGCAAGCCCGATCTGGCCGTTGGCACTTCGAAGACATTCCGGTCCCTGGCCCGACTGACCGGAGCGGCGCCCTCGGCGGCGGGCCCGCGGGCGCGTCGTACACTCACGAGCTCGGGCCTGCGCCAACTGATTGCGTTCATCTCGCGAATGACGGCGGCGGACCGTGCAGAATTGGAAGGCGTAAGTTCCGATCGGTCACAGCAATTGGTGGCCGGCGCATTGGTCGCGGAGGCGAGTATGCGGGCACTTTCGCTTGATTCCTTGGAGATTTGTCCGTGGGCGCTGCGTGAAGGGCTCATCCTGCGCAAACTGGATACCGATATGAATGGTGGACCCGAAGCAACGTACTCAGCGGGCACGGCGACCGGAGACGGTCGGCCTGCGTCCGGCGGCGGCACACCCGCGCCGGGCTCGATCGGGACGGTGTCGTCATGAGTGAGGACTCCAAACAGCTGTCGGTCGCGGAACTGCTGGCACGAAACGGCCAGCAGAGCGGTGGCTCGTCCGGCGGTGGCAGGCGCCGCCGCAGTGGCCGGGGCATCTCCGTCGCCGAACTGACCGGCGACCTGCCGGTCATCCGGGAAGGCGGTGGTCACTCCGCGCACGCGGCGCCCGATGCCGGAGCGGAGGAGCCCGCCTACGCGCCGCCCTCGTTCGATCCGCCCCCGCCTGAGCCCGCGTCCTACGCGCCCGAGCCGCAGCCCGACCCGTCGTCGTATTCGCCCATGTCGGGCCCGATTTCGATGTACGACCCGCTGGCCGGCTACGCGCAGCCCGACCCGCCGCGAGCCGATCCGCCCCCCGGGCGATCCAGCCGGGTCATGCCCGGCCGGGACATGCCCTCCGCGCGGCACGGCACGTCCTACGATCCGCTGTCACCGGATACCCCGGTGTCGGACCTGTTTTCGGCGGCCCCCGGTCCGTACGTGCCCGACCTGCCGGGTGGCGTGCCCGAGACGCCTCCGCGCTCGGGGCGCAGGCGCAGGCGGGAGGAACCGGAGGAGGAGGCCACCGAGGTCCGGTCCTGGCACGAGGTCCGGCCCGAGCCGTTCGGCCGGGACCCGCTGCCCGGTCGCGGAGCAGGCGAACCGGGCCGCAACGGTCACGCGGAGTTCGACGAGCTCGGCTTCGGCCGCACGCCTCTTCCCGAGCGCAACGGCGCCAGGGGCGGTCGCGCCGCGCGGCGCAGGGCGGCGGAGGCCGCGGAAGCGGCCGAGGATCTCGGCCCGTCCACCGCGGCCTGGTCACCCGCCACCGGTGGTTTCGCCCCGGAGTCGGAACCGCTGCCCCTCCCGCCGCCCCCTGATCCGCGTCCGAAGCAGGGCAGGCCCGCGGCGCCCGAGCCGCAGCCGGATGCGCATCGAAGACCAGCTCGCCGGGAGGGCGTCGGCGAGAACGGTCTACCGGCCTGGTCCGCCCGCCGGCACAAGCCGCAGGGCGATCCCCCGCCGGAATCCGGTGGCATTCCGACGGCCGCGTGGTCGCTGGCCAACCAGGACCAGCAGTTGCTCTCCGGCCAGACGGTCGCCGGCGACCTGCTGCGCGATGGCGTCGACCGGGCCGAGCGCGGCGCTGCGCGGCGCGGCGGTCGCGCCGGTCGCGGTGGGCGCGCCGCCGAGGTGGCGGAGATGGACGGCGTCACCGACGTCTACGAGCCGATCGAGCTGGACGAGGACGACGATGACGACCTCGCCCATGAACCTCGCGCCGTCACCAGGGCGACCGCGCCGCGCCGCTCCAGGGCGGCCAAGAAGGCGGAGGACGACGAGAACCGGCGCCAGTGGATGATCCTCGGCGGTCAGAGCATCGGCGCCGCTGTCGCGGGCATGCTGCTGTTCAAAGGCTTCGAGCGCATGTGGGAGATGCTCCCGTGGGTGGCGCTGGCGCTGGCGATGATCGTGATTCTCGGTCTGGTGGCCCTCGTGCGGATTCTGCGCAGGACCGACGACATCCTCAGCACCGTGATCGCCGTGGTCGTGGGTATCTTCGTCACGCTGGGGCCGTTGGCATTTCTTCTCAGCACGAACTGAGCAGGGAGCAGTCGTGGCGAATATAGGACAGGCGAACGAGACCGGGGTGGGGTCGCGCACCGGCGCGGGCCCTCCGGAAGACGGCGGGGATCTGTCCCGGCCGAAGCCGATCCAGGTGGGCCTCTCGACCGCCTCGGTGTACCCGCAGAATACGGAGGCCGCGTTCCGGTACGCCGCCGAACTCGGTTACGACGGCGTCGAGCTGATGGTCTGGGCCGAGCCCGCGAGTCAGAGCATCGCCACCGTGCAGGCCTACTCGCGCCGATACGGTGTGCCGGTGCTCGCGCTGCACGCGCCATGCCTGTTGATCTCGCAGCGGGTGTGGGGTTCGGATCCCGTGGCGAAACTCGAGCGCAGTGTGCGTACCGCCGAGTCGCTCGGCGCGAGCACGGTGGTCGTGCACCCGCCGTTCCGCTGGCAGCGCCGCTATGCCGCCGGGTTCGCCGCGCAGGTGGCCGAGCTGGAAGACAACAGCCCGGTGATAGTCGCGGTGGAGAACATGTTCCCGATGCGGGCGGACACGCTGTTCGGCAGGCGCGAGGGCGCGGTGAAACGGCTGGAGCGGCGCGGCGGCCCGGGTCCGGCGCTCACCGCCTTCAGCCCCTCCTACGACCCGACCGACACCGGCTTCCGCCACTACACGCTGGATCTGTCGCACACCGCCACCGCCGGTGCCGACCCCTTGGCCCTGGCCGCCCGCATGGGCCCCGGTCTGGCCCATCTGCATCTGGCCGACGGCCGGGGCGCCGCGCACGACGAACATCTCGTTCCCGGCGAGGGCTCCCAGCCGTGCGTGGAGGTGTGCGCGACCCTGGTCCGCACCGGTTTCACCGGTCAGGTCGTCGCCGAGATCAATTCGCAGAACGCGCGCACCACCAAGGAGCGGGCCGACATGCTGCATCGCACGCTGGCCTTCGCGCGCAAGCATCTGGTCGTGGCCGCCGCGCCCACGCCCGCCGGCGCGAGCCGGAGATCGCCCGAACCACCGATGTGACGCTCGTCGCTACTCCGGTATGCGGCGATGCAATCCTGTCCGAGGTGCGTTGTACGCTGTACGAACCCCTCGGCGGCAGTCCGGCTACGCGGCCGCGAATGCCGCCATCGGGTGGGGTCGACGGAGGACAGGAGTGAGGATGACGACGGAGCTGACGGCCGATTTCGGCCCGGCGGCCACGACCGACGCACCGTTCAGCCGGGTGTGCGCGCTGGAAGAGGCGCCGCCCACCACCCCGGGAACCGGCCGCTATCTGGGCATCATCGACGACATCTGGACCATCGGCCCGAAGGTGCACGGCGGGACGATGGTCGCCGCGAGCGCGGCAGCGGCGACGAATTGGCTGCGTGCGTCCGATCCGGCGCTGGTCGGCATGGCGCCGATCGCCGCCAGTTCCGATTTCCTCGGCGCCCCCAACCCCGGTGAGGTCGAATACGAGGTGCGGGTGCGCAAGATCGGTCGACAGATCTGCCTGGCCGACACCGACCTCGTCCAAGACGGTCGCGTCCTGGTGCGCACGGCGCTGACGTTCAGCCGCCTCGACGACGCCGACCCGATCTACGCGCCGGAGCATTCCGACATGCCCGAGCAGCCGCCCGCCGACGCCGTCGGCTATGAGCCCGGATCGACGATGGGCGAAATCGTGCACGTCGGCCGTGGCGCCGAGATTTATCTCGACCGCGAGTGGGCCCGCTTCCTCGGGGGCGCGAAGGGCGAGCCCCGGCTGCGGATGTGGATGCGCCCGAGGCCGGGCGACGAGCAGGACCCCGACGTCGCGATGTACTTCGCCATGATGAGCGCCGATATGAGTCCGCCGGTGCCGATGAACCTCGGTCACTTCGGCTGGGCCCCCACCGTGCAGATGACCACCTATCTGCGTCGCAGGCCCGCGCCGGGCTGGCTGCGGATCATCGCGACCACGCACGAGGTGGGCGGCCGCATGTTCGACGAGGACCAGCTGGTGCTCGACTCGACCGGCGCGGTCGTCGCGCAGAGTCGTCAGCTGGCGCTCGTTCCCCAGCGCTGAGCCCCGGCACGCGCCGTCTAGCCTTGAGCCCCATGACGAGAATTGCGGTGATCGGTGGCGGGCGCATCGGGGAGGCGTTGGTGGCCGGGTTGCTGGAGTCCGGGCGGCTGACCAAGGACCTGGTCGTCGTGGAGACCCACCGGGAGCGGGCCCATCAGCTCGCCGACCGCTTCGGGATCCGGGTCACCGACGACTTGGCCGATGCCGCCATCGGCGCGGATCTGCTGGTGATCGCGGTGAAACCGGGCGATGTGGACGCCGTGCTCGCGCCGCTGGGCAAGGCGGAGATCGGCAGCGACCGCGATCAGGTCCTGGTCTCGCTGGCCGCCGGTGTGCCGACCGCGCGGCTGGAGGGCAAGATGCCCGCCGGATTCCCGGTGGTACGGGTGATGGCGAATACGCCGATGCTGGTGGGACAGGGGATGAGCGTCATCGCGCCGGGTCGCTACGCGCGCGAGCAGCATCTGGAGCTGGTCGCCGAGATCCTCGGCGCGGTCGGCAAGGTGGTCACGGTGGCGGAGAGCCAGATGGACGCGGTCACCGCCGTGTCCGGATCGGGGCCCGCCTATTTCTTCCTGGTCGTCGAGGCCATGGTCGACGCGGGCGTCGGGCTGGGGCTCACCAGGGACGTGGCCACTCAGCTCGTCGTGCAGACCATGGTCGGCTCGGCCGCCCTGCTGGACGGCTCCGGCCAGACCGCCGCCGAACTGCGCGCCGCGGTCACCTCGCCTGCGGGCACCACCGCCGCGGCGATCCGTGAGCTGGAGCGCGTAGGACTACGCTCGGCATTCCTGGAAGCGCTCTTCGCGGCCAAGCAACGGTCGGTCGAACAAGGCGCGTCCGCGGAGTGACCGGTCTGTATGAAATCGGAAAACCCGATTTCTCACTCCCGTCGCAGTAACACCACTGGTCCCGCTAAGCTTCAAGGAGCACGTGCGTGTCTGTTCCGCCGGTGGGGAAGCCGGTGGCGCGGACGTGCCGGAGGTCAATGGTGCAATGATGTCTGCGAACAAGATGTCTGCGAATTCCGGAGCGTCCGGCGGCTCCGGTCCCGCGGGCGGTCGGGGGAATTCCCGTACACAGCGTGAGGCCGCGACGCAGGGGCAATCCGTGCTCGGCGGCGGCACCCAGTTTCTCACCGTCGCCGAAGTGGCGAGTCTGATGCGGGTGTCCAAGATGACGGTCTACCGGTTGGTGCACTCGGGCGAGTTGCCCGCCGTGCGCGTCGGCCGATCGTTCCGAGTGCACGCCAAGGCGGTACACGACTATCTGGAAACGTCCTATTTCGACGCCGGATGAGGCGGTTTCGAGACAGGCGGGGCGTGCCGGTACGATAGATCCTCGGTTCGTGTTCGCCCGCCGGTGGCATCGCTGTTCGTTGCCTCGTGGTATCCGGCGGCGCGAACACGGGGCGTGAGCTTGCCCAGCGACCCCGGCCCGTCGGCCGGGGCCGGGGCGGACGGACGTCCGGCAATCGCGCACGGGCAGCGTGCGCGCCGAGTAGAGAGAACGCGAGGACAACCCTATGGGTTCTGTGATCAAGAAGCGCCGCAAGCGCATGTCGAAGAAGAAGCACCGCAAGCTGCTTCGCCGCACGCGTGTCCAGCGGCGCAAACTCGGCAAGTAGGCATCGCTGCGTGTTAGCTGCGAGGGGCCCGTCACCAATAGGTGACGGGCCCTTTTGTTTGAAATTTGAAATTTTGGAATCGCCATTTGTATCACGTGACTGAAGTCATCGTTAGATCCTGGTTAATACTCTCGGTGCGCGGGTAGGTAGCCGCTACGCTGGGCACTGGGAATAATCACAAGGGCGGGCTGGCAAGGGAAAGGGTGCCGGTGGGTTCTGAGGGTCGGGAAGGACACGCGCCGAAGGTTGTGCTGGTCACTGGGGCCAGCCACTTCTTCGGCGGCACGGTCGTCGCACGCCTCGCCCAGGATCCCGGGATCGAGCGCATTCTCGCCGTCGACACGATGACCCCCGGCCGAGAGTTGCAGCGGCGCATGGGCCGCGCCGAATTCGTGCGAGCGGACATTCGAAACCCGTTGATCCGTAAGGTGATCGATGGTGGTGAGGTGGACACCGTGGTGCACACCGCCCTGCTGACCCGCCCGCCCGCGGGCGGCGGTCGCGCGGTGATGAAGGATCACAACGTCCTCGGCGCGATGCAGCTGTTCGCGGTGTGCCAGAAGGTGGCTTCGGTGCGCCGGGTGGTGCTGCGCTCGTCGTCGGCGGTGTACGGGTGCAGTGCGAAGGATCCCGCGAAATTCAGCGAGGAAATGAGCGCCCGCACGCCACCGCGCGGCGGATTCGCGCGCGACATGATCGATATAGAGGGTTATGTTCGCGGCCTCGCCCGGCGACGTCCCGATATCGCCACGTCGATTTTGCGATTCGCACCGATCGTGGGCCCGCGGCTGGCCGCCCGCGGCGCGCAATATCTGCGTTCGCCGGTGACCCCGACCGTATTCGGCCGGGACGCCAGGATGCAGCTGCTGCACGAGGAGGACGCGGTGGCCGCGCTGACCCACGCGGCACGGCGTACGGTCAGCGGCACGTATAACATTGCGGGTGACGGCGCGCTGTCGCTGTCGCAGGCGGTCCGGCGGGCGGGCCGGATCGAGTTGCCCGTTCCCTTCACGATGTTCCGCACCGCGGGTCGCTTCCTCATGGGACCGGTGATGCGGGAGTTCTCCGCCGAACAGCTCGACTATTTCCACTTCGGCTGTGGCCTGGACACCACGCGCATGCGCACCGAACTCGAGTTCGTGCCGCGCTGGACGACGGTGCAGGCGTTCGACGACTTCATCGGGGGCGCAGCGTTGCGGCCCGTAGTCGATCCAGCGTGGATCGACGCCGCAGAACACAAACTGCTCGGCCTGCTCGGGGCCGGTACGGGAGCACACCAATGAATGACGTAGCGAAAGTCATCCAACTCCACGATCTTCAGATCGAGACGCGCCAGCGTCCGGCGCCACGCCGCCTGGCCGCTCCGAGTCCGGTGACCTCGCTGGTCGAGCGGCGCGCGGCGGTGACGCCCGCCGCGCCGCAGTCGCTGTCCGGGATGCTGCGTGGCGCGCTCGGCAAGCAGATCTCCAAAACCGCCGACTTCGCGCGCCGCAGGCTCACCGGCGACTACCAGCTCGACGAATTCGGTTTCGACGAGCACCTGCTCGAGTCGGTCATCCTGCCCGCCCTGCGCCCGCTGTCGGACCTGTGGTTCCGGGTGGAGGTCAGCGGGATGGAAAACCTGCCGGAGGCGGGCGGCGCGCTGATCGTGGCCAACCACGCGGGCACCGTGCCGCTGGACGGCCTGATGCTGCAGCTGGCCGTGCACGACCGGCACCCCAAGCAGCGCGCGCTGCGCTTGCTGGCGGCCGACCTGATCTTCGAGACACCGGTGCTCGGTGTGCTTGCGCGCCGCGCCGGCCACACCCTGGCCTGCCGGGAGGATGCCGAACGGCTGCTGCGCTCCGGCGAGCTGACCGGCGTGTTCCCGGAAGGGTTCAAGGGCGTCGGCAAGCAGTACACCGATCGCTACAAGCTGCAACGCTTCGGCCGGGGCGGCTTCGTCGCCGCGGCGGTGCGCACCGGCGTGCCGATCATCCCGTGCTCGATCGTCGGCTCCGAGGAGATCTACCCGAAGCTGGCCGATCTCAAGCCGCTGGCCAGGTTGCTCGGCCTCCCGTACTTCCCGGTGACGCCGCTGTTCCCGCACCTGGGCCCGCTCGGCGCGGTACCGCTGCCGTCCAAGTGGTACATCGAATTCGGCACTCCCATCCCGACCACGCCCTACGAGCCGGAGGCCGCCGACGACCCGATGACCATGTTCGAGGTCACCGACCAGGTACGCGAGACCATCCAGCAGACGCTCTACAAGCTGCTCACCAAGCGCCGCAACGTCTTCACCGGGTAGGTGTTGCTAGTGGTCGTCGCGGCGGCGGGTTACGGCCGCGGCGACGGCGCCGCCTGCCGCGCCGAGGGCCAGGGCGGTGGGCACGCCGATCTTCGCGGCCTTGCGGCCGGTGCGGAAGTCGCGGATCTCCCAGCCCCGGTTCTTGGCGACTTCGCGTAGGTCCGAGTCCGGGTTGATCGCCACGGCGGTGCCGACCAGCGAGAGCATCGGCACGTCGTTGTGGCTGTCGGAATACGCGGTGCAGCGCTTGAGGTTCAGGCCCTCGCGGATCGCCAGGGTGCGCACCGCGTGCGCTTTGCCCAAGCCGTGCAGGATGTCGCCGACCAGTCGCCCGGTGAACGTCCCGTCCACGCTCTCTGCCACGGTGCCCAGCGCTCCGGTGAGGCCGAGCCGCTTGGCGATCACCTGCGCCAGTTCCACCGGGGTCGCGGTCACCAGCCACACCTGCTGGCCCGCGTCCAGATGCATCTGCGCGAGCGCGCGAGTGCCGGGCCAGATCTTGTCGGCGATGATCTCGTCGTAGATCTCCTCGCCCAGCGCGGCCAGTTCGGCGGTCGAGCGCCCGGCGATGAACGCCAGCGCCTTCTCCTTGCCGCTGGCCATATCGGTGCTGCTCTCCTTGCCGGTGACCCGGAATTTCACCTGTTTCCAGGCGACGTCCACCAGATCGGAGGTCTTGAAATACTTGCGCGCCGCCAGACCGCGGGCGAAATGCACGATGGACGCGCCCTGCACCATGGTGTTGTCGACGTCGAAGAACGC
The DNA here is from genome assembly GCF_040642815.1 of Nocardia sp. NPDC047648. Taxonomy (NCBI): domain Bacteria; kingdom Bacillati; phylum Actinomycetota; class Actinomycetes; order Mycobacteriales; family Nocardiaceae; genus Nocardia; species Nocardia sp. NPDC047648. The sequence continues at coordinate 79,285 of NZ_JBEYSX010000003.1, read as the reverse complement.
CGCCGCGGTCAGGTCGCGCGGTGCCTCCAGGCCTGCCACCGCCTCGCCCGCGGCGAGTTCCGCGTCGTGCAGAGTCAGCGCCGCGTCGGCGCTCGCCTCACCGGCCAGATTGGCCCGCAATTCCTCTTCACTCGGGCCGAAGGGGCTGCGCGAGATGCGGGCGAGCTGGTCTTGCAGACCCTGGCCCATCTGGCTCAGATTCCACCGCGCCGGAAACTCACCGAATCGTCCCGCGATGAATCCGGCCCTCGCCACCTTCGATCGTTCCGGCACCAGTACCTCCGCCCGTCGCGCGAACCATGTCAACAGTAGCCGGATCATGCGACAGTCACGGCAGAAGGCGGCGCGCGACACATTCGCGTGGCGCACACCGAGCCCTCGCGGTGTTCGGCCCCGGATTAAATTTCGGTCATGACCAATCACACACATTCGGTGACATTGCTGACTCGCGCGGGGTGCGGGCTGTGTGCGACGGCACTGCGACAGCTGAGCGTGATCTGCGCGGAATTCGGTATCGAACCGGGGACCGTCGACGTCGACGAAGCCGCCGCTACCGACCCTGGCCTGCGCGCGGAGTACGGCGACCGGCTTCCCGTCGTTCTGCTCGACGGCCGCGAACACAGCTATTTCGATGTCGACGAGACCCGATTGCGGGCCGACCTGAAGCGCTGAGTACCCCGTTTTCCGTCCGATTCGGCCGCTGTGCTGGTCGCGGCGGAAAATGAGGCCAATTTCACCGACTTTGTGCAGGGCTTCACAAGCAGTTACGGTGGTGGCACGCGACCCGCATGCCGAGGCTGCGGAGCCGCCCCGAAATCCGAAACTTCGACACCATGGCACCGGACCGTCCCCGGGTCAGCGGGGTCGAGCGACGAACCGGAGCCCGAGGCCCGGGACGAGGAGCCGACGACGTGACAGAGCAGCATGAGGCGCCGGGTGGCGTCTCCGGCAGGGCTCTGCAGAAGGACATCCCGCAGGCCACCGTCGCGCGACTGGCTACCTACCTCCGGGTCCTCGCCATGTTGGCCGACGACGGTGTTGCCATCGTATCTAGTGAGGAACTGGCTGTCGCGGCGGGTGTCAATTCGGCCAAATTGCGCAAGGATCTGTCCTTCCTCGGCCCCAACGGAGTTCGCGGCGTCGGCTACGACGTGGCCAAGCTCCGCGCCCGGATCGAGGGCGTTCTCGGCCTGTCCCAGGGCCACCGTGTCGTGCTGGTCGGCGCGGGGAACCTGGGCCGCGCCCTGGTCGGCTACGGCGGATTCCGGCGGCGCGGTTTCACGGTGGTCGGCATTTTCGACAGCGACCCCGGCGTGATCGGCATCCCGGTCGCGGGCCTGGTGGTGCGTGACGTCACCGAGCTGGCTGCCGCGGTCGCCGACCTGAAGCCGACCATCGCGGTCATCACCGTGCCCGACGACGCCGCCCAGGACGTGTGCGACCGGCTCGTCACGTCCGGACTGCAGTCGATTCTGAGCTTCGCCCCCTGCGAGCTGGTCGCACCGGCGACGGTCGAGGTCCGTCGCGTCGACCTGGCCGTCGAGATGCAGATGCTCTCGTTCGAACGGGTGCGCAACGCCGAGCAGCCTCCGCTGCCGGAGGTCGCGCACGCCGGGTCGGGGCGCATCGCGCACCGTATGCCCGCGCCGCACCCGGCGCCCGCGCACCCGGCGCTCCAGCACTCGGCAACCCCGCATACGGCAACCTCGCATACGGCAACGGAGCCAAGCAGCAAGGGATCGGTGGTCACACCATGAGTGAGCGCAGCGAGCGAATCATGCAGCACAGCACGGCGGTGTGTCCCGCCCGTGCCGGGATGGTGGCGGCATGAGCGTTCTCCTCGTCGGCATCTCGCATCGCAGCGCGCCGGTCCCGGTCCTGGAAAAAGTGGCCGTCACCGATGCCGACCGGCCGAAACTGATCGACCGCCTGATCTCCTCCAGCCACGTGTCCGAGGCGATGATCGTCTCCACCTGCAACCGGGTTGAGGTCTACGCGGTGGTCGACGCCTTCCACGGCGGCCTCGCCGAGATCGGTGACCTGCTGACCAAGCACTCCGGCCTGCCGATGCCGGATCTGACCAAGCACGCCTACGTCCGTTACTCCGAGGCCGCCGCCGAGCATCTGTTCGCCGTGGCCAGTGGATTGGACTCGATGGTGGTCGGCGAGCAGCAGGTGCTCAGCCAGATCCGCGGCGCCTACGCCTCCGCCGACGCGCAGCAGGCGGTCGGACGGACTTTGCACGAACTGGCCCAGCACGCGCTGCGGGTCGGCAAGCGGGTGCACGCCGAAACGGGCATCGATCGCGCGGGCGCGTCGGTGGTTTCGGTGGCACTCGATCGCGCGCAGCAGGTACTCGGCCCGCTGGCCGGCCGGACCGCCGCGGTGGTCGGAGCGGGCGCCATGGGCGGTCTCGCGGTCGCGCATCTCTCGCGCGCCGGGATCGGCCGGATCATCGTGGTGAACCGCACCCTCGCCCGGGCGCGCAGACTCGCCGAGACCGCGCGAACGCACGGCGTCGAGGCCGAGGCCATGGAGCTGTCGCGGCTCACCGAGGCGATGGCCGCGTCCGACGTGGTGGTCACCTGCACCGGTGCGGTCGGCACGGTCGTGACGCTCGCCGACACCCATCGCGCGCTCACCGAGCGCGAGCGCGGCGAGGAATTCGCCACCGTGGAGCGGCCGTTGGTGTTCTGCGATCTCGGCTTGCCGCGCGATGTCGAGCATGCCGTGGCCGGACTGCCCGGGGTCACGCTCATCGATATCGAGACATTGCAACGCGATCCGGCGGCGGGCGCCGCCGCCGACGACACCGCGGCAGCGCGGTCGATCGTGGCCGACGAATTGGCCAAATACCTTGCCGGTCAGCGGATGGCCGAGGTCACCCCGACGGTGGCGGCGCTGCGCCAGCGCGCCGCGGAGGTGGTCGAGGCCGAACTGCTCCGGCTGGATTCGCGGTTGCCCGGCCTGGCCGACCCGGAACGCGACGAGGTCGCGCGCACGGTGCGCCGGGTGGTCGACAAGCTGCTGCACGCGCCGACGGTGCGGGTCAAGCAGCTCGCGTCCACGCCGGGCGGCGACAGCTACGCCGAAGCGCTGCGCGAATTGTTCGAACTCAAACCAGGTGCGGCCCAAGCGGTCGCCGCGCCGATGGAGATCACCACGCTCGCCGGAGAACATGCGGAGATCACAGCGGCCGACGCGGAGATCGCGCTGGCCGACGACTTCACCGCAGGCCATCGCGGCGAGGAACAGGGGCAGACGGCATGACCATGGTGCACCGAGAAGACAACGCGACCGCGGAGGGCACCCGTACCCCGTGGCGGATCGGCACCCGGGGGAGCCTGCTCGCGCTCACCCAGGCGGGCACGGTGCGTGACGCGCTGATCGCGGCCGGGCAGCCGGCCGAGCTGGTCGTCATCAAGACCGCGGGCGACCTGTCGTCGGACCCGGTGCAGCAGATCGGCGTCGGCGTGTTCACCTCCGCGCTCCGCGACGAGCTGGCGGCGGGCGCGATCGACATCGCCGTGCACTCCTACAAGGATCTGCCCACCGCGCAGGACCCGCGCTTCACCATCGCCGCCATCCCGCCCAGGGAGGACCCGCGCGACGCACTGGTCGCACGCGACGGGCTGGTGCTCGGCGAGCTGCCCGCAGGTGCCAAGGTCGGCACCTCCGCGCCGCGCAGAGCCGCGCAGCTGCGGGCGCTCGGACTCGGCCTCGACGTCGTCCCGCTGCGCGGCAACCTGGACACCCGGCTGCGCAAGGTCAGCGAGGGCGAGCTGGACGCCGTGGTGGTGGCCAGAGCCGGACTGGCCCGCATCGACCGGCTGGACGCGGTCACGGAGGCCTTGGAGCCGGTGCAGATGCTGTCGGCGCCCGCTCAGGGTGCGCTCGCGGTGGAATGCCGCAGCGACCACGCCGCGCTGGTGGAGATCCTCTCCGGACTGGACGACGCGGCCACCCGCGCGTCGGTCGTCGCGGAGCGATCACTGCTGGCCGAACTGGAGGCGGGCTGCACCGCGCCGATCGGCGCGCTCGCCGAAGTGGTCGAATCGCTCGACGACGACGGACGGATCGTGGACGAGCTGTCGCTGCGCGCCTGCGCGGCGGCCGTCGACGGATCCGACGTGCTGCGGGCCTCGGTGGTCGGCGCCCCGGCCGACGCGGAGGAACTCGGCCGCGCGCTTGCCCGCGAGTTGCTCGACATGGGCGCGCGCGAGTTGCTCGCCGCCGAACCGGACGACGGTTCCCCCACCCGGGCGGTGAGTTCGCCCGCCACAGACTTGCCCAACCCCAGCCCAATGGAGAACAGCCGATGAGCGGAAGCACAGGCACCGTGCCCTCGGGTATGCCGGAGCCGAGCGCAAGCGAGGTGCAGGCATGAGCCGAGCCACGAAGAAGCACCCCGGTCGCATCCTTTTCGTCGGATCGGGTCCTGGTGACCCGGCGCTGCTCACCGTCCGGGCCCGTGAGGTGATCGGACGGGCGACGCTGGCGTTCACCGACCCGGACGTCGACAAGGGCGTGCTCGCCCTGATCGGCACCTCGGTCGAGCCGGGGCCGGACGGGGAACGTCCCGTCGACGTGCGGCCCGCGCTCGGCGAGCCCGCCGAGGTGGCCAAGACACTGATCGCCGAAGCGCGCGCCGGGCACGACGTGGTGCGTGTGGTCGCGGGCGACCCACTGACCACCGACTCGGTGATCGCCGAAGTCAACGCCGTCACCAGGTCGCACATGGTCTTCGAGGTGCTGCCCGGCCTGCCCAACGGCTCCGCGGTGCCCAGCTACGCGGGCATCGCACTGGGTTCCGGGCACACCGAGGCGGACGTGCGCGGCGAGGTCGACTGGGCCGCGCTCGCGGCCGCCCCCGGCCCGCTCGTGCTGCACGCGACCTCCGGGCATCTCGCCGAGACCGCGAGCGCCCTGGTCGAGCACGGCATGGCGCCGCAGACCCCGGTCGCGGTGACGGTGCGGGGCACCACCCGTCAGCAGCGCACCATCGAAGCCACCCTGGCCACGCTGAACAGCGCGGCCTCGGAACTGGTCGGCCCGCTGGTGGTGACCATCGGCAAGGTGGTCGCGCACCGGTCGAAGATGTCCTGGTGGGAGTCGCGCGCGCTGTACGGCTGGACCGTGCTGGTGCCGCGCACCAAGGATCAGGCCGCGGAGATGAGCGAACGGCTCGTCACGCACGGCGCCATCCCGATGGAGGTGCCGACCATCGCGGTCGAGCCACCGCGCAGCCCCGCTCAGATGGAGCGCGCGGTCAAGGGTCTGGTCGACGGGCGCTACCAGTGGGTGGTGTTCACCTCCACCAACGCGGTGCGCGCGGTCTGGGAGAAGTTCGCCGAGTTCGGCCTGGACGCGCGGGCGTTCTCCGGCGTGAAGATCGCCTGCGTCGGCGAGGCCACCGCGGAGAAGGTGCGGTCGTTCGGCATCAACCCGGAGTTGGTGCCCAGCGGTGAGCAGTCCTCCGAGGGGCTGCTGGCCGACTTCCCGCCCTACGACGACGTGTTCGACCCGGTGAACCGGGTGCTGCTGCCGCGCGCCGACATCGCCACCGAGACGCTGGCCGAGGGCCTGCGCGATCGCGGCTGGGAAATCGATGACGTGACGGCCTACCGCACGGTGCGCGCCTCGCCGCCGCCCGCGGAGACCCGCGAGATGATCAAGACCGGCGGCTTCGACGCGGTCCTGTTCACCTCGTCCTCCACGGTGCGCAACCTGGTGGGCATCGCGGGCAAGCCACACGCGCGCACCATCGTGGCGTGCATCGGCCCCAAGACCGCCGAGACCGCCGTCGAATTCGGCCTTCGCGTGGACGTGCAGCCCGAGGTGGCGCAGGTCGGTCCCCTGGTCGAAGCGCTGGCCGAACACGCCGCCCGGCTGCGCGCCGAAGGCCTCCTGCCGCCTCCGCGGAAGAAGAGCCGCCGCAGTAGGTAGCTGTGTTGGTTTTTCCAGCGCCTGCGGCGCTGGGTGTTCGCGGCCCCTTCATGGCTCGCGTCCGAGCGACCACCGCTTGCTCCTTCGTCGCCTACGCGGCGGTCACTCGGAGACGAGCCGGGCTGTGTTGGTTTTTCCAGCGCCTGCGGCGCTGGGTGTTCGCGGCCCCTTGGTGGCTCGCGTCCGAGCGACCACCGCTTGCTCCTTCGTCGCCTACGCGGCGGCCACTCGGACGCGAGCCGGGCCGCGAACGGCGCATGCTCGGTCTCGCTTCGCTCGAAAGACGTGGTTGGGGTGTGCTGGGCACGTAAGCCCGATCACTACGACCAGAGCTTGCCGTTGTGACCGCGTAGGCGGATTCCGGCTGGCGACCGCGTTTACATGCTGGGCCGCAAGGCGGCTGCTCGTGCCCGGCGAACAGGCGCCCGGCTGGGCATCGTTGCGCATCATGATGTGGGTCGGCCTGCGCGCCCGACCCCCGTCGTCGGACTTCCCGACGACGATCTCGGCGATGTGGTCGATATCGTTCGGGGCGTTACGACTCGCATCGTGATGTGGGCTCGTGCCGTTCGCGGCCTGTGAGCCCGAAGGATTTCGGGCAGCTCTTTCGTTCGTACGCGGTCGCGAAACGCTGCGATACCGCTTCGCGACCGCGAGCCGGAACGAGTGATCGGTGCTCAGTACCGCTTGCGCATCAAGGTGCGGACCATGGAGCAGGTCGCGTCGGACGGAGGTCGGATGCCGATCACCTCGGCGGTGTGCCTGATTCGCTTGTTCGTGGCATAACTCGGGGCGTAGACGCCGGAGTCGAGCAGCGCGATCGCCAGGCGCATCGCCTTCAGCCGCCGGTTGTGCAGGACATACCACGCCCGCGGACGGCCCGCGGGCAGCCTGCGCTTCTCCAGCGGGGCATAGGGGCGGTCGATGAGAACGGTTTGTGGTGTGCGCATTGGCATCCCTCCCGTGGCGATCGGGGGCGGAAGCCCCCTCGAACGTACCTTCGATTCTACCGGGGGGCACCGACAAAGTCCGCAGGCCACAAGGGCTTTCACCTGGCCCGCGGCTCACAGATCGTGCAACAGCCGCAGCGACTGCGGATGGCCAAGCGCGGCCGCGCGTTCCAGCCACCGCCGAGCTTCCCGCTGCGCCGGTGTGCGGCCGGTCGCGATGGCGGCGGCGGTTCGCAGCACCTCGGGGTCGGCGAAATCGCCCGCCAGGTAAGGCGTGTTGGACGCGCGCAGCAATAGCGCGAGATGGAACATCGAGTCGGGGTCATCCGCTTCGGCGCCCTTGCGCAGCCACCGCTCACCCTCGGCTCGGTCGCCACGGTCCAGGTGCAGCGCGCCCAGTACCGCCATCGCATCGGTTCTTCCGCGGCGCGCGGCCTCGGTGAGCAGATCGATCGCACGGTCGAATTCGCCGCGACGCGCCAGGTGCAGGCCCAGACTGCGCATGGCCGTCGGGTTTCCGGCACGAACCGCTCGTTCGTACCACTGCTCGGCCTCTTCGGCGCGGCCGCGCCGATTCGCGAGTACGCCCATGTTGCAGAGGGCTTCGGGCAAGCCGCGCTCGGCGGCGGGCCGCAGCCAGCGCTCGGCCTCGTCCAGATTTCCGCGTTCGGTGTGCAGTAGGCCCAGCTGCATCCCCGCCGCCTCGTTGCCGCGCGCGGCGGCGGTCTCCAGCCAGCTGATCCCCTCGCCGATCCGGCCGTCGGCCCCCAGCAGGGCGCCGAGCATTCCCATGGCGGGCGCGCTGCCACCGGCAGCGGCCCGGCGCAGCCAGTGTTCGGCGCCCGCCGCGTCGCCCGCGTCCCACAGCGCTTCGGCGCGTCGTTGCATGGCGAGCAGTTCGACCTCGCTCGGTCGCTCGGTCATCTCAGCACCCCGCCTCGCGAGACTCCGCGGAATCCACGCTGTCCATCATCGCGCCTGTTGGAGCGGGGCGCGGTACCCGTTGGCCCGCGCGTATGCGGCCAGCTGCGCGTCGTAGTTGCGGAGGCTGTCCAGCAGCCAGGTGTGTCCGGTGTCCTTGACGACCACGATCGGCCCGCGGCTGCCCGGCGCAAGTGTGGGAACCGAGCCGTCGAGATACCAGGATGTGGTCGACCACGGGAAGATGAAGGCCCAGCCGATGTCGGCGACCCGCTGCGGCGGACCGAGCTGCAACGGATCGGCCGGGGTGGCATGGCGTGCGCTGTGCTCGGCCAGCAAGTGCCGTGCGCTGTTGCGGGCCACCCGCACGTCGAGCGGCCCCGACGTGGTGCAGGGGAACCGCAGGCTGATTTCCGCCCCGGGGCGCAGCAGTCGGCCCGCCTCTTCCAGCATCCGGCACGGTCTGCTCCGCAGGCGCAGGAAGACGCTGCGGGTGGTGTCGGAGAACCGCAGCTGGACCGTGGCGTCCTCGGTGCCGCCGACCAGGTGCGTGCCCCGGCTGCGCACCCACTCGTGCTCGTCGGGACGGATGCCGAGGCTGGGAAAGGCTACGTGCGCGCAGGGCATCACCCCGGACGTGGCCGATTGCCGGGCGAGGAACTCCACGCTGAAGTTCTGCCCCGTGGCGTCGGTGGCGCGCCAGGTTCGCAGAGCGGCCGCTGGCGGGGGCAGACCGTCGGTCAGTACCGGCCACCAGTCCGACAGCAGTACCGCCACCCACGACTCGAAGTCGGCGGCTCTGGCCAGCGAGATGTCGATGTGCGGATCGGTCATGCTGTCCCCCAGCGGGTCTCGCCCCTAGTCGGAGTATGCGCCTCCGGGCGCGGTGCGAGGTGTGATTTCACACACCGTTATCAGTCGGATGACATGCCCGATCGCCGTGTAACGGGCCGGGGGGCCGTAAGCGGGCGACGGGCGCTCGCGACAGCCGATCGCGCCGGGCGTATCGTGCGATTCATGACCGGAATGGACCGCCCACGGCGGTTGCGCCGCACCCCGGCTTTGCGTCGTCTCGTGGCCGAAACGACACTCGAACCACGACAATTGGTACTACCGATGTTCGTGGCCGACGGCTTGGCGGAACCGCGCCCGATCGGCTCCATGCCGGGCGTGGCGCAGCACTCGCTGGACTCGCTGCGCAAGACGGCCGTCGAGGCCGTCACGGCCGGTGTGGGCGGCATCATGCTCTTCGGCGTGCCGCGCCCGGAGGACAAGGACGCCGTCGGCAGCGCCGCGAGCGACCCGCGCGGCATTCTCAACCGCGGCCTGCGCGCGCTCGCCGACGAGGTGGGCGACTCGACCGTGGTCATGGCGGACACCTGCCTGGACGAGTTCACCGACCACGGCCACTGCGGCGTGCTCGCCGCCGACGGCGCGGTCGACAACGACGCGACGCTGGACCGCTACGTCGAGATGGCGCTGGCCCAGGCCGAGGCGGGCGCCGACCTGCTGGGCACCAGCGGCATGATGGACGGCCAGGTCGGCGCGATCCGGCGCGGCCTGGACGCGGCCGGACGCATCGACACCGGCATCCTGGCCTACTCCGCGAAATACGCCTCGGCGTTCTACGGCCCGTTCCGGGAGGCCGTCGGCTCCTCGCTGGAAGGCGACCGGCGCACCTACCAGCAGGACCCGGCCAATCGCCGCGAGGCGATCCGTGAACTGGAATTGGACCTGGCCGAGGGTGCGGACATCGTCATGGTGAAGCCGGCCATGTCGTATCTGGACATCCTGCGCGATGTCGCCGATCGCACGACGGTCCCGGTCGCCGCGTATCAGATATCCGGTGAGTACGCGATGATCACCGCTGCCGCCGAGCGCGGCTGGATCGACCGCCGTGGCGCCGTCCTCGAGTCACTGATGAGTATCCGCCGCGCGGGCGCGGATATCGTGCTCACCTACTGGGCGACCGAGGCCGCGAACTGGCTGTCGTGACGAACATGGCGGGACCGTTCGCCGCGGGCCCGGCCCGGCCCCCGATGCCGGAGGACGTCGGTACCGCGCGGCAGCTGTGGTGGGGTGTGATCGGATTCGGCGTCGTCCAGTTGATCGCCTCGATCGTCGCCGCGCTGGATCAGCGGCGCACGTTCGCCGAAGAGGTCTTCGAGCAGGCCAGGGTGCAGGATCCACAGGTCACCATGGCCAGTGCGGAATTGATGGTGTCGCTGGTCTACGTCGTCGTGGTGCTGATCGGGCTGGGCGTCGCGGCGCTGGCGTCGGTGATCGTGCACCAGTTCGGGCGCGGCAAGCCATGGGCGCGCACCGTGCTGACGGTGCTCGGTGCCTGGGTGGTGGTGATCGGCGTCGGCGCGTTGCTGGCGATCGACGCGGTGGCCGGGACGGCTTCACTCGTCGCGGGCGGCGCCTCCATCGTGCAGGCGGTGCTGGCGATGGGCGCCATCTACCTGTCCCACCGGCCCGAATCCACCGCGTACTTCCAGCCCGGCGGGCGCTGATGCAACACGTTTCCAATTTGTCCGAGACAGTCCGGCATGTATGGTGAGGGTTGTCACAGTGGACGTGGGAACCGGTAGTCGTTTGTCATGCGTTGTCGTGTATTACGTGCGGGAACTCGGCAGATGGCTCCGGAGGATCGGAGGCATCGATGCGAGTGGTGATCCAGCAGCCGCACAGCATTCGGCGGGATCTGGCCGTTTTGAGTCTGTTGATCCTGTTCGCCGTGTTGACCGTCGCCGTGCTGTTGCTGCCCGGCCTGAGTCGCTGATCTCACTTCTCGCCGTGTCGGCGCACGCTGCCGCGGGAGGCCCGGCGTGACCGCTGCCGCCGTCTTGTTCGCCGAACCGGGCGCCCGCTGGCGCGCGGTGGCCTACGGCCCGATCCTGTGCCTGGCCGTTCTCGTCCTCGAATTCGCCACGGGCGGTGCCGTGCACTGGTTCGCCCTGGTGTTCTGCGCCGCGCTGATCGCGGGTTTCGTCGCCCTGCAGGTGGTCGCGGGCAAGCGGCACGTCAGTGTCGAGCTCACCGAGGAGACGCTGCGTTCGGGCACCGAGTCGTTACCGCTGGACTCGATCGCGGAGGTGCTCCCCGAGCGCGACGAGGATTCCTGGGACGACGAGGACTGGGAGTCGGCCAGGGCGCTCGGCGAGCTGAGCGGGGTGCCCCGCCGCCGCACCGGCATCGGTCTGCGGCTGGCCGACGGCGGCCTGGTGCAGGCATGGGCCAGAGACCACAAGGCGCTGCGAACGGCGTTGACCGAAGCCGTCCAGCGCAGTTCGGACGGAGTGGACCGATGAGGCGCTGGATCGTCGCGGTGCTGGTGGAACTGGATCTGTTCGTGCTCGCCGTGATCGCGGCGGCGCTGAGCGCACGCGCGGGCGTGCGCACCACCGACTTCGCGGCGGCCGGCGACGCCCCGGGTTTCACCGCCACCCGCTACGCGGGCCCTTGGTGGCTGCTGGCCACGTTGCTCGTCGCGGTGGCCGGTGTGCTCGCCATCGACGCCGTGGCCCGGCTGTGGCGCGGTCGCCGTGGCACCGCGAGCGGCGGCTGATCGGCGCGAGTCCGCTTGCGGCCGTTTGACCTCGCGGAACGCGGGAACGCCACGGTCATGAAACCAACTGTCCAGCGAACACTTTTCGGTGCGGTGGCGGCCGGTGTGATCGGCGCGGCCGCGGCCGTACCCGCCACCGCGTCCGCCGAAGCCGTTCCCGGAACGCCTGTTCCGGTGACACCGGTCTTCGCCGCTACTCCGCCCGCACCGTTGCTGCATCTGCTACCCACGCCTTTGGCGTGCCTGGTGACCACCGGGTTCGCCAAGTTCTGCCTGGGCCTCACGTAGCCACGGACTGCCTGCGAACCGCTGCGGACGGCGCGCGAGCGAGTTACCGTGCAACCGCGCTCCGTCCGCTGCCCGACGCCTGCCGACTGTGCGCTTTGGCTGGAATGGCTCTGGGGCCGTTAGTATTTCGGCCGTAGTTGGAACGCGCGTCAATGAAGGAAAGTGTTTGATGAACCGGTTCGCCGTGAAGATTTGTGCCGCGTTTGCCGTGGCCGCCGCCCTCGGAATCGGGGCCGCGCCCGCGGGCGCGAACCCGGGATTGCCCCTGGAGGACGCGAACCCGGTCGACGCGCCGATTCTCGTGCCGGATTCGGGTTCGGCGGGTCCCTACAACGGGTTCATGTGCTTCCTGCACACCATGTCGGCGCAGGTCCCCTGCATGTACGCCTGACGGCGGCGTCGCGGCGCCCGCTCAGTTCCAGTGCTGGTAGATGTCCAGCACCCGGCCGTTGCGGGCGCCGGGAGCGTTGAGATAGACGGTGACCGTCCCGTCCGGATGGCCTGCGGCCTCCAGGACCACTTGGCGCAGGGTGGCGTGCACCGCGCCGCGATCGTCGCGGTAGATCGCCGAGTCGTCCTTCAGCCCGGCGCCGATCCGGTTGGGCGGAACGACCATGGTGATCAGCGCCGGGATCGGTCCGCCCGCCAGCATGGTGGTCGCTGTGTGGTCCAGCGGGACGGCCAGCCGCGCCTGGTCGAGTTGATCGAACGGCTGCGCGGCGGCGGACCCGGCCCCGAGAGTCACGGCGGCTCCCGCGACGACGGCGAGCACACCCACGCTGACGATGGCAATCCGCATGCAGACCCTCCCGAACGATGGACGAATGTGAGCTGAGACTACGCACCGGCAACCGTCCAGCGATCGAATTTCGCGCGAACCTCACCTCGGCGTGTTGCCAGGCGGCTGCGGCCTGCATCACTGCACTACACCCTGTCGTCGAACCGATTTTCCGGTGCTGCGAGACTGGAACGCGTGAGTTCTTCTCCGCGCGTGACCAGTGCGACCGTGCCGGTTTCCGCTCAGCTCTTCGACCGGGCGAGTTCGGTGATTCCGGGGGGCGTCAACTCTCCGGTGCGGGCATTTCGATCCGTCGGCGGCACACCGCGATTCATCGCCTCGGCCGCCGGCTGCACGCTCGTCGACGCCGACGGCAACGAGTACGTAGACCTGGTCTGTTCCTGGGGGCCGATGATCCTCGGCCACGCGCACCCCGCGGTCGTCGAGGCGGTGCGCCGCGCGGCGAGCGGCGGCCTGTCCTTCGGCGCGCCGACCGAAGCCGAGATCGAACTGGCCGAGGCGATCGTGCGCCGGGTCGCTCCGGTGGAGCGGGTCCGGCTGGTGAACTCCGGCACCGAGGCAACCATGAGCGCGGTCCGGCTGGCCCGCGGCTACACCGGCCGTACCAAGATCATCAAGTTCGCCGGTTGTTATCACGGTCACGTCGACGCGCTGCTCGCCGACGCGGGCTCGGGCGTCGCCACGCTCGGTCTGCCCACCTCCCCGGGGGTGACGGGCGCGCAGGCGGCCGACACCATCGTGCTGCCCTACAACGATCTCGACGCCGTCGCCGCCGCCTTCGCCGCGAACCCCGGCGAGATCGCCTGCGTGATCACCGAGGCGGCGGCGGGCAACATGGGCGCCGTCGCGCCGCTGCCCGGCTTCAACGCGGGCCTGCGCGCCCTCACCACCGAGCACGGTGCGCTGCTCGTCATGGACGAGGTGATGACCGGCTTCCGGGTCAGCAGTGCGGGCTGGTTCGGCCGGGAAGGCGTCGCGGGCGATCTCTACACCTTCGGCAAGGTGATGAGCGGCGGACTGCCCGCGGCCGCGTTCGGCGGACGCGCCGAGATCATGAACCACCTCGCGCCGCTCGGCCCGGTCTACCAGGCCGGCACGCTGTCGGGTAACCCGGTCGCGGTGGCCGCGGGCCTCGCCACGCTGCGGGCGGCCGACGACGCGGTCTACGCCGCACTCGACCGCAACGCACAGCGGCTCGGCGAGCTGTTCGGCTCGGCGCTGAGCGCCGCGGGGGTCGGGCACCAGGTGCAATTCGCAGGCAATATGGTGAGCGTGTTCTTCGCCGAACGCCCGGTCACCGATTACGCCGCCGCCAAGGCGAGCGAGACCTGGCGCTACCCCGCGTTCTTCCACGCCCTGCTCGACGGTGGCGTGTACGCGCCGCCGAGCGCGTTCGAAGCGTGGTTCGTCTCCGCGGCGCTCGACGAGGACGCGTTCGACCGTATCGCTGCCGCCCTGCCCGCCGCCGCGCACGCGGCGGCGGCCGCCACCCCCGAAGGATCCCGCGCGTGACCTCCGACCTCGATCAGCCCGATGCCGACCGGCGCGAGCCGGCCAAGCCGTCCGCCGAGCCGGACGTGACCGCGACCAACGGCGCGGTCGCCGTCGCATCGGTCATCGACCCGGCCGCGGAGGCGACCGTGATCGACGCGGGTGAGCAGTTCGCCGCCGCGACCCGGTCCGCGACCACCGAACCCGTGGCATCCAGCCTGGTCGACGCGGGCGCTCACTTCGCCGCCGCCGCGGGGACGACGTCGCAGGCCGGGGGAGAAGAGGCCCCCGAGGCCGCGCCGGCGGAGGGCGAGGCACCCGAGCCGGTCGAGCGCGCCGAGGGCCGGATCAGCGCCGCCGAGCGGGTGCACGACGGCGGCGCCGCCATCGAGACGATCGTCCACGTGCTGCGCCACGGCGAGGTGCACAATCCGAACGGCATTCTCTACGGCCGCCTGCCCGGCTTCAGCCTGTCGGTGACGGGGCGCGCGCAGGCCGCCGCCGTCGCTCGGACCCTGGCCGATCACGACATCGCGCTGGTCATCGCCTCGCCGTTGCAGCGGGCGCAGGAGACCGCCGAGCCGATCGCCGCCCAACACGACGTCATCGTCCGCACCGATGAGAACCTCATCGAGGCGGGCAACACGTTCGAGGGCCTGCGCGTGTCGGTCGGCGACGGCGCCCTGCGCAAGCCGCGGCACTGGTGGAAGCTGCGCGATCCCTTCACTCCGTCCTGGGGCGAGCCCTACTTGCAGATCGCGCACCGCATGCTGGCGGCGGTGAACAAAGCCCGGGTCGAAGCGGTCGGCCGGGAGGCGGTGCTGGTCTCGCACCAGCTACCGGTGTGGACGCTGCGGCGGTTCCTACAGGGGCAGCGGCTCTGGCACGACCCGCGCCAGCGGCAGTGCTCGCTCGCGTCGCTGACCTCGCTGGTCTACCACGGCGACACGCTCGTCGACATCGTCTACTCCGAGCCCGCGGGCGGCTCGGACCCGTCGGTACACGGCGCATGACCCGCTCCACCGCGTTCCCCCTCCCGCCCTCGGTGCGCACCGGGCGGGCGCTGCCGGTTCTGCTCGCGTGCGTGGCGCTGATCGCCGCGCTCGCGGGTTGTTCGACCGGTTCGGACGCGGTGGCCTCGGGCGGCACCTTCGAGTTCGTCTCGCCCGGCGGCAAGACCGACATCCGCTACGACCCGCCTGCCGCGCGCGGCACCATCGGCAAACTGGCCGGTCCGGACCTGATGACGTCGGGCAAGACCACCTCGGTCGAGGACTACGCGGGCAAGGTCGTGGTGCTCAACCTGTGGGGCCAGTGGTGCGGTCCGTGCCGCGCCGAGGCGCCCGCCCTGGAGCAGGTCTACGAGGCGACCAAGGACAAAGGCGTCGCATTCCTCGGGATCAACGTCCGCGATCCGCAACAGGACAAGGCCCAGGATTTCGTGGTCGACAACAAGGTCGGCTACCCGTCCGTCTACGACCCGTCGATGCGCACGCTCTTGGCGCTCGGCGGGAACTTCCCTACCAGTGTCATCCCCACCACGCTCGTCCTCGACCGGCAACACCGGGTCGCCGCGGTCTTCCTGCGGTCCCTGCTGGCCGAGGATCTACAGCCGGTAATCGAAAGTATCGCCGCGGAGGAATCACAGTGAATCGCGACCGCCGTACCCGCCACCTGCGTGCCTGCCGGCCACGGCAGGGCGCCCGACGCATCGGCGGAGGATGGGCCGTCGACGACCGGTGGGCGGGTATCGCCACCGTGCCGCGCAGCGTCGCCGCCGACTCCCTCTTGGACTTCGCCGTATTCGAGGCGGCCGAGGAACCCACCGCCACCGAGCACAAGGTGTCGTTGCGCCGCGGCGCCGGACGATCACCGGAGGACACGCCGGAGGAATCGGTGTGACGCTTGCGCGCACCGCGCCGCATAACGGGGAGAACCTGTGATGGTGCTCGCCGGAGTCGGTGATTCGTTCCAGCAGACGGCGGCCTCCGGGCCGCTGCTGCTGGCGCTCGGCGCGTGCCTGCTCGCGGGTCTGGTGTCCTTCGCCTCGCCGTGTGTGGTGCCGCTCGTGCCCGGCTACCTCTCCTACCTGGCCGGACTGGTCGGCGCCGAGGCGCCGCCCGCCACCGTCGCGCAGGCCACCGGGGGCCGCACCGGAGCAGCGGTGACCACCGCCGAGTCGCTTCGCAGGGGGCGGATGCGGGTCGCGGGTGCGGCCGGCTTGTTCGTGGCCGGTTTCACCGTGGTCTTCGTGCTCGCCACGGCGACCGTCTTCGGCGTCATCCAGACCCTCAACGTGAACCGTGAACTGCTGCAACGCATCGGCGGCGTGGTGACGGTCCTGATGGGCTTGGTCTTCATCGGCCTGGTGCCCGCGTTGCAGCGCGACACCCGGATGGAGCCGCGCAGGCTCACCAGCATCATGGGCGCGCCGCTGCTGGGCGGAGTGTTCGCGCTGGGCTGGACGCCGTGCCTGGGCCCCACGCTCTCCGGTGTCATGGCGGTGGCCGCGGGCACCGACGGGACGACGGCGGTGCGCGGGGTCGCGCTGATCGTCGCCTACTGTCTGGGACTCGGTCTGCCGTTCGTCGTGCTTGCCTTCGGTTCGGCGAGCGCGTTGCGCGGGGTGGGGTGGCTGCGCCGCAATTCCCGCACCATCCAGATCATCGGGGGTCTGTTGCTCGTCGCGGTCGGCGCCGCGCTGGTCACCGGGGCGTGGGACCAGTTCGTCGCCTGGGTGCGCGACGCGTTCGTCTCCGAGGTGACCTTGCCGATATGACCGTGACCGACCAGCCGACGATCGAAAGCACCGAGCGGCCGCCGCGCCAATCCCTGCCCGGACGGGCCTGGGCATTGCTGCGCAACACCTGGCGCGGGCTCACCAGCATGCGCACCGCCCTGGTACTGCTGTTTCTGCTCGCCTTGGCCGCGATTCCCGGCGCGTTGCTGCCGCAGCGCAATCTCAACGAGCAGAAGGTCGAACAGTACATCGCCGACCGGCCGACGCTCGGCCCGTGGATGGACCGCTTCGAGCTGTTCGACGTGTTCTCCAGCTTCTGGTTCACCGCCGTCTACGTGCTGCTGTTCATCTCCCTGGTCGGTTGCATCCTGCCGCGCACGCTCGACCACTACCGCGCGCTGCGCACACAGCCGGTGCGGGCACCGCGCAACCTGACCAGGCTGCCGCACCACTACTCGGGCCTGGCCGAGCGGTCGCCCCGGGAGCTCGTCGACCACGCCCGCGCCCAGCTGCGCGGCTGGCGCACCGAGGTCCGCCCCGGCCCTCGCGAGGGTGAACTGGCGCTCTCGGCGGAGAAGGGCTACACCCGCGAACTCGGCAACCTCGTCTTCCATCTGGCGCTGGTCGGGCTGCTGATCGCCATCGCGGCGGGCAAGCTGTTCGGCTACGAGGGCAGCGTCATCGTGCTGGCGAACAACGGCCCCGGCTTCTGCACCACCTCGCCCGCGGTGTTCGACTCGTTCAAGGCGGGCAACGTCAACGACGGCACCGGGATGACCCCGATCTGCGTCCGGGTGAAGGATTTCCGAGCCGACTACCTGACCAACGGGCAAGCGGAGATGTTCACCGCGAACCTCGCCTACCAGGCGGGCGACGACCTGCGGACGAACACCTGGCGCGATACGCAGGTGCAGGTCAACCATCCCTTGCGCGTCGCAGGCGACCGGCTCTACCTGCAAGGTCACGGCTACGCGCCGACCTTCACGGTCACCTTCCCCAACGGCCAGACCCGCACCGAGTCCATTCAGTGGCGTCCCGACGACGCCTCCACGTTCCTGTCCAGCGGCGTGCTGCGGATCGACCCGCCCGGTGGCATGTACGCCACCGACGAGGAGCGCCGCAAGAACCAGATCGCGATCGAGGGGTTGTTCGCGCCCACGGCGATGTTCCACGGGTCGCTGCTGACCTCGGCGTTCCCCGCGATGAACGATCCCGCCGTCGCGGTCGACATCTATCGCGGCGACACCGGCCTGGACACCGGGAAGCCGCAGTCGCTGTTCGCGCTGGACCCCGAGCAGGTCAAACAGGGCCGGCTGGCCAAGGAGGCCAGGGTCAATCTGCGCCCCGGCGAGTCGACCACGCTGCCGAACGGCACCAAGGTCACCTTCGACGGCGCGCAGGAGTTCGTCAATCTGCAGGTCTCGCACGACCCCGCGCAGAAGTGGGTGCTGGTGAGCGCGCTGTTCATGATGGCGGGCCTGCTGGTCTCGCTGCTGATCAAGCGCAGGCGGATCTGGGTCCGGGTCTACCCGGCCGAGGACACGGCCGGTACCGTTGACAAACGACGCACTGTAGTAGAGATGGGCGGGCTGGCCAGGACCGACCAGGCGGGCTGGGGCGGCGAGTTCGACCGGTTGCGCGCCCGCCTGCTCGACGAGCACGCCGAGACCACGGGAGAGTGACCATGCCGATCGACGAAACCATCGCCAGGTACAGCGATCTCGCGTTCAAGACGGCGATCGTGGTGTACGCGCTGGTGCTGGTA
This sequence comes from Nocardia sp. NPDC047648, assembly GCF_040642815.1. NCBI lineage: Bacteria > Bacillati > Actinomycetota > Actinomycetes > Mycobacteriales > Nocardiaceae > Nocardia > Nocardia sp. NPDC047648. Next base: position 60,814 of record NZ_JBEYSX010000003.1, on the reverse strand, counting down.
CTGCTGATCTGGCAGTACGCGACGGCGCGCAGCCGCCAGGTCAGCGAGCGTGAACTGGTGACCGTGGGCGGCGGATCGACACCGCAGGGCCCCGGCCGGGTCGTCGAGCCCGCGCGGCCGCCGCTGTCGGAGCGGCTCGGCAATATGGCGTTCTCGGTGCTGATGGTCGCCATCGCGTTGCACGTCGGCGCGATCGTGTTGCGCGGCTTCGCGACCAACCGCTTCCCGCTGGGCAACATGTACGAGTTCGTCACCATGGCGACGGCCGCCGCGGTGCTGGTCGGGGTGGTGCTGCTGCGCGAACAGCGCTACCGCGCGATGTGGGCGTTCCTGCTCGTCCCGGTATTGATCCTGCTGTTCCTCGCGGGCACGGTGCTCTACGCCGACGCCGCGCCCGTGGTGCCCGCGTTGAAGTCGTTCTGGCTGCCGGTGCACGTCACCATCGTGAGCGTGGGCAGCGGCGTGTTCCTGTTCGCGGGCGTGGCGAGCATGCTGTTCCTCTACCGCCTGCGCCAGCCGGAGGGCCAGGAGTCCGACAACGTCCTCGGCGTCATCGCCCGCCGCCTGCCCGACGCCCGCACCCTGGACCGCCTGGCCTACAAGGCCACCATCATCGGTTTCCCGCTGTTCGGCGCAGGCGTCATCCTGGGCGCCATTTGGGCCGAGGCCGCCTGGGGCCGCTTCTGGGGCTGGGACCCGAAGGAAACCTGCTCCTTCATCGCCTGGGTCCTCTACGCCGCCTACCTGCACGCCCGAGCCACCTCCGGCTGGCGCGACACCAAGGCCGCCTGGATCAACATCGCCGCCTTCGTCGCGATGTTGTTCAATCTATTCATCATCAACATGGTGATCAGCGGGTTGCACTCCTACGCCGGGCTGAACTGAGGCTTGACCCGCGCCTTCCTGCGCTCGGCGGCGGGCTTGTCCCGGTCGCCGGACAAGTCGGTGACAGCGGGCAGCTCCGTGGTACTTGCCGGGGAAACAGCCAGCCGTCGGGACAGCCCGCCCGTTACCATTGCGGCATGTCCGTTCCGGATGTCGAACACTCGGACCTCCCTGAGTACATGACATGGGAGGAGTTGGAGCGACTCCCCGAGGAGATCGCGGAGCGGATCGAGTTGTGGGACGGTCGCGTGGTCTGGTTGCGTCGCGGTCCTGCCGAGCATCAGACGTTCTCCAACCGACTCTGGGCCACACTCGAGCGCTGTGCTCGGAAGGACATGTCCGACAATCCTGAACAGTGTTGGCGCGTCACCACCGAGACGAACGTATTTCTGGGTCACACCGGCAAGTCCAACTTCCTGACACCGGACTTCCTGGTCCACCGCTGTCTCGGATCCGCCTATCAGGATGTGCGCGGCAGTGACGTCGTCCTGGTCGGGGAGGTCCTGTCACCCGGCAACACGCAGACCGACATCGAAGCGAAAAAGGGGCGGTACGCCGGCTCGGGCATCCCGTGGTACTGGGAGGTGACGCTGGCCCGTGAGGTCAGCGCGATCGCTACCGTCCGCGCTTACGGTCTCGACATCGGCCATGCGCAGCTTCCGGACGGGGTTCACCCGCTTCGTACCGCCAACTACATCCTCGCGGCCGAGTGGACCCACCGGGATCCGGACGGCGTCGAGTTCGACTTTCCGTTCCCGATCAGCATTCCGTGGGCCGAACTCGAATACTGAGAAGATCGGCTCGCACATTGATGCGGCTCGCCAGTGTGCGCAGCCGCATGCCGGCACCTCGATCGGTCACAGGCCTGCTGCGCCGGTGAGCCGGGAGTGAGGCCGGTGGGGGCCGGGGTTGTGGTCGGGTTGCTTTCCTGGGTTCAGATTTGTCTGTCCGCCGGGGGTCGTATTCGCCTGCGGGCCGCACGCCGTATAGGGCCAGGAACAGCTCGCTAGGTTGTGGTCCTGACCGGCTTGGGCGACACCGGCCGTCACCAGACCCATACCGAGCAGGGCGGGTGCGGCGGCGATCGCCAGAGCGCGGGCGAGCCGATGGGTGCGGCGGGTCGAGCGCTGGTTTCGGATCATGTGGTGTGCTCCTCGCTGTTCGTGTGGCGGGGCGGTCCCGCTGTCGTGATGACGCTGTCCAGCCTCATGGACACGGGAATGCGCCGAAAGGACACCAAGGGTGCACGGCCACCCACCCCCTGCGGTAAGCCGATTCCCCCGAGGTGGGCTTCCGTTCCGTCATCCGGCGGATGGGGTCGCCGACGATCCTCGATACTTGAAAACGCAGCTTCATCAGGCTCGATGCCTCAGGCGTTTCGCGCATACCTGCCGCCGAAGGATTTGCGTTGGTGGTCGTGACCGCGCTCGGCGATCATCGTCTGGTGCGGAGGAACTCGGAGCCGGCCGGTAAACGTCGAGTACCGGATTTGGACGCAGCAGCAGGCGAGTTGAGGCTCAGACCTTGGCAGATGTCTTCTGCCGACGTCGATCTCGTGCGGGAAGCGGCGGATGACGAGCTGATTCCGCTGATCACCACGGTGCCGTCGGTCTACACCGCCGAGGTTCTCGCCGTACGCGCAGGTTGCGAGGGCATTGCCGGGACCGCGGTGGTGAACTGGGGAAGGCACTCGGGATCACTGAACGTCGTAACCGTACCGGGGTGTGTTCCAAGAATGGGCATTTCCCGGAATGCCATGAGTTTTATTGAGGTCTTTGCGCGGGAACAATCTGGAGGAAAACATTTTCAGAGTTTGTGGCCGAATTTTGCGTGGACCGCCTTCGGTTCACTATGCGCGGAAAGCTTCGGTCGGCAATGCGCTGAAATATCCCACAGTGGAAGCGATAACGCCGTGCTACGAGACACGAGACTTCGCATGTCTGTTAACTGACCGCGCGCGCCTACGTGGCAGCGGGGCGGGTGGGTCTAGAGCCGCGCGACGCAGACGACGAAATGCCTTTGCTGGTAAACGATTCCGCTGTCGGCCGAGCCGCAGGCGTTGACGTCGACGGTGTTCTGCTTGATGTCGATGACCCGGACCGCGCCAGGGGCGGGGGCCGCGCAATCCAGTCGCTTGGGATTGCCGGGGGTCAGTTCCATGCAGCCGCCGACGATCCAGTCGATGTCCAGGCAGAGCGCGGCCTGTGCCGCCCCGTGCAGGGTTTCGTTGTAGGTGTGGTCGGCGTCGGTGGGGCACGCGGCGTTCGCGGGTGCCTTCTCGATGACCTTGTAGACGGAGTTAGGGCTGCCACAAGCGGTTTTGTCGATCCCGCCCGCGCCGCCGAGCTGCACGCAGTCGCCGATGCCCACCTGCAGGCTGGTGGCGCTCTTGTTCGACGCGCCACGCATTGCCGAGGTGGTCGGCAGGGGCTCGGTAGTGGTGGGCGGTTCCTCGGTCGTCGGAGGAGGTGTCGATGTGGTTGGCGCGGTGGCGGTCTGGGCGGCTGCGGCCGGCTCCTCGGCGGGGCCGGACATCGAGAGCGCGGCGACGACCACGAGGGTGGCCGCCAGTCCGGTCCCGACCATGAAGGCGGCCAGGGTGATACCGGCGCGGACACGTTGGCGCGACACGTACGTCCTCCAGAGCTGTGAACCCTTCGACCCACCTAGCGACTCGAAGTTGTGAATCTTGCGGATTGAAGACCACGCCATGCTTACACTACGCGGCACGTCCGCGTCGAGTTTTGCTTCCCAGGCATAGCGATACGCCCTGGGAATTCACCTGCGTGCGCGCATCCGAAGCCATAGTGATCACAATTGCATAACGAACAGCTCGATCGTGTGTGCCGACCGCCAGATCTGGAAACAAGTCACGGGCGCTGTACAGTCACACGCCATCCGGCCTCCGGAGCCGGTGTCTCGGTGAGAAGGAATTCCAGAATGAAGTTCGGCACTATTGCCGCCATTACGCTCGGTGCGGTTGCCGCAGTGGGCATCACGGCCGGGGCCGCGAACGCGCAACCCGTAGAACCGGATCGAGAGATCACGACAGCAGGTGTCGAACAGGGGGTGGACTACCGCACCACGGTCTCGCGCGAGACCGGGGCCATCAGCACCGCCGTCGAGCACGGCACCTTCGCCGTGGTCGATGACGGCACCAAGATCGAGCTGACCTCCGATACCGGAGCCGTGGTCGCCGAAGTGCCGCTGACCTTCCAGGTTTCCGGCAGCAAGCTCTCGGTGGCGCACGAAATCTCCGACGGCGGACGGCGTCTCGCGCTCACCCCGAAGGCGGACGCCAAGGAGATCGGCGAGATGCAGCCGATCAGCTCGATGAACCGGCTCATCGCCGAACTGAACCAGAACGTCGTCGGCGTGGTCGGCGGCGCGCTGCTCGGCGGACTGCTCGGGGCCCTGATCGGCCTCGGCTTCTTCAGCATCATCACCGGCCCGATCGGCTTGGTCGTCGGCGCGATCGCGGGCGGAGCCATCCAGGGCGGGCAGCCGTTCATGGACGCGCTGATGGCGGTCGTCAACGGCGAACCCTGATCGATACCCGCGGATCGGGTGTGGCAGGCGCACCGCAGCGCGCCTGCCACACCCGGACCGAGGTGTCGATCGCCGTGGTGTCCGACGAGGGGGAGGGAGTTCCCCCGGCGGAACGGCCACGGTTGATACGCGGAACAAAGAGAACGCGCGAACGCCGGATATCGCTGGACGCGTGCTATCGCGCGGGTACTGCGAACGATCAGCGCTCGGCGGAACCGGACTCGCCGTCGCGGTGCTGGCGAGATAGTCGCCAGAGGAACTCCGGGTCGTCGTCTGGTCCGATGACGCGCTTGCGCTGTGGTGAACGGGTCTGCGGGGCAGTGGGTCCAGTCCGCTCGGGGCCGAACGCCTTCCAGCACAACACCGCTATTGCCACCACCGCGATGAGTGCCAACAGGTACGTCACGTCGCTCACCTCCTGATTACGAGGGTAGCCGCGGACGTGACTCCCGCACACCGCAGACGCAGAAAATGGTCTGCGGGCGAGCGCGGACCCGAGCACGACGGGCCCGCGTTCGCTGCGATCAGCGTGCGGTCGCCTCGGTGGTCAGCGACTTGAGCAGCTGGAGTACTTCCGATTCGCGAAACCGGCGATGTCCGCCCGGTGTGCGCAGCGACCCGAGGCGCCCGGCGTGGGCCCAGCGCGTCACGGTCTTGGGGTCGACGTGGAACAGGGCAGCAACCTGGCCCGGAGTCAGCAGGGTGTCCTGGCCGCCGACGGTGATCGCAGTCATAGCAAACCTCTCCGTTCTCGACAGTTCCCTCATCAGATGGCGCCATCGTCGCACTGAAACCCCTAGGTACTCGAACCACCTACAGTTGGTAAAGGGGAGGTAATAGACAAATCGGATGTGCGCCCCACCCCCGGCATGTGGGCGTGCACCGGGGGCGGGCAACAGCTTCGCATAGGCTGAGGGATGTGCGTGACGCAACTCCACCAAAAGGTGCTTCCGGACAGCAAACGGCTGGCGCAGGTCGTCGGCTGGCCCGCAATCTGGCCCTCTACACCGTCGCCAGGTTGGGTCTCGTGGTAGTGCTGACCGCGGTGATCGTGCTGGCCGCGCGACTGGTGTCGGTGGACATTCCGTTGGTGGTCGCGGCCCTGTTCGCGCTCATCATCGCGATGCCGCTGTCGCTGGCCCTGTTCAAGCGGCTGCGGGCCAAGGTCAACGAGGACATCGCCGTGGTCGACGAGCGCAGGCGCCGCGACAAGGCCGAGCTACGGGCGCGGTTGCGCGGCGACGAGCCGCCCACCCCGCCGGAGTCGGGGACGTCTTCGTGAAGTCCTGCGATCACACCGCACCGCGCGACTGGGTCGACAACGCGGTGCGGTTGATCGACGCCGACTCCCAGCGCAGCGCGGATACCCACTTGCTGCGCTACCCGCTACCCGCCGGGTGGAACGTCCAGCTCTACCTCAAGGACGAGTCCACGCACATCACCGGCAGCCTCAAGCACCGCCTGGCCCGCTCGCTGTTCCTGTACGCCATCTGCAACGGCTGGGTGACCGAGGGGACGACCGTGGTGGAGGCATCCTCCGGTTCGACCGCGGTCAGCGAGGCCTACTTCGCGAAGCTGCTCGGCTTGGACTTCGTGGCGGTGATGCCCGCGAGCACCTCCCCGCAGAAGATCGCGCTGATCGAGGCGCAGGGCGGTCGCTGCCATTTCGTGCGGCGCCCGCCGGACATGTACACCGAGGCGGCGCGACTGGCGGCCGAATGCGGCGGTCACTACATGGACCAGTTCACTCACGCCGAGCGCGCCACCGACTGGCGTGGCAACAACAACATCGCCGAGTCGATCTTCCAGCAGATGGCGTTGGAGGCCAATCCGGTGCCGGAATGGATCGTGGTCGGCGCGGGCACGGGCGGCACCAGCGCCACGATCGGCCGCTACATCCGGTATCGCAGGCATGCGACGAAGCTGGTCGTGGTCGATCCGGAGAACTCCGCTTTCTACGGCGGTTACGAGACGCGGGACGCCGGCTATCAGACCGGAATGTCCTCGCGGATCGAAGGCATCGGCCGCCCACGGGTGGAGCCCTCGTTCGTCGGCCAAGTGGTGGACCGCATGTTCGAGGTGCCCGACGCGGCGTCCATCGCGGCGGCCAGGTTCGCGAGCACGCGGCTGGGCCGCCGGGTCGGCGGATCGACCGGGACGAACCTGTGGGGCGTGTTCGCCCTGATCGCCGAGATGCTCGCCGAAGGGCGCGGCGGCAGCGTCGTCACCCTGCTGTGTGACGGCGGGGACCGTTATGCCGGAACGTATTTCGACGATGCGTGGGTCGCGTCCCACGGGCTGGATCTCGCCGAGCCCACCGCGGTCCTGGAGAAGTTCGTGGCGACCGGAATCTGGGACGCCTGATCGGTTGCCTCGCCTGAGCGCGAAGCTTTCTTGTTCGCCGAACGTGGAATCGGGCTCTGCCGCGCCATCGCGTGTCAATTTTTGTTGACATCGCGCGCAAGCGTCAATAAAAATTGACGACATGACAGAAGCAACCACCCTGGCGGCCGCCGCGGGCAGCCCCGATCCCAAGGTCGGGCTGCGCGCGGTGCTCGCGCTACGCAGGCTGCTCGAACGTCTCGAAGCCATCCAGGTGGCCAACGCCCGCGCCCAGGGCTGGTCCTGGCAGGCGATCGCGGAAGCGCTCGAGGTGAGCAAGCAGGCGGTACATCAGAAGTACAACCGGAAAGGCAGGAGCCGCTGATGTTCGAACGGTTCAGCAGGTCGGCGCGCACGGCGATCGTCGTCGCCCAGGAGGACGCGCGCGAACTCCGCGCGTCGAATATCGAGGTCGAACACGTGCTGCTCGGATTGCTCGGCCAAGCCGAGCCGGAATTGGCGGCGTTGCTGGCGGAGGCGGGACTCACACGCGACGGCGTGCGCCGCGCGCTGGCCGAGCAGGGCAATGGGGTTCCCCTCGGACCCGAGGACGCCGAGGCACTGCGGTCCATCGGCATCGATCTGGACGCCGTCCGGGAGTCACTGGAAGCGCATTTCGGCGAGGACGCGCTCGACCGCGCCGCGCCGGATCCGCGACGTGGGTCGTTCCCGTGGGGTCGCGGCGGGTACTACGGGCACATTCCGTTCACCAGGGAAGCGAAGAAGGTGCTCGAGCTATCCCTGCGGGAGGCGCTCGGCCGCAAGGACAAGAGCATCGAATCGGGGCACATGCTGCTCGGCATCCTGCGCGCCCCCAACGAGACGACGATGCGCCTGTTCGGCGGGCCCACCGTGATCAAGGAGTTGCGCCCCAAGGTGCACGCCCTGCTCGACCGTGCGGCCTGAGCCCGCGGACATGCGCAGGCGGAGTTCATGTCTTCCAGCGGCGCGTGTCCGCACCCTGGGCCTAGCATTGGGCCATGCAGCTCGTGATTCGGTTGATCATCAACGCGGTGGCCATCTGGCTGGCCGCCTTCTGGGTCGACAAGATCGACATCCTCGCTCCCGAAGGCGGCAACGGCGCCAAGATCGCGGTCGTCCTCGCGGTGGCCGCGGTGTTCACGGTGGTGAACGCGCTGGTCAAGCCGATCGTGAAGTTGCTGTCACTACCGCTGGTGATCGTGACGCTCGGCCTGTTCCTGCTCGTGATCAACGCGTTCATGCTGTGGCTGACCGCCGAGATCACCGAAGCGTTCAGCCATTACGGCCTGCGCGTCGAAGGTTTCTGGGCCGCGGTGATCGGCGGCATCATCGTCTCGATCGTGAACTGGGTGCTCGGCATCCTGGTGCCGGACGAGGACTAGTTCGCCACGCCGCTCGTGCGGAACTCGTCACCGGGCCGCGTCGGTCGGCCGGCGCGCTAGCCCAGCCCGACCGCGAGCGCGGTGACCGCCGACCAGACCAGCAGTGCCAGTCCGGAATCGCGCAGCGCGGGAATCAGTTCCAGGCCGCCCTTGCCGCCGCGCACCGGCGCGTTGGCGCGCACCGCGAGCGGGATCGCGATCAACCCGGCCAGTGCCCACGGTGTGCGGGCGACCAGTGCCAACGTCACGAGGAACGGCACGGCGAGCAACGCGAGGTGCAGTGTGCGGGTGCGCGGGTCGCCGAGTTTCACCGCGAGCGTGACCTTCCCGGATTCGGTGTCGGTGGGAATGTCGCGCAGGTTGTTCGCGACGAGCACGGCGCTGGAGAACGCGCCCACCGCGACCGCGAGCAGCGCGCCCACCCAGTCGATCCGGGCCGCCTGCACGAACTGGGTGCCGAGCACCGCGACCAGGCCGAAGAAGACGAACACCGCCACTTCGCCGAATCCGCTGTAGCCGTACGGGTTGCTGCCGCCGGTGTAGTACCAGGCCCCCGCCAGGCAGGCCGCGCCGATGAGCAGCAGCCACCACGCGCTGGTGAACACCAGCACCAGACCGAAGACCGCGCCGATGACCAGGCTGACGATCGCGGCGGTCTTCACCGCGCCGGGCGAGGCCAGCTTCTGCCCGACCAGGCGCAACGGGCCGACCCGCACGTCGTCGGTGCCGCGGACGCCGTCGGAGTAGTCGTTGGCGTAGTTCACGCCGATGATCAGGGCCAGCGAAACGAGCAGCGCGAGAATCGCTTTCCACCACACCGCGCCGTCGATGGACGCGGCGGCTCCGGTTCCGGCGAGCACCGGGGCGATCGCGTTCGGCAGGGTGCGGGGTCGCGCGCCCTCGATCCATTGCGCTGCAGTAGCCATGTCCGCAGCATAATGGGCGCATTCGGACACCGTCCGCCCTCAGCTCGGGCGCGGCGATCAGGCCGTTTCGGTCGTCGCCGCCTGCTGCAACCGCGCGAGCCCCTTTTCGAAGTCCCGGCCGACGAATTTGTCCATCGGGATGAACTTGCCGATGACGCCCATCAGGCCGGTCTGCCTGCCGGTCATCCGCCAAGTCACTTCGGTGCCGGTCTCGACGGGATCCAGAATGAAGGTCACCATGTTGGTCGCCTTCATCGGCTTCAGGAAATCCAGGCGAACGCCGATCTCGCGGTCGGCGCTGCCGATGATCTCCATGCTGCCCGCGCCGGCTTTGCGGTTGCCGCTCCAGGCGTAGCGCGCGCCGACACCGGAGTCCGCGCCGGAATAACTGCGCTGCAGCTGCGGGTCGAGGTCCTCCCACGGTGACCACTCGACCCACTTGTGGAAATCGTTGATCAGCCTGTGCACACGCGCGGGCTCGGCCGTGACCACGGCCGATCGGACCACCTCGAACTCAGCCATGGGGGCCAGACTATGCCACCGACCGCTCACAGTCCCGGCAAAGAAATCGTGTCGGCCCCGTCGGGTCCGCTCGCCTACGATGACCGCGGGATGTTTCCGGAGCGCAGCGGCCCGCACGGCCACAGTCGAGCAGTGACGACGCCCGCAGGCGAATCGGTCGTGGTGGCCCTGCTGGGCGAGGTCGCGCTGCGCCGTGACGGTCTGCTGACGCCGCTGCCCGGCGCGCGATCCCGGCTGCTGCTCACCGCCCTCGCGCTGCGACCCGGCCGCAGCCGCGGCGCGCACGCCCTGATCGAGGATGTCTGGGGCGAACAGCCGCCGCGGTCGCCGATGAACGCGCTGCACACCCAGGTCTCCCGGCTGCGGTCGGCGCTGCCGGAGGGCGCGCTGGAAATCGGCCCGGCGGGCTACCGGTTGACGCTCGCCGCCGGACAGGTCGATTTGTCCTCGGTGGGCGAGCGCGTTACGCGGGCGCGCGAGCTGCACGCCGCGGGTGACCTTTCCGGATGCCTGGCGCAGGTCGCGAGCGCGCGGGCGCTGTGGCGCGGGGAGCCCGGCGCCGACCTGCCACCGGGTGACCTCGCCGACGAGTTACGACACGCCGCCGGGCGGCGAAGCGCCGAACTCGATGAGCTCGAACTCGCCGCACGCGAGGGCGGCGGTGACCTCGACGGCGCTTTGGACCTGGCTCGGTTGCGCGCCGCCGCGGACCCGTTGGACGAGCCCGCGCAGCTGACCCTGATGCGTCTGCTCGCCGCCTCGGGACGGAGCAACGAGGCGCTGGAATCGTTCGCGGCCTTCCGCTCCCGATTGGCCGACCAACTCGGCGCCGATCCCGGACCGGCGCTTTCCGCGGCGCACACGGCGATCCTGCGCGGTGAGCCGATCGGGCCCACCGCGCCGCCGCGTGCCCCGACGCCGGTCGCGCGCGCGGGACACCGAACCGGGTTCCCGGCCACGCCCTCGGCCGAAGCGGCCCCAGAACCGCAGCCTGCCGCGATGGGGCTGCGCGCCGCCCCCAACGCGCTGCTCGGCCGGACGGACGATCTCGCCGCGCTCACCGATCTGCTGGACGACTCCAGGGTGGTGACCGTGCTCGGCCCGGGCGGCGCGGGCAAGACCAGGGTCGCGAACGAGCTCGGTGCGCGGGTGGCGCGCACCCGCCCGGTAGCGCTGGTGGAACTGGCCTCGGTGCGTGCCGAGGGAGGCGACGCCAGGGTCGAGATCGAGGCGGCGATCGCCGCGGTGCTCGGGCTCAGCGAGGTCACCTTCGACGCGGCGGCGCTGCGCTCCGGGCAGACGGTCGATCTGCGCAGGCGGTTGCGCGACGCGGTGTCGGCGCGCTCGATGTTGCTGATCCTGGACAACTGCGAGCATCTGGTCGACGCGGTCGCGGTGGTGGTCGCCGACCTGATCGGTGTCGCGCCACGGCTGACCGTGCTCACCACGAGCCGATCGCCGCTGACGCTCACCGCTGAGACGGTGTATCCGTTGCCGCCCCTGACCATCGATCCGGCGGGCTCGCCCGCCACCGAACTGTTCGCCGCCCGCGCCAGGGCCGTGCGCCCGGCGGTCCGGCTGGACCCCGATATCGTCGCCCAGCTCTGCCACACGCTCGACGGGCTGCCGCTGGCCATCGAACTGGCCGCCGCCCGCGTTCGGGCGATGAGCGTCGAGGAGATCAACGAGCGATTGGCCGATCGGTTCGCGCTGCTGCGCCACGGCGATCGCAGTTCGCCCGAACGGCATCGCACGCTGCACGCGGTGATCGACTGGAGCTGGAACCTGCTCGATACCGAACAGCAAGCGACACTGCGCCGGTTGTGCCGATTTCCGGCCGGTTTCACGCTCTCGGCCGCGGAGGCGGTCGCGGGGGGAGCCGACGTGACCGATGTCGCCGCGGCCGTCGACGGTCTGGTCAACCAATCGCTGCTCACCGTGCTGGACGACGAGCTGCTCGGCACCCGCTATCGCATGCTGGAGACGGTGCGGGAATTCGGTGAGGAGCAGCTGGCCGCCACGGCGGGCGAGCCGGACGCGGTCGACACCCGGATGATGCGGTGGGCCAAGGACTACGCCGACGACGCTGCGAGCCGGTATATGACCGGCGATCAGATTCACCTCGCCCTCTCCGTGGCGGCGGAGCTGGACAACTTGCTCGCCGCGCTGCGTTGTGGCATCGAACGACGGGACGCCGCGACGGCCTACACGGTGTTCCCGGTCGTCGCCACGCTGTGGGTGATCCGCGGATCGCATATGGAAGTGATCGCCTGGGCCCAGCGGGTCATCGAATTGGAGCCTGCCGATTTCGGCCGGGGAGGTCCGCGTCCGGACCTCGTGCTCGTCACCTATCAGATGACGTTCCTGCATCTCGCTTACACCAACGGCAGCGCAAGGGAGATCGCCGTGCTGCGCCTGCGCGTGCGCCGATTGCTTCGTCGCTCCGCCGAACTCAGCGAGAACAACCGATTCATCGCCAGGGTGGTGCTCACCAGAGCCGACACGCGCGGACTCAGCAGGCTGCTCGCGCAGGCGGCGCGCTCGGCCGATCCGGAAACCAGGGGCACGGCGCTGCTGCTGCGGGCCAACATGCGCGAGAACCAAGGTGACGTGCGCGGCTCCACCATCGACGCGATCAACGCGCTGGACGTCCTCGGGCGCGAGAACGTCTGGAGCGTGGCCATGGTGAGCAGGCACCTCGGACAGGTCTGTGGACAGATCGCCCAGTACGCCGAATCGGTGACCTATTACCGCCGCTCGCTCGACTTGCTACAGCGGCTCGGCGCCTACGAGGACACGGTGGAGATCCGCAGCCTGCTGGTGGCTTCGCTGGTAGGTGCCGGCGATCTGGAGCAGGCCCGGCGGGAACTCGACCTCGCGCTGGGCACGCCGGACCTGGACACCTCGTCTCTCGGACAGAATCGGCTGCTGTCCACGGTGATGCAGAGTTCCGCGGAAGTGGCGTTCGCGATGGGTGACACCGCAGGTGGTTTCGCGCGCTACGAGCGGGCACTGGAGCTGTTCGGCTGGCCGGATCAGGCGCTCGGTCCCGGGCCCGGCGCCCTGATGCTCGCCGCGGCGGCGCTCGCCGCGCAGGTACTCCACGGCGGAGTCGGCTCGAGCGCGGTCCTGGCCGCACAGCTGGCCGAACTCACCGTGCCGATGATGACCCAGTACCGGGACCTGCCGCAGATCGGCGGCGTCGCCTGCGCGGTCGGGTCGTATCTCATCGCCGTCGACCGCGAGGTCGGCACGGGTCTCGACTTGTTGATGCTGGCGCCGAACGTCTTCTGCCGTCAGGATTTCCCCTCCATGCGCTGGCAACGGCACCTGGACGCGGCGATCGCGAAGCTCGGTGCCGAGCAGGTCGCGCAAGCCCGCCGCCGCCTCGGCCACCTGCGCCGCAGTGAATCCGCCGACCGCATCATGCGAATGCTCCACAGTCTGAATTCCGCGCACTGACGGTCTTCTCTTACATCATTCGTTCTTCGCCGACGCTCCGGCATGCGCGAGGGATTCCGGTTTCGTGCGAACTACGCCGAAAGCAGGCCGGGTAACAGTCGTCACCCGGCCTGCTCGTGCGTGGAGAGGGCTCACGCCCGCCGCATGTACGCCTTGACCGTGAGCGGTGCGAAGATCGCGATGACGACCAGCGCGCCGATCAGCGACCAGGCCAGGTCGCCGCCGAAACCGGCGCCGTTCATCAATCCGCGGCACGCGTTCACCATGTAGTACACGGGGTTCACGTGATTGAGCCCCTGCATCCAGCCCGGCATCGTGCTCACCATGGCGAAGGCGCCGGACATGAAGGTCAGCGGGAACATGATCATCATCGAGATGCCCTGCACGCCCGCGGCGCTCTTGCCGGTGACTCCGACCAGCGCCCAGATCCAGCTGATCGCGAACGAGCAGACCACGATGACCAGACCCGCCGCGACCACGCCGAGCACACCGCCCTCCGGGCGATAGCCGATGGCGACGCCGACGACGATGGTGAGCACGGTCGCGATGACGTAGCGCACCATATCGGCCAGCAGCGCGCCCGCCAGCGCCGAGATGCGGGCGATGGGCAGGGACTTGAACCGGTCGAAGACGCCCTTGTCCATGTCCTCACGCAACTGGGTGCCGGTGACCACCGAGGTGAGCACCACGGTCTGCACCAGGATGCCGGGGATCAGGACCGGCAGATAGTCGTGCACGCTGCCGCCGATGGCGCCGCCGAAGATGTAGGCGAACAAGGCGGTGAACAGGATCGGCTGGATCGTCACGTCGAACAGCTGCTCGGGCTTGTGCTTGATCTTCAGCAGACCGCGGTAGGCCATGGTGAACGAATTCGATATCGCCTGGCCCAGCGGAACGTGGTTGCTGACTTCGGGAATCTTCGTCGGCGCGGCATGGCGCGCCTCGGTCTTGGTGATGGTGGTCATGCTTGGTTCCTTATCGGCGTGCGCGGGCGCTTCGTGGTCACGCAGGCTGCCGCCTGCGGGCCGGACGTTCACGCCGCGCTCTTCTCGGACTCGTCGGTGGTGGCGTCGGCGGGGTGACCGGTGATGGTGAGGAAGACCTCGTCCAGGCTCGGCTTGGTCACGGTGATCTCGTCGACGCCGATCTCCCGCTCGCGCAGCCGGATCAGCAGATCGGCGGTGACGCCCGCGTCGGTCAACGGCGCGGTAAGCCGCCCGGCCTCCGGGGTGATCTGCGCTTCGACGCCGAGGAAGTCGCCGATGATGTGGCGCGCCTCATCGAGCCTGCCGCGATCGACCAGGGTCAGGTGCAGGCTGGAGCCGCCCACGGAGGCCTTCAGTTCGTCGGCCGTGCCGTCGGCGATCACCTTTCCGTGGTCGATCACCGCGATCCGGTCGGCCAACTGGTCGGCCTCGTCCAGATACTGGGTGGTGAGCAGCACCGTCGCGCCTTCGCGGACGAGGCGGCGGATGGTCTCCCACATCTGGGCGCGGGTGCGCGGGTCGAGGCCGGTGGTCGGTTCGTCGAGGAACAGCAGCGGCGGCGTCGCGATCAGGCTGGCCGCCAGATCGAGCCTGCGCCGCATACCGCCGGAGAAGTTCCGCAGCGGCTTGTTCGCCGCCTCGGTGAGATCGAACTCCTCCAGCAGGTCGGCCGCTTTGCGCCGGGCATCGATGCTGCTGAGCCCGAGCAGGCGGGAGAAGACGATCAAGTTCTCGGTGGCGGTCAGGTCCTCGTCGACGGAGGCGTACTGGCCCGTGACGCCGATGAGCGAGCGGACCGCCGTCGGCTCCGCCACCACGTCGTGGCCGAAGATGCGGCCGCGGCCGCCGTCCGGTCGCAGCAGGGTCGCGAGCATGCGGATGGTCGTGGTCTTGCCTGCGCCGTTCGGACCGAGCACGCCGTACACCGAGCCCTGCGGCACCGCCAGGCTCACCCCATCGACGGCACGCTGTTCCCCGAACACCTTGACCAGGCCGTCCGCCTCGACGGCGAGCGCTGAAGTTGGTGCGAAAGAAGTCATGTGGACAACTGTGGACACCGAGACTTGCACGGCTCTTGCACGGCGCTGTCGCATGACGTGCCGGACGAAGCGGGGCAGCGCGCTGCCCCGCTGCCGTCAGTGGGTCGAGTCCGCCAAGAGGTATTCGCGCACTTTGGCGCGGTCGGGCTTCCCGGGGCCGCGCAAAGGGAACTCGTCGAGAACGGCGAGTTCGCGGGGAGCGGCGATGGAGTCCAGTTCGTCGGCGACGTATTCGCGCAGCTCGGCCAAGTCGGGGGTGGCGCCGGGGGCGGGGATCACGGCGACGGCGACGCGCTGGCCGAGGCGTTCGTCCGGCAGGCCGACGACGACCACCTCGCTGATCGTGGGGTGGTTGATCAGCACGGCCTCGACCACCTGCGGGATCACCAGCAGGCCGCCGGTGGTGATCGCCTCGTCGAGCCGTCCGGTGATGCTCAGCAGGCCGTTGTCGAAGGTGCCCGCGTCCTCGGTGCGGAACCAGCCCGGTTCGGCAAAGGCGGGATGGTCGGGCTGATTGCGGTAGCCCGTGGCGATCATGGCGCCGCCCAGCACCACCCGGCCGTCTTCGATCCGGACCTTCGTGCCCTCCAGCGGCACGCCGTCGTATACGCAGCCGCCGCAGGTCTCGCTCATGCCATAGGTGCGCACCACGGTGATGCCCGCGGCTCGCGCGCGCTCGTAGACCGGCAGCGGAGTGGCCGCGCCGCCCACCAGCACGCCGTCGAGCTCGGCCAGCGCGGTGGTGGCCACCGGCGACTCGAGCGCCTTGATCAGCTGGGTCGGGACCAGGGATGTGTAGCGCCGTTCACCGCGCATACCCGTGATCGCGCCGGCCAGCGCCTCGGGCAGGAATCCGCCGGACACGTCCAGCACGGTGGGTTCGGTCCCCGCCAGGATGCTGCGCAGCAGCACCTGGATACCGGCGATGTGATGGGTGGGCAGGGCCAGCAACCAGTTGCCGGGACCGCCGAGCCGGTCGTGTGTGGCGGTGCCGCTCGCGCGCAGGGCCGCCGAACTCAGCATCGCGCCCTTCGGCACGCCCGTGGTGCCGGAGGTGGTCACCACCAGAGCGACTTCCTCGTCGATCGGCTCGCCGGGGGAGAGGGCGTCGCTCAAGCGTCTCGACTCGCGTCGATCGCTGTTGGGAACGGGCAGCCACGCGGCCCCGCTACCTTCCAGCGCCGCCCGCAGATGGGGCATGACATCGCCGAGACCGGACCCGGTGGGCATCGGCAAGGTGCGCAGTGTCTTACTCATGCCATGCCTCGCCGCTCGCCAGGCCCGGTCGTGCCCAGAGCCGCTGTCCCCATGGCTCGCTCGCTGCACTCCCTCACGGTAGGGATCGTGTCATGCCCGCGTAACCGCGTGCGGAACGGGTCGGTATGCCGGAGTGGCGCACCCGCGGCGCGGTCACCCGGTCGGATCGGGGCTCAAGTACGACAGACATCGAGACTGCGATTCACTCGGTCGGACGGGACACGGACACAGCCGGCCCGGACGTCGGCGGTCGGGTGGCCGTCCGAGCGTTATCGTCCTCGCCGGTTCTCGCGTTGGCAACTCGGTGGCGCCCGCCGAACTACCGATCCGAACCGTTGCTACGACGGCGACCAGCGGGAATCCCGCCTGATCGGATGCGACGGCGGGACCTCCACCAGAACGATCGGCACGCCGTCGGGATCGTGCACCCACATCTCGTGCAAGCCCCACGGCTCCTCGACCGGTGCGCGGTCGATCGCGATGCCCTTCAGCGCCAGTTCCACGGCGGCGGCGGACACGTCGCGCACCTGGAGCCAGATGCCGCCGTCGAACGACGACGATTCCCCCGACCCGCCGTGCGCGGCCACCTCGATCAGCGACTGGCCCGCGAAGAAGACGGTGCCGCCCGGATATTCCCGCGCGATGGCCAGCTCCAGGCCGTCCCGGTAGAACGCGAGCGTGGCTTGGTAATCGGCGGGCCGCAGGATGATCCGGCTGCTGAGGATGTCCATGTCAGAAGTACCAGGGGTAGGGAGTCCAGTCCGGCTCGCGTTTCTGCAGGAACGCGTCGCGGCCCTCGACGGCTTCGTCGGTCATGTAGGCCATCCTGGTCGCCTCGCCCGCGAAGAGTTGCTGGCCGACCAGGCCGTCATCCAGCAAATTGAACGCGTACTTCAGCATGCGCTGCGCCTGCGGGGATTTGCCGTTGATGTCGGCGGTCCACTCCAGTGCGACGTCCTCCAGTTCGGCGTGGTCGACGACCTTGTTCACCGCGCCCATCTGGTGCATTTCCTCGGCGGTGTAGGGGCGGCCGAGGAAGAAGATCTCGCGGGCGAACTTCTGGCCGACCATCTTGGCCAGGTAGGCGCTGCCGTAGCCGCCGTCGAAGCTGCCCACGTCGGCGTCGGTCTGCTTGAAGCGGGCGTGCTCGCGGCTGGCCAGGGTGAGATCGCAGACCACGTGCAGGCTGTGACCACCGCCCGCGGCCCACCCGTTCACCAGGGCGATCACCACCTTCGGCATGAAACGGATCAACCGCTGCACCTCCAGGATGTGCAGGCGGCCCGCGCGGGCCTGGTCGACCGTGTCCGCGGTGTCACCGCTGGCGTACTGGTATCCGCTGCGGCCGCGGATGCGCTGGTCACCGCCGGAGCAGAACGCCCAGCCGCCGTCCTTGGGGCTGGGGCCGTTGCCGGTGAGCAGCACCGCGCCGACGTCCGAAGTCATCCGCGCGTGGTCGAGTGCCCGGAAGAGTTCGTCGACGGTATGCGGGCGGAACGCATTGCGCACCTCCGGCCGGTCGAACGCCACGCGCACGGTGCCCTGCTCGATGTGCCGGTGATAGGTGATGTCGGTCAGGTTCTCGAATCCCGGAACGGGACGCCACAGCTTCGGATTGAACGTCACCCGGGCAATGCTAGGTCGCGCCGCGCCCGAAAGTCGTGAGCGGGCAGAGGGATCTCGATTTGACGGTGTAAAAATACGCGTTACCGTGCAAGTTATGAGCGATCAAGTGAAACCGGTTATAGACCGGAGCGCGGTGGACGGGTCCCGGTACGAGAAGCACGGCGGATTCCCGAAGGTCACCCCCGCGCGGGTCGGACCGAATTTCGGCGGATTCGTGGAAGCCATGCGGACGCTGCAGGATCTCGCCGTGTCCGTGGACGCGCCCGACGACGTGTTCGCGGCCGCGCAGGCCAAAGCCCGCGAGCTGATCGATCTGCTGAAGCCCTATCGCGCGCCGGAGTTGCAGGGACCGGCCGGCCGCGCCGTCGAACTGCCGGGACGGGGAAGCCTTCTGCTGCTGCCGTGGCAGGTGGTCGAGGCGGGGCCGGAGGGCATCGAGATGACGGGTGTGTTCCGCCGTTTCCATCTCGGCGGCAACGGCGCCGCGCACGGCGGTGTGCTGCCGCTGCTGTTCGACGATCTGCTCGGCATGATCGTGCACTACGCCGGACGGCCGATCAGCCGCACCGCGTACCTTCATGTGAACTACCGCAAGATCACTCCGCTGGAAACACAACTGACGGTTCGCGGACGGGTCGACCGGATCGAAGGGCGCAAAACTTTCATCGCCGCCGAATTGCTCGATGAGCAGGGCGATCTGCTCGCCGACTGCGAAGGTCTGATGGTGGAGTTGCTGCCGTGGCAGCCGTAGCCGGGTGAATGCTGGCGCGGGTGCGTATAGTTGCCCTCGCTCGTTCATCGATACCGATCCGGAGGAACCTGAAAGTGGTTGCAGCACTGTCTGAATCCCTGCTCGACGACGCGAAGCGCCCGGCTTTCCTTGCCGACGCCGTCGAGGTTCTCGATGCCGAGGTCTCGGACAAGGGTGGTGCGTCCGGCCTGGCTGTGAAGGGTGGCTACGCGGCGGTCAAGAAGATCAGCCCGTCCATCGTGCCCGATGCGCTGGAGTCGTTGGCGCCCAAGTTCGTCGCGCAGCTGGAGCCGTTCTGGCAGGAGTACACGGCGTCGGGCTCCGGCAAGTTCGCCGATCTGCTCGTCGCCAAGTCGGACGAGGTCGCCGAGGCGTTGCTCGCCGTCACCGACGCTCGGGCCGAATCCTCCACTCGCCCGGCCCTGCAGAAGGTCTACTCCTCGATGCGTTCCTCGGCGAAGAAGAACGTCATCGAGGCGCTGCCGCGCGTGGGCGACCTGATCCAGAAGCACGCTCAGTAATTTCTGCCGCGACTTCGTCGCGGCGTGTTCGCGGCCCCTTGATGGCTCGCGTCCGAGCAACCACCGCTTGCGAGTTCGTCGCGTACGCGGCGGCCACTCGGACGCGAGCCGGGCCGCGAACGGCGCATGCTCGGTGTCGCTTCGCTCGAAACCGGGGGCTGAGCGGTGTGGTCGAGTGAGTAGGCAGCGCCGCGATTCGAGCCCTGCCTTGCAGCGGTCGTGTCCGAGTGATGACTGCTGGCCCTGTCGGTTGCGGACCTGGTCGGGGATTGGTCGTGGGCTGGGCGGTGTGCGCCTGCGGGGCCGCAGTGTTGCGGGTCCCTCCTTGGAACGCGACCGTGCGCCTATCGATAGCGACCTCCCTGCGCACGATCGAATGTCAGCGGGGCCGCGACAGAACATGCTCGGTCTCCATTCGCTCGAGACGCGGAGCCGGGCCGGTGTGGTCGAATAGGTAGACAGGGCACGATCTGAGCCCTGCCTTGGAGGGGTCGTGTCCGTGATTACTGCTGGCCCTGTCGTCACGAGGTAGTACTCGGTGCTCGGGCTCGAACTGGGCGGTGTTTGTTGAGCGCCTACCGAGCCGAGTGTTGCGGGTCCCTCCGTGGAATGCGACTGAGCGCCTACCGATAGCGACCTCCCTGCGGCATGCTCGGACGTCAGCGGAGCCGCGCGGGCTCGTCGGCCTCCTCGGGCGCGAACCCGCGCTGCGTCCTCCGGAGCCAGTGTCCGAGGACACAGTGTGATTGCGAGCCTCCCGGCAGCGACTTCTAGTTGACTGTCTGCCAGTCTGGAGACGTGAACCCGTCAACAGCACAAGCGCAGGTCGTCGTCGACGAACTAGTGCGCGGGGGCGTGCGGGATGTCGTCCTGTGCCCCGGCTCCCGGAACGCTCCGCTGGCCTTCGCCCTCCAGGCTGCCGACGCGGCGGGGCGGCTGCGGCTGCACATGCGGATCGACGAGCGAACGGCGGGCTTTCTCGCCGTCGGGCTCGCGATCGCGAGCGGGCACCCCGTCCCGGTCGTGATGACGTCGGGTACCGCGGTGGCCAACCTCGGGCCCGCCGTGCTGGAGGCGAACTACGCCCGCGTCCCGCTGGTGGTGCTCAGCGCCAATCGGCCCTACGAACTGCTCGGCTCCGGAGCCAACCAGACCGTCGAACAGCTCGGCCTGTTCGGCAGCCAGGTCCGCGCCACCATCTCGCTCGGTCTGGCGGAGGAGGAGGCCGGGGACGCCGACCACCCGCCCTACGGCCAACAGAACAGCCAGTGGCGTTCGGCGGTGTGCCGGGTGCTCGCCGCGGCGCGCGGCACTCGTTCCGGCAACGCGGGCCCGGTGCACTTCGATGTCCCGCTGCGTGAGCCGCTGGTCCCCGATCTGGCGCCGGGTGAGTCGGCTCCCACGGGTCGCGCCGACGAGTGCGCCTGGACCGAGACCCAGTACGCCACCCTGGACGTGCCGCTCGATCTCGACCTCACACCGGACACGGTGGTGATCTCCGGACACGGCGCCGGGTTGCGCCCGGAGCTGGCGGACCTGCCGACCGTCGCCGAGCCCACCGCCCCCATGCACGGGCCCGCCTTGCATCCGCTGGTGCTGTCGCTGCTGCGGCCGAAGCAGGCGATCATCACCGGCCGCCCGACCCTGCACCGGCAGGTCTCGAAGGTGCTCGCCGATCCGGACGTCCGGGTCTACGCGCTCACCACCGGTCCGCGCTGGCCCGACGTGTCCGGCAACGTGGTCGGTACCGGCACGCGCGCGGTCATCAGCGGCGCCCCGAGCACGGGATGGCTGGAGCACTGTCGTGAACTGAACGCGAAAGCCGACCAGGTGGTGCGCGCCGAACTCGCGCGGCATCCGAAACCCACCGGGTTGCACGTCGCCGCGGTCGTGATGGACGCGCTGCGGGAGGGCGACCAACTGCTGCTCGGCGCCTCGAACCCGGTGCGGGACGCCGCACTGGTGTCGCATCCGCGGCCGGGGATCAAGGTGCTGTCGAATCGCGGCGTCGCCGGGATCGACGGCACGGTCTCCACCGCGGTGGGCGCCGCCCTGCACCACGAGGGGCGCACCATCGCGCTGATCGGCGACCTGACCTTCCTGCACGACGCGTCCGGTCTGCTGATCGGCCCCGGCGAACCGCGACCGGCCGACTTGACCATCGTGGTGGCCAACGACGACGGCGGCGGCATCTTCGAGCTGCTCGAGCAGGGCGACCCGCAGTACGCGGGCGTGTTCGAACGGGTCTTCGGCACCCCGCACGGCATGGATCTCGCCGCCTTGTGCGCCGCCTATCGCATCCCGCACCGGCAGGTGGACCCGCAACAGCTGGCCGTCGAGCTGACCGGGCACGCCCATGGCATGCGGGTGCTCGAGGTGGCCACCGAGCGGTCCAGCCTGCGGGAACTGCACGCGACGGTGCGGGCGAAGATCCAGCCCTGAGCCGTACGGTCAGAAGCCGAATTCGTCCTCGGGGTCGTCGTCCATCGGAACCACGATGGACTGCTCGAGCACGTCCGCCGGATTCGCCTCCAAGACGTCGCGCTCGGGAATCGCCCGTCCGACGGCGTCGTCCTGCTCCGGCAGGTCGTCGGCGACCACCGGCTCCTCCGGATACGCCGGGACGGACTGCTCGGCGAGATCCGCCTCCGGGACCGCGTCGGCAAGGGGATCTGACATCGTGCGCTCCTCTCCGCGTAGGCGTCTCGATGGGCATACCCGTCGCGGGATGCCGCAATCGAGGCGGACGATCGACTCCGACTGCATCGAGGATGCCCCTGGTCCGGACGGACGGCAAGCATTTTCGCCTCAGCGTTGTCGCTCTTCGTCGACCCGCGCCGCCGTGGCATCGGCGGGGTGCTCGACCAGCGCGAGCGTGCGCCCGGCCATGAACCGCGCGGTCCGCACCGCCGTCCCCGATCGCGTCACTTCGCTGACTTCGACCACGCCGCGCGCGATCCTGACCTCGACCCGCCGCCCCGCCCGGGTAGCCGCGATCTCGTAACTGCGAGACCCGTCGCCGACGTCGACGACGATCTCCACCCGATCACCCTTCATCTACCAATTATCCGCTTTTCCAGCGCATTTCGCCGCTACGAGTGCGTAACGGCGGTACCTCGCGCGCCGGGTCGAGACGGCCCGGCGCCGCGCGTTACCGAGCGGGGTGGCGACGTCCGACTCCGAGCCTGCGTGCCGCGCGGCTCATGAGGCGAGACATTCCGGCCGGGAAGGAATCCGGTTCGGGAACCGTCACCGGGCGGACCCGGCCGTTGTGGATCGCGGTTATCCGCCAGCCCTCGGAGGTGCGTACCAGCACCAGCGTCTGGCGCGATCGCCTGCGCTCCGGCAGCCGCGATCGCCACGGCATCAGTACCGACGCCGTGCCGTGCAGGATCGCCACGTCCGGGGTGACGAAGCGGACCGACTCCAGGTCGCCGACCAGTGCGGAGCCTGCCAGCACGCCTCGGAAGAGCTTGTCGTGATTGCGCTGGTGCTCGGCTCGGCCGATCGCGCGGGTGCCGTCATAGGACACGTAGTCGGAGTCGGCGGTGAAATGGCCGGCGTAGGCCTCGGCATCGTTGTCGGTCCAGGCCTGCATGAGGTCGCGGAACAGCGTGCGGATCTCGGCGTCGTCGATGTCGGTGTCGTGCATGGCAGCGTCCTTGTGCGTGCTAGTATTTCGATGAACGAAAGATACGATAGCGGAAAGTTTCGAATGTCGAAATATACTCTTATCGGTGCCATCGGTGCGCAGTTGCGACTGCTCCAGCAGAGCTTCGACGTCTTCGACGAGGCGGTCGCCGCGCACCTGGGCATGAACCGCACCGATCTTCGCTGCCTCGATGTGGTGCTCGGCCGTGGCCCGCTGCCCGCGGGGGAATTGAGTGCGGCGGTGCGACTCAGTCCCGCGGCCACCACCGCGGTGATCGATCGACTGGAGCGGGCGGGATTCGTCACACGCGGTCAGGATCCGGCCAATCGGCGCCGTGTGCTGGTCGCCGCCACTGTCGCCGCGCACGACGTGGCGGAGCGGATCTTCGAGCCGGTCGGCAGGGCGGGTGCGCGGGCTCTCGGTCGTTACGACCCCGACCAGCTCTCGCTGATTCTCGACTTCCTGCACACGGCCCTGGATGTGCATCGCGCACAGACCGACCGGATCGCGTCGCAGAGCTGACCGGAGCGCTACTTCCCGCGGTGTTCGACTTCGCGTTGCTCCGGACCGATGAGTTCGGCCCGGCGAGGACGTCTGCATGGATGAACCTGTCCCCGGCTCAGGAGATTCGATGAATCCGGAATTCGATTTCGAACCCGCCGCTGTCGCTCTGTCGTCCGTGGTCGGCCGCATCACCGACGACCAGCTCGCCGCGCCGACGCCGTGCGCCGACACCACGGTGCGTGATCTGCTCGCGCACGTGCTCGATCTGACCGAGGCGTTTCGTCAAGCGGCCACCAAGGAGGCCGTCGGTGGCTCGGTCGCGCCGGCTCCGCCGGTGGATCGCGCCTTGCCCGAGGATTGGCGCGAGCGCGTTCCGGCCCAGCTCGATGCCCTGGTGGCAGCGTGGCGGGAGCCCGTGGCCTGGGACGGCGTAACCGAGGCGGGCGGAGTGAGCGAACCGGCGCCGGTGATGGCCAGGATCGCCCTGGACGAGGTGGTGGTGCACGGCTGGGATCTCGCGAAGGCCACGGGGCAGCCCTTCGCCTGCGACGACGGGCACTTGGCGATCCTGCTGGACATGCTGCGCGAGACCCCGGCCGAAGGGGTGCCCGGTCTGTTCGGACCGGTGGTGCCGGTCGCGCCCGATGCGCCTGCCTTGACGCGAATGCTCGGTTACACCGGTCGCCGCGCCGACTGGACCGCGGACGCCAGGGGAGCGGTGCTCGGCTAGCCGCGCGGCGGATCGGGGGTTACGAAAGTGCCCGCGATCACGGCATCGACCGCGGCGTGCGCGGCGGTATCCGCGGCGGCGTCGTCGATCGGGTCGCCGCTGGCGAGCAGCCGGTAGTAGAGCGGGGCCGACACCGCCGACAGCACCGCGCGTGCGTCGGTGCGCTCCGGCGCTTCGCCGCGCGCGACGGCGGCCGCTACGCACGCCGACCACTCGGTGAGCCGTACGTCGTAGAAGCGGCGCAGAGCGGTCGCGGCGGACTCGTCGCAGGTGGCGGCGGCGATCACGGCGCGGAAGAGCTCGCCTTGGCGTGGATCGGAGAGCGTCTTCGCGACCAGGCGGGCGTTGGCGGTGAGATCTCCGAGCAGCGAGCCGGTGTCGGCGTGCGGCAGCGACTGCTCGGCCATGTCGGTCAGCAGGTCGGCGATCAGGCCGGTGGGCGTGCGCCAGCGGCGGTAGACGGTGGTCTTGCCGACCTCGGCGCGCGCCGCGACCTCGGCGAGGTCGAGGTGGGCGAACCCGTGTTCGGCCAGCAGATCGCCCGCCGCCCGCAGGACGGCGGCGCGGACCCGCGCGGTCCGCCCACCGGGTCGAACCGATCCGGGTGTGGCCTCTTCCGGCTCCATAACGGCACTCCAGTTTCATTTATCGGCGAACGGGTGTACCGTCCGAAGTGTTAATGGAACTATAGACCCTTTAGGAGGGCTGTCCAGTGAACGTTCGGATGGTCGACACACAGATGGAGTACCGGCGGCTCGGCGCATCGGGTCTCCATGTCCCGGCCTTGAGCTTCGGCGCGGGCACTTTCGGCGGCCGGGGTGAACTGTTCGGCGCCTGGGGCGACACCGATGCCGAACAGGCGCGGCGGCTGGTCGACATCAGCTTGGACGCGGGCGTGAACATGTTCGACACCGCCGACGTCTACTCCGACGGCGCCTCCGAGGAGGTGCTGGGCGCCGCCGTCCAGGGCAGGCGTGATCGGGTGCTGCTGTCCACCAAGGCGACGCTGCCGACCGGCCCCGGCCCGGCGGACGCCGGTTCCGGCCGGGCCAGGCTGATCGGTGCGGTGGAGGCGTCGCTGCGCAGGCTGGGCACGGACTACATCGATCTGTTCCAGCTGCACGCCTTCGACGCGGGCACGCCGGTGGAGGAAGTCGTCGCGGCCCTGGACGATCTGGTGCGCGCGGGCAAGATCCGCTACGTCGGCGCGTCGAACTTCGCGGGCTGGCAGCTGATGAAATCCCTTGCCGCGGCGGAACGCAACGGGCTGACCAGGTACGTCGCGCACCAGGTCTACTACTCGCTGGTCGGGCGGGACTACGAGTGGGAACTCATGCCGCTCGGCCGCGACCAAGGTGTCGGCGCGGTGGTCTGGAGTCCCCTCGGCTGGGGCAGGCTCACCGGCAAGATCCGTCGCGGTCAACCGCTTCCGGAAGGCAGCCGGCTGCACCGGACCGCCGAGGCCGGTCCGCCGGTGGACGAGGAGAAGCTCTACGACGTGGTCGACGTCCTCGACGAGCTGGCCGCCGAAACCGGCAAGACGGTGCCGCAGATCGCCCTCAACTGGCTGCTGCGCCGCCCCACCGTCGCCACCGTCATCGTCGGCGCCCGCAACGAGGAGCAGCTCCGCCAGAACCTCGGCGCGATCGGCTGGGAACTCGACGCCGACCAGATCGCGCGCCTGGACAAAGCAAGCGCCACCACCCCGCCCTACCCCTACTATCCGTACTACCGCCTCCCCGACTTCACCCGCCTGAACCCACCCGCGGTGTGAGCGCCGAGGCCGTCAATCCGCTCGGGTCGGCGTCGCGGTGAAGCCGAACTTACCGATGATGATCACGGCCGGACCGCCCACGCGGTCCAGGTCGTACATCGCCGATCGCGATCACTGATTGGGATGGCTGTTGTTGGGCCGTCAGTAGACGTCGCGGACGTAGCGCTTTTCGGCGACGAGCTGCTTCTTGAAGGCCAGTGCGCCGTCCTCGTCGAGTTTGCCGTGGATGCGCGCGATGCGCAGGAGGGCCTCGTCGACGTCTTTGGCCATGCGGCTCGCGTCGCCGCAGACGTAGAAGTGGGCGCCATCGCGCAGCCAGGACCACAGCTCGGCGCCGTGTTCGATCATGCGGTGCTGCACGTAGATCCGCTCCCGCTGGTCCCGGGAGAAGGCCAGGTCGAGGCGGGTCAGGAAGCCGGAACGGAACATGTCCTCCAGTTCGGCGCGGTAGTAGAAGTTCTGCGCCGCATGCTGATCGCCGAAGAACAGCCAGTTGCGCCCGGTGCAGCCGAGGGCCCTGCGCTCGTGCAGGAACCCACGGAAGGGCGCGATGCCGGTGCCAGGGCCCACCATGATCATCGGTGCGGCCGGGTCGGCCGGAGGACGGAAGTGCGGTGCGCGTTGCAGGAAGATCGGCACCGCCGCGCCGGTGTAATCGGCGGCCGCCCGATCGGCGAGGAAGGTCGAGCACACTCCGCCGCGCCGCGCCGCCGAACCGGTGGCGGCCGGATCGCCGTAGCGCACGATGCCGACGGTCAGCTCCACCTCGTCCGGGCTGACCAGCGGACTCGACGAGATCGAATACTGACGCGGCTGTAGCTTCTTCAGCGTGCCGAGCCATTCCACCAGATCGGCTCGAATCGGGAAGTCGCGCAGCACGTCCACGGCCTGCCGGTCCCACAGGTAACTCGCCAGTTCGTTGCGGTTGTCGCGGCGCAGCAGTTTGGCGAGTTTGCCGCTGTGGTTGTGCTCGGCGAGGAAGCCGAGCAGATCCTGACCGACCTTGGTGATGTCGTAGTGCGTGCGCAGCGCCTCCGCCAGCGAGAGTTCGCGCTCGTCGACCTCGACCACGCGGCGACCGTCCAGCCCGGTGGCGTCCAGCCATTCGGTGACCAGCGCGGCGCTGTTCACCGGCCAGACGCCCAAGGAGTCGCCCACCTCGTATGTGGCGTCCAGGCCGCGCAGATCGAACCCGAAGCGGCGCACCTCTTTCGTCGATCCTCCGGTCGACAGCAACTCGTTGCGCAACAGCGGGGCACGCAGCGGCGCGGTGCGGGTGAACGGCGCGGAAGCGGTGCGGGTGCGCCCGAGCGCCGGTGCGGCACTCGGCATTTCCAGCGTCGCGACTCCGCCGCCCCGGGGTGTGGCGCGGCCCGTGCCGCCTGCGCCGCGCACCGGCGGATCGGCGGGGGACCCGGATTCCTCGGCGCCGAACGCTGCGAGCACGTCGTCGAGCCAGCGCTGTGCCGCGTCTTCGTAGTCGGGTTCGCTGTCGACGCGCGTAAGCAATCGGGTCGCGCCGAGTTCGGCGAATTTCTCGTCGAGTTTGCGACCGTAACCGCAGAAGTCGTCATAGGAGGAGTCGCCGAGGGCGAACACCGCGTAGCGCACACCGGTCAGCCGCACGCCGGTGTCGGCCAGGCGATCCCAGAAATCGGCTCCGTTGTCCGGCGGCCCTCCGTCGCCGAACGTGCTGCTGACCACCAGCACGTCGCCCTGAAGCGTGCTGAGGTCGCAGGAGTCCAGGTCCAGTAGTCGCGGCGTGAAGCCGTGCCCGGCGAGGTGTGCCGAGACGGTGGCCGCGAATTCCTCCGCGGTGCCGGTCTGCGAGGCCCACAGCACGGTGATCGCGCGGGCGGGCGCACCCTGGTCCACCGCGGGCGCCGGGCCCGCAGCACCGCGGGAATACATACCCGCCAGCAACCCGTCGACCCACAGCCTGCTGTGCGCCGACATCGGCGCCGAGTCCGGGAGCACCGGTTGACCGGTCACCGGAAGCGCTTGCAGCGCGGCCAGGTATCCGCTGAGGTAGATCCGCTCGGTTTCGCTGAGCGTGGGGGCGGTGCCGCTGTCGAGACCGAGCACGGCCGCCAGCGGATGCGCCGACTCCGCGGCGGGCAGCGCGGCGGGCGTCTCGGGCCGCGGCACGACGGCCACCCTGCGCAGCGCCACCGCGCACGCCTTGAACTCCGGTTGCAGCGAGGCCGGATCGACCGCGTCGTTGGTGACGGCGTTGATGGTCAGGTATTCGCCCTGCTCGTCGTTCCAGTGGAACGGCGCGAAGCAATCGCCCGGCCGCACACGCTCACTGACCTGGACCGGAAGCACCGCTCGACCCCGGCGCGAGGCGATCTCGAGCTGGTCGCCCTCGCGCAGACCGAGGCGTTCGGCGTCGGCCGGGTGCACCTCGACGAACGGCGCGCCGGTCAGCTTGGTCAGCTTGTCGATCCTGCCGGTCTTGGTCATGGTGTGCCACTGGTGCTGCAGGCGTCCGGTGTTGAGCAGGAACGGGTAGTCGTCGTCCGGCATCTCCGCGGGCGGCAGGTGCGGGCGCGGCCAGAACACCGCGCGGCGGCTCGGTGTGGCGAAGGCCAGCCGGGGCCGGTGGCCGTGCGCGTCGACGAACAACGTCTGGCTGACACCATCGTTGCGGTACCGGATCGGATTGCGCCTGCGCTCCGGCTCGGCGCACGGCCACTGCATCGGCCCGTCACGCAGCGCCTCGTAGCTGACGCCGCGCAGGTCGTAGCCGGTCGCGGGGTTCGCGAAGCGCTTGATCTCCTCGAAGACCTCGGCACCGGAGGTGAAGCCGAAACCGGGGAACCCCATGGCGGTGGCGATGTCGGCGATGATCCGCCAGTCCGGCCGCGCGTCGCCGGTGGGCGGGACCGACTGCCGCATCAGGGTGAGGTTGCGCTCGGAATTCACCATCACCCCCTCGGCTTCCGCCCACAGCGTGGCGGGAAGCAGCAGGTCGGCGTAGGCGTTGGTCGCGGTCTCGGTGTAGGCGTCCTGAGCGATCACCAGTTCGGCGGCTTCCAGGCCCGCGATCACGGTCTTGCGGTTCGACACGGTGGCGACGGGATTGGTGCAGATGATCCAGGCGGCTTTGATCGTGCCTTCGGACAGGTCGCGGAACATCTCCACCGTGCCGGGCCCGGCTTCGGTGCGCAGCGTGCCGGGCTCGAGGTCCCACACGGTCTCCACGAACGCGCGGTCCTCGGCGGAGAGCACGCTGCGCTGGCCGGGCAGGCCGGGGCCCATGTATCCCATCTCCCGGCCGCCCATGGCGTTCGGCTGCCCGGTGAGCGAGAACGGCCCGCTGCCGGGACGGCAGATGGCGCCCGTGGCCAGGTGCAGGTTGCACAGCGCGTTGGTGTTCCAGGTGCCGTGCGTGGACTGGTTGAGTCCCATCGTCCACAGCGACATCCATTCGCCTGCTTCGCCGATCCACTGGGCGGCGGTGCGGATGTCGGCCTCGGCCAGCCCGGTGATCTCCGCCACCCGCTGCGGCGGATAGTCGGCCAGGAACTCCGGCATCGCCTCCCAGCCCTCGGTGTGCTCGGCGATGAACTCCTCGTCGATGTGGCCGCCCTCGACCAGCAGGTGCAGCAGCCCGTTCAACAGGGCGAGATCCGTGCCGGGGGCGATCTGCAGGAAGAGATCGGCGCGCGCGGCGGTCTCGGTGCGGCGCGGGTCGACCACGATGAGCCGCGCGCCCGCCTTGAGCCGGTCGGCCATCCGCAGGAACAGGATGGGATGGCAGTCGGCCATGTTCGCGCCGATCACGAAGAACAGGTCGGCGTGTTCGAAGTCGTCGTAGGAGCCGGGCGGTCCGTCCGCGCCGAGCGACTGCTTGTACCCGGTCCCGGCGCTGGCCATGCACAGCCGCGAGTTCGCCTCGATGTGCACCGTGCGCAGGTAACCCTTGGCGAGCTTGGTGGCGAGGTACTGCGCCTCCAGCGACATCTGCCCGGAAACGTAGAGCGCGATCGCGTCGGGGCCGTGCTCGTCCAGGATCGCCCGCAATCGGATGGCCGCCTCGTGCACCGCCTCGTCCACGGGGAAGGGCACCGGGACCTGGCCGCGCTCCGAGCGCCGGTAGGCGGTCTCCATCCGTCCGGTGGCCCGCATCAGCTCCGCGTGCGTCGCGCCTTTGGTGCACAGCCTGCCCGCGTTGGACGGGTGCAGCTTGTCGCCGCTGACCTTGGCGATCACCGGTTTCCCCGCGTCGTCCGCGGCGGTCGTCACGGTGATCCCGCAGCCCACGCCGCAGTACGAGCACGCCGTTCGGGCGGTGCCGTCGCTGTGGCCGGTCACTGGGTCGGACATGCCTTCGATCATGCGGACCGCCGATTGCGCGGGATTTACCCCGCGTTATCGCCAGGTGACATTCCACCTCACAGTGCCCGAATCCGGCGGTGAGGTGTGACCGGGGTCTCCGGTTCAGCCGAGTTTGTAGGCCCGGTGCAGTGCGACGACGCCCCCGGTGAGATTGCGCCACTTCACCGACGACCACCCGTTCGCCGCGATCCGCATCGCCAACCTGCGCTGATTGGGCCACTCCGTGATGGATTCGGCGAGGTAGACGTAGGCGTCGGGGTTGCTGCTCACCACGCGCGCCACCTTCGGCAGCGCCTTCATCAGATACTCCAGGTACACCGTGCGGAATACCGGGAGCACCGGCGCGGAGAATTCGCACACCACCAGCCTGCCGCCGGGCTTGGTGACCCGCAGCATCTCGCGCAGGGCGAGGTCGGTGTCGGCCACGTTGCGCAGCCCGAACGAGATGGTCACCGCGTCGAAGGAGTCGTCGGCGAACGGCAGCGCCATCGCGTCGGCCGCCACCATCGGCACGTCGCGGAACCGGCCCGCGCTGAGCATGCCCTTGGAGAAGTCGGCTGCGAGGCACCAGGCGCCGGACTTCTGCAGCTCCAGCGTCGAAACCCCCGTGCCCGCGGCGAGATCGAGCAGCCGCTCACCCGGCCGCGGCGCCAGCGCCTTGCGGGTCGCCCAGCGCCAGTAGCGATCCTGCCCCGCGGAGATCACGGTGTTGGTCAGGTCGTATCGCCGGGCAACGCCGTCGAACATCGCCGCGACTTCGTGCGGCTGCTTGTCCAGGGAGGCCCGGTTCGATTGCGTTTTCGCCACGCGAAGACCCTAACTCGCGGTCTGTTACGAACCGAGCGTGGCGCGGGGATACTTCCGTCACGCTCGAGCGCGGTTCAGGCCGTATGGGGCAGGCAGATCCGGGTGCCCGACACCTCGGCGTAGTGGCCCAGCAGCTGGGAACAGACGGCGGGCCAGGTCCGCGACAGCACCGACTTCCTGGCCGCCCCGGCGAACCGGGTCCGCAGCCGCGGATCGTGCAACGCCCCGACGGCACTGGGCAGCAACTCGCCGAAACGATCCACCGGAAGCAGATAGCCGTTCCGGCAGTGGGCGATCAGGTCGCGTGGACCGCCCGCGTCGGGGCCGATCACCGGGACGCCCGACGCCAGCGCCTCCTGCACGCCCTGGCAGAACGTCTCGTGCTCGCCCGCGTGCACCATGACGTCGAGACTGGCGTACGCCCGCGCCAGCTCGTCGCCGCCGAGTTCGCCGGTGAACACCGCGGTCGGCATCAGCCGGGCGAGCCGCCTGCGTTCCGGCCCGTCGCCGACGATCACCAGCTGGACATCCGGGTCGGTCCCGAGCACCGCGAGCCGCTCGACGTGCTTCTCCGGCGCGAGCCGCCCCACGAAGCCCACCAGCAGGCGGTCGTGGCCGGCGAGCCAGGCGTCGCGCAGCTCGGCGGAGCGGGCGTCGGGCGTGAAACGCGCGATGTCCACGCCGCGCCCCCACCGGTGCACGCGCGGGACGCCGTGCCGGGCCAAGTCCTCCGCCGCCGCCCGGGACGGCGCGAGCGTGCGGGTGGCACCCTCGTGGATGCGCCGGGTCCAGGCCCAGGCGGCGCGGCTCGTCAGCCCGAGCCCGTAACTCTTGGCGAAGCCCGCGACGTCGGTCTGATACACCGCGACGGTCGGCAGGTCCAGCCGCAGCGCCGCCCCCAGTCCGCCCGCGCCGAGCAGGAACGGGGAGGCCAGGTGGACCACGTCGGCGTCGAAGTCGTCGATGGCCGAGACGATGCCCGGCTGCGGCAGCCCGACCGGTAGCGAGCTGATCCTCGGCACCATGACCGCGGGGACTCGGTGGACCCGGAAACGGTGATACTCCCGCGGCGCGGCAGGCTGCCCGCGCGGTGTGTCGGGCGCGATGATCAGGGCGTCGTGTCCGTGCCGGTCCAAGTGCTCCAGCACCCGCAGCACGGAGTTGACGACGCCGTTCATATTCGGCAGAAACGACTCCGCGACGATCGCTACACGCACATTCCCAGCCTGACCGGTGCACCGCGCCGCCCCGCCACACCGAAGTGAAGGGCGCGGAAAGATCCGGCGAACTGTCGGGGCGCGCGGATCAACCCACCGGCGTCGGGCCGCGCCTGTTCACGCGGGACAGCAACCACACTGCGGGCAGCGCGAGCAGCCACACCACCACGATGACCGACAACGCGGGCGGAACGGCGACGCGCACGTCCCGGCCTTCCACACGCACCAGATCGGGATCGCTGCGGCTGTATTCCACGCGAATCCGCTCACCCGCGGTCAGGTTCGTCGGATACAGGACGCCGACCTTCGGATTGTGCGTCTCACCGTCCGGTGTGACGTACATGACCGCCGAGCGCAGCCGCCCCGCCGAGAGCACCTCGGCCGTGGTGCTGCCCTTGTCGGAGCTGATCAGATAGTCGTTGCGCCACGCGGCCAGCACCAGCAGCCCGACGAGCACGCTCACCGCCGTCGCGGCGATCAGCACCCCGATCCTGGCCCGCCGCAGGCGGATCGGCCGCCCGTTGGACTGGCTGGTTTCCGACACCGCCACAGGCTACCGACCGGCTCGGCTACGGTGGCGGCCATGTCCCGAAAATTCAGCTTCACCGTGCCGTACGCAGTCCCGGTCGAAGATCTCCACCGGGCACTCACCACCGATGACGTCTGGCGGGCCCGCTTCGCCGACGCGCCCACCGCCACGCTGGAGGTGTCGCATCCCGGCGGCGCGGGCACCATTCGCATCCATATGACCGAAAAGGCCGCCGAAGACAAGGTACCCGCGCTGGTCCGCAAGGTACTCAAGAGCGAACTCACGTTCTCCCGCACCGACAACTGGCAGCCGCTGGTCGGCGAGGTCGCCAAAGGCACCTTCGAGGCCACCACCGGCGGCATCAACACCGCGATGTCCGGCTCCTACGAGATCCGCTCCACCGCGGAAGGATCCGAGATCGAGGTCGCGGGCACCGTGCAGGTGAAGGTGCCCGTGGTCGGCGGCGCGATCGAGCCGCTCGCCGAGCAGTTGCACCATCGGGTGCTCAACAGCGAGCGCAAATTCATCGAGGAGTGGCTGTCGGCGAAGCCGACCGCCTGACCACGGGTGTTGCCCCGGCGGGCGCTGGGGCAACATCGCCGCGTCCTAGGCGAAGTCCTGCGGCGAGTACTCCTTGCGCTCCACCAGGACCAGCCAGTTCCCGGAATTGTCCCGGACCACCGCCTCGGTCCCGTAGGGCCGCTCGGCGGGCGGCTGGACGAACTCCACCCCTTTGGCGGTCAGCTCTTCGAAGGTCTTCTGGCAGTTCTCGGTTCGCAGGCCGAGCGAGCCGTGCGTGCCGTTGGCCAGCGCGCGCCGGACGGCCTCGGCGTAGTGCTCGTCCAGCGGCGGGCCCGGGATCATCAGCGTGATCTCCAGCTCCGGGTGCGCGGGGTGGGCGATGGTCACCCAGCGGAAACCGTTGTCGCCCATGGTGACGTCGGCGGTCTCCACGAACCCCAGCTTGTCGATGTACCACTCCTTGGCCGCGTCCTGGTCCGTGACGTACACCGTGACCAGGGAAACGTTCGTAATCGTCGTCATGCGGGCCAGGCTATGGCCCGCGCCGTGCCACCGGCTTCTCCGAAATTGCGCCGTTTGCTCAGCCGGGCGGCTTGCGGTCGGACAGCCCGTGCATGAAGACGAAACAGCCGGGGATGCGCGGAGCGCCGTCGGCGAACTTCGCCTGGTACTCCGACGGCGTCACACCGACCAGCTGCCGGAACTTGCTGCTGAACGAGCCGAGGCTGCTGTAGCCGACCAGCATGCACACCTCGGTGACGGTGAGATTGGTGGCGCGCAGCAGATCCTGGGCGCGTTCGATGCGCCGCTCGGCCAGGTACGCGGCGGGGGTCAGGCCGTAGACCGCGGCGAACGCGCGCAGGAAGTGGTATTTCGACACCCCCGCGGCCGCCGCCAGCCCATCCAGATTCAGCGGGTCGGCGTAGTGACGGTCCGCCACGTCCTTGGCTCGGCGCAGATGCGGCAGCAGATACAGCGCGGGCAGTCCGCGCGCTCGCTGTTCGCCCATCGCGCCACCCGTTCCTAGGCGAACGGCGGACGCTCGTCGAAACGCAGCGACGCCCGGCCCGCCATCCGCCAAGCCCGCGCGGTCAGGTCGACGTCCTCGTCGGTCACCAGGTTGCCCATCACCCGGACCGCGGTGCGCTGCAGATACTTCGAGCGCATCACGGGGGGACCGCCCAGCGGCACCATGCGCGGGTGCGTGGCCAGGCCCGCGATCCGCCGGGCCACCGAGAACGTGCGTCCGTAGCGGGCCCGCAACACCTGCGGCCAGATCGCGGTGAGGTCGGGCTCGTCCAGCAGCTCCGACAGCAGGTGACCGCCCTCCAGGCCGTAATCGATCCCTTCGCCGTTGAGCGGGTTCACACAACCCGCGGCGTCGCCGATCAGCACCCAGTTGCGCCCCGCGACGTTCGAGACCGCCCCGCCCATCGGCAGCAGGGCCGAGGCCACCGCGCGCAGCGAGCCCTCGAACTCCCATTCCTCCGTGCGCTGCGCGGTGTAGTGCGCCAGCAAGGGCTTCAACGCGATGTGCGAGGGCCGGCGTTCCGTGGCCAGCGACCCGACCCCGATGTTCACCTCGCCGTTGCCCAGCGGGAACACCCAGCCGTAGCCGGGAACCAGCTCCCCGGAGGCGTCGCGCAACTCCAGATGCGAGGTGATCCACTGATCGTCGCTGCGTCCCGACTTGATGTAGGCCCGCGCGGCGGTGCCGTACGCGTACTGCCGATGCCAGACGCGGCCGAGCAGCCGCCCGATCGGTGAACGCACCCCGTCGGCGACCACCAGCGTCCGGCAGGCGATCGTGCGCGTGCCCTCGGCTGTTCGCACCGTCACGCCCGTGACCCGGTCACCCTCGCGGGTGACGTCGACCACTTTCGTCCCGTCCACCATGCGCGCGCCGGACTTCACCGCCGTCTCGCGCAGTTTGTCGTCGAGTTCGGTTCGAGGAACCGCGCTTCCGTAGGTCGGGAAGGATCCGCCCGGCCAGCTCAGCAGCGCCTCGCGGCCGAAGCCGGTCATCCGGAGGCCGTGGTTGACGACGTGCGCGCGTATCCACTCGCCGAGGCCGAGCTGCTCCAGTTCGGCGGTCGCGCGCGGGGTGAGCCCATCGCCGCAGGTCTTGTCCCTGGGAAAGACGGCGGAATCGATGAGCACCACGTCCCGTCCCGCCCGTGCCGCCCAGGCCGCCGACGCCGACCCGGCCGGGCCCGCGCCGACGACCAGCACCTCGGCTCGGCTGGGCAACGCGTCCTCGTCGCGCGCGGGACTCGCTTCCGGTGCACCCATGCGGTCCATACTCGCAGGGCCGTCTCATCCATGTCGACGGCGGCCGCGTGCGCGTCGTGGATGATCACCGGCGACGCGGCGCGTGAATGGCCGATACACCACAGAGTGACGGTGTTCATGGGCCATCCGCCGGGGACACGCTAGGTTCTCTACCGTGGGGTCGGACGCATCGCTGGGAGAAGAAATGAGCACATCGGCCATGAGCGAGCGCAGCGAGCGAATCATGGACACGGCGCACGGCGGGCACAGCGGAGCCGCGGGCGACGTGAGCACGGTCGTGGCCGGGGTCGACCTCGGTGACGCCGGGCTCGCCGACACGGTGCGCGACGGCCTGGCCGAGGTGGAGAAACTCCTGGTCGAGGAGCTGTCCGACGGTGCGGAATTCCTCCAGGAAGCCGCGCTGCACCTGGCCAAGGCCGGCGGCAAGCGCTTCCGTCCGCTCTTCACCATCCTCACCGGACAGCTCGGCCCGCGCCCCACCGATCCCGCCCTGATCACGGCGGGCACCGTCGTCGAACTCGTGCACCTGGCCACGCTGTACCACGACGACGTGATGGACGAGGCCACCATGCGCCGCGGCGCCCCGAGCGTCAACTCGCGGTGGGGGAACAACATCGCCATTCTCGCGGGCGACTATCTGTTCGCGCACGCGTCCCGGCTCACCTCCACTCTCGGCCCCGACGCGGTGCGCATCATCGCCGAGACCTTCGCCGAACTCGTCACCGGTCAGATGCGCGAGACCATGGGCGCCCGCGAATCCCAGGACCCGGTCGAGCACTACCTGCGCGTGGTATGGGAGAAGACCGGTTCGCTCATCGCCGCGGCCGGGCGTTTCGGCGGCACCTTCTCGGGTGCGGACGCGGAGCACGTCGAACGGCTGGCCCGCCTCGGCGACGCGGTCGGCACCGCCTTCCAGATATCCGACGACATCATCGACATCTCCTCCGCGTCCGAGCAATCGGGCAAGACCCCCGGCACCGACCTGCGTGAGGGTGTGCACACCCTGCCGGTGCTGTACGCGCTGCGCGAGGAGGGCGCCGACGGCGACCGCCTGCGCAAGCTGCTGGCCCGTCCGCTGGAAACCGATGACGAGGTGGAGGAGGCACTCGCCTTGCTCGCCGACTCCCGCGGCATGGCGCTGGCCAAGGAGAAACTCCAGGGCTATGCCGACCTCGCCTACGCCGAGCTGTCCGCCCTGCCCGACGGCCCGGCCAACGACGCGCTCGAGCGGCTGGTCCGCTACACCATCGAACGCGTGGGGTGAGGGTGCGTTGTCGGCGCCGCGCGGGCCGCACCGGAACTTTGCTCGCGGCTTCTATCGTTGAGCTGCTGTAAGGCGACTCGGTGAACGGGGGAGCGGCAAGGGAGACGTATGCACGGGCACGGGTTTGCGAACGGGCTGAAGACCTTCGGGCTGATGGTGGGCCTTTCCGCCATGATCGTGTTCATCGGTGCGCTGTTCCGCAACCCGACGATCCTCGTCGTCGCGATCGTGCTCGCGGTGGGCATGAACGCCTACGCGTACTTCAACAGCGACAAGATCGCGTTGAAGGCCATGCACGCGCAGCCGGTCAGCGAGCTGGAAGCCCCGGTCATGTACCGGATCGTGCGTGAGCTGGCCACCATCGCGCGGCAGCCGATGCCGCGGCTGTACATCAGCCCGACGAACGCGCCCAACGCCTTCGCCACCGGACGCAATCCCCGCCGCGCCGCGGTCTGTTGCACCAGCGGCATCCTGCAGATTCTCGACGAACGGGAACTGCGGGCCGTGCTCGGACACGAACTCTCCCACGTCTACAACCGCGACATCCTCATTTCCTCGATCGCGGGCGCGCTCGCGGCCGTCATCTCGGGCCTGGCGAACCTGGCGGTGTACATGTCGATGTTCGGCGGCAACCGCAACGGCGAGGGCCCGAACGTGCTCGCCGTGCTGCTGGTGTCGCTGCTCGGTCCGATCGCCGCGTCGCTGATCAAGCTGGCCGTCTCGCGCTCGCGCGAATTCCAGGCCGACCAGTCCGGCGCCGAACTGACCGGCGACCCGCTGGCGCTGGCGTCGGCGCTGCGGAAGATCGAACGCGGCGTGCACACCGCCCCCCTCCCGCCCGAGCCCAGGCTGGCGGCGCAGTCGCATCTGATGATCGCCAACCCGTTCCGTCCCGGCGAGAAGGTCGCGCGCTGGTTCTCCACCCATCCGCCGATGAACGAACGCATCGCCCGGCTGGAGGAGATGGCAGGCGGCCCGCGCCGGTACTGAGTCCCGGCAGCGTCAGTCGTCCGAGGCCAGCTGGTCTTCGTACGCGCGAAACGTATCGACGAACAACTTCCGCTGCTGCGCGGTGAGCGGCTCGAGGACCGTACGCCAGGCTCGGGCACTGCGCCCCAGCCATTTGC
The DNA here is from genome assembly GCF_040642815.1 of Nocardia sp. NPDC047648. Taxonomy (NCBI): domain Bacteria; kingdom Bacillati; phylum Actinomycetota; class Actinomycetes; order Mycobacteriales; family Nocardiaceae; genus Nocardia; species Nocardia sp. NPDC047648. The sequence continues at coordinate 22,781 of NZ_JBEYSX010000003.1, read as the reverse complement.
GCACGGACTTCTCGTGCGCCGGTGCTATGGCGACGATGGTGCGTCTGCGATCGTCCGGATCCGCGCGGCGCTCGAGCACACCCTGCTTGCTGAGTTCGCCGACCATCAAGCTCACCGTCGTGGGCGCCACCTCGAGGCGGGCGGCCAGATCCGTCACCGTGGTCGGTCCGTCGAACACCAGATTGGCCAGCAGCGACAGGTGCCGCGGCGCCAGCGAGAACGATTCCAGCTCCTTGGGAACCCCCAGCTTCTTGGCCCGTCCGACGACACGCGGCATCAGCAGCAGCAGCATGCGGATGCCGTCGTCCACGCCGAGCCCGTTCCGCTCCTCGGTTGACATGCCGACCGCCTCCGTCCCGGCCGCGCTCCGGCCCGGTCAGCGGTAGTTGACGAACTGCAGCGCGATCCCGAAATCCTCGCCCTTCAGCAGCGCGATCACCGCTTGCAGATCGTCGCGCTTCTTGCTGCTCACCCGCAGCTCGTCGCCCTGGATCTGCGCCTTCACGCCCTTCGGGCCCTCGTCCCGGATCTTCTTGGAGATCTTCTTCGCGTGCTCGGAGTCGATGCCCTGCACCAGCGAGCCGGTGATCTTGTACACCTTGCCGGAGGAGACCGGCTCGCCCGCGTCGAACGCCTTCAGCGAGATGTCGCGGCGGATCAGCTTCTCCTTGAACACCTCCAGCGCGGCCTTGACGCGCTCCTCCGCCTCCGCGGTGAGCACGATCTTGTCCTCGCCGGACCATTCGATCGACGCGCCGGTGCCGCGGAAGTCGTAGCGGGTGCCGAGTTCCTTCTCCGCCTGATGCAGGGCGTTGTCGACCTCCTGCCGGTCGACCTTGCTCACAACATCGAAAGACGAATCAGCCACGCTGCGCTCCTGTTCTGACGGTCCGACGGGTGAGCTGAGCGGGACGCTTCCAGCCATCGTCAGTTCTACCCGGAGCCCCGAGGGTAGTCGCGTCGCAGGGCCGATAGCCAGCCGGTTTGCATTCGGGGTGCGGGTTCGATGTATTCTGCTCAGCGCGTGAAACAAAGCGCGAACGGCAGGTTGCCCGAGCGGCCAATGGGAGCAGACTGTAAATCTGTCGGTGAAAGCCTACGTAGGTTCGAATCCTACACCTGCCACTCCGCTCACCAGGCGAGCCCTGTACGCAGAAAGCGCGTACAGGGCTCGCTTCGTAATGTCTTGTGGGGGTGCAACCCCCACGCCCCGCCCGGCGGGTCTTTGCCCCCGGACCCCCCTTCTGTGGTTGCGTTGGTCACAGGTGTTTCGTTGGTCGTTCACACGGGCGCGTCGATGACCGACATCCATATCGAGCCGGATTGCATGTGGGTGCCGCCGGGTTCTGTTTCACCCCGGTTCGTCGGTCGGTTCGGTCGTCACCGCGTCGGTCGGCCGCTCCGATCCCGGCCTCGAACCGGCAGTTGTTCGGTCGAAGACTCACGGCATGTTCGCTCGGGGCCGCCACATTTTCCGGGTTGGCGTGCGGCGCGCAGTTCGTGTTCGCGCGCAGTGCGCAGTTCGTCACCACTTTCAGCGCGGTTCTTGCGATCGCTCGATGGCCTCGTTGCGTCGTAGTGGCCCGGTTTGTGTGAGAACGGGCCGCATCTCGCGAGCAGGCGTTACTCCCGAGAGCCGTGAGGGTGCGCTGAATCGCTGCGGTTGTGCCTGGAAAACAACCCTCTGACCACGCGGTTTGGTACGAAGACCGGTGAGTGTGTAACCTCGTTCAAGACTTCACCGCGCTGAGGTCGAGTATTTGGGGCTCGGTGCGGAAGTAGTCATGCCCCCTTAGCTCAGTCGGCAGAGCGTTTCCATGGTAAGGAAAAGGTCAACGGTTCGATTCCGTTAGGGGGCTCGCCGGATTGCCGGTGGTGACCGACTCGGCATCGCTCCCGTAGTGCGGGCTCGGCACCATGGCAATGCGACGCCGTGGCGGTGTAGCTCAGTCGGTAGAGCAAACGACTCATAATCGTTGTGTCGCCGGTTCAAGTCCGGCCATCGCTACCACAACCCGATACAAGACCATCAGGTACCGGAAAGAAGGCATATCGTGGCCGCGAAGTCCACCGATGTCCGGCCAAAGATCACCTTGGCCTGCGAGCAGTGCAAGCACCGCAACTACATCACCAAGAAGAACCGGCGCAACGACCCGGACCGGCTGGAGCTGAAGAAGTTCTGCCCGAACTGCGGCACGCACCGGGCGCACCGCGAATCCCGCTAGTCCTCCACGCGTGAACTACCGCGTGGTGTAGCACCGGGAGTCGCATCCCGGTATCTCGGGCCGTGGCACCGCGAGGGCCGGACAACTGTCCGGCCCTGACGCATTTTCACGGTGTGGGTGCGGTGGTGAGCGCTCCGCAGACTCCGGGTGACGGGGTCAGATAGGTACAGTCCTCCCGTGACAATCAACACCGGTACAGACGAAGCGGTCCAGACGGGCGAGGAGCTCGACCCCGCGGCGAACGCCGCGGCGATGGTCGGTCACCACTACCGCGTCGACGACTACTACGAGGTCGGCCGCGAAAAGGTGCGTGAGTACGCCCGCGCCGTGCAGGACTACCACCCGGTGCACTGGGACGAGGACGCGGCGCAGGAGTACGGGTACGACAACCTGCTCGCGCCGGTCACCTTCATCTCCCTGGTCGGGATTCTCGCGCAGCGCAAATTGTTCGAAGAGGTCGTCACCGGCTACGACCTCAGCCAGATCATGCAGACCGACCAGATCCTGGAGTTCCATCGCCCGATCAAGGTCGGCGACCAGCTCACCTGCGATGTCCACCTGCACTCGTTCCGGCAGGCCTTCGGCGGCGACATCATCGTCACCAAGAACATCGTCACCGCGCAGAACGATGAACTGGTGCTCACCACCTACACCACCCTCGTGGGGCGCAGCGGCGGCGACATCGACCCGAACCTCAACGCCGCCGTCCGCAACGTGCTCATGCACGGCATCGGCGAGGACGCGCCGGGGCATCACCCGCGCAGCGCGCTCGCGGTGACCGAGGCGCCCTCTGCGGTCGTGCCGCCCGCGGAAGGGGTGCGCACGAAGCACGCCATCCGCTTCGAGGACGTCTCCGCCGGCGACGAACTGCCCGCGCGCATCGTCCGGCTCACCCGTGGCGATCTGGTGAACTACGCGGGCGTCTCCGGCGACGCCAACCCGATCCACTGGAGCGACGAGGTCGTGAAGCTCGTCGGCCTGGACAACGTCGTGGCGCACGGCATGCTCACCATGGGCCTGGGCGGCGGATTCGTCACCTCGTGGCTCGGCGACCCCGGCGCGATCAAGGAGTACAACGTCCGCTTCACCAGCCCGGTCTACGTGGGCTCCGACGAGGCCGCCGAGATCGAGTACACCGGTAAGGTGAAATCGGTCGATCCGGAGACGAGGACCGCGGTCGTGGCCATCGTGGCCAAGGCGGCGGGCAAGAAGATCTTCGGCCGCGCCACCGCGACCGTGCAACTGGCCTGACCAGGGACAGCGACCCGGATTGGCTAATGCCGCGCACGGTAACGTACACTCAGGTTTCTGGGGTCGCCAGCCGCTGCGCGCTGCTCTGAGGGGCTGGTTCCAGGCGGTCCGCGAGGATCGTCCAAGGGGCCGGCAACTGCCGGAGTGGCGCGCGTGTTGTGTGACACCAGGGAACAACTGAATATCGAACAGTGGTTGGACAGCCAACACCGTCCGACCGAAGGGGCGTAGCTCAACTGGCAGAGCAGCGGTCTCCAAAACCGCAGGTTGCAGGTTCAAGTCCTGTCGCCCCTGCCCTGGATGCCAGCGACGAGAGAGGACCGACGTGAGCGAGCGTAGCGAGCGAGCCATTGGCACAGCGCGCATCGCGCACGGCGGCACCGAGCGCAGCGAGGAGAAGGCGTGAGCGACGAGCGGGACACTCGCCGCGGCGCACATGCCGCCGACGACGGCGACGACACCGCCGCAGCGACACGACCGAGCGGAAAGCGTTCCGCCCGGCGGACCCGCACTGCGTCCTCGCAGGTCGATACGGGCACTGTCGCCACGCTCGACCGTCCGTCGCGGAAGGCAGCCAAGACGACCGATCGGGCCGAACGCAAGACGACGGGTAATCCGTTCAAGCGTTTGCTCAAGTTCCTGCGTGAGGTCATCGCGGAACTGCGCAAGGTGATCTGGCCCAACCGGAAGCAGATGGTCACCTATACGAGCGTTGTTCTGGTGTTCGTGATTTTCATGGTCGCGTACATCAGCGGGTTGGATCTGGCGTTCATCAAGGGTGTCAACTGGCTGTTCGGCTAGCTGAACGACGCCGACGCCGGTAGCCGATCCCGGGGCGGACACGGGTGGAAGCGATTTCGCCGCGCGCCCGGCCCCGGCACGCAGAGGATGTACGTGACGACACAGGAAGCGAGTGCCCCAGTGAGCACCCCGGAGAACGACACACACGACAAGTTCCCGGCCGACGACGCGGTGGCCGAGCCCACCGACTCCGTCGAGGAGTTCGCGACCGACGAGCCCGCGGTCGAGGAATCGGAGCCCGCTGAGCCCGCTGAGTCCGTCGCCGCCGCCCCGATCGATGCCGAGCCCGCCGATCCGGTCGCCGAGATGAAGGCAGCGCTGCGGCGCGCCCCCGGCGAGTGGTACGTGATCCACTCCTACGCCGGCTACGAGAACAAGGTGAAGGCCAACCTCGAGACCCGCGTGCAGAACCTGGACCTGGAGGACTACATCTTCCAGGTCGAGGTGCCCACCGAAGAGGTCACCGAGATCAAGAACGGGCAGCGCAAGCACGTCAACCGCAAGGTGCTGCCCGGTTACATCCTGGTCCGCATGGAGCTCAACGACGAGTCGTGGGGCGCGGTGCGCAACACCCCCGGCGTCACCGGCTTCGTCGGCGCCACCTCCCGGCCGTCGCCGCTGTCCATCGACGACGTGGTGAAGTTCCTCGTGCCCGCCGCCCAGCAGCAGAAGAAGCCCGCTGCCGCGGCTGCATCGGCGGCCGCCGAGTCCGCGGGTGGCGAGGTCGCGCCGAAGCCGGTCATCGAGGTCGACTTCGAGGTCGGCGAGTCGGTGACCGTCATGGACGGCCCCTTCGCGACGTTGCCCGCCAGCATCTCCGAGGTCAACGCCGAACAGCAGAAGCTCAAGGTGCTCGTGTCGATCTTCGGCCGCGAGACCCCGGTCGAGCTGGCGTTCACCCAGGTCGCGAAGATCTAGATCCGTTCCGTCGACGACGGGATGAATCGGCCCGCGCGGCGGGTTGATTCACAGACTTGCAAAGAGCAAGGACACCAAACACCTAGGAAAGAAAGATGCCCCCCAAGAAGAAGAAGCTCGCCGGGATCATCAAGCTTCAGATCCAGGCCGGCCAGGCGAACCCGGCCCCTCCGGTCGGCCCCGCGCTCGGTCAGCACGGCGTCAACATCATGGAGTTCTGCAAGGCGTACAACGCCGCGACCGAGTCGCAGCGTGGCAACGTCATCCCGGTCGAGATCTCGGTGTACGAGGACCGGTCGTTCGACTTCAAACTGAAGACCCCGCCCGCCGCCAAGCTGCTGCTCAAGGCCGCAGGCGTGCAGAAGGGCTCGGCGGAGCCGCACCGCAACAAGGTCGCCAAGGTGACCATGGACCAGGTGCGCGAGATCGCCAAGACCAAGCAGGAAGATCTGAACGCCAACGACATCGAGCAGGCGGCCAAGATCATCGCGGGTACCGCGCGTTCGATGGGTATCACCGTCGAAGGCTGAGCGGAATCGCTCCTCGGTGGGAGGGCCGGCCAGGCCCGATAACCACGTCTGAACTACCAACACAGCGGCGCGAGGACGGACTCGCCAGGCGGAAGCCCGCGTGACCACGCGGAGTCCCGGGAGCGCCGCGGATCGAACAGGACAGAGAATCATGGCAAAACGAAGCAAGGCGTACCTCGCCGCGGCCGAGAAGGTCGATCGCACCCAGCTCTACTCCCCGCTGGCCGCCGCGCGCCTGGCGAAGGAGACCGCCAGCACCAAGACCGACGCGACCGTCGAGGTCGCCGTGCGTCTCGGTGTGGATCCCCGCAAGGCCGACCAGATGGTCCGCGGCACGGTCAACCTGCCGCACGGCACCGGTAAGACCGCCCGCGTCATCGTCTTCGCCGCGGGCGAGAAGGCCGCCGAGGCCGAGGCCGCGGGCGCGGACGCCGTCGGCGCCGAGGACCTGATCGAGCGGATCCAGGGCGGCTGGCTGGACTTCGACGCCGCGATCGCCACCCCGGACCAGATGGCCAAGGTCGGCCGGATCGCGCGTGTTCTCGGCCCGCGCGGCCTGATGCCGAACCCGAAGACGGGCACGGTCACCACCGACGTGACCAAGGCCGTCAACGACATCAAGGGCGGCAAGATCAACTTCCGCGTCGACAAGCAGGCCAACCTGCACTTCGTCATCGGCAAGGCGTCCTTCGACGACGCCAAGCTGGTGGAGAACTACGGCGCCGCGCTGGACGAGATCCTGCGTGCCAAGCCGTCGACCGCCAAGGGCCGCTACGTCAAGAAGGTGACGGTCTCGACGAACACCGGACCGGGCATCCCGGTGGACCCGAACCGCACCCGCAACCTCCTCGAAGAGGACGCGTAAACAGCGGCTGAGCCGACCGTGACGGCGGGAACGCGTAATGCGTTCCCGCCGTCGCGCGTTTGCGGACTAATCCGCCCGGCGGCGTGGTTGGGGTTCGATGTGACCGTCGTTCTTCTGATTTCCGGCAGCACTCGCGCCGCCTCCACCAATTCCGCCGCACTCCGGACCGCCTCGGCCGTCGCCCCGGATGGCGTCGAAACCGTCTCGTACGACGGTCTCGCGGCCTTGCCCGCGTTCAACCCGGACGACGACGGCACCGCTCATCCATCGGTCGTCGCGCTGCGCGAACACCTTTCGCGCGCCGACGCCGTGCTGTTCTGCACCCCCGAATACGCGGGCACGTTGCCGGGCAGTCTGAAGAACCTCCTGGACTGGACCGTCGGGACCGGTGATCTCTATCGCAAGCCGGTCGCCTGGATCACCGTGGCGGCTCCCGGGCGTGGTGACGGCGCGACCGCGACGCTGCGCAGCGTGCTCGGCTATGTCGGGGCCGAGATCGATCCGGATGTCTGCCTGCGATTGCCCGTGCTGCGCGAGGACGTCGGCCCGGACGGGCTGATCGCCGACGCCGAATTCCGGTCCGGCGCCGTGGCCGCGTTGGGCGGGCTCGCCCGGTTCGCGGAGAACGCGACGCCGTGAGAAAAGTCACCGGCATTCGCGGAGCGGCCGCCAGCGAACGGGCGTGACGGAAAGGCTCGCCGCCGCACAACGATTCGACGGCCAGCAGGTTTCGGTCAGGCGTCCTGCCTGGGCCCGTTTTGGCAGATGGGAACCCGTCCAGGTACATTGGACATCAGTTATCGACGAGTTCGATCGCTACCCAATCCGTTCTACCGAAGACCGTTGGTCGCCGAGCCCGCATGGGTTCGGTCGAAGGTCCGGCGACATTGCCGGCGGCCCACGCAGGGAGAGCCGAGGCTGGGAATTGATCCGGGTACGTCCCGGCTCGGTTTTCTGTTGCGCCCCGGAACGCTCTGCGTTCGGGGCGTTTGTTTTGTCGCCGGCCCCTGATCGGTAGTTCGAGTACACGAACCGACCAATCAGAGAGGAGGCGAAGTATGGCAAAACCCGAGAAGGTCACCGCGGTCGAGGAGATCGCGGAGCAGTTCAAGAGCTCGACGGCCACCGTCGTCACGGAATACCGTGGCCTGTCGGTCGGCAAGCTCACCGAGCTGCGGCGCGCGCTCGGCGCCGACGCCACGTACTCCGTCGCCAAGAACACCCTGGTCAAGCGTGCCGCCGCCGAGGCGGGCGTGGAAGGCCTCGACGAACTGTTCGTCGGGCCGACCGCGATCACCTTCATCACCGGTGAGCCGGTCAACGCGGCCAAGGCCCTGAAGACCTTCGCGAAGGACAACAAGGCGCTCATCATCAAGGGCGGCTACATGGACGGCGCGCCGCTGTCCGTGTCCGAGGTCGAGCGGATCGCCGACCTGGAGACCCGTGAGGTGCTGCTGGCCAAGCTGGCCGGCGCGCTCAAGGGCAACCTCGCAAAGGCCGCCGGTCTGTTCAACGCTCCCGCCTCGCAGGTGGCCCGCTTGGCCGCCGCGCTGCAGGAGAAGAAGCAGGCCGAAGAAGGCGGATCTGCCGCCGAGTAATGCCGTGTGGCACGACTCCCCGCTCAGACATTCACTACCGAAAGGAAAACAACAATGGCCAACGTTGACGAACTGCTCGAGACCTTCGGCAACATGACCCTGCTCGAGCTCTCGGACTTCGTGAAGAAGTTCGAGGAGAAGTTCGAGGTCACCGCGGCTGCTCCGGTCGCCGTCGCCGCCGTCGGCGGTGCCGCCGCTCCGGCCGAGGCCGTCGAGGAGCAGGACGAGTTCGACGTCGTGCTCGAGGGTGCGGGCGACAAGAAGATCCAGGTCATCAAGGTGGTCCGCGAGATCGTCTCCGGCCTGGGCCTGAAGGAAGCCAAGGACCTCGTCGAGAGCGCCCCGAAGCCGATCCTGGAGAAGGTCGCCAAGGACGCCGCCGAGGCCGCCAAGGCGAAGCTGGAAGAGGCCGGCGCCAAGGTCTCGGTCAAGTAATTCACGACCGAACACGCCGAACGGGCGATCCCCTGCGGGGGATCGCCCGTTCGCGTTTTCCGGCAATCTCGCCGCTATCGTCGATACCGAAACTATTGCGGAGTTACTACGCAGTCAGGTTGGGGTGTGCCCGATCTGTCCCATGAGTTACAGTGACCGAACCCACTGTGACGTGACGCACCGCGATATCCGAGCGCGCGGTTCGCCGGTGGGCAGCTCGCTGAGAATTGTGGAGGTTGGCGTGGGCGTCGAGGTCAGGACCGAGAGTGTAACCAAGTCTTTCGGTTCCCAGCGAATTTGGCAGGACGTGTCTCTGACGTTGCCCTCGGGCGAGGTCAGCGCGCTGCTGGGCCCATCGGGCACCGGTAAGTCGGTGTTCCTGAAGTCGCTGATCGGACTTCTGCGCCCCGAGCGCGGCTCGATCTACATCGACGGCACCGATATCACCACCTGCTCCAACAAGGAGCTCTACGAGATCCGCAAGCTCTTCGGCGTGCTGTTCCAGGACGGCGCGCTGTTCGGCTCGATGAATCTGTTCGACAACGTGGCATTCCCGCTGCGCGAGCACACCAAGAAGAGCGAATCCGAGATCAAGAAGATCGTCATGGAGAAGCTGGAGCTCACCGGTCTGCTCGGGGCCGAGGGCAAGCTGCCCGGCGAGATCTCCGGCGGTATGCGCAAGCGCGCCGGGCTGGCCCGCGCCCTGGTGCTGGATCCGCAGATCATCCTCGTCGACGAGCCGGACTCGGGTCTGGACCCGGTCCGCACCTCTTACCTGAGCCAGCTGCTGATCGACATCAACGCTCAGATCGACGCCACCATCCTGATCGTCACGCACAACATCAACCTGGCGCGCACGGTGCCGGACAACATCGGCATGCTGTTCCGCCGCCAGTTGGTCATGTTCGGCCCGCGCGAGGTGCTGCTCACCTCGGACGAGCCGGTGGTCAAGCAGTTCCTCAACGGCCGCATGATCGGCCCGATCGGTATGTCGGAGGAGAAGGACGAGGCGCAGATGGCGCGCGAGCAGGCGCTCGTGGACGCCGGGCACCACCACGGCGGCGCCGAGGAGGTCGAGGGCATCATCCCGCAGATGCGCGCGACTCCCGGTATGCCGGTGCGCCAGGGCGTGCTTCGCCGCAAGGAACGTGTGCGTGAAATCATGCACACGCTGCCGCATGCGGCCCAGGTCGCGATCCGTGAATCACTTGCGGAGAACGACGATACGCAGGTGATGTCGTACAACAGTGGCGACCTGGCTAATTATCAGGGCGGCTCGTACGACACCACCGTGCGACACAACACAACTAACGGGTAACATCTGCGATCGTGAATTCCACCCTGGCGCGATTGCGAACTCCCCTGGAGTCGGGGTTTGCCCAGGCCGGCAATATCTTTGCGCTGCTCATCGACGTTTTGCGGAAGACATTCCGTCGCCCCTTCGAATGGCGGGAGTTCATCGAGCAGTCGTGGTTCATCGCGAGTGTCTCGATCCTGCCCAGCGCGCTGGTCGCGATTCCGTTCGGCGCGGTCGTGGCACTGCAGACCGGCTCGCTGATCAAGCAGCTCGGCGCGGAATCGTTCACCGGCGCGACCAGTGTGCTGGCAACCGTCCAGCAGGCGGCTCCCGTCGTGACGGCCCTGATCATCGCGGGCGCGGCCGGGTCGGCGGTGGCCGCCGATCTCGGCTCGCGCACCATCCGCGAGGAGATCGACGCGATGGAAGTGCTCGGCATCGATCCGGTGCGAAAGCTGGTGGTGCCGCGTGTGCTCGGCATGATGCTGGTCGCGCTGCTGCTCAACGGCCTGGTCTCGGTGGTCGGCATCGCCGGCGGGTACTTCTTCAACGTGCTGCTGCAGGGCGGCACGCCCGGCGCCTACCTGGCGTCGTTCTCCGCGCTCGCCCAGTTGCCGGACCTGTGGATCGGCGAGATCAAGGCGGCGGTGTTCGGTCTGCTCGCCGGCGTCATCGCCGCGTACAAGGGGCTGCATCCCAAGGGGGGCCCGAAAGGAGTCGGTGACGCGGTGAACCAATCCGTGGTGATCACGTTCATGGTGCTGTTCTTCGTGAATCTCATCCTGACCCTGGTGTACCTACAGGTCGTTCCGGCCAAGGGCGCCTGACCGATGGCCACGTCGTACCGAACCCCGGTCGCCAAGTCCATGCGCCGGGTGGGTGAAATCGCTCGGATGCCGCTCAACGTGATCGATCGCGCGGGCGAGCAGATGTCGTTCTACACGCGGGCCATCGCGTGGATCCCGCGGACCGCGGTGCACTACCGCAAGGAAGTCATGCGGCTGCTCGCCGAGGTCACCTTCGGCACCGGAGCGCTCGCGGTGATCGGCGGCACCATCGGCGTCATCGTGTTCATGTCCGGTTCCGTGGGCGTCGTCGTCGGCCTACAGGGTTTCAAGGCCCTCGACGCGCTCGGCAGCTCGGTGCTCACCGGCTTCCTCACCGCCTACATCAACACCCGCGAGATCGCGCCACTGGTCGCCGCGCTCGCCCTGTCCGCCACGGTCGGTTGTGGTTTCACCGCGCAGTTGGGCGCCATGCGGATCTCCGAGGAGATCGATGCGCTCGAGGTGATGGCGGTGCCGGGCGTGCCGTTCCTGGTGACCAGCCGAGTGATCGCCGGATTCCTCGCGGTGATCCCGCTCTACATCGTCGGGTTGCTCGGCACGTTCCTGGCGTCGCGGGCGATCAGCATCTGGTTCAACGGGCAATCCAGCGGGTCCTACGACCACTACTTCAGTTTGTTCCTGCCACCCGAGGACGTGCTCTATTCGTTCCTCAAGGTGCTGGTCTTCGCCTTCGTGATCATCATGGTGCACTGCTACTACGGGTTCCACGCCACCGGCGGGCCTGCCGGCGTCGGCGTCGCGGTCGGCCGCGCGGTCCGCGCCGCCATCGTCCTGGTGAATGTGCTCGACTTCTTCCTCAGCCTGGCGATCTGGGGCACCACCACCACGGTGCGGGTGGCCGGATGAGCCGCACCCAGGCCTGGCGCTCGACCGCGAAGCTACGCATCCGAGTGCTGGGGATCGCCTTCTTCGTCGTGGTCGCGTTGTTCCTCTGGACCACCGTCGCGATCTACAACAAGCAGTTCGTGCGCACCGTGCACGTCGACCTGATCACCGACAGCGTGGGCAACGCGCTGACCCGCAACGCGGACGTGAAGGTGCGCGGCATCACCGTCGGCGAGGTGCGCTCGAGCAGTTCCGAGGGCGGCGAGGTGACCTTGGACCTGGCCATCAATCCGGACAAGGCGCAGCAGATCCCGGCCAACGCGACCGCGCGCCTGCTGCCCAAGACGCTGTTCGGCGAGCGCTATGTGGATCTGGTGATCCCGGAGAACCCGAGCCCCAAGCATCTGACCGACGGGCTGACGCTGCACCAGGACGTCAGCGGCAACGCCATCGAGCTGAGCAAACTGCTCGACGACCTGCTCCCGCTGCTGCAGTCCATCCCGCCGCAGGATCTGGCGGCCACCCTCGGCGCGCTGTCGCAGGCGCTGGCCGGTCAGGGCTCCGCGCTCGGCGAGACCGTGGACAAGCTGGACGACGCCTTCCGCCAGGTCAACGCGGTGCTGCCGGACCTGCAGGCGGACCTGCGCAGCTTCGCGCAGGTGGCGGCCACCTATTCCGACGCTGCCCCGCAGCTGATCCAGGCACTGGACAACCTGCGCACGACCAACGCCACCATCGTGCAGCGGCGCACCGACATCGACGTCCTCTACGCGACGCTGACGCCGACCGCGGCCACCACCACCGATTTCCTGATCGCCAACCGCGACAACATCATCGACGTGGCCGCCGATTCCCGGCCCGCGCTGGAGCAGTTGGCCTACTACTCGCCGAACTACGCCTGCTCGCTGGCGAACTTCGCGCAGCTCAAGCCGCGCATCGACCGGATCTTCGGCAAGGGCACCGACCTGCCCGGCTCGCGGGTGACCATCGAACTCACCAACACGCGCGGCAAGTACCTGCCCAACCAGGACGAACCGCGCTGGCTGGATCCCAGGGGGCCGTGGTGCATCCCCGAGATGCCGCTGGGCGTCGACCCCGGCCAGTACACCGGCGGCCCGAACAACGACGGCTCCTACGCCGTCCCCAGTCGCAACCCCGGTGACCAGCAGATCGGAAATCTGGAACCGCCGCAGTTCGGGGTCCACCCGGCGAGCAAGATGCCGACGATCGCCGGTTCGCCCATGGAGCAGCAGTCGCTCGGCGCGATCTACGGCGCGGCCAATGGCGTCGCTCCTGATCAGGTGCCCGGCTGGGTGACCAGGGCCGGTGCGCCCGCGTTCCGCGGAAGCGAGGTGAGCGTGCGATGAAGCAGCATCTGCGCGGCCTGGGCGGCCCGCTGACCAAGCTGGTCATCTTCGTCGTGGTGACCCTGTTCGTGACGGTCATGCTCGCGCTGTCCATCGCCAACTACAGCGGCGGCGGCACCGCGTTCAAGGCCAGGTTCACCGATGTCACCGCGCTCAACCCCGGCGACGAGGTCCGCATCGCGGGCGTTCGGGTCGGCAAGGTCACCGACGTCTCGATCGTGGACAAGCGCCTGGCCGAGGTGAAGTTCGAACTCAGCGACCGGGATTGGCTGCCGTCCTCGACCACCGCCACGATCAAGTACCGCAACCTGGTCGGCCAGCGCTACATCGCGCTGGAGCAGGGGACCGGCGAGCAGGGCCGCAAGCTGAACGAGGGCGGCACCATCCCGCTCGAGCACACCAGGCCCGCGCTGAACCTGACCACGCTGTTCAACGGCTTCCGCCCGCTGTTCCGCACGCTGACCGCCGACGACGTCAACAAGCTGTCGTTCGAGATCATCCAGGTCTTCCAGGGCGAGCAGGGCACCATCCACGATCTGGTGGCGACCACCGCGAACCTGACCAACAAGATCGCCGACAAGGACGCGGTGATCGGTGAGCTGACCCGCAATCTGACCGCCGTACTGGACACCGTGAACCAGCGCGACGATCAGTTCGACCAGTTGATCGTGAACACCGAGGCGCTGATCAGCGGCCTGAACGCCGAGCGTGACACGATCGGGCGCTCGGTGACCTCACTCGCCGACCTGACCTCGGCGACGTCCGACCTGCTCGTCCCGGTGCGCCCGACGCTGCAAGGGTCGATCGCGGGCCTGAGCCAATTGACCGGCACGCTCGACGAGCGCCAGGACGAGGTGAACGAAGCGCTGTACAACCTGCCGCTGAAGATGGAGAAGCTCGGCCGCGCCGCCAGCTACGGCTCCTGGTTCCAGTTCTATCTGTGCGGCATCGACATCGTCGTCGGACCGGGCGCCGTCGACGCGCCGCAGCTCAACCTGCCCGCGGGCATGCCGACGATCAATCAGCCGCTGTACACCAACGCCGCGCCGCGCTGCCACGGGAAGGCTCGCTGATGGACGACCGCATTCTGCTCGGCAAGCGCAGCCCGGCGTTCCTGGGCGCGCTCGGCATCGCCGTCGTACTGTTGGTGACGGTGTCGGCCTTCTTCCTGGATCGGTTGCCGATCATCGGGGCGGGGACGAAGTACACCGCGGAATTCAGCGAGGCGGCGGGCCTGAAGAAGGGCAACGAAGTCCGGGTGGCCGGCGTCAAGGTGGGCTCGGTGTCCGATGTCCGGCTCGACGGGGACCGTGTGCTCGTGGACTTCCGCACCAAGGACACCTGGATCGGCAACGAGACCACCGCGTCCATCCAGATCAAGACGCTGCTCGGGCAGAAGTATCTCGCGCTCGACCCGAGGGGCTCCAAGCCTGCCACGCCGAGTTCGCGGATCCCGCTCTCGCGCACCGTCTCCCCGTACGACGTGGTGGACGCGTTCACCGACGCCGCGCGCACCATCGACCAGATCGACACCACGCAGCTGGCCAAGAGCATGCAAGTGCTGTCGGAGGCGTTCGAGACGACGCCGCCGGAGATCCGCGGGTCCATCGACGGTGTCGCCCGGCTGTCGGAGACGCTGGCCAAACGCGATCAGGAGCTGAAGAAGCTGTTCGCCGCGACCAGGCAGACCACCCAGATCCTCGCCGACCGCAACGCCGAGTTCGAGCGGCTGCTGGCCAACGGCGGCCAGCTGCTGGCCGAGCTGAACATCAGGCAGCAGTCGATCAAGCAGTTGCTGGTCGGCGCGCAGACGGTGTCGACCGAACTGAGCGCCCTCGTGCACGACAACGAGGAGCAGATCGGCCCGGCCCTGAAGAATCTGCGCGCCGCGATCGATCTGCTCAACTCCAACCAGCAGAACGTCTCCAAGACGCTGGAACTCGCGGCGCCGTTCTACAGCCTCTACGCCAACGTGCTCGGCACCGGACGCTGGTTCGACGCGGTGATCGTCAACGTGCTGCCGCCCGCCCTGCCCGACATCCCCGGCTACCGTCAGCCGATCCGCACTCTGGGAGGTAACTGACGTGGCGGACAACTGGCGTAGCGATCCGGTCGGTGCGGTCCGCGGTTCCAGTCGCGGCGCCAAGGTGGGCATCGCGCTGGTCCTCGTCCTCGCCGTGCTGGTCGCGGTGGTGCTGTGGTGGCTGTTCAACCGGCTGACCACCACCAAGATCACCGCTTACTTCGATCGCTCGGTCGGCATCTACGAGGGCTCGGACGTCCGGATCCTCGGCGTGCCGGTCGGTTCGGTGGATTCGGTGGAGCCGCAGGGCGATCAGGTCAAGATCGTGATGAGCGTGGACCGCAAGTACGACGTGCCCGCGGGCGCGCGGGCCGCGCAGATCACGCCCTCCATCGTGTCGGACCGCTACATCCAGCTCACCCCCGCCTACACCGGTGGCCCGAAGATGGCGCGTGACGCGACCATTCCGCGCGAGCGCACGGCCACGCCCGTCGAAGTGGACCAGCTGTACAAGAGCATCACCGAACTCTCCGAGGCGCTCGGCCCCAACGGCGCCAACGCCGACGGAGCGGTGAACGACCTGGTGCGCACCGGCGCGGCGAACCTGGCGGGCAACGGCGAGGCGCTGGCCAACAGTCTCACCCAGTTGTCCCGGGCGGCCCGCTACCTGTCGGACGCGCGTGGCGACATCTTCGACACGGTCAAGAACCTGCAGTCCTTCATCACCATGCTGGCGCAGAACGACCAGCAGGTGCGGCAATTCAACACGCAGCTGGCCGACCTGTCGACGTTCCTCGCCGACGAGCGGCAGGATCTCGGCGCGGCACTGAATCTGCTGTCGATCGCGCTGGGCGACGTCGCACGCTTCATCGACGACAACCGGGGCTTGATCGCGAGCAATGCCGAAGGGCTGATCCAGCTCACCAAGACGCTGTCCGATCAGCGCGACGACGTGGCGGCCCTGCTGCCGGTCCTGCCGCTGGCGTTGAGCAACCTGATCAACGTGCACAATGCCGAATCGGGCACCCTCGACATGCGGGCGAACTTCCCCGAAACCCAGGACCCGTTCGGCGCGGTGTGCAAGATGCTGGACCTGTCCAAACTGATGCCCGGCGATCCCAAGTTCGAGGCGCTCGGCAAGCAGATGCGTCCGATCCTCGACCACTGCAAGGAGATCACCGACCAGATCACCGCCGGGGTGCAGACCCCGACGTTGAACCTGCCGTTCGGCATCCTCAGCGGCGAGAACCAGCAGCGTGACCCGGTGCCGGGCACCGTGCCCGGCACGCCGTCGGACCGGCTTCCGCCGTCGCAGGGAGGGGAGCGATGAGCACTCGAATCCGTTCCGTCGCACGCGGTCTCGGCGCGGTGCTGGCGCTCGGCCTGTCCGCGACGCTGGTCACCTCGTGTGCCTCCGACGGCATCTACAGCGTGCCGCTGCCCGGCGGCGCCGACGTGGGCGAGCACCCGATGCACATCGACATCCAGTTCGACGACGTCCTCGATCTGGTCCCGCAGTCGGCGGTCAAGGTGGAGGGCGTGCCGGTGGGCCGGGTCGAGAAGATCAGCATCGGCAAGGATCAGTGGACCGCCACCGTGCGCACCTTGGTCAACTCGTCGGTGAGCCTGCCCGCGAACGCGCACGCCGAGGTCCGGCAGTCGAACCTGCTCGGCGAGAAGTTCATCGAGCTGTCCCGGCCCTCGGCCGATCCGGAACCCGGCAGGCTGGCCGACGGGTCGGTGATCCCGGTCGACCGCACCCGGCACGCCACCGAGGTCGAACAGGTACTCGGCGCGCTGTCGCTGCTGCTCAACGGCGGCGGCGTCGCGCAGTTGCAGCCGATCGTCACCGAACTGAACAAGACCCTGGGCGGCCGGGAAGACCGGGTGCGCTCGCTGATCGAGCAGGCGAACACGCTGATCGGCGGCCTGAACGAGCAGGTGGACGACATCACTCGCGCGCTCGACGGTCTCGACGTGCTCAGCAGCCGGGTGAGCAGGCAGACCGATCAGATCGCCAAGATCCTCGACCAGCTGCCCCAGGGCATCAGGATCCTGGAGGAGCAGCGCCCGCAACTGGTCGCCCTGCTGGCCCAGCTCGACCGGCTCGGTCAGGCGGGCTTCGATGTGCTCAACACCTCGAAGGACGACCTGATCCGCGACCTCACCTCGCTGCGGCCGACATTGCAGGAGCTGGGGCGTGCCGCGCCGGATCTGGTCACGGCGGTGCCGCTGATCCCGACCTATCCGTTCCCCGACTCGGCGCTGGAGAGCACCTTCGGCGGCAGCGTGAACACGTGGTTGTCGGTGGATCAGCAGATCGGCGTCACGCTCAGCAATCTCGGTGTCGGCAAGCCCGATCCGGTGTACATCCCGCCGGTCGGTCCGCCCGTGCCGGTGAACCCGACCAATCCGTATTACAACGGCAACGGCCCGCGTCCGGGCTGGCCCACTGTGTCGATCCTGCCGCTGCCGCCGCTGATGGCGCAGCCGCCCGCACCCGGCGTGCCCGGTCCGGTCGGGGCGATCCTCGAGCAACTCGGCGTAGGGAGTGGTCCGCGATGACCCGTCTGGTGCGGTGGCAGCTCATCGCGTTCGTGGTGATCGCGGTGCTCGGCGTCGTGTATGTCGGCGGCCGATACATCCGGCTCGACCACATGTTCGGGCTCAACGAGTACACGGTGAAGCTGCGGGCGGCTCAGACCGGCGGGATCTACAAGGGCGCCGAGGTGACCTATCGCGGCGTCCCGGTGGGCCGGGTCGGTGAGCTGGAACTCACCGGCGAGGGCGTCGTGATGAATCTCGTCATCGACACGAGTTCGCCGAAGATCCCGGCGTCGGCGAAAGCCGTAGTGGCCAACCGGTCCGCGATCGGTGAGCAGTACGTCGACCTGCAGCCCGACTCGGACGCGGGGCCGTACCTGCGCGACAACTCCGTGATCACCTCGGCGACCCTGCCGGTGCCGGTCGAGGAGCTGGTGTCCAGCGTGGACACCTTCGCGCACTCGGTGGACCTGAACGCGCTCAACACGACGGTCCGCGAACTGGGCAAAGCGTTCGACGGCAAGGGCGACGACCTGCAAGTGCTGATCGACTCGCTGAACAAATTCACCGAGACCTTCCACGCGACGCTGCCGCAGACCGTTCAGCTGGTCCGCGACGGCCGCATCGCCCTCGGCACACAGGCCGAGCAGTCCTCGCAGATCCGCGAGTTCAGCGACGGCCTGGACAAGCTCACCGCCCAGCTGCGCTCCAGCGACCCCGACGTGCGCAGGCTCATCGGCACCGGAACGGACGCGGGTGAGCAACTCGGCGCATTGATCGACGAGAGCGGTGGCTCGCTCACCCAGGACCTGGCCAACCTGCGGCTGCTGCTGCAGGCGATCTCGCCGAAGTTCTACGCGATCAAGCCGTTGCTGCAGATGCTCCCGCAGCTGTCGATCGGCGGCTCTTCCACCGCGCCCGGCGACGGGACCAGCCACTTCGGCCTGGTGCTCGAGGTGAACAACCCACCCACCTGTACCGTGGGCTACGAGGGCACGTATCGGATTCTCGAACAGATGAAGGCGCAGAACCCGGACTTCGACGACACGCGCGACGAGTTCCCCTTCAACAAAGACGCCAAATGTCTTGTGCCGTTCGGCAATCCGACCGCCGTCCGGGGTGGCGCGCGAGCCGAATACGCCGATCCGGCCATCGTCCAGCCCTGGGATTCCAACCCCAAAACCGATCCGGAAAAGCTGAACCTGACTCCGGCCGCCGTGCAGCTGTCGACCCTGCTGGGGGTCACGCCGAAGCGGTGACCAGGAGCAATGACGTTAGGGTGTCTCGCGTGAGTGACTGCAGCGAGCGAACCACGGCCACCCGGCCCTGGGGCGCGACCGAGCCGACCGACGGCGAGGCGATGTCGTGACCGCCGATCCGACCAAGCGGTCCGATTCGGCGTCGCAAGACACGCCGGACACCGCGACGACAGCGGCGGACACGTCCGCCCCCTCCGCGAAGCCGGAGGCGAGTTCCTCCGCGAAGCCGGACGCGAGCGATCGGAAGCCTGCCGAGCAGACCGGCGGCGCGTCCGAGCACGTGGTCGGCGCGTCCGTGCTCGGCCGGGTGGCCTTGGTCTGCTCCGCCGTGCTGCTTGTGATCGCGTTGGCCGGCGCCGCGTGGTTCGGCGCGGGCTGGGTGCGGGCCGCACTCACCGACGGCCCGCGCGCGGACGCCCGCGACACCGCGCTGGACGCCGCCCGCCAAGCCGCGATCAACATGACCTCGATGAACCTGGACGACGTGCCCGGCTCGCTGGCGCTGGCCAGGTCCTCGATGACCGGCGCGCTGCTCGACTCGGCCACGAAGAACAAGGACCAGGCGGAGAAGCTGGCCCAGCAGAGCGGGGTCGCGATGAACTCGAAGGTGCTCGGCGCCGCGCTCACCTCGCTCAACAGCGAGGAGGACAAGGCATCGGCGCTGGTCGTGCTGCAGGTCACCGAGAACGGCAAGGACAAGCCCGCCGCCGACTACCGCTACACCTGGACCGTCGACGTGGCCAAGGACGGCGACGTCTGGAAGGCCGAGCAGATCTCCTCGCTCAGCCAGCCGGTGTTGCTGAGCGGCGGCCCCGCCGCGCAGACGTCCGCACCGGCGGGCGAGCAGCCGCCCGCCGCGCCGAAGCCGGGATCGTAGGAGGACACCCATGACGTCTCGCCGACCGGTCAACCGGGTCACCTCCAAGCGCAGGCCCACCACCGAAACGGCGCGCGCCGCGTCCGCGCGGCCCGCAGCGGCCCGCAAACCGCGCGTGGCGGGAGTTTCCCGCACCACTGCGGGACAGGACACCCCCCGCGCCGAACAGCGGTCTGTGGCCGCGCCCGGTTCGTCGTGGTGGCGCACGATCGCGTCGCGTGGGAAAGGCCGTCAGCGGCGGCCTGCCGGGCGTGCGCGCTGGGGCGTCAGCGCGGCCATGCTGATCGCCGCGGTTCTGCTGGGCGGTTTCGCATGGCTCGCCGCGCAACAGCCCGGGGTGAACACGTCGAATCAGGCGTATGTGGACAACGGGGCCACCCAGGAGGTGCGGGCCGCCGCCGATAACGCGCTGCGGACCGTCTACGCCTACGACGTGAAGAACATCGACGGGTACCGGGACACCGCGAAGCAGGTGCTCACCGGAAAGATGCTCGCCGATCTGGACAAGTACGCCGACACCACCATCTCGGCCGTCAAACAGGCGCAGACCAGTGCCGACGCGAAAGCCGACCCGATTGCTGTGACATTGCTCACGGATGATCGCGCGGAGCTGATCGTCAACTTGGTGGTGAGTGCCACCAAGGATGGCGTGGCGCAGCAGAGCGTCGCCGGACCCGTGGTCCTGCACATGCAGAAGGTGGATGGACGCTGGCTGGCCAGCGACATCGTCGACCAGTAACGGCTACCGCGGCGGCCGGGATGACGCAGCGCGGCAGGCGATCTCGACGGCGCCCGGACCGGGCCTGCCACTTGACGAGTTTCGCCCGAACCGTCACGCTATTCACAACAGCGGCAGCTGTCACAGTGGCTTCCAGCGCACCGCGGCTCACGACGCAGCCAGCGAATTCGGCCCGGCGCGCCAGCCATGCGGACGATCACACGGGTGGTACTTTGACACCCCCGTGTACTTGGGTGTAGGTTTGGACGTTGCGCTGGCTGCCTCCTGTCCATACCTCGAATCGCACTCGTGAGTTCACCCTTCCGGTGTTACTTCCGTTGGTGCCTGTTTCGAGTTTCGTTCGGGTAGTAACCAGCGGAATTCGTAGCAGACAAGCGACGGTCGCGGACCACCACGCGACGCGCGTGAGGTGCTGGAAGGACGCATCTTGGCAGTCTCCACCCAGACCAAGGCAGTTGCCGGAATCCCCGGAGCCCCGTTGCGGGTGTCTTTCGCGAAGATCCGTGAACCCTTGGAGGTGCCCGGACTTCTCGATCTACAAACGGAATCGTTCGCCTGGTTGATCGGTTCGCCGGATTGGCGCGAACGCGCGGCCGCTCGCGGCGACGTCGGCCTAGTCGGTGGCCTCGAGGAGGTGCTCGAGGAACTCTCGCCGATCGAGGACTTCTCCGGCTCCATGTCGCTGTCGTTCTCCGACCCGCGCTTCGAAGAGGTCAAGGCCTCGATCGATGAGTGCAAAGACAAGGACATGACGTATGCGGCTCCGCTGTTCGTGACGGCGGAGTTCATCAACAACAACACCGGTGAGATCAAGAGCCAGACGGTCTTCATGGGTGATTTCCCGATGATGACCGACAAGGGCACGTTCATCATCAACGGCACCGAGCGTGTCGTGGTGTCGCAGCTGGTGCGTTCGCCGGGTGTCTACTTCGACCACAGTGTCGACAAGGGCACGGAGAAGGACCTGCACAGTGTGCGGGTGATCCCGTCGCGCGGTGCGTGGCTGGAGTTCGACGTGGACAAGCGCGACACCGTGGGTGTGCGCATCGACCGCAAGCGCCGCCAGCCGGTCACCGTGCTGCTGAAGGCGCTGGGCTGGACCACCGAGGAGATCGTCGAGCGCTTCGGCTTCTCCGAGATCATGATGTCGACCCTGGAGAAGGACAACACCGCCGGTCAGGACGAGGCGCTGCTGGACATCTACCGCAAGCTGCGTCCGGGTGAGCCGCCGACCAAGGAGTCCGCGCAGACCCTGCTGGAGAACCTGTTCTTCAAGGAGAAGCGCTACGACCTGGCGCGCGTCGGTCGCTACAAGATCAACAAGAAGCTCGGCATCCACGTGGGCGAGCAGGTCGTCGGTTCGGTGCTGACGAAGGAAGACATCGTCAACACCATCGAGTACCTGGTCCGCCTGCACTCGGGCGACAAGACCATGACCGCCCCCGGTGGCGCCGAGGTTCCGGTGGAAGTGGACGACATCGACCACTTCGGCAACCGTCGCCTGCGCACCGTCGGCGAGCTGATCCAGAACCAGATCCGGGTCGGTCTCTCCCGCATGGAGCGTGTGGTCCGTGAGCGGATGACCACTCAGGACGTCGAGGCGATCACGCCGCAGACCCTGATCAACATCCGTCCGGTCGTCGCCGCGATCAAGGAGTTCTTCGGAACCTCCCAGCTGTCGCAGTTCATGGACCAGAACAACCCGCTGTCGGGCCTGACCCACAAGCGCCGCCTCTCGGCGCTGGGCCCCGGTGGTCTGTCCCGTGAGCGCGCCGGCCTGGAAGTCCGTGACGTCCACCCGTCGCACTACGGCCGCATGTGCCCGATCGAGACCCCGGAAGGCCCGAACATCGGCCTGATCGGCTCGTTGTCGGTGTACGCGCGGGTGAATCCGTTCGGCTTCATCGAGACGCCGTACCGCAAGGTCGTGGACGGCCGGGTGACCGACGAGGTTCGTTACCTGACCGCGGACGAGGAGGACCGGCACGTTCGCGCGCAGGCCAACTCGCCGGTCGACGCCGAAGGCCGCTTCCTCGAGGACCGCGTGCTGTGCCGGCGTGGCAACGAGGAGAACGAGCTCGTCGCCGCCACCGAGGTCGACTACATGGACGTGTCGCCGCGTCAGATGGTGTCGGTCGCGACGGCGATGATCCCGTTCCTCGAGCACGACGACGCCAACCGTGCCCTGATGGGTGCGAACATGCAGCGTCAGGCGGTTCCGCTGATCCGTTCCGAGGCCCCGATCGTGGGTACCGGCATGGAGCTGCGCGCGGCCGTGGACGCGGGTGACGTGGTGGTGAACGAGAAGCCCGGTGTGGTCGAGGAGGTTTCGGCCGATTATGTGACGGTGATGGCTGATGATGGGACGCGTAAGTCCTA